>NC_013665.1:1527500-2242567 GCF_000011005.1 Methanocella paludicola SANAE
CCGGGAATATTCCCCACGAGACCGTCAGCTCGTCGATGACGGACTTGTTGTTCGTAACGGCATATGCGGGTATCTGAGGCTTGTATTTAGATACTTTTCTTGCGGAGTAGCCGGTCTGGGTCGCGGTGATGATAGCCTGGGCATTCAGGTTTCGTGCGGCTTCCGTGGTCGCGAACGCTACGGAATCCGTTATGGACAGCGACGGGTGCGGAGTCTTAGCGGCTATCGCGTGCTTATAATAGGATGATGCCTCGGTGTATTCCGCGATCCGGGCCATGGTCTCTACCGACTTTATCGGGTATTCGCCGAAGGCTGTCTCGCCCGACAGCATTAGCGCGTCCGTGCCGTCGAAAACGGCGTTCGCCACGTCCGTAGCCTCGGCCCTGGTCGGTATGGGGTTCCGGATCATGGAGTCGAGCATCTGGGTGGCCGTGATGACGGGTATGGCCTTGGCGTTACATTTAGAGATGATCATCTTCTGGACGATGGGCACTTCTGCCATGGGGATCTCTATGCCCAGGTCTCCCCTGGCGACCATGATACCGTTCACCACGTCTATGATGCCGTCGATATTCTTGACGGCCTCGTGCTTCTCTATCTTTGCGATGATCGGTATGTCGGCCTGGTTGTCCTCGATGATCTTGCGCAGGTCGAGCACGTCCTGCGGCGTCCGCACGAACGACATGGCGACCATGGTGACGTGCTGGTCGAGGCCGAACATGAGGTCCTTTATGTCCTTGTCCGTAATGGAGCGGGCCTTGATGGTCGATCTCGGCAGGTTTATGCCTTTGTTGTTCTTGAGCTCTCCGCCTCTTACGACCTTCGTGATGATGTCGCTGCCCTTGACCTCCTCGACCGTCAGCTCTATCAGGCCGTCGTCGATGAGCAGCGTCTGCCCCGGGGCGACTGACTGCGGCAGGTCTTTGAATGGCACGTGGACTTCCTTGTCGTCGCCGGGCACTTCCCGCGTCGTGATGACGTAGCGCTGCCCGGGCGTGAGAATGACCTTTTCCTTGAGCGTGCCTATACGTATTTTCGGTCCCTGGAGATCCATGAGTATGCCTATGGGCCTGTCCAGCGCCTCGGAAACGTAGCGTATATTCCTGATGAGGTTAGCGTGGTATTCGTGCGTCGCGTGGGACATGTTGAGCCGGGCGACGTTCATGCCCGCCTTGATAAGCGCCTCCAGCTTTTCCTGCGTGTCGCAGGCGGGGCCTATAGTACAAACGATCTTGGTCTTTCTCATGGTGAATTCATATAATGATTTAATATAGCTTATCTTATCCTTTTTCACCATTTTTACGGGGCCATAAGAATAGCACTAATACGAGCGCCAGGAGCAGGATGGCCCCCAGCACGACCAGCAGGTACGTGGAACTCGCTGTTATGAACGTGGACCGGAGCTTTTGCCCTATTGTCGGCGCCAGGAATGCGAAGAGGATGGTAGCCGCGCCCGTTGCCAGTATCAGCTTGATCACGAACAGGGCATTATGAAAAAATGCCCGGCGGGTCTCTGACTGATCTGCCCCGCGGGCCAGGAAATATTCACGGGCTTTTCTTAAGCGGCCAAACGAGCGCATCGTCAGGCTTCCGCATGCCATTAGTATGCCGGCGATGGCGATAATGGTATAGGACAGGCTGGTGGTGAAGACGCTGAAGTTCGCCGATATGCTGAGTATCCTGAAGACGTCGATGCCCGAATAATACAGGGCGGAGGGCAGGTAAAGCAGCCATGCCAGGTATGTAACGGCTTTGAGCATGGTGCCCGACCAGACGTTCAGGAACGCCAGCGGCAGGGCAGCTAAAGCCACCACGACCGAGATCAATAAGATATCGCCTGTTGGCGGTACGCTCATATGAAGGAGACCGGTAAGGCTGCCGAAAAGTTTGCTATATGCGAAAGTCAGGAATGCCATGGCCATCATTGATATTACGATGACCGTGGGTAGTACGTCGACGATGTCGGTCGAGATCACGTTCTTGCTGCCCTTCATCGCTGCCGCCTCCCGAAACCGGCCATCATAAGCTGGCTCAGGCTGTCTGTTCTCGGGTCCCACTGCACGACGTGCGCCCCGGATTTCTTGATCATACGGATATATTGCAGGTTATCGAGCTCGAGAAGCGATGCACCGGCCTCTCCGGAGGGCCCCTGGGCTTCGAGGCTATATCCTTTGATATGCAGCAGCGTGACCGGCGGTATTTTTGCGCCCGGAGAATATTTACGCATGGACTTGATGCCCTCGATGATGTCCCGCGTGTTCTTCCCGCCGGCCATCGTTATCACGATGAACAGTGGTATCGTGCCCATCAGGTGGCCAGAGCACTCCTTGACGGCCCTTTTTAGGCTGTTATCGCCTTCGGTGGTGCCGCCTGGCCGGACCTCCAGCAGGTCCCGGAGTATGCGTGATGCCTGCTTTTTTCCCGAATCAGGGACGATAAGCTCGCCGTAATTGTATACGTATACGCCTACCCGCATATTCCTTTCCAGGTAGTAAGAGGCGATGCCCGATGCCGCCCTTGCGATATGCTCGAAAACATGGTCGGCCTCGGGGCCGCGCCCCGCCCATGCGCCGGCGTCTACGAAGAGGAATACGGTCTTTTTTCCTTCCTTTTCATACTCGTTCACGAATGGCTTCGGGTCGGCGGACATTGAGAAACGGGCAGTGGCTTTCCAGTTGATGGTACGGTAAGAGTCTCCTGGGTGGTAGCTGCGGATCTCGGTAAAGTCGGTCGTTCTCATCCCGAGCTTGCTGACCGCCCCGACAGGCACGGGCATGCTGGAGAAAAGCCTGGGATCCCTCAGCTTTTTAATATGCTGCTGTTCCGGGTCGACGATAAGGCGGGTGGCGTCCTCGTCCGTCCAGGATACGGGCTGCTCCAGCCAGGAGTTATGGAAAAATTCTGCGTGCGTGGGCCCTATGGTGTATATGCCCCGTTTCGCGCAGTCCACATCGTACGTTATCGTTACGGGAGCTTTCCTGCCGTTGTTCCAGAAAACATGAAAGTTATTTCCACCTTTCAGGCCCAGGTGGTCCGGAAGAGGATCGGAGACCGTATAGATGCCCGTGCCCCCGTCCGGCTCTATGGTCGTCGATATGGTGACCGTCTCGTTCAGGCGTGCTTTAATGATGCTTTCCTTATGCTCGGCCTTTATACTGTCCTGTGCCTTATATGCCTTCGAGAAGAGCAGGAAGAGGAAGGGCACTATTGAGATGAACATCAGTATATCGTTGCCGAATACGATGCCTATGGTCAGGAAGGCGAGGAAGAAGCCCGCCTCTTCGACCATATGCCCGGAAAACGCCGCTATTCTGTTCCCCCCGGTTACTATCGCCTAATAAAGCCCTGCCGCACGTAGCCTTTAGGCGGCTCGATGGCCGAGACGATCTCTTCGATGATGGACCGGGGCGTGATATTCCCTTCTATCTGGTACTCGATGCCCATGATCACGCGGTGGCTCAGTGCCTCGAACACGAACGGCTTGATGTCGTCGGGCGTGACGAAGTCCCGGCCGCACATGGCGGCGTACGCCCTGGATAATTTTAATAGCGAGAGCGCTCCTCTCGGGCTTGCGCCCACTTCGACGGCGGGATGCTCCCGGGTCGCCCTGACGATGCTGCTAACGTAGTCCAGTATCTGGTTGTCGACGTATACCTTTGATTCCACCAGGTCCTGCATGGCGATGATCTGGCTTTTGGTGACCACACTATCGAGCCTGTCAGTCGGGTCGTCCGCTCTCCACTGGATGCGGCGCCGGAGTATTTCACTTTCCTGCTCGACCGTTTTAACATATCCCGTGGACATCTTCAGCATGAACCTGTCGAGCTGGGCTTCGGGTAGCGGGAATGTGCCCTCGAGCTCGATGGGGTTCTCGGTCGCGATGACGAAATACGGCCTTTCCAGCCGGTAAGTCGTGCCCTCGATGGTGACCTGTCGCTCCTCCATCGCTTCCAGTAGTGCGGACTGTGTCTTGGGGGGAGCCCTGTTGATCTCGTCCGCGAGCAGGATATTCGTGAACACCGGGCCTTTTTCGAGGACGAAGCCAGTCCTGGCGTCCTTCCATATCCTGGCGCCAAGAATGTCGCCCGGCATCATGTCGGGAGTGAACTGGACACGGCCCCATTCGCATCCCGATACCTTAGCGAAGACCTTAGCAAGCATCGTTTTCCCGAGGCCGGGATTATCCTCGAACAGGACGTGGCCGCCCGCAAGTGCGGCACATAGCATCTTTTGAACCACGATGCCGTCGCCGACGATCACGCCGTACGTCGCCCGCAGTATACGGCCGGATAACGTTTGAAACTCGTCGATTTCCATGACCTTTACACCCTCTGCCTGACCATATCAGGCCCGTTATGCTTTTTTACGGCATCGCCGGCGGCATCGATCGCCGATACCATGGCGGCCGTCATATCATTGACCGCTTCTAAGCGTTTTTTACGATTAGCCTCATTGATGTTCCCGACGGCCCACTTGAACATGGCCGGCGGCTCTTTATCGTCCTCATGGTCGATGATGATCGAAAGAATGGACCGGGACGTGTCCGCCGGGACGCCGTTGTCGAGCAGCGCCGTCGCCATGAGCATGACCAGCCCCTCCTTTTTCCCTTCGTTGACGAACGAGTTGACCTCGTAGGTCGCCTTTTCCAGCTCGGCCTTATCGGAGTAGGCGCCTGCAGGCCATGTCCGGCCCTCCAGCTTTTGGGCCGAGTCGTCAAGCATCGCCGACTGTATCTTGATGAATATGAAAAGCACGATCCCGCTCAGGGCCGCCCACTCGATCACGGCCTGCCCGAAAGAGCCGAGGCTCGCCAGGGATTGCCTGACGAGCAGCACGTAGGTCATTACCAGTGCGACGATAATACTCGTTGCTACGGGGCTCTCTATCCTCGAGAAGAGGTTCCCGACGTATGCTACCTTTTCATTGCTGTGCCGTTTCAGGATCCCCAGCAATGAGTAAATTGCAGCAGAAACGAAGGCTATGAGCGCAAGCATGCTGAACTGCGAGAGAACCGGCATGTCGACGGACGTGAAGGCGGAATAGTACAGGACGCCCAGTGCCGCTATGAGCAGTGCCCTTGTCACGACCCCCGTGAACTCCGAGTACGCCCTTGACAGGCAGTGGGCCGCCCCGATGATGCCGGTTATCAAAACAGGCATCTGCAGGCCCTTTACTGACGGGAACATGTCCTGCGCCGGCAGCGACATCGCAAGGAATACCGTGACAGCGAGCACGACTGACGCGTAAGCGATGGGGCGGGACAGCTTTCCCGCGATGAACATGCTGACCAGAGAGCCTATGTACAGTATGGCTGCGGCGTAGATCGCCGGATAGAAGAAGTCCGATGAGGGGAAGTAGATGATGACAAAACCCGCGAACAATGCCAGCGCTACCGACCTGTAAATGACGCCCAGCAGGATATCCCTTTTTATGCCGGCCCCGTCTTCTATTTCTTCCTGCTGCACTGCAATGGCCTTAGTTCCGTCAGACATCGACATTATTGCCTCCCGTGGCTGGCACAAGGCCCGCCTGCGACATATACATTTCCTCGAACTCTCCCCGCCGGATGTCGTGTAAGCTATAGTTCGCATACTCAAAGAGCGTTATGGTCTTCCCCAGCCTTTTTTGCATATCTTCCGGCATTCCCTGCCTCATCGCGATCTCCAGCTCCCGGGCCGTCATTTCGCCGTTCGTCCCGTTATGGCCTGACCGGTATCCCTGGTACATTTCATTGAACATCCTGACGACCTCTTCCCGGTATTCGACGATACGCACGTCCGCCCACGAGGAGCCCTCGGTGACGTTCTTCGGGCTTATCTTGATGCGATGGTCGCCTTTATCCAGGTCGAGCGAGAATTGCGCGCTTCCGCTTTCCATCGGGATGTTCCGGACGGCGTTGCCGTCGACATACAGGGTAATATCGTTGTTTTTCCCGGCCTTATCCTGGATGAGGACGTTCAGCTTGTCGCCCGCTCCCCAGATAGCGGGTAAGGGAGCGCGGATCTGCGGGAAGCTGATCTTATAGTCGCCCTCGAAATACTCGAGCATGGGCCGCGCCTCGATATGCGTTTCCTCTACGAGTACTGGCGATTGTTTCCTCCGCCTGTACCTCCGCCATAGAATATAGCCGATCATGGCCAGTAAGATGAGCAGGATGAGCAAAATGATCCATAAGAGCAGGCTGTCGGGCGGGTCTTCGAGCATGTCCGGCAGGCTGCTGAGGGGTTTAAGAATATCGTTAAGGTCCAGGTTACTGGATAGCGACTCGTCGGGCCCGTTATCGCTCTTAGAGGGATCGTCATTGATATTCGACGTGGACCCGTCGTCCGTGCGGTTCGACTGCCCGGTGATGTTGATGTCGGTGCCGATCGTGGGCTGGGGCTGGGACCGGACTCCTATGAGGCCGCTGGAATAGTCTATCGAGGCCGCCAGCATTATGATAGATATGAACACCAGCGCCAGGGCGAGCAGTAAGAGGGATTTATTTTTCATTGTCGAATACCGGCGTTAAAGGTAAGTTTGGTTTTATGGTTTGAGGTTAATGTACTTTTCCAGCACTATTTATAGATTATCTATTGATCGGTACAATCCATGGATGGGCACAATCGCCCATCACCCATAGATTATTAAATGTACATCGCCATACCAGAGTCACATGAAATGCGTCGTAACGGGCGGGGCAGGGTTTATCGGCAGCCACCTGACGGACAGGCTGCTGGCGATGGGCCATGATGTGACGGTCATCGATAACCTTTCCGGTGGCCGGCTGGAGTTCATCGAAGGCCACTTCCCCGATGACCGCTTTAATTTTATCAAGAAGGACATTTCGGGCGACGGAGCCATAAAGGAATTGAAAGGGGCCGATATTGTCTATCACCTGGCCGCTAATCCCGACGTGAAGCTGGGAGCCGAAAATACGAAAGTACACTTGAAGCAGAACATCATCGTCACGTATAACGTGCTCGAGTCCATGCGAGAGCTCGGCGTAAAGAATATTGCCTTTACGTCCACGTCGACCGTGTATGGTGAGGCGTCCGTTGTGCCGACGCCCGAAAATTACGGGCCGCTCATGCCCATATCGCTTTACGGCGCGTCGAAACTTTCCTGCGAGGCGCTCATCAGCTCCTACTGCCACACGTTCGGCATGGCCTCGTGGCTCTACCGCTTTGCCAACATCATCGGCGACCGCAGCACCCACGGCGTCATCTTTGATTTCATCCAAAAACTCAAAAAGGACCCGGCGAAGCTGACCATCCTCGGCGACGGCCGGCAGTCAAAGTCCTACCTGCACGTCGGGGATTGCGTGGACGCGATGCTCTTCGCCGTGGAAAAGGAGCACGGCCCGGTGAACATCGTAAATATCGGCTCGGAAGATCGCATCGATGTCACTGCCATTGCGCGGATCGTAATAGAAGAGATGGGCCTGAACGGCGTTAAGCTCGAATATACCGGCGGCACCCGGGGCTGGGCGGGCGACGTGCCCTTCATGGGCCTCTCCATCGAGAGGATGAAGTCGCTTGGCTGGAAGCCGGAGCATAATTCCGAAGAGAGCGTGCGCATGTGTGTGCGTTCGCTGTTAAGTAAAAAGGCGTAGTTATGGACCACGATAAAAAAATGAAGAGCATCGATAAGCGTATCGATGAGTACCACTTTAAGATCAAGGACTCCAGCGACCTGAAAGCGGAGAGCGGAGTCTTCGACACGCCTACGCTGAAGACCCTGTACACGCTGGCCAGTAAAGGTATCATCACGGCTATGGGCGGCGTCGTATCGACGGGTAAGGAGGCCGACGTGTTCCATGCGATCGGTGAGAATGGCAAGGAGCTGGCAATTAAGATATACCGTATTAACACCAGCGATTTTCAAAAGATGCAGGATTATCTTATCGGTGACCCCCGCTTCTCCAACGTGCGCGGCACGAAAAAGGATATAGTGTTCGCCTGGACAAAAAAGGAGCAGAGGAACCTGGAGAGGGCCGCTGAGGTCGGCGTAAAAGTACCCGAGCCTATGATCTCCGAGAGAAACATCCTCATCATGGAATTCATAGGAAAGGACGGCGTATCGGCGCCCAGGCTCAAGGACGTACGGCTCGAAGAGCCGCAGCCGATATACGACACCGTCGCCGACTACATGCGCCTGCTATACCAGAAGGCGAAGCTGGTACACGGAGACTTAAGCGAATACAACATACTTCTATATGAGGAAAGACCGGTCATAATAGATATGGGACAGGCGGTAATGCTGGAACACCCCATGGCGCGAGAATTTTTGGCACGAGACGTGAAAAACATCGTCAGGTACTTTAAGAAATCGGGCGTAAAGTGCAGTGAAGAAGAGTTAAGCGCCCACATATTGAAAAAGGATTGATAATCATGCAAGAGCACATCAAGGTCCCGCAGGACAGGATCGGCGCCATCATCGGCGTCGAGGGGAACATCAAAAAGATCATCGAGGAGAAGACAGGCGCGACGGTGGACGTCGACAGCGAGAGCGGGACCGTGGTCATCGGGACCGAGGCGGACGCCTTTAAGGCGCTGAAGGCCGCCGAGGTCATCAAGGCAGTAGCCCGCGGGTTCAGCCCCGAGAAAGCCCTCAAGCTTCTCGAGAACGAGGACCTGGTCCTGGACGTCATCGACCTGTCGAACCTGACCGATTCGCCGTCAGACCTTAAGCGGCTTAAGGGACGCATCATCGGGAGGAACGGCAAGACCCGCGAGGTCATCGAGCAGATGTCGGGCGCCCGGGTCTCCGTCTATGGTAAGACGATAAGCATCATCGGCGATTCGGAGCAGCTTGCCACGGTGCGCGAGGCTTTGAACATGCTCATCGACGGCGCGCCTCACGGAGCCGTATACGGGTTCCTGGAAAAGCGCAGGCGCGAGCTAAAAAGAACTCAGATGGATTCGATATTTTAGAAGTAATGTTATGGAGGGGCCGAAGGGCCCCTCCGCAAATTATTTTTACTTGGGTTTCTTGCCGCAGCCGCAGGTGTCGCACATTCGCCTTCACCTCCCGGTAAAGTGATCGGGATTCTATAATACCAGTATAAAAATGCGGATGCCTGAACGTTTCTCGATGATAAAACGAAACTCGCTCAGAAGCGCAAAAAAAGATTATGGTTGGCAGCTCAGACGATGTACTTGTCTTCCGCCGTAAATTCCTTGGGGCCGGGCTGTTGCTGCTGCTCCAGCTCTTTGATCTTAGTGATGATCTTCTCGATCTCCGCCGCCCTGGCCTCGAGCTCTTTCATGTCGACCGTCAGGTTCATCGCTTTTGATAGAACGCCGAGGACTGCCTGGGCGCTCTTGGGGTCCACGAGGTATCCGGATGTCTCGCCCATAAGACAGACCGCTTCGATGCCCCGGAGCTCGCCCAATCCGAGTATCAGGCCGGAGGCGCCGATGATGCCGCCGGACAGCTCGCCCTCGTTGAATATGGCGCCGTAGGACTTGACCTCGTCGATGATGTCGGCCTTATTCGTCGCGTAGAGGACGTGCGGGACTTCGATAAGCTTCCCGGTGCCGTATCCGCCTAAAGTGTAAATGCGGCGCGCCTTGAACTTTTCCGCGATGTCGAGGTATATCCCCGCGAGCTCATAGTGGCCCTCGTTGGTCACGCTCTGGGAATCGCCGACCAGGATGAGCATGTCGGCGGCCTTCTCGTCGCCGTTCCAGGCATAGACCTCGTTGCTGACCAGCTTCGTGGTCCCGTCAGGGTTCACGTTAACTTGAGGCGGAAACTGGGGTGAAAAGATCTCCATGATCTTCTCGGCCTTTAGCTCTCCGATAAGGTGTTCGGCTACAAGTTTACCGATCAGTCCGATGCCCGGCAGCCCGACGACCATTACGGGCCGGTCCAGGGCCTTTTCGCCGTATTCGACGACGGTTGTCTCGTTCATAGTAAAAAGTCACTTCTTTGCGAGGCGCCGGTACTTGCCGTAGGCGTCCAAAGGAGAATATCTCGCCGGGACGGGATTTATAGTCTTCCCTCCGCATTTCGGGCATGCACTATTAAACGTATATGTGCCGCACTGCGCACACTTCTTCATCTTGGTCTTCATAATAATTAAAAATAAGGCTCACTGGAAGGACTTTGCCTCTTCCATGTGCCGGTGGAACTCGCCTTCGCCGCCGTGCTTCTTGACCTGCTCGATGGCCTGTATGGCGGTATTCTTGAGGATGTTCTCGGCCTTCTTGTAGTCGGGAGCCACGACCCTTATGCGGTAACGCGGGGCGCCTACGTACGAGATCTCGACGACGATGCCTTCCCCGGCATCGCCGGCGTTCGCCGCCTTCAGCGCCTTCTTAATGATGTCTATGCCGTTGGATACGGGGCAAATAAGGTCTACGTATCCGGAAATATCCACGGATGGGACCTTGACGTTATCGTGCGCGACCTTGAGGATAGCGTCCACGACATTCTGCGGGAAGCCAAGCTTATTGATGGTCCGCATGTCGCCCTTGACCGCGTCCTCGAAGATAGCGTAAAGGTTACCGAACTCGTCCCGGATCGTATCCTTCATCGTCTCCAGCTCGGCAGGCGGGATCTTCGTGTCGTCGGCGACGAACTGGAGCCACTTGGAGGCCTTCTGGTCGTTCTTCCAGAGCTGGATCGTTTCCCTGCGCTGATGTTCGTTAACGTCCTTGAAAGAAAGGTCGATATGGCCCCTCTTGGGGTTCACGTCCAGTACCTTACAGACGATCTTCTGCCCTTCACGAACGTGGTCGCGGATATACTTGACCCACCCCGAGGCGACCTCGGAAATGTGAATCAGCCCTTCCTTGTTATCGTATTCGTCGAGCGCGACGAACGCGCCGAAGTCCACGACCTTCGTTACGGTACAGACTACGAGTTCCCCTACGTTGGGCCATCCTTTAGTCATGATGCTGCTTTACCTCTATTTACTCGAGTACTTCTAAGATCTGCGTCTTGATGACCGCCTTGCCGCCGCTGGGCTCGGCCAGGGTCCTGCCGCAGACCGTGCAGTCGACCCTGCTGGTCGCGTTCCCGAAAATGACCTGCTCGTTCTGGCAGTCATTGCACTTTACCTTGAGGAACTTGCTCTTCGTTGCTTCCATGATTATCACCTTAATAGGTTTTTATTCCTCTATGAGCTCGAACTTCTGCGTCCTGAAGCCTTCCTTGACCATGGCCTTCTTGCACTTGAGGCACCTGAGCCTGATGTGGACCTTCTTGGTGGGCTTATCGCCGCCGGGCACCTTGGAGAACTTGCCGCGGTTACCGATGCCAAAGGACCTGGCCTTCTGGCGCTCGATCCTGGTGAGGGTGGAAGCCCTTCCCTTCTTGACCTTCTCCACCTCATGCTCGGTGTGAGTCTTACAATGCGGACAATACGTCATGTATTTTTTCGGCATCTTCATGTGATATTCACCTTTTTGCGTATGGATTTATAGGGTTTATCCCTTCCCCTGCTGGTTTTGCAAGGGTATGGCGACGTTTTTATTACACAGCACCAGCGCGTTCGCCTTTGGAAGAACGACCACGTCTTCGCCTGATAAGTGGTAGTGCCGCCCATCGACTCCCACGAATCGGGGAATGTCTTTGAGCACTTTGACCATCATAAGGTCTTCGGTTACATTGCTATCTTGAATTACAGAATTTTCGATAGGCTTTTCCTTACTGGTTGTCTCCCCTAATATATTTTTCGAAGGATTTTGTGCCCTGCCGGGCTCTCGGCCGGGCTCCAGTATGGGTAGCAGAACATCAGTTCTGCCGCTCTCCAGGGCAGTAACGATGCTGTCGAACATGGGCTTTTCTTTAGCCGTCAGGCCCTTGACGTCCGTGCGGATGCCCGAAGCCGTGTTAAGCGCGGCGTCGATGATCTTGCTCCGGCGCCTGTCGAATATGCCTTCGAGCACCATGCGGGCGTTCTTGAGCTCGTCGCTCAGCATGTCGGCCTCCCGGTAGTTCGTAGCCTCATTCCTCGATTCTTCGAGTCTTTTTATGTAGGAGGCCGCATTATCGTAGAAAGAATCGCCAAGCTCCTGCAGATCATCGAGGTCCCGCTCCTTGGTCAGTATCATGACGAGGTCTTCAAGGCTCATATTCGGCGCTCCCGCGGCACATCAGGTACATTGCGACGTTCTCGGGCAGCCGCCCGACGCCCTCGCTGACGCGCCATATCTTCCCCCTGATCTCCACTTCCTGGGGCTTCGTGACCAGTACCCTGACTGGCGACTCAGTAAATATTATGGCATCTTCAAGGGGATTAAATGTTTCGAGCTGTTTTCTGGTGAGGGGTATGACGCCAAATGACGACCCCCCGTGTATAGAGCCGGGCAGCCGTATAAGTCTTTTGATGTCCGCCGTGACCGGCTCGTCGGTTTTTCCCGCTACGTCGACTTTGAACTGGTCGATCGTCCCGTCGAGCATGTTCTTGAAGAAGCCCTTGAGGTTGCTTTTTATTTCGAGCCTGCCCTGTTTTCTTATCTTATCCAGCTCGGTCGTACTTCGGGATATTTCAAGGAGCGCGCCCGCCTGCCCTGTATCGAGCTCGTACTTTTTCAGCTCCTTTTTTGCCGCCTTATCCTCGAGCCGGCCAATATCGGCCAGCTTGTCCGAGATATACCCGGCGACCCGGCGATTCCAGCCATATCCCGGCTGACCGTCGCCGAACCCGTCGATCTGCCAGACCCCGGTCGTCTTCTGGCCTTTGAAGCCCTCGACGACTTTCGTTGCCTTAATGAAGATGCGGTCGCTGTTGAGCCCCGTTCCCAGTATGTAATCGACGATCTCCCGGCGCTCGGGGCTTTTGAGGGTCCGCACGCGCTCGTCCCTAATGTGCACATGGTATCCACGGCCTCCCGAGAATACGATATCCATATCCTTCTCGCTGAAGCCCAGATCATCGATCAAAAATTCATCGATAAGACGAACGATCTCGACTTTGACCATCTCGAGCATGCCCGCATAAGACTTCGGAGGATTGGGAAGGTGGTCGGCATCAAGATCAAATATCAGGTCGGCGCCGAGCCATTTCTTTTCGAGCATCGTGGGAGCCTGCGGATACTGGTAGTAGGCGGCCGAATGATAGGCATGCTGGGGCGCCATACTTTTGAGATAGTCATTTAGCTCCGCGGCGCTATTGAACGACTTGTGCCGATGCATTTGCATTGGGCGGGACTTATCGGGCATGTCCTCGTAGAAGAGGAAACCCCACTCCCGCTGCATAAAGCCGGGCGGCATCGGGACAGGGTGTTCCGCGTAGTACTCCCGGAAGCGCTTCTTCAGGAAGAGCCGCGTCTGGTCGTTCATGATTCCCACTTAGAACGCATGAGCATAAAATATTAACCCGATAAGGGCAAAAAGACAACAAAGTTTATTTCGTATATCAGAGAATATAATGGCAAGGGATATTCAATGGCTAAAATGCAGTTAATATTATTTATAACGGCAATAATGGTAGCGGGCGCTTTAATAGTGCCCTCGTACGCACAGGTGACTCTCACATCGGCCCCTTTGAACCAGACGGATAACGTGACATACGTTCCGGTAAGCGGCTCGATAGCGTTCGATCCTGAAAACTATAATAGTGTCAAGAGCGTAACCGACCTCACGATATACGCCAGGAGCCCGGACAACATAGACACGAAGGTAAACCCGGCCTCCGACGGCACCTTTAACATGAGCGTCCCCGGCGCGGGCAACTACAGCTTCTGGGTCATACCCTCGAAGCTCGACTACCTGAACAAGACCACGAACGCGACCTATTCGATCGAGTATCCGGACGTGGCGAGCCCCTATTACAAGGACGTTACGGCAACGGGCCTGAGCGGCCTCGTCATACCGACCAGGACGGTCCAGACCGGCAAGCCCATGAACGCGACCCCCATGCCGCCGACACTACCGGCAGCCTCGGCCACTCCGACCGCGACCCCGGGCTTCACGTTCGTAGCGGTTCTTGTGGCCCTCGGCGCTGTTTGTGCGCTGGCGTCCAGGAAGTACTAAAGCTTATCTCCTTTTCCATTTTTCTTTATTAAATAGTACTTTTATCCTCTTGTCTATTGTCATATAAGCCCGCTAAGAAGCATAAGCCCGCGAAGACTGTTCGAGCCCTAAGACAGCTAAGCAGGCGCGAAGACCGCAAAGATTGATTAAAAGATAATTTAATATTAAAATGAATAAGGCTAAAAATCAATAATTAATTCTTTAAGAAAGTCTTCGCGGTCTTCGCGTAAGCTTCGCGGTCTTAGGGCTCGAACAGTCTTCGCGGGCTTAACCAGCTTCGCGAACTTAAACCAGGGGTATGTATCATTATTTTTTGCTAAATCACAAGCAACCACTGCCCGGACCTGCAAAAAAAGCGGACAAGCCTTATCCGAAAAGACAGCGACGCTTATACGGAAACCTGAGTAAAATACGGCTCCATATGCCGTTATCGGGTAAGCGAAAGGGAGGTATACTTATGGCGACAAATGATATTGGCGACGGCGCCATTGCGGGGATCATAACCGGAGTGATAATGGGAATACTGGCCTTATTACTGGCGCTGATCGGGCTTGCGTCCCTGGTGGCGTTCGTTGACGTGCGGTCCATCTTCGGCGGGGTCATGCCCATCGCGGGCTTTGCGGCCGCATCGCTCACTGCAATGATCGCGCTCTTACTCTTTATGGCCATTGTGGGTCTCATCCTTGGAGCGATCTTCGGAGGGATATACGAGAAGATCCCGACGACGAGCGCCGTGACCAAAGGCATCGTATTCCTGCTGGCCATCTGGGTCATATTCGGGCTGCTCATACCCATATTACTGAGCGCGGGAGGGGCAATGCCCACGGCGTTGACTGCGACAAGCATCATCAGCGCACTGATCGCGGCGATCATCTGGGGCGGGCTGCTGGGAATGATGTTCCACTGGGTATCCGGAAAGACGGCTGCGCCTGCCAGGCCCGTAGTACGATAATAAAAAGAGAATGATGGGCCCGTAAAAGGCCCATTACTTATTTTTCGATCTGCATACTGATCTCGGTAGTGCCGATGACGGAGACGACGTCCTGCCGCTCTACCACGCCGTACGATATTTCTGCGATCTTCATCGCATCCTTAAGGACGGCAGCGAACTGCATGATATCGTTGTCCAGTCCATTGGCTGAAATGATGACCTTCGAGAGCACGGCGTTCTGCGCCAAGTTCTGCGAGTTCTTATACTGCCGGAGGCTCGAGATCATGGCGATGGCCATGTTGCCCAGCTTGAGCGCCTCGATATCGGACCAGTGGTAGTTGGCCTCGGGCCACCGCGAGATGTGCAGGCTCGCCGCGCCTTCGGTCTCCCGGAACAGGCGCTGGTATAAGTCCTCGGTGATGTGCGGTATGAAGGGCCCGAGAAGCTTTAGCGAGTTAAAGAGAGCCATGTAGACCGTATAGAGCGCAGCCTGGCCGCTCTCCCCGTTCTCGGCCTTCCTGTACAGCCTGTCCTTCACGATCTCCAGGTAGTTGTCGCAGAAGTCTCCCCAGAAGAACTGCTCGGTCAGCGACTTAGCCTTGCTGTACTCGTAGCGCTCGAAGTTCTCGGTGCTCTCGCGGATGACGTCGTTCAGCTTGGTCAGCAGCCACTTATCGATGAGCTCCAGCTCAGGCTCCCGGGGCTTGTAGTCCTTCAGGTGTATGGACGCGAACCGGGAGGCATTGAACAGCTTATTGATGAACTTCTGGCCGTAGACGATCTCTTTTTCCTTGAAAGCGAGGTCGTCGCCCAGCTTGGCGGACGCTGCCCACCACCGGACAGCGTCGGCGCTGTACTTTTGCACGAAGGGCAGCGGCTCGACGATGTTACCCTTGGACTTGTGCATCGCCTTACCGTTCGGGTCCAGGCCCTGGCCGGATATCATGATGTCGTACCAGGGCAGGGTTTTGGTGTGCAGGTAGCTCTTGATGACCGTGTAGAACAGCCATGTCCGGATGATCTCGTGGGACTGCGGGCGCAGGTTCATGGGATACATCTTATCGATGATCGAGCCGGGCTCGCCCCAGTTCGCGTTGATGAGCGGGGTGACCGATGACGTTGCCCAGGTATCCATGACGTCCTTCTCAGGCTCGAACTCGATTGAGCCGCATTTCTTGCACGGGTGCAACGGCTGCGTAACGAGCGGGTCAACGGGCAGCTGGCTGTCCTCCGCAAGCGCGACCGCGCCGCACTTCTTGCAGTACCAGATGGGGAACGGCACGCCGAAGTAGCGCTGCCGGGATATGCACCAGTCCCACTTGAGGCCGTTGATCCAGGTGTCGTAGCGTATCTTCATGTGCTCCGGGTACCACTTGAGCTTCGCTCCCTGGGCCAGGAGCTCGTCCTTGATGTCCAGGATGCGGATGAACCACTGCGGGGTAACGAAGAACTCGACGGCCGTGCCACAGCGCTCGTGGACGTTCATGACGTGCTCGATGGGCTTCTGCTCGACGAGGAGCCCGGCGGCCTTGAGGTCTTCCAGGATCTGCCGGCGGCATTCGGTGAGCGTCATGCCCTTGTACGGGCCGGCGTTGTCGTTCATGGTGCCGTTCGGGTTTATGGACAGCTTCAGGGGCAGGTCGAACTGTCTCCACCAGTCGATATCGGTCTTATCGCCGAAGGTGCAGACCATGACCATTCCTGTGCCGAACTCCGGGTCGACCTTGACATCGGCCAGGATGGGTACCTTTACGTTGAATATGGGAGTGATGCCCGATTTTCCGACAAGCGCCCTGTACCGCTCGTCGGACGGGTGCACGAGCAGCCCGACGCACGAGGATATCAGCTCAGGCCTCGACGTGGCGATAAGCAGATCCTTTCCATCCTCGGCTTTAAAGATGACCGTGTTAAGGAAAGACTTTTTAGGCTCGGAGTCCTCGACGTCGGCCTGGGCGAGAGACGTCTCGCAGAGGGGGCACCAGATGGCGGGCTCATTACGCCGTTCCATGCGGCCCATGTTGAAGATATCGATGAATGAGCGCTGTGAAATGCGCTGGCAGCGCTCATTAATGGTAGAATACAGGAGGCCCCAGTCCACGGATATGCCGAGAGTCGTCCAGACATTACGGTAGTTGGCGCCGCCGATCTCCGTCTCTTTAAGGCAGAGCCGCACGAACTCCTCCCGGCCGACCTTCCGGATATTGACCTTGTACTTTTTCTCCACGAAGCGCTCGGTAGGCAGCCCGTTATCGTCGAAGCCCATCGGGTAGAACACGTTCTTTCCCTGCATGCGCTGGTACCGGGCCACGAACTCGGCCTGGGAATAGGACAGTACGTGCCCCATGTGTATGTACCCCGACAGCGTGGGTGGCGGAGTGTCGATGGAGTACGTGGGCTTCTTGCTCGTCGGGTCGAACTTAAAGATCTGGTTCTCTTCCCAGAATTTTTGTATCCTGGGCTCTATTTCCTTAGGGTCGTATTTTTTCGGAAATTCGGTCATTTGATATGCCTCTGGCGCCTGCGCGGCATGTATAAATCGGCCTATGTAAGGGTGATTTTTTAAAATCAATATTCACGCCAACTATATATAGGTTATTATCGGTACTTTTCCCAAATAATCGTTAATATGGCTCATTTACGAGATTTACCCGATTAAATTTCCCGGTTGGCGATGGTTTCTAAAAATGGCAAATCATCATAAACAATACGTTGATCATTATTTGAACTCTTTTTGATATTCACACTTATTATTCTATTGCCGGCAGCATGACCACGAACCTCGACCCCTTCGCGGAGTCGCCGGGAATACGGTCTTCTACCCATATCCGGCCTTTATAGCTATCCGTGAGAGCCTTCGCCATCAATAAGCCTATGCCGCTGCCCTTCGACTTGATGTCGCCCGTCAGTTTACGCTCGAATATTACATCTTTTAGCTCATCCGGTATGCCGGGGCCCCGGTCATCGATCGTGACCCTGTAGTAGTCGTGACCGTTTTCGCTAGCAGGCCCAACGTTAATGTCGATGGTGGGATGGGCTCTGGAGTGTTTTATGGCATTCCCCACGAGGTTCGAGAACAGATCGTATAACAATTCGTTAGCCCTCACCACGCATCCGCCATTCATTGGGTAGTTAATGGTGACATTCGGGCCATGCTGCCTTGAATAATAATCCTGCACTTTCCCGAGCACCTCTCCGACATCCATCTCCCTGTCCGGGTATTCGCCCGATCTAGCTTTTTGGAGCTTCCTCACGTTGTCGATCAGCTTAGAGCTGTTCTCGAAGGCCGACCGGGGCTTCAGCAGCATCTCCTGGCCGGCCTCGTCCAGGTCCAGCATATCCAGCGCCATCTCCAGGAATCCCATGCCCACCTGGTTCATGTTACTAATATCGTGGCACATGAGGTCAACGTACAGGTCGGCCTGCATCTTAGCGACCCTCAACGCCTCCTCGGCCCGCTTACGCTCGGTGATGGGCCGCGTCGTAATCACGATCCCGTCCACGCCCGGCACGCCGATCATGTTCTTACCGGTCGACTCGACGTCCAGGTACGAGCCATCGGCTTTCCTGATACGGAACTCGGTAGGCGTCCCCGGATTCCTGCCGTCATATACCTCGCCCAGGGCGTTCTTTACACGTTCCCTGTCGTCCGGGTGTATGAATTCAAGGGGCGATCTTCCCAGAGTATGGCCAGGCGGATA
Source organism: Methanocella paludicola SANAE (assembly GCF_000011005.1). Classification (NCBI taxonomy): domain Archaea; kingdom Methanobacteriati; phylum Methanobacteriota; class Methanomicrobia; order Methanocellales; family Methanocellaceae; genus Methanocella; species Methanocella paludicola. The sequence continues at coordinate 1,546,098 of NC_013665.1, forward strand.
GCCAAGTATATTATCCGAGGACGGTGACTCATAGATAATACGCCCCTCCCGGTCCAGGATACGAATGATATCCATCGAGTTCTGGATCAGCGAACGGAACCGGATATCCGCCGCCCTCACTGCCTCCTCAGCCCGCTTACGCTCTGTAATGTCCAGCGCCGTGAACGTAACGCCCGCCCGCAGGTTACCCGGGTCCATCGGCGTCGAGCTGAGGATTATGTCGATCACGCTGCCATCTCTCCGACGCCACCGGGTTTCCACAGTTCCCGTACCATACTTATTGATCTGGTCGTACTTCTCCCGGCCTACATACTCGTAATCCTCGTCGGATGGGTAGAGAATACGGGCGTCTTTCCCTAACAGTTCATCTCTCGTGTAGCCCGTCATCTTGCAAAGATTGTCGTTCGCCTCGGTTATGACCCTGTCGACGACGACCCCGATGCCCGTGGGCACGGCGCGGATAATGCTGTTCAGGTGTGCCTCGCTATCCCGTAAGGCCTCCTCGGCATGCTTACGCTCGGTGATATCGTTTTCCGAGCCGGCCATGCGCACCACGCGGCCATGCGCATCGCGCTGGGCCATGCCCCGGTCTGATATCCACTTCCAGGAGCCATCCTTGCATAGAGTACGGTACTCCTCGGCAAAGACGGGCGTCCTGCCCTCGAAGTGTGCCTGAACAGCGGCCATTACCCGGGGGGCATCCTCAGGGTGGATACGGCTGCTCCACTCCTCCTCCCGGTCAGTGGCCTCATCATCGGAGAGGCCACGCAGTGCCTTCCATTGCGGAGAGTAGAAGACGCGCTTATTAGGCACGTCCCAGTCCCAGATGGCACCTCGGGCACCGGCGATGACTAGCTTATACCGCTCCTTGATCTCCCTCAATGCTTCTTCTGCACGCCTGCGCTCTTCGTTTTCCCGGGATACTTTTTCGTACAATCCCTCGAACCTTAACAACACGAACAAGGAAGTCAGTGGTGCGACCAGGCCGGCAAAAAGTATGGTATACACATAGCTTTCCCATACTGTCATGTCCGGGTCAAAAATAGTTTTTGCCACCTGGAAAACGGTCATGATGACAACAGTTGCCAGCGTTATGAAGAGGATAGATAATGCTAACCGGATATTCCTGGAACCCGGTCTACTGAACGCTTCGGTTAAGGACCCCCAATTCATATTACCTGCTTTTTATTGTTAATTTAATGCTTTTTTTCAACATTCTATAAATATATTCGCTACTTTTCTATCTACCCTTTCGCATGGCTCCAAGGGTGTTCATAAACGATGTCCGAGATAGAGCCTCCAGCTCCGTTGAGAAATTAAAAAGAAAAATTAAATTAATTTTCTATCGCTGGCAGCATGACCACGAACCTGGCCCCCTTCGTGGGGTCGCCCTGTATGCGGTCTTCTACGAGTATATTTCCATTGAAACATTCGACCAGTATCTTAACCAGGTATAATCCGAGGCCTTTACCCCGCATGATCCCACCTTCATAGTACATACGGTTAAAGATCCTATTTTTTAGATCCGGATTTATGCCGGGCCCATTATCCTCAATAGAGATTCGACAAAATTTATTGCCACCTATTTTTACACTTTTAAGGCTGATGTTTATAAACACTGAATCCTTAGAGTGCTTGATAGAATTATCGACCATGTTCGAGAATACGTCGTATAGCAAACGGTCCGCGTAAACATAACAGCCTTTCTGCGACTCCAGGTTGATCGTGATACTCCGGCCGTTAACTGTCAGGTAATTATTCTTGACTTGATCGAGGATTTGCCCGACATCGATCTTCTCCAGGTGCAGATCGCCTTTTTTCACTTTTTGCAGCTTCTTAACGTTACTAATGAGCTCGGAACTATTTTTAAATGCCATTAACGCCTTCGACAGGCGTTCTTGCCCCGGCTCATCCAGTTCTACCATATCTTTGAGTAATTCCAGGTTACCCATGCCGATCTGGTTAATATTGCTGATGTCATGGCTCATTAGATCGACGTATAGCCCGGCCTCTTCATTTGAATCGTGGAGTGCCGCCAGGGCCTGCTTATACTGCGTTACGTCCTCGCCGATGGTCAGGATCGCCGGATCGCCCTTATACATGACCCTTGCGGAAGTGATCTTCATCCATTTTTCTTCCCCATTTGTTTGCAGCCTCACCTCATAGCTCGGGGGCGGATTCTCCCCACGCAATCTTGCCAAACCACGCTCTTTTACCAGTTCCCTGGATCCGGGAGCGAACAGGTCCCAGAATTTCATCTTTTGGATATCATCGGAGGAATACCCCACGATCTTTTCCGCCGCGGGATTAGCATAGATGAAGCTTACGCCACGGTGGAAAAATATTGCCACGGGAGAGGTTTCGACCAGAGTACGAAATTTTTCCTCGCTTTCTTTGACCCCTTTTTCAGCCTGCTTTCGGGCACCCATCTCATCTAATAAAAATTTGTTGACCTTTTCTAGCTCGGCTGTCCTTTCCTTTACCCGTATCTCTAATTCATCCCGCGACCGTTTTAGATCGGTTTCGGCTTTCTTGAGGGCGGTGATATCGTTTCCAACGCAGAGTACACCGATGAGATGTCTCTGATCATCGGTTATCGCTTTATTCGTCCACGATACCCACACTCGCTCGCCATTACTTCGCATGTTTTCATTCTCGTTGTTAATATAACGCCCGGGATGGAGGCAAATATCCTTTATCAATTTCGAAAGGTCTCGCCCGGATGAATCCGTAATAGGTACGATGGTCCCGATGACATTTTTATTGAGGATCTCGGGGAGGTCGAATCCAAAAAAATCCTGGGCGAACTCATTGAAAAATGTAATATTCCCCTGTGTGTCCATTTTCAGGATGATACTATTCGCGTTTTCGACGAGTTCCCGGTATTTCACTTCGCTCTTTCTTAAAGCGTTTTCCAGCCGCTTATGTTCCGTCATGTCGGTGATGAAAGAATAGTAGTATTGTGTTTCGCCTTTTTCACCACAAAACATATGCAGAAAAATGTCCACGGGAACAAGCGATCCGTCCTTTCGAACGAATTCCAGCTCATACGTGTAGGGTGCCACATTACAGTTGATCCCTTTGATTATATCCACGGCCCGGGCACGATGTTCGGAGGACGTAAAGTCTTCGGGCCATCGCATTTTGCTTATTTCCTGTTTGGAATAACCCGTAAGCCGGCAAAATGCCAGGTTGCACGTAAAAACGCTTCCATCACTATAGGTAGCAATAAAGGATACGGTATCGTTCTCAACGGCAGCCGCGGTGAACTCTCCAAGTTCCGCGAGATTTAAAAAACCCCGGCTCATTAAATTACATAATTTCAACGTATCATTATATAGCTAATATTTATTATTAGCAAGTAATTCAATTAATAATTGTGTATAAAATAGTAAAACAACAGCCGCATGGCCAGTCATTGCCTTAATAAAGTATCGACACAACTTCTAAGTTGTTTCAATTGTATCGGTTTTTCTAAGAACATTGACGCCCCTGCCCCGATAGCTTCATCCCTGATGCTCGAATCGGCGCTTACGATCACGTATTTTGTACCGGAGTTCAATTTTAGCATTTCTTTCATTGCATCGACACCCATCATTACAGGCATTCGATGATCCATGATAATGATAAATGGCTTAGGATCGCTCGCCTTGAACGACTCGATCGCCTCAAGGCCATCCGCCGCGACGAACGATATCGACATTCCGCAAGCCGTGAAGACCGTCTTATAAAGGTCCGCGACTTCAGGCTCGTCCTCAACGATCCCTATCGTATCTCTTCGCATATTTCAGACCCTCACCTCATACCGCCGGCAGCATGACCACGAACCTGGCGCCCTTCGTGTAGTCGCCGCTCACCCGGTCCTCGACCCAGATCTTACCGTTGAACTCATGTACGAGCGTCTTCACCAGGTATAGGCCCAGGCCCTTGCCCTTTGCCTTCGTATTCCCGCGCTCGAACCGGTTGAATATACGCGTTTTAAGTTCATCCGGTATGCCGGGACCATTATCCTCGATCATGATCTTATGATAGCTCTCGTCCGTCCCGTATACCCGAAACTGGGTTATGCTGATCTCAAGGGGTTTATTATCGTCCGAGTGCTTAACGGCGTTACCGACGATATTGACGAACACGTCCTTGACCAGCCCCGTCGCCAGGACATGGCCCCCGACCGGCGCATAATTGATCGTGACATGCCTGCCGTTGGCCTTTGAGAACTGTTCCTTAATGCCCAGGAGTATCTCTTTCAGGTCGATGGTCTGAAGCTGGTGTTCCCTGGACTTCGCCGACCGGAGTTTGCGCACATTATCGATGAGCCGGGTGCTGTCCAGGATCGACTGGAGCGGCTTTTCCAGGAGTTCTACATCCTTCACCTCGATCCTGCCGTCTTCTTTTAATGTCTGGAGCGCGATCTCCAGGTAACCCAGGCCTACCTGGTTCATGTTGTTGATGTCGTGGCCCATCAAGTCCAGGTACAGCTCGGCCTGCGCCTGTGCCGATAACAGCTCTTCCTCGGCCTGCTTCCGTTCGGTGATGTCCGTGTTGGTGCCGAACCAGCGCCGAATTTTCCCATCCCCGCCTTTGATGGGCGTGACCCTCGTGAGGAACCACCGATAGTTCCCGTCCTTACCTCTCAATGGGAAAATGTTATCGTACGGCTTACCCTCTCTGATACTGGCGGACCACTCCCCGGTGACGGCCTCGACATAGTCCGGGTGATGGACCTTCTGCCATCCCCAGCCCTGCATCTCCTCCAGCGTCGTCCCCGTGTAATCATACCACTGCCGGTTATACCAGAAGATCCAGCCATCAGCATTCGCCATCCACGCCAGATTGGGAATATTGTCCGCGAGAGCGCGGAACCGCTCCTCGCTCTCACGCAAAGCCTCCTCGGCCCGCTTGCGCTCTTCCATTTGTGCATTGAGCTCGTCATTCGACTGCTGGAGCTCGGCGGTCCTTTCCCGCACTCTCACCCCAAGCCCGTCCCGGGCTTTGCGCAATTCCTCCGCCATCCGATTGCGCTCGGTGATATCCATGTGGGTTCCCACGATCCTGGTGACAGGGCCACCGGCCCCATGGCGGATCGGGTAGCCACGCGAGAGAATTTCCACGTAATGGCCATCCTTATGCAGCATGCGGAATTCCATCTCGTATTCCCGCTCGCCGCGCACGACAGCGTCCACCACCAGCCGGGCTCGTTCACGGTCATCGGGATGCATCAGGCGCATCCAGGCACTGGCATGCGGCTCGATCTCGTCCTCCGTGTAACCGAGCATCTCCTTGTAACGAGGGGAGTAATAGACCTCGTTAGTCTCCATGTTCCAGTCCCATATCCCTTCCCGGGCCGCCTTAAGGGCATAGCTGAACCGTTCCTCGCTCTCACGCAGCGCATCCTCCGCCTTTCTGCGCCGGACCCGTTCCCTGATCGCGGTGATACCATAGGCCAGGGTTTGGGCCAACTCGAATAAGAGCTCCCGTTCTCCTCTGTCGAAGGCATCCTCGTTGCCGGAATAGATGGCAAGGGAGCCGATAACGTGTTTTTCATAAACGATGGGAAGGTTGAGGGTTGATAAATAGCCCCGCTTTAACGCGTCTTCTTGCCAGGGCAGCATCTTCTTATCCGACCTGACATCCCGTGACCCATAGGGCTTCCCCGTCTTCATACAGATGCCCGTCGGGCCGTTACCCCTGACTGGGTCGTTGAGGGCGATCATTAAACTGTCAACATAGCCTTCATCATAGCCCGCCCTGGCGATGGGGCGCACGGTCTTATGTTCATCGTTCTCGATGTAGCCGATCCAGGCCAGACGATACCCGCCGACATCTACCATTATACGGCAAATATCCTTTAAAAGTGCTGTTTCATCTTCGGCCTTTATCATCGTTTTTGTGCAATCGGACAGAACGCGTAATGCACGGTTGGCCCTGTGCAGCTCTTCCTCTACATCATTCCGGGCGGGATACTGAATATTCTTATTAACCTTAGCCCTCAGCTCCTGTAACTCGGATATAAGCTGCTCCATGGCCTTATCCTTATCATACACGGGGGTGGAAATTGGTTCGGGGCACATAATATCTTAAATATTAAATTTAATAGGACCATATGAGTGCCCATATTAATATTTTCAGGTCCACGAACCACCTGGAATGAAAAAAGTTACTTTTAAACGGTTGGCAGCATGACCACGAACCTGGCACCCTTCGTGTGGTCGCCACTCACCCGGTCCTCGACCCACACCCGGCCCCCATAACTTTCAACGAGCGACTTGACCAGATATAGTCCGAGTCCCATGCCCTTCGCTTTTGTGGTGCCACGCAGCATACGATTGAATATCCTGTCCTTGAAATCATCGGGGATGCCTGGCCCGTTATCCTCGACCATCACACGGCAATACTCCCTGTCGTGATCTTCTAGAACATCCAGGTCAATGGCAATGTCCGCCCTGTCACCTGTATGCTTGATCGCGTTGCTCACCAGGTTGGCGAATACGTCGTGCAGCAATTCATTGGCACGGATGATGCACCGCTCGCGTCCATTAGTGTTCAGCGTTATGGCCTTATTCGGGACCGCTCCGAACTCCCGTCGTACGTCACTCAGCACCCCACACACGTCGACTTCCTGGGTCTGGAACACGCCTTCCTTGAGCTTCCGCAGCTTTCTCACGTTCTGGATGAGCTGGGCGCCTCGCTGCAGTACTTCGATAGGCTTGTCTAAAAACTCGCTCTTGCCGGCGACCGGGCTCACATCCCTGGCCAGCTCCAGGTATCCCAGGGCGATCTGGTGCATGTTGTTGATATCGTGGCCCAGGAGGTCGAGATATAATTCGGCCTGGGCTTTTGCTTCCACGAGCGCCTCCTCGGCCCGCTTACGCTCGCTGATATCACGCGCCGTGGCAAATACTCCGATCACTATACCCGACTCGTCCCGATATATGGAAGCGTTGTAGAGGACGTGGGTGATGTGCCCGTCCCTGTGCCGGATCTCAAGCGGGTAATCCTTCACCGAGCCTTCCTCGAATACCTTCTTATACCCTTTCCGGGCCATGTCGGGATCTGTGAAGTAATTAGAGAAATCCGTACCGATCAGATCATCGCGAGAAATGCCGGTCGCTACCTCGGTGGCCATGTTCACATCGGTGATCTTGCCATCGGGGGATATCGTGACAAGCGGGTCAATGCTCGCCTCGATCAGGCTACGATTATACGCATTGGCAAACCGGACAGCCTCCTCGGCTCGCTTGCGCTCGGTGACGTCGGTGATCATCGCTACGCCGCCGGCAAAAACCCCCTTATCATCCAGTATGGGCGTGGCCGATACCATGCACCATAGATCGCTGCCGTCCTTCCTGCGGAATTGAAAGTCATGCCGTACCTTTACGCCGCGACGATGCATTTCCATGTCAGAATTCAACACGTCCAGGTAGGAGTCGCTGGTGAAATCTTCGATCTTTTTACCCGCCATCTCCTCCATCGTATAGCCCAGCATGCTGGACATTCTATCGTTGACGAACGTGGTCCTCATATCCCGGTCGATGATCCAGATGCCCTCGTTGGCCGCCTCCACCACACGGCGGTATTTTTCCTCGCTCTCCCGCAGCGCTTCCTGGGCCTGCTTGCGCTCGTCGATGTCGCGGACGTGCTCGATGACGCCCGTCACCTCTCCCCGGTCGTTCACCAGCGGAAAGGCGTAAATTTCTCTCCATCCTTTTAGGTCGTGTACGACTCCGCTTTGCGTGGATCCCGTTTTGATAGCCCGGATACTCGGGCACGGTTCACAGGGCTCGGACCGCCCGTGGTAGGCCTGGTAGCATTTTTTACCCGTTACATGCCCGTACCACTTTTCCATAGCGGGATTCACCTGGAGGATGTTCAGGTCTTTATCCAGCACGCTTATGCCGTCCTTAATACACTCGAAGATGTTCCTTAAAAATCTCTCCTTTTCCGCCAGCTTCTCAATGGCCTGATCCCTCTCTGCGATGTCCAGGACAGTCTGATCGTGCTTTAATCGGAGCTCGTTTTCCAGAAAAGCGACACGGATTTCTAATTCAGCGATAAGGTCCTTATCCGAAGTATCTTTATTACGGGTGATGCCTGATTTTTCCCCGGGCCCTGGATCCGATTTCATGCACCGCACCATAAAAAATGACCAATGATCTATTACTGCTCTACGATAATATTCATATCGGACATATACCTCTATGTTATAAATATAAATATTTTGTAATAAATTAAAGGCTCGATCATGACGGGCACCGACCGTTCGAAGAAATACGTATGGAGCACCCAACCAGGCAGTAAGCCACCGATTACATGAATTATAACGTATAATTGACCTTATTTTAGCAAAATAACCGTAATTGGTTGCTTAATAGTTATAATCGCTATAAATTGGACGTATTTCTCCTGCAATGCTTTAAAATACGCATAATATTAAACAACATATCCTCCTATCAGATGTATTGGAGGAGGTATCAGATTAGTATGTTCAGGAAACTTATGATTGCAGTGGCCGTTGTTGCCATGGCGTCGGCTCTCGTGCTTCCCGCTTCGGCATGGTTCAGCCCCTTCGGCTTTGGCCCGTTCGGCTGCGGCTTCGGGTTCTCGCCCTTCGCGACAGGAGTTTCGTCGTTTACCACGACTTCTACGTTTACTTCCAGCTGCACCGGCGCCACCGGTTTCGGCTTCGGCGGCTTTGGCTGCGGCACCCCGTTCGGCTTCGGCGGCTTCGGTGGCTGTGGAGTGCCGTTTGGCGGCTGCGGCCTGGGTGGCTTAGGCATTGGTGGCTTCGGCTGTATCTAGGTGAGCGATCTAGAGCGTTGGTAGGGGATCTTCACAAATCCCTTTTCTATTTTATAGGTATGTGTTATTAAGCAATTATAACGGCCTGGAACTGGCTATATTCCACTGATTATGCAGGCAACTTTCAACAATATGCAAGGCTAGAGGTCTATTGGTGGAGGATGTAGTATGTTAAAGAAACTGACGGCAGCAGTTACCGCCTTCGTTGCATTTTGCGTTGTCGCCCTTCCGGCGGCAGCATGGTGGAGTCCTTTTGGTTTCGGATTCGGCGCATGTGGGTTCGGCACGTTCGGCGTGTTCGGCCCCTTCGGGGTCTTCGGCCCGTTCGGCGTTTTTGGCCCGTTCGGCTTCGGCGGCCTGGGCTGCTGGTGAAGCAGCCCCAATTCCTTTTTAAGGCTCACGAAAAATATTAAGAACGCACGAAGACTTTTTCAGCCACGAAGTGGCTCGAAGTTGGTTTGAAGTTACACTAAGTTATTTTATACATTATTTTACTTCTATCAGTATAAGTTTAATATTAAAAATAGGCGAGCGGTCGAATAAAATTATAAAAAAACTTCGAGCCACTTCAGGCCCGCTTTGAGGTCTTTGTGGCTGAAATAGTCTTTGAGCGTTCTTAATATTTTTTGTAGGCCTTTTTAAGCGTTGCCCATATCCTTAACACGCTGGCGGGCATGATCGACATAGCTGGCATACTGCGGCGGAGCACAGTCGATGAACTTACGATAAGCCTCGACGGCCATATTACCCATATTCGCCGTATCCAGCGCAAAGCCCAGGTTATAGTACGCCTCGGCATAGTCCGGCCTGAGGTGCACGGCGATATTATACTCGTCGATGGCCTCCTTGAGCAGGCCCTTCTTGCCAAGGATGACGCCGAGGTTATAGTGCGCGTTAGCATCGTCCGGCTTCAAGCGAATGGTCTCCCGGAGCTCCCCGACCGCATCATCGACCAGGCCCTTGTTATCGTAGGCCAGGCCCAGGTTATAGTGAGCGTTCGCGTCTTCGGGTTGCAGGCGCAGCGCGGCGAGGTATTCGACGATGGCATCGTCGACCAGGCCCCGGTAATCTAAAATGATACCCAGGTTGTTGTGCGCCCGGGCATAATCGGGCTTGATACGCAGGGCTTCGCGGTACTCGTTGATGGCGTCGTCGAGCTGGCCGCGGTTGGCCATGACCACGCCCAGGTTATAGTGGGTGTTGGCGTCGTCCGGCTTTAGGCGGAGAGCGGCGAGCAATTCGCCGACGGCCTCGTCATACATGCACTTATAGTTATAGGCCAGGCCCAGGTAATAGTGGGCGTTAACGTCCTCCGGCTTCGACTCAAGCACCGCCTTGAACTCGACGATGGCCTCGTCCAGCATGCCCTTCTTGCCCATCACGACGCCCAGGTTATAGTGGACGCCGGGGTCGTTCGGCTCAAGCGCCAGCGCTTCACGCAGCTCGCGGATGGAGTCGTCGAGCATGTTCTTTTCGTTGAACGCCATGCCCAGGCGGAACCGGGCTTCGAAGTCATCGGGCTTCAGCCAGACGACCTCTCTCAGCTCTTTGATCGCCTCGTCCAGCATGCCTTTCCGGATGAGCGCCAGGGCCAGGTTGTAGTGGGAGACCGGATCGTCCCGCCTCTGCTCGATGGCGATGCCATATTCGCCTATCGCCTCATCGAGCAGGCCCTTCTTATCGAGCACGGACGCCAGGTTGAAGTGCGCTTCGGCGTACTCAGGCTTGATCCTGATGGCCTCGCGGAACTCGCGGATGGACTCGTCAGCCATGCCCTTATCGAAGAGCGCCAGGGCCAGGTTGTTATGCGCCTGCGCATCCTCGGGCTTGAGGCGCACCACTTCGATGTACTCGCGGATGGCATTATCGACCAGGCCTTTCTTGTTCAGCGCCAGGCCGAGGTAATAGTGAGCGTTCGCGTCTTCGGGGCGCAGGTGAACGGACTCCCGGAACTCGCGGATCGACTCGTCGAGCATGTTCTTTTTACTGTAAATTGTGGCCAGGTTATAGTGGGCCTCCGCATAGTCCGGCCTCAGGCGCACCGCCTCGCGGTACTCGCGTATCGCTTCATCGAGCAGGCCCTTCTTGCCGAAGACGACTGCCAGATTATAGAATGCCTCGGCGAGGTCCGGCTTCAGGCGGTAAGCCTCCCGGAATTCACGGATGGCGTGGTCGAGTAAGCCTTTCTTACTCAGGGCCAGGCCAAGGTTATAGTGCGCCTGGGGATCGTCCGGCTTCAGCCATACGACCTCCCGGAACTCCTTGATCGTCTCCTCCAAAAGCCCTTTATCATCGAGGGCTACGCCGAGATTGTTCCTGGCTTTCACGTCGTCCGGCTTCAGCCGAATGGCCTCCCGGTACTCGCGTATAGCGTCGTCCAGCAGCCCTTTGTAATCAAAAGCGAGGCCGAGGTTATAGTGGGCCTCCGCATATTCCGGCCGCAGCCGGATCGCGTCCTTCAGCTCGCGAATAGCGTCGTCCATCAGGTCCTTCTTTCCGAACACGACGCCCAGGTTATAATGAGCCTCAGAATAGTTCGGCCGGAGCCAGATGGCTTCCCTTAATTCTTTGACCGCCTCGTCCAGCATGCCCTTCCTGCAGAATACGTAGCCCAGCTTATAATGGGCCTCGGCATAGCCGGGCCGGAGCTTGACCGCGTCACGGAACTCCTGGGCCGCCTCGTCCAGCGCGTTCCTCGAGGCTAGAGCTACGCCCAGGTTATAGTGGGCTTCAGGGTCGTCGGGCCTGAGCCGGACAGCGGCATAATACTCCTTAATGGCCTCGTCAAGCTGGCCGCGGTAATCGAGAAGAATGCCCAGGTTGTTATGGGCTTTTGCGTAGTCGGGCTTGAGCCGCACTGCTTCCCTGTACTCGCGGATCGCCTGGTCGTACTGGCCTTTTTTGCTCAGCGCCAGGCCCAGGTTATAGTGCGCCTCGGCATCGTCGGGCTTTAGCCAGACGGCCTCGCGGAATTCCCGGATCGCCTCATCTACGAGCCCTTTATAGTCGAGCGAGACACCCAGGTTATAGTGCGCCTCGGCATCGTCGGCTTTGAGCCTTATCGCTTCCCGGAACTCCTTGATGGCCTCGTCCAGCATGCCCTTCTTTCCGAGAACTACTCCCATGTTATAGTGGACTTCGGGATAATCCGGGTCGATCCTCAAAGCGTCCTTAAACTCTTTGACGGCATCGTCAAGCTGGTTTCTCTTCCCGAGCGCGATGCCCATGTTATAGTGCGCCCGGGCAAAGTCGGGGCTCAACCGCAGGGCCTCGCGGTATTCCATGATGGCGTCGTCAAGAAGGCCCTTATCGTCGAGGGCCGCGCCTAAATTAAAGTGCGCCTCCGCAAAATCAGGATTAAGCCTTACGGCTTCACGGAACTCCCGGATAGCGTCGTCCAGCAGGCCCTTATCGTCGAAGGCGACCGCAAGATTGTAGTGCGCCTCCGCATAATCAGGCTTCTGCCTTACCGCTTCGGAATATTCCCTGATCGCCTCGTCGAGGACGAACCGTATGTCATTGATGGAATCACTGTTCGAACGAACATCCACGCTGTACGCTATGCTTGCCCTGGGGTTCGCTGCCCGCTGCATGAATGGTTCGTTCTTGTGTTTCGTACTACCCATTATGGTGTCGAAGAAGCTTTTGATGCCGCTCATTCACAAGAACCTCTTTTTATCCCCGCAAGGCCCCCTATGCGTTTTTGCGGCCTATCCACAGTAAAGCGACCGCTTGCGTAATAATAAAGCATTGCACTGCCGTGTAATAAATATTTCTATCGGCCGGGGAAAATAACAAATAATCAGGCCTTTAGATTAAGCAGCATTGATTTGTTAAAAATAAATATAATAAGGTCTTGCCTCCAGTAATTACATGTTAGTGGTTTGATTGTTCAGCTGGTATGATTTGTGCAAATTTGTTCGGTCGGTATCACGAACCTCTCCAAAAGAATTAAACCACTAATTTTTCTTTTAGATTTTTCTCACGAAGTCTCTAAGCCTCGAACTCACCGTCAATTCCCGAACTCTCTAATACTCGGGGCAGTGCTCTAAGTCTCTAACGCGCTAACCCGAAAAGAAGTCTCTAAGTCTCTAAATCACGTTTGAAACGCTAAACAGTGGAGCACGAACACTCTAAGAGCCCGGTCGTTCCCCAGTACTTTTGGGTATTAGGGTCGTTGGCGTTTTAGCCGAGCATTGGAGGGTTAGTGCTATGTCGTTTAGCGTTTCGAACGTGCATTCGAGTTTTCGAGCCTTCTTTTCGGGTTAGCGCGTTTGTGAATTCGGGCACTGCCCAGAGTATTCGGGAGTTCGTGCGTTGACGGTGTTTTAGAGGCTCAGGGATTTAGTGAGTGAAATCTTAAAGAAAAATTAGTGGTTTAATTCCTTTGGAGAGGTTCGTGATACCGACCGAACAAATCAACGTCCACAGGTAACACGGCCTAATAGCAAAAATGAATGTTATCGGCCTCAGGACACGACCTTATTCTTCAGGGTTCCGATGCTCTCGATCTCGACCTCGACGACGTCGCCGGGTTTCATAGGGCCGACTCCCGGCGGAGTTCCCGTAGCGATCACGTCGCCCGCTTCCAGCGTCATGACCCCGGAGATGAACTCCACCAGCTTATAGACGTTGAAGATCATGTCCCCGGTGTTCGAGTCCTGCATTATCTTACCGTTGAGCCGGGACTTTATCCCGATGCTGAGCGGGTCGACGTCGGTCGCGATAAATGGGCCTACGGGCGAGAACGTGTCAAAGCTCTTAGCACGGGTCCACTGGATGTCCTTTCTCTGGAGGTCCCGTGCCGTGACGTCGTTGAAGCACGTATAGCCCATGATATGGCTTTTAGCCTTATCCGCCTTCACGTGCCGCGTCCGCCTGCCGATCACGACGGCCAGCTCGGCCTCATAGTCCACACGCTGCGACTGCTTCGGGTAGACGATGCCGTCGCCGCTCGCCAGAAGGCTGGAAGGCGGCTTCAGGAACAGTATGGGCTCCTCGGGGATACGCTCGTTCAGCTCTTTCGCGTGTTCAACGTAGTTGCAGCCGACGCAGACTATCTTGGTCGGCGTGCACGGGGGCAAGACCTTCAGGTCTTCAAGCCTGTATTCTTTACCGCCCAGCGTTGAGTGGACTTTGCCTTCGAACACTTCGCCGGTGAATACCCTGTGGTGGTACCTGAACCTGCCGATAAACGTCATAATGTCATTCTCCTGCCGCTCGCATCCCGGGCGTATTTTCCGAATTCGGCCTTTAAAAGAACGTCTCCCGTGAAGACCGGGCCGTCCCGGCATACCCTCAGGCCGTCGGGGTCGAGACAGCAGCTTCCGCATACGCCGATGCCGCATTTCAGGTAGCGCTGTATGCTGAACTGCGCGCAGGATGCCAGCTTTTGCCCGTCCAGGATGCTCAGGACCCGGTACATCATTTTTTCCGGGCCGCAGCAATATATCTGGGAGTACTTGCTTAAGTTCATATTGGTCATTAATCCCGTAACAAAGCCCTTCTGGCCGTATGTTCCGTCGTCGGTCGTGACTATGGTTTCTCCTGCTCTCCGGTATCTGTCTTCAAAGTGGACTTCGTCCTTGGTCCTGTACCCGGCCAGGGTCGTGACTTTTACGCCCGTGGCAGCGGCCTTCTCCGCCAGCGGCGCCAGCGGCGCCGAGCCTACGCCGCCCGAAATGAGCAGTATATCGTCGCCAACAAGTTCCCAGCCGTTCCCGTACGGGCCCCGGATGCCGATGGAGTCGCCTACTTTCAGATTGAACATGGCCTCCGTCGCATCGCCCACCTTCTGGACGGTAATGGCATCATCATAAGAAAGCGTCATGGGCACCTCATCGACCCCCCGTACCCAGACCATAAGGTATTGCCCGGGCCTGCCCCGGAGCCAGTCCGATGTATCCAGACGGAAAGTACGGATCGTGGGCGTTTCCTCCACGATCTCAAGTATCTCAGCACTTATCGGCCTCATGCTTCACCATCCTGTGCGCCATTCCGGTTAAGTCTTTAAGCGTCATGTTCTTCCTGTCCAGATAGTCTGACAGCCCCATGGAGACTGCCGCGAACACTCCTATATCGTCGTAAACCGCGGAGCCGATCTCGACAGCAGCCGCCCCTGCCATGATGAACTCGACCGCGTCGGCCCAGCTCGAGACGCCGCCCGCGCCAATGACGGGAATGTCGAGCGCCGAGTACAGGTCATAGACACAGCGTACTGCTACTGGCTTGATGGCAGGCCCGGAGAGGCCGCCCTGAATGTTGCCCAGTATCGGGTATCCGCTGTCGATGTCGATCGCTATTGCCTTGAGCGTGTTGATGGCTACGACCGCATCTGCGCCTCCCTCCTGCGCCGCCCGGCCGATAGAAGTGATATCCGTGACGTTGGGCGTCAGCTTGACCCATACGGGCGCGTTCACGGTGCCTTTTACGGCATGAGCGATGGCCTTCACGAGGGCCGGATCGGTGCCCACCTGCATCCCGTAGCCCCTGGCATGGGGGCAGCTCACGTTCAGCTCGTAAGCCGAAGCCCCGGGTAGGCCCTTTGCCACCTCGATGAATTCGGCTTCGGTGGCCCCGAAGATGCTCGCGATGACGGGCACGCCCGAATCCTTAGCGGTCTCCAGTTCCGGTAAAAATTCCTTATAAGAGGGATTCGGCAGGCCCATGGCGTTGATGTACCCGCACTCGAGCCTGATCATGGACGGGTTGGGGTGCCCGTATTTGGGCTCTGCGCCGATGGACTTGGTGACGACGGCGCCCGCGCCCATGGAGGCGACTCTTTTGAGGGACGCCCCGGTAGTGCCCAGGATGCCCGCCGCCAGTATCGTGGGATTCGTGAGTGTGAGGCCGCCCGCCTCGACAGTAAGCTTCATGGTATCGTTCTTAAGACTCTTTATCATTGAAATATATTTTTCGCCCTCGTGTTTTTGTTCGTGGCGTTCGTGACGACGACGTACCGTCTGTCGCCCGTAACTGCATCTAATGATCCTCTGACCCTTGCGGTATCGAAGTCGTGCGCTGATGCTGCTATATCGATAAGCCCCGGGCCGCCGAAATAGAGCTCGAATGCCATAACGTCTATTAATTTATCGTAAAAATCCCGTGTTTTGCCGGATGAATCCATTAAAAGGCGGGCGATACTGGCAAAAGTGCCCTGTACGTTGCCGAGTGCCCGGACGATCGGAAGGGACTCGATACGATAGTTACGGATGTTATTCTGAGAGCAGAAAAGCTCGAAGTACCAGTTCAGGGTGGATGAGTTCAGTAGCCCCAGAATGTAAAGGGGGTCAATGTTCGGGTCCGTGATGACAATCTGCTTTATGGAGTTGCTGCACAGGTATCCTGGCGGAAGAATGGCGAATTTTAGTCGGCGGGGGCAGGCCTTGTTCTGGGTGTTGCGGCCGATGATGCGGCTACGGCCTATTATTTCGGCAGCCGAGGGCCTCTTCCGTAAAAACTCCTCTTTTTTCACCCAGCGGGGCTGCCTGCCGCCGGGCGAAAGGTCCACAAAGTACTCCTTCAGGTGGATGCCTTTTACGAATATGTCGCCAGTCCGCTCTTCGGAAATGTAAGCCTTATCGAACGTCTCGTCCACATTCCCGACTGATATTTGTCCCACGGGCGGGACACCATTCCCTCCCCTGAATGGCGGTATGCCCTTCAGGCGCCGCATCATTTCCCATTCCACCGCCGGGTCCGTCAGGAGTGGCACTTCCATTCGGCCATCGGTGAATTCGGCGAGCTCAGCATATGCTATTGCGATAGGGCTGTTGCCGGTTCCCAGAGTATCGCCGTCAGCCCCCAGCCTTAACCATAAGCGGCCATGCGAGGCTTTCGACTTTTTCAATACGATAATGGCAGTTGCCTGGTTAACGCCCGGGAATATGCGGGAGCGCTCAGGTATCTCCACGACCTCTTCCAGGCTGCATGTGTCGAAAATATGTTTGCGCAGCTTTTCCGAAGTCGCCTCATTCAAGAAAGAAGAGGGAATGATGAGCCCCATTCTGCCGCTTTCCTTTAAAAACCCCAGGTTACGCTCAATGAAGAGCTTGTAAAGATTAAGGTTGCCTTCCTGGTAATTGTAGAGGCGGCTGGCCTTTACTTTTTCGGGCAAACTGGTTTTTAGGTCTCCGCTCATGCTTTTTATGCGCATGTAGGGTGGGTTACCCACGATGACATCGAAGGTGCCGACGCCGGTAGCGAACAGGGCGTTATCGCAGGCCACATTTACTTTAATTTGTTTTTCGCCATTCGATGGTAATAGCATGTTCAGCCGCAGGAAAGCGGCATCGGCAGAGTATTGGTCTATGTCCATGCCGAACAGGCATTTTTCTATGATCTGCTTTTTTAGCTCATACTCGCTCAGGTCACTTTTTTCGGCGCGAAGGCGATACAGTTCCTCAAGCGCTGCCTGAAGGAAAATACCGGTGCCGCATGAGCTATCGAAAACACGGATATTCTCGATAGAGTTACCGGTGGCCAAATAAGGATCTATAGCCTGACGGCAAATATAGCGGGCGACCGGGAGGGGCGTATAGACCACGCCGGCGTCCCGGGATAGTCCCCCGTAATGACACGCAATGAAGGCGTCCAGCCGGGCACACGCCGCCTCGGCAGAAACCTTACCAGCTTTTACATCTTCCAGAAGCCCGGGCAATAAGTCCATGATCAGCCACATATATGCGCGACAAAGCAAAAAATATGTAGGATGAGGGCAGTCTCTACATAACCGGAGGAGCTTTGTTAAGGATACGAACACCTTCCCGCCTCCACATGACGCTCATCGACATGAACGGAGAGATCGGCAGGATCGACGGCGGGATCGGAATAACGCTCGACAAGCCTTATATCGAGATCACGGCGAAAAAGAGCGATACGGTCACGGTTAAGGGAGACCCTGACCTGCGCGAGCGCATGCGCAAGGCATGCGAGGCATTCGGCCCGGGATATGGCGTGGAGATCGACATTAAAAAGTCGTACTGGAACCATATCGGCCTCGGATCGGGTACCCAGGCCGCTCTGGCCGCGGGCACCGCCGTAGCAAAATTGTATGGCCTGGATATGTCGTCCGCCGAGGTTGCCCTTAAAGTCGGCCGCGGCGGCCTGTCGGGCGTGGGCATCGGCGCCTTCGATAAAGGCGGTTTCATCCTCGACGGGGGACATAAGACGAGCGTTAAGAAGGCCTTCCTTCCCGATTCATTCGCCGACGGAGTCCCTCCCGCCCCGCTGATCATGAGCTGCCCCTTCCCTGACTGGGACATCGTGCTCGCCACGCTGCCGATGAAAGGCGCCCACGACCTTTACGAAAAGGACGTCTTCGCCCGAACGTGTCCCTTACCATTAAGGGAGATCGAGAGGCTCAGCCACATCATTCTCATGCAGATGCTGCCCTCGATCGTAGAAAAGGACCTGGAAGCCTTTGGCACGGCGCTGAACGCGATCCAGGGCGTAGGGTTCAAGAAGAGGGAAGTCGACCTTCAGCCGGGCGCCTGCGAGATATTGCGTGTCATGACGGAAGCCGGGGCGCCGGGAGCGGGCATGAGCTCGTTCGGCCCGACCGTGTTCGCTGTCACTGACAGGTCCGGCCCGATCATGTCCGAGGTCAAGAGTAACTGCCCTGATTGTATGGTCATGAAGACAAGGGCCCGTAATTCGGGGGCAGATATCGAATGCCTCCCGTAGACGAGCGTCTTGCGCTTCATGAGGCGTCTATGCGGCTTGCCCGCGAGGCGATCTCAAAAAGCCTGTCCGGAAAGGACGCTTATCTGATCCAGGCAGTGAGAGCGCTGGACGACCTTAATGAAGCTTTTAATGTTACCTCGGGTCGCCTGGCCGAGTGGTATGCGATACATTATCCGGAGAATCGTTTACGCCCTTACGAGTTAATTGAGCAGATAGTCGAGAGCCCGGCGGATAGTGAGGCTTCGACTATGGGCGCCCCCATGACGGGCGAGGACCTTGCTGCCATCCAGGGCGTTGCACAGGTTGCCAAAACGATACTCATACAGCGTAAAGCTATCGAGGATTATATCAGTAAAATAATGCTGGAGATCGCGCCGAACCTGTCGAGTGTGCTGGGGCCATTGCTGGGAGCAAGGCTCATAGCGCGGGCCGGGAGCCTCGAAAAACTCGCCCGCATGCCCGCCAGCAGCATACAGGTCATGGGAGCGGGCGAGGCCCTGTTCAAGCACCTTAAGGCAGGCACGCCATCCCCCAAGCACGGCCTGATCTTTAAGCATCCGCTGATCAGCGGCGCCCCGAAGAAGGCAAGGGGCAAGATCGCCCGCATGCTCGCGGGAAAGGCGGCTATCGCCGCCAGGATGGACTATTATTCGGGCGAGGTCATGGATTTCGGGGACCTTAAGGCAAAAGCTTCTGCGATCAAGAGCCGTTCCAGAGGAGGTAAGAAGCCTTGAGCGGCATCAGCGGCGTGCGGCCTGCGGGCATCGATAACGTGTTCTACGTCACCCTTGAAAGTAAGGACATGCTCTCGACGCTCACTCGTTACCCGGATAGCGATACGCTTGCCTTCGAAGGCGCCTATTACAGGCTGTGGAGCCCGTCTACCAGCAAGCTCGCTTCGATGATCATGAAAGGCATGGACATTCCCTTAGGTAAAAACTCGAAAGTCCTCTACCTTGGGGCCGCCAGCGGCACTACCGTGACCCGGGTTGCGGATATCGCGTGCGACGGCATTGTCTTCGCGGTCGAGTTCGCCCCACGTCCCGCCCGTGACCTGCTCATGGCCATCGAGGAGAGGATCAACGTAATGCCCATCATTGCCGACGCCCGGCAGCCCGAGAGATACCCGCCATTCCTCAATAAAGTAGACGTGATCTACCAGGACGTCGCCCAGCCCGAACAGGCCGCGATCGCCAATGCCAACGCCGAAAGATACCTGAAAAGTGGAGGATATCTCATAATGGCCATAAAGGCAAAAAGCATCAGCTCGATAGAGAATGTCGGGGACATATTTAGGGAGGAGCTACAAACTCTCGGAAAAGATTTCCAGATAATGGAAAAGGCCTCTCTGGAGCCCCTTCACCACGGCCATCTGGCAGTCATTGCCAGATATAAATAAGTTTCAAACCTCTAAAATAATAAGGTCATTGGCAGTAAGACGATTAATAAAACGAATAAGGCGCTTCTCAATATCCTTCTCGTCGCCCTTACTCCGCTTCATGATGATGCCCTTGATCTCTTCGACACTATGCGTACCGTCACACAGCTCCCAGACCATGGCGCCCAGGGGGTTGAAGCGAAAGCTGCGCTCTTCAGGGATCTCGAAGAACCGGCTCAAGAATTTCACAAGATAATTCTTCTTATATTTAGCGTAGATGCGGAGTGAATCCGAGCCGTTCCCGTCCCACTCGATGGCCTCGCTCTTCTTCGGCTTCGCCTGAAGTAATTTTTTATAAGGTATCTTGGCCTTCGTACCCTTCAAAGTGACGAACGCGGGCATACAGTGAAAAGAGGGCTTAATTAGACTTATACCTTTCCCGTTTCACGGGATACGGCGGCCTCTATCTCCTTTAATAGCTGCTCTTCCGTCTTGCCGTCCGCCGGGATGTTCATCTTGCGCGCAATTTCCAGAACGGTAGCTGAGGGCTGCTTCGGGGCAGAAAGCGAGGCATTAGCGGCCTTATTGAACTCGCCTTCTAGGTCTCTCTGGGCTTTTTTGAACTCGGCGTAAAAGCGTCCCAGCTCGCGGATGTACTGGGGCAGCTTATCCGGCCCGAACAGGAGCAGAGCCACGATAGCGATGAAAATGACCTCGTCGAAGCCGACCATAGCAACAGATTGTTAGGACTTTAACGTATATACTTTTTCGGACACGGAAAAAACGAAGGATAAGCGAATGATCGCTTACCCTTTAAGGACGTGGATAAGCGAATTAACGCTTATCCATTAAATGGCAGGCAACGAAGTGCTCGCCGCCGATATCCTTAAACTCGGGCTCGACCTTATCGCAAATGTCCATCTTATACCTGCATCTCGTATGGAACCTGCAGCCTTTTGGCGGGTTGATCGGAGTGGGCACGTCGCCCTCGAGGATGATACGCTGGCTCCGCTTCACGGCCGGGTCCGGCACGGCGATAGCGGAAAGCAAAGCCTGCGTATACGGGTGCATCGGGCTGTCGAACAGCGCCTCGGTCTTCGCGAGCTCGACGACCTTGCCCAGGTACATGACGGCCACGCGGTCGCTCAGGTATTTGACCACGATCAGGTTATGGGATATGAACAGGTAGGTCAGGCCGAACTCTTTTTGCAGGTCCTCCAGCATGTTCAGTATCTGCGACTGCACCGAGACGTCCAGCGCCGAAGTCGGCTCGTCGAGGACGATGAACTTGGGGTTCAGCGCCAGCGCCCTTGCGATACAGATGCGCTGCCTCTGGCCGCCGCTGAACTCGTGCGGATAGCGGTACATGTCGACTGGGTTGAGGCCGACCGCCTTTAGCAGCTTGCCGATCTTATCTTCCATATCCGCGCCGTTCTTCTTGTTGACGACCATCGGCTCGCCGATAATGTCCTTTACGGACATCCTGGGGTCCAGCGAGCTGTTCGGGTCCTGGAACACGATCTGCATGTTAGGGCGAATGTGGCGGAGCTCCGAGCGGCCGTACTTCATGATGTCCTTATCCTCGAAGATGATCTCGCCGCTATCCGGCTCGATGAGCCGGAGGATCGACCTTCCGACCGTCGTCTTTCCGCACCCGCTTTCCCCTACAAGGCCCAGTGTCTCGCCCTTCTTGATGGACAGGCTCACGCCGTCCACGGCCTTGACCTGCTCTACGGTCCGGGAGAATATGCCGCCCTTGATCGGGAAGTATTTTTTGAGGTCATTGACCTCGATGAGGTTCTCCGTCATTGTTTCTGCCCCTCCGCGTACAGGAAGCACGATACGAGATGGCCGTTCCCGAGGTCATAGACGCCGGGCTTCTCCTTTTTACACCTGTCCATCGCTTTGCTGCATCTCGGGTGGAACCGGCAGCCCTCCGGCGGGCGGATGAGATTGGGCACGTTCCCGGGGATCGTGTCGAGCCGGCAGGCCTGCTTGGTCGCCAGGCTCGGGATGGCACAGATCAAACCGCTCGTATACGGGTGCGACGGGTTCTTGAAAATTGTCGAGACATCCGCCAGCTCGACGATGTTACCGGCGTACATGACGCCCACACGGTCGCACATCTCGGCGATGATGCCCAGGTCATGCGTTATGAGGAGAATGGAAGCGCCCATCTTCGTCTTAAGGCCCTTCATCAGCTCGAGGATCTGGGCCTCGATGGTCACGTCCAGGGCCGTTGTCGGCTCATCTGCGATGAGGAGTTCCGGCTGGCACGCCAGCGCCATGGAGATCATCGCCCGCTGCAACATGCCGCCCGATAGCTCATGAGGATAGCTTTTTGCCACTCTTTCGGGAGCGGGTATGCTGGTGAACTTGAGCATCTCGATCGCCTGCGCCAGGGCCTCTTTCTTCGTCTTCTTCTGGTGCAGCATGATGACCTCGGCGATCTGGTCGCCGATGGTAAACACAGGGTTGAACGAGTTCATGGGCTCCTGGAAGATCATGGATATCTTGTTGCCCCGGATCTTGCGCATCTCGCTTTCGGGCAGCTTCAGGAGGTCCCTGCCTTCGAAGGTGATAGTCCCCTCGTCGATCTTTCCGGGAGGCCACTGGATCAGGCGGATGATCGACAGGGCCGTCACGGACTTGCCGCACCCGGTCTCGCCGACCAGGCCGATGGTCTCGCCCTTGTAGATATCCAGGTTTATGCCGTCGAGCGCTTTGACGACGCCCGCGTACGTGTAGAAGTTCGTCTTCAGGTTTTTAACGCTGATCAGTACGTCTGGCATGTTATCGCCTCATCCTCGGGTCCATGATGTCCCGCAGCCCGTCGCCGAGCAGGTTAAAGCCGAGGCAGAAGAGCAGTATGGCCAGGCCCGGGAACGTCGATATCCAGGGTGCGTTCAGGAGCATTGCCTGCCCGTCGTTGATCATCCTGCCCCATTCGGCCTCGCCGGGGCCGGCGCCCATGCCGATGAAGCTCAGCGCGGCCGATGTGATGATAATGCTGCCCACGTCCATTGTCGCCTGGACGATCGTGGGGGCCAGCGAGTTCGGGATAAGGTGCTTGCTGATGATCCTCCAGTCGCTCGAGCCGACCGCCCTCGCGGCCTCAATGTAATTACGCTCCTTGATCGACAGGACCTGGCCTCTGATGAGTCGGGCGTAGGTGGGCCATGACACGATGGCGATGGATATCATCACGTTCTGCAGGCCGCTTCCCAGGGCCGCCACGATGACCATGCTGAGCACCAGGGACGGGAACGCCAGGAAGATGTCGGTGACCCTCATGAGGGCCTCGTCTATGATGCCGCCGAAGTATCCGGCGAACGCACCGACGATGGTGCCGAATATGACAATGCTCAGCACGACCGCAAAGGCGGTGACCAGCGAAACCCGGCTGCCCCAGATGATCATGCTAAAGATGTCGCCGCCATAGATCTCCGTGCCCAGTATATGTGTCGAGCTCGGCGCCTGGCTCTGTAGTGAGAGGTCTCTCCAGTTGTTCGAGTACGGTGCGAGATATGGCGCGAAGATCGCCACGAGCATGAAGAAAATGACGATGAACAGGCCGATCATCGCCAGCGGGCTCTTTGTGAACAGGCTGATGGAGTGTTTCCAGTCCTTGATCTTCGAGTCGTTTTTCTCCTTCCAGTCATCGATGAAGGACTTCTTTTTTTGTATGGTTATTGCGTCGTTCGCCATCGTATCACCCGTACTTGACCCGCGGGTCGAGGTAGACGTATAGTATGTCGACGATCAGGTTGGCGAACACGTATATGATCGCTATGAGCATGGCGAAACCCATGATCGACGCGAAGTCCGTCGCGCCGATCGCCTTGACGGAGAATCGCCCGATGCCCGGCCACGAGAATATCGTCTCGGTCATAACCGCGCCGCTAAGTAATCCTCCGAACGCGATGCCGGCCACGGTCGTGGTCGGGGTCAGTGCGTTCCGGAGCGCGTGCTTCAGGATGACGATCCGCTCGGACAGGCCTTTTGCCCGGGCCGTCCGTATGTAGTCCTGCGTCATGGTCTCCAGCATGCTGGAGCGCATCATACGTGTGATGATCGCCATGGAGATCAGGGCGAGGCAGAAGGACGGCAGTATCGCATGCCTGACCGCTATGAAGAACGTGTCCCACTGCCCCGCGATCAGGGCATCGAAAGTATACATGCCCGTGACGTCCGGGGGAGGCGTGATCGAATAGGGCAGCCTGCCGTCGAGGGGGAACCACCCGAACTTATAGGATAGCCAGTACTTTACAATGAGCCCGAGCCAGAATACGGGCATGGACACGCCGACCAGCGCGCCGAGCCTCACGATGTGGTCGACCCATTTATCCTTGTAAATGGCGGACAGTATGCCCGCAGGTATGCCGATGAGCAGGCACAGGATCATCCCGATGATGGCCAGCTCGAGAGTGGCCGGGAAGTAGTCCATTAACGCCTGGACCACTGGCCGGCCGCCTTCATTTCGGCCGGTTCTACCCAGGTCTAGCTTGGAAAGATCGACGAGATAATAATAATACTGGATGACCAGCGGATCGTCCAGGTGGTGAGCCGCACGGATCTTCTCGACGAGTTCCGGCTGGCCCGCGGTCTTTTCGGATAACCAGGCAGCAGCCGGGTCACCGATCATGTGTGAAAGGAAGAATGTGATGAAACTGATCCCGATAAGCACGGGTATCAGCAATAATAATCGCCTGATAACGTAATCCCGAAGCTTCATTGATATCCCTTTTTGGTTTTTAGCATAAAAAATATAAGAGGCCGTTTAAATAACAGACGGCCTCTATATATA
Organism: Methanocella paludicola SANAE; assembly: GCF_000011005.1. Classification (NCBI taxonomy): domain Archaea; kingdom Methanobacteriati; phylum Methanobacteriota; class Methanomicrobia; order Methanocellales; family Methanocellaceae; genus Methanocella; species Methanocella paludicola. The sequence continues at coordinate 1,570,766 of NC_013665.1, forward strand.
TTTTCGCGTATTACTTGTACATCGGGTACCAGTTGAAGCCACTCAGCATGACGTTCCACTGATAGCCCTTGAGATCCTTGCTCAGGGCATAGTAGGATGCTGGCTGCAGGTAGACTATGTACGGGTTGTCGTTCAACAGGCCAAGCTGTATCTGCGTGGCGATGTTGTTTCTCTCATCCTGGTTGGCCGCCGTGAAGTACTGGTCGTAGAGGCTGTCGATGGTAGCGTTCTTGTAGGCTACCTGCCTCGCGAAGTACACGTTAGAGACAGCGAACGGGCCGAGGAAGTTGTCCGCGGTCGGGAAGTCCGCCTGCCATCCGAGGAAGAACATGTCGAGCTCGCCCTTCTTTTCCTTGTCGAGCAGAGTGGCCCAGGTAAGCTCCTGGATCTCTAAGGTGATGCCCAGGTCATACTTCTCCACAGTGTCCTTCAGCATGAGAGAGCCGGTCTGCCTGCCAGTGTTGCCCTGGTTGTAGGCGATCGTGATGGTGACTGGCTTGTCCTTGCTGAATCCGGCTTCCTTCAGGAGCTGCTTAGCATGCTCGGGGTTGAAGGTCGAGGTCGGGATGTTCGCGTTGTATCCGGCTAAGCCCTTGGGCACGACGCCGTGCGGGAACGAGCCGTAGCCGTAGCCGACCTGGTCACGGTAGGTCACATAGTCGAAGGACTCGACGAATGCCTGCCTTACCTTGGGGTTGTCGAATGGAGCCTTGCCCTCGTACATGCCGATGAAGCTGATGAGCAGGGTGTCATTGCGGATATCGTTAACGACAGCCGTGGAGTTCTTGAATACCGGCAGGTTCCTGATGTTCTCCTGCGAGAAGTCGCATTCGCCCTTCTCGAAGGCCAGCAGCCTGTTGTTCACATCGGGCACGGTCCTGACGACGACCTTAGCGGCCTTTGCGGGAGTGTTCCAGTAGTTGTTGTTCCTCTCGAAGACCATGTTGTCCTCGTGGGTCCAGGAAATGAACTTGAACGGTCCGGTGCCGCACATGTGCTCCTTCAGGTAGGTGTCAGTGTAATTGTTGGGAGTGTACGGCATGCTCGACGTCTTCTCGAAGGTCGGGCTCACGATCGCAGTCGCCGGGAATGCAAGAACATGCATCCAGTCCGGGTACGACTTGCTCAGGGTGAACTGGACGGTGTACTCGTCGATGACCTTCACTGCCTCGTTGGCCAGGTATGCCTGGACATCGGCTTCAGTGTTGTTCGAGGCCATCCACTCGTCGCCGCCCTTCAGGAACGACGATATGCCGGCTCCGACCCACGGGCCGTCCGGGTAGTTCATCAGGACGCCGCGGTCGAACGTGTACTTGACGGCCGACGCGTTAAATGCCGTGCCGTCATGGAACGTTACGTTCTTCCTTAAGTGGAAGGTCCAGACGGTGTAGTTGTCGTTCGAAGACCAGTCGGTTGCTAAAAGGCCGATGGGCTTGCTTACGTCCTCGCCCTGATACCAGACGAGGGTCTCATACACGTTCTGCGTAACGCTGTAGCACGCAGTATCATATTCCAGTCCCGGGTCCAGAGACGGCGGGTCCGATGTCGTCATTTCGACCAGTGTAAAATCCTTTGTAGTAGTAGTTGGTGTCGGGGTCACCGTAGTCGGTGAGGTGCAGCCGGATAAAATCAAAATAGCTGCGATCACGAGAACTACGAGACTTATCGTCCCAGATCTTCTATCCATATTTTCACCTCATTTATATAAGTAAAATTGTTGGCACGCTGTTTTTAGGTAACCAACAGCTTAACGTAGATATCAAATTCTTCTTATTTATGTGTATCGGGGCCAAAGAGAATATATACTACCTTTTAATAAAAAAACGAAAAACACTATAACGCTCATGTTTATACTCGAATGTTTTTTATTGTTCATCGGGTAAAAAGCAAAAGTTTTAAAAGTGAATGTAGTATTCTATACGGCATAATACGAGGAGTGGCAGGATGTATCACCTTGAATGCATAAAATGCGGCGCGAAATACCCCGCCGACGAAGTCATCTACACGTGTAAGAAATGCGACGGATTACTGGACGTCGTGTACGATTATTCTAAGATACACTTAACAAGGGAAGACCTGAAAGGGCCGCTGTCGGTCTGGAAGTACAAGGCGCTGCTGCCCGTTAGCGGGGAGCCCGTTACGCTTAAAGAGGGCGGTACGCCCATCTATCACATGAAAAAGATCGGCGCCGAGATTGGCCTCAAGGAAGCTTACGCAAAGCACGAGGGCATGAACCCGTCGGGCTCTTTTAAGGACAGGGGAATGACGGTCGGCGTTTCCAAAGCGCTTGAGCTGGGCATGAAGAGCGTCGCATGTGCTTCAACGGGTAATACGTCGGCTTCTCTTGCCGTATATGGCGCCAGGGCCGGCATCCCGGTCATCGTGCTCCTGCCGCAGGGTAAGGTAGCGCTGGGCAAAGTGGCTCAGGCCCTTATGCACGGGGCGAGAGTGATCAGCGTGAAGGGCAACTTCGACGACGCCCTGCGCCTGGTAAGAGAGCTCTGCATCGAGAACGGGATATACCTCTTGAATTCCATCAACCCGTACAGGCTCGAAGGCCAGAAGACCATCGGCTTCGAGATCGTGGACTATTTCGGCTGGGAAGTGCCCGACCGCATCATCCTGCCCGTGGGCAATGCCGGCAACATCACGGCCATCTATAAGGGCCTGAACGAGATGAAGAAGCTGGGCATCATCGACCGTATCCCGAAGATGACCGGCATTCAGGCTGAGGGTAGTGCCCCTATCGCAAAGGCAATTAAATCAGGTGCTGCTAATATCTCTGTCGAAGAGCATCCCGAGACCGTTGCGACAGCGATCCGGATCGGCGATCCGGTGAATGCCGTGAAGGCGCTGAACGCGATACGTAAATCCGGCGGAACGGCCGAAACAGTGACCGATGAAGAGATACTGAACGCACAGAAGATGCTCGCCGTAAAAGAGGGCATCGGCGTCGAGCCGGCGTCTGCGGCATCCGTGGCAGGGCTCATTAAGCTGAGGAACATGGGCGTCATCGAGGACGACGAGCGGGTCGTCTGCGTCGTCACCGGCCACCTGCTCAAGGACCCGGAGACGGTCATCAAGAACTGCGACAAGCCTATCGAGGTCGAGGCCAGCGAAGAAGCTATCGAGAAAGTCCTGGGCATTAAAAAAATGAAAGTTAAGGCTAAGTAATCCGGGCAACGTTAGCCATAATCTTTTTTAAAAGGGCGATATGTTTTATCGCCCTTCAATAATATTGCGTGCCATACGGGTTGGAATAATACGGCATGTCATATGGCTGCTGGTAAACAGGCTCCACTACGGTGGGCACATCCCACCATGTCCAGTATGGGTCCCACCAGTTATACCAGGCCCAGTACGGGTACCATACGCCATATCCGTAGGCAGGCGCCCAGTTCCACCAGCTCCAGCCCCAGCCGTAGCCGCGCCAGCCCCAGTTATGCCAGTAGCCATTATTCCAGTTCCAGTTATGCATACCCCAGTGACCCGGGGTCCCGCCCCAGTGAGCCCAGTTGCGGTCGCCCCAGTTCACTCCCGGCCATCCGTGGCCAGGCTTCATGATCCCATGGCCGGGGCTTCCAGGTCGCACACCAGGTCCTCCCGGCTTAATACCACCGGGGCCGCCTGGCTTAATACCACCACCGCCAGGCAGGCCGGCACCAGGCTTGTGGCCTCCGCCAATGATCCCGGGGCTGCCGGGCTTCACGGCTCCCGGTCCACCGGGCTTAATACCTCCGCCGCCTGGTTTCATGCCTCCAATGCCTCCGGGCGCCTTGATGCCCCCGCCGCCGTGTTTAATACCTCCGCCACCTCCAGCCCTGGCGCCTCCGCCACCCCTGCCTCCGCCTCCGCGGGCCTCCGAAAGAGGCACGAACGCGAGGACAAGGGAGATCACCAGCACCAGGATTATAGCCATAACTAGCCATTTATTTCTGCTCTGCAATCCGTATCCCCGGATTAACCCTCTACCGTTGAAAATAAATAGAGTAACGCTTAAAAAAGTAGAAAAAGCGAACATTGTTCGCTTTATCATGGCTGTCTGCCGCTACCGCTTATTCCGTGTATGCGATGACCTGGTCCGCGGTCTCGAACCCGTGGCTCTCGTCCCACTTGAATAATAGTTCTACGTGCGGCTGGTACCTGGGATCAGAGTAGTCGAGGCCTGTCATATCCTTTGCTACGTCTCGGGCCTTTCGGCATGTCTCATGGTCACACGATACAAAATCGGCGATGAGGTCGTCCAGAGGGTTTGACGCCACGATATGCCTTACGAGGAAATCGCCCTGCTGAGCACGCTGCAGATAAGTGATGCTCCGGATGATGTCGTGGTCGCGCATCAGCTTAACGGCCTCCGGCATATCCTTCAACCGGTCGACCAGCTTTACGACCTCGTCCGCCTTGCCGGGCTTCAAAGGAGCCGCGAAGCACCAGGGCATCAGCAGCATGTTCTTCTCTTCCCCGAACGGCCGCTCTTCCTTCCAGTCCGCTAATAGCCTCACGTTCGGGAGGTTCTCTTCCCGGGAGAGGTCCACGCCAGAAAAATCCTTGAACTGGCCGGCAAGGTACTTAGAGAACTCGTCATCGGTGGCGAACATCTCCTGGAGCGTTTTACCCAGGTCATCCGTCGACTGTATGAACAAAACCAAAAAATCGCCCTTCTCAGGCATCGCCTGCAGGAAAGCGAGCATCCTCTTGATACCCACGCCCTTCAGCTGGTCCTCGGTGTCCTCGCGGAACTTTTCGCTGACATCGTCCCAGAAGTCCCGAACGTTGCCGATCTTATGCGGCAGGACTGGCAAAATGAAACATGAATCCGTCGTCTTATCTGTCTGCAAGTATCTTTCCCCCACTTACTATACCTACAACGGCGGGTGTCTTTTTAAAATTATGGAAAATATCCGCTATAAAAAGCTAAAACCGCCGGACACTAAAGTATAATGCCGCAGCGGCCCCGAACATGGCCAGAAAGGTGGAACAAACGTCCGCTTGTTCGGGCTCCCCGACGACCGCGCCGTCATAGAACCTGTAAACGTTGACCGGCTTCGGCGTCTTTGCCTTATCCTCCATGCCGCTCACCATGATGAGCCAGCCGGTCGAATTGGCCGCCACAAGGCGGTTCCAGCTCCGGTCGTTCTCGCTCAGGTTATTATCCATGAAGTGCGCCTGTATGCTGCCATTCAGGGCGTAGACAAAGATGCCGTTCGCGCTAGCGGTCATGTTGCCGTCGGGCATGAACGCGAGCGACGCAGGGCTGCCGTTATAGGTGCCGTTAAAGTCGAGCCGGATGTCACGCTTTGTCTTCAAAGCGGAGTCGTACGAATGGATAACGCTGCGGCCCGCCTCGACGATATAAAAACTGCCGTTCCCGTCGCTGACGATATCGGCCATATCGCTGACCTGCACATCCAGCTTCTTATAGATCTTACCTTCGGGATAAATAAAAATGACCTCGTGCCGGTCCCGGGTGCTCCCGCTCGTGATGACCACATAGTCGTCGCTGGAGATCGCCAGCCCACGCGGATAGTAGAACTGTGTTTCGTTGCCCGTGTTGTCGATCCAGCCCATGAACGCCGATACGGGGAACTGGTACTGGTATTTGCCGTCCTTCGAATATACGACCACGTCCCATCCGCAGAGGATGAATAAATTGCCATCCCCGTCGATGTCAAATGCGCTGGCCAGGTTATCGTAATAGTAGCCGTTCGATGCCCGGTCCCATCCCACATCTACCATGCTCTTCTTCAGGACGTCGAAGGAGCGCACCAGGGTCAGGTTTTTATCGTAAATCGTGATGACGCTCTTGAATTTAGGGCCGCTCGTATGGACATGCTGGAGTATATACACGTTATCGCCCGCGTCGACCCTGACGCTGACCGGGGTATCGATCTGGCCTGCTCCCGTGCCGTACTGCCCTGCGCTCGCCGCGGGCTTGATGACCGTTATACCGTTATCAGCGACCGCAATACCAGCCATTGCTAGTGACAGAAGCGCAACAAAGAGCAGTACATGATACCTCATCATACGACAACCAGGCCTCAGGCTAACTAATAACAAGGGCAGAATCATATGTAAAACTTTGGATAAAAACCGAAAAGAAAAAAGAAAAAAAGGGGATCTTACTTGAAGATCTTGAAGATCTGGTCGGTCCCCGTCGAGTGTAGCCTTTCCCTCTCCTCGGGCTCCTTGGTGAGCGCGAGAACGGGCATCGTCATGTTGACACCGGGCACGTAGCCGAACATCCCCTGGAGGTCCGACTGGATCATGTGCATGTACTTGGAGTTCTCGATCTCCATGGGGCAGAGCTCTTCGCACTGTCCGCAGTTGATGCAAGAGTCCGATACATGTACGAACCGGATCATGTGGAACATGAAGTCGGGCGGGATCTGTCCGGGCTGGACGAGCCATGCCTTCTTCGTGCTGCACTCGTTACAGTAGCAGATCGGGCAGTTCTCGACACAGGCGTAGCAGCGGATGCACTTGGAAGTATCCTTCTTGATGGCCTCCAGCTTTTCTGTGCCGGTGCCCATCGAGTTGAAGTACTTCTCGCGCCACTTATCGCCAAGCTTGAGCATCGCGTTCTCGACCTTGCCGCGGATCTCAATGCCTTTTGCCGGGGCTGGCTCTGTGCCGATCGCTCCTGCCTCGATCGCCTTGTTCAAGACGAGGGCGCCCTTTTCGCTGCAGACCTCGACGAACGTGGTGTTCCCGGCCTTATCGCCGATAACGCCCCAGTTGCCGCACGCAATGTCGGCCTGCCGCGGGACCTTCACCTTGCACCGGCGGCAGTTGCTCCTCCGGCCATAGCCCTGCTCTTCGAGCTCGTCCATGGAGATGCCCTTGTGCTGGCCGTCGGCCGTCTTAACGATGAACTGGCCCTTGTCGATCTCTTCCTTGACGACCGTGTCCGGGTCCAGGCCGAACTTCTCCTTGATCATCTTCCTGGCCATGACGGGCTTTACGGTTCCGCCACAGTTGACACCGATCATAACGACGTTGTCCAGGTTGATCTGGCCCCTCTTCGCCATCTCGTACATGGCCATCGCATCGCAGCCCTTTACTACGACGCCGACCTTCATTTCCGGGGCTTCTTTGAGTATGCACTTGGCAAGCTGCTTGGTTACGAGAAGCGTGCCGCAGTGGATGGAGCCGGCGGTCTGGATGAGGTCTTTCGGGTCAGTGATGAGCACGGGCTGGGCATCGTAGATGTCCACTCCCTTCTTCACCGTGTAGACCGCGTCGACCGTCTTGCTCTCGAGCAAGTGCCTGAGTAAAGCCGTGACGGCGCCTCCGGTCTCTCCCTTGTCCCGGGTCTCCTTATCCTTTGCATACGCATAAATCATATCGCCTTTTGCGACCATCGACATCACGCCTCCTTGATCTTTTCGACACGAACAGCACAGGCCTTGAACTCCGGGATCTTGGCTGTCGGATCGAGCGCGTTGTTCGTGAGGGTGTTCGCCGCGCATTCCGCGTAGTGGAATGGCATGAATACCTCATTCCTCTTGATGTCCGGGGTTACCCTGGCAGCCACCTTGACTTCGCCACGCCGGGTGATCGCCCGCACGACTTCCCTGTTCTGGATGCCGAGCGCCTTTGCGTCCTCGGTGTTGATCTCGAGCCAGCTTTCAGGCTCTTCCCGCTCCAGCGAGGACGAACGCCTCGTCATGGAACCGGTGTGCCACTGCCAGATGCAACGGCCAGTCGTCAGGATGAACGGGTATTCCGCGTCCGGCACTTCAGCCGGCGGCTTGAACTCGATCGGAGTGAAGACGCCTAAGCCGTCCGGGTGCGAGAACTTCTGGGTGTGCAGCACCGGGGTTCCGGGGTGTTCCGGAGTCGGGCAGGGCCAGTGGAGGGCCTCAGGCTTCTCGATCCTCGCGTAGCTCATGCCAGCGTAGGACGGGGTGACCTTAGCGACCTCGTTGAAGATCTCCTCGGCGCTCTTGAACGGGAACTGCTTGGCGCAGCCCATCTTCGCAGCGAGCTCGCAGATGATCTGCCAGTCGACCTTCGCGTCGCCGGGCGGGTTCACGGCTTTCCTGAACCTCTGGACACGGCGCTCGGTGCTCGTCTGGGTACCATCCTTCTCGGCGAAGCAGGACGCCGGCAGAACTACGTCGGCCAGCTGAGCCGTCTCCGTCAGGAAGATATCCTGTACGACGAGGAACTCGAGGTTCTTTAACGCCTTCTCCACGTGGTGGAGGTCGGGGTCAGAGACCATCGGGTTCTCACCCATGATATAGATGGCCTTGAGCTTGGGCGGGCTATCGCAGAGAACGTTGATCGCGTCGGTGACGGTGTAGCCGACCTTGCCGGGCGCGATCTCACAGCCCCAGGCTTCTTTCATCTTGGTCTGGCTGGGCTCGAGCGTCACATTCTGGTAGCCGCTGTACACGTTCGGCAGCGCGCCCATGTCGCAGGCGCCCTGCACGTTGTTCTGGCCACGGAGAGCGTTAACGCCGCCGCCGATCTTGCCGACGTTGCCGGTAAGCATCAGCAGGTTAGCGACTGACTTGACGTTGTCCACGCCGGTGGTGTGCTGGGTGATGCCCATGGAGTAGCACAGACAGGATGCGGGAGACTTTGCGAACCATTCCGCCGCCGTTTCGAGGTCCTTGACCGCGATGCCGGTGATCCGGGATACGTTGTCCAGGCTGTACTCGGGCTTCATCACGACGGCCTTGACCTTCTCGAAGTCCTTGGTCCTGGTCGCGATGTAATCCTTCGCTTCCCAGCCGTTCTTGATGATGTGCTGCATTAAGCCGTTCAGGAGAGCCACATCGGTGCCCGAGTAGAAGGAGGCGTACAGGTCAGCCAGCCTTGCCGTCGGGGTGAACCGCGGGTCGAAGCAGATGACCTTAGCGCCCTTCTGCTTGGCCTGGACGATCTTCCGGCCGATGAGCGGGTGCTGCTCGACCGTGTTGCTGCCCAGGACGAAGATGCACTTCGATTCGGCGATGCCGCCGATATCGTTGGTCATGGCGCCGGACCCGAAGGCACCGGCGAGGCCGACGACCGTCGATGCGTGGCAAAGACGGGCGCAGTGGTCGACGTGCGGCGTCTTGATGACGGTCCTGGCGAACTTCTGCATCAGATAATTTTCCTCATTCGAGACACGGGCGGAGGACAGACACATGACCTCTTCCGGCTTAAACGACTTGAGCTTCTTCGCGACCAGGTCGTATGCCTCGTCCCACGTTGCCTCAACGAACTTTCCATCCTTCTTGATGAGTGGCTTGGTTAACCGGTCCGGCCGGTGAATGAACTCGTGCGCGTAGCGCCCCTTGGGACAAAGCTTTCCTTCGTTCACCGGGTGGCGCTGCCATGCAGCCACGCTGACTACTTTCCCGTCTTTTACGACGAGATTTAACCCACACCCCGTACCGCAATAGGGGCAGGTTGTAGGTACAATTTTCATGTCCATAGATTAAACCTCTTGACAGTTATTTCCACATTTTACGCTTTCACGTATAGTGTGCCTTTTCCTGCTTCTGCGCGGTCGCCCTGGTAGACCTTGAACGCTGCTGTCCTGCCGTCCACCTCGACGTCCTTCGTCTCCTTCAACGCGAAGCCGGGCATCATGGTCTCTATCCTGCCGAGCATGTAGATGTTCCCTCGGATCATCTGGGCGCCGACCCTTCCGGGCGAATCGCCATGGATGACGATCTTGCCGCCCACGTCCTTGGCACCGATGGCACGGCCGGCATGAATGCCGGCGTTAATGTCAACGTTGCCCTTAACGGTGATCGTGCCGCCCATCATGTACTCGCCCAGGTCACAACCAGCGTTGCCGTTAACGGTGATGACGCCGCCCTTCATGCCACGCCAGTCGCCACGGTAAGAGGCGCCGAGATAGTTGCCGGCGTTCCCCTCGATGATGAGCTGTCCGCCCTCCATCTGAATGCCCGCGAACGCATCGGTATTGCCCTTGACGATAATCGAGCCGCCCTTCATCCACGCGCCGCAGTACATGTCCACGTCGCCCTTACACAACACGGCGCCCGCGGTCATCCTCGAGCCAATGTACTTGACCCGGGGCACGCTACCGTTGATAACGATAGCCTGATCGGCAGCGTTAGCAGCCGTACTGCCCTGCACATCGAAGAACTTGCCCAGCGGCCACGAGGTGTTACCCTCCCAGACCAGCAGAGCCCGGATCTCCTCGAGACTCTTGCCCGCAAAAGCATCAGGCGTTATCACTTCAGCCTCCAGCACCAGGTACTTCTCGCTATTGGGAGTTAACGTGATCTTCTCCATCAGATCCCTCCTGCAAGCGGGCCGGCCTTAAGAACCGTCGGATTGACGAGATACGAATCCTGCACCGGGTAATTGTTCAACGTCACCGAGTAGTACTTGAGGAACTTATCCACGATGTCATGCTTCACTTCAGGATTATCGAACCCGTCAGCATCAGTCCAATACGTGCTCTTCGTACTGCCATTCGACACGACTTCGCCATCCTTCACGACGATATCGCCGCCCTTGATGGTGTAAGCAGCCCTCTCGAGCGCCTTAACAAGCAACTCAGGCCTCTGCGTCACATCAGTCGTCTTCAGGTTAAGGTCGTATATGGCAACGTCACCGTCAGCACCGACCGCCAGACTGCCCTTCCTCTTACCCAGGCCCAGCGCCTTAGCAGGCCCGGCACGGCTCATCTGCGCAATCTCGTACAGCGACAACTCCCTGGAAATGCCGCCAAGCTGGCACCTCTCGGCAACCCACTTGTGCAATGAGCCAAGCTTCTCATCCCTGGCCTTCTTGCTCATCAACCAGCTAGTCACCGTCGGATACCTGGTGAACGGACCAGCGTTCGGATGGTCAGTGGTCATGTAACACTTCATCGGATCCTTAATAAGAAGTGCCAACTCGAGGCCGATGGCCCACTGCAGGCCGAACACGTGGTTCTTCGGATCGTAAATGAACGGAACGACCCCAGAACCGGTCTCCAATTCGACATCAACGTTAGCCCACTTTAGATGGTTGAGGCCGCTGAGCGAGTATTCGAACGGCCCGTCAGCAGTCATCGTCGTGGTCTCATCGAGAGTTACGAACCCGGCGTCGATGGTGACATGGTCGTGCGAGTTAACGTAGTCAGCCAGCACGCCCGCTTTGGACTCGAAGTCCTTCCACGACGTGCCGCCATAGCTGTTGAACTGCGCATGGGTCAGGTGAACGTTCTGGTTCCTCCCGCTCTTCTTGTTGGTCTTCAAATTCTCCGTCAACGCCAAGGTCTTCAGCGTAGTGGTAATGTTCCCGGGGTGGCCGAGGTTGTTCGCATGCACGTGAATGCTATGCGGCAAACCCAGACGCTCGTTAGCGCCCGCAAGGCCCGTTATGATATCCCTCGGAGTAACGTCGAAGTAAGGCACCGTATCATCGATGGACACGCAATTCTTGCCCCACCCCCACGCCTCAGTACCACCGGGATTGACAAGCTTAACTACTGAGCCTTTAGTGGCCTTGAGCATCCATGCCACGAAGGCATCAAGCTTCTCCGTCTCCCCTCTCTTGATGTACTCCATCACAAGCCAGTTGTTACCCAGCAGGGTAAAAGCAGACTGGTCGATGATCGGGGTATCACGGATCTCCTCGTGCGTATGCCTCGCTAAGAGTGGCGGCATTGCCGCCTCGTTAGCCATCGTATACCCGAGCACGGCGTACCGGTAAGCCGTGACGAACGTGCTGGGCACGCTGAAGCCCCCGCCCGCTCTGAGGAGCCTGGACGAGTGCTGCATGGCCGGGTCGTGAAGCTTATCCTCGGGCCTGTACAGCCTGCCCACGTTGATCTTCGGGCCGGCAATATGCGTATGAATATCGATGCCGCCCGCCAATACCGCCTTTCCACGGGCATCGATCACTTTAGCGCCCGTAGTGAGCTTCGAGGCCTCGACTATCCTGCCGTTCTGAATGGCGATATCCTTCACATCGCCGTCGATGCCGCTGGCAGGGTCATACACGAACCCGTTCTTCACTAAAATCTCGTTAGTTGCAGTGACTTTCTTAGTCATGATAACACCTAATGCCCCTGCCCGGCAGGCAATCCCTTAAGCTCCTTAACACGAGCAAGGATCCTCCGAAGGACTTCCTCGTCCGAAAGCATGCCCTCAGGCCCGTCAATAACCTTCCTGCACCTGATAGGCACATTATCCATACGATAAGCCGTCCCCTCCTCCTCCACACCAACCATCGTGCTCGGAATGACGATATTCGAAACACCAGTAGTCGGAGTGTAGTGGGGGTCCAACGCAATCGTCGGTATCTTGGCGTAATGCTTCATGCTCGACACCGGGAAGTGCGCTCCAGGATCCGAAGCGATCACCATGGCCGCATCCACCTCTCCCCTCCGCAACAGGTCGTTAGACGTGGTCTCCCCGGGATTGTACCTCGGGTAACCCCTGCTAAAGTCCATCGCGAACGGGAAGCCGCTCTGCCAGCACATGACCTGACCGCTGCCCGTCACATTGTAGTGGCCCCGCATGGGAATGAGGCTGAACTTCGTATACTTGTTCATATCCGCAACCCACGAAATGGCAATGTCAATATTACGATGCTTGCCAATCGTCTGCGTAACCCCCATCCCGAAGAACAACAAACCGAACTTCTTCGTCTTCGCAAGCTCAGCCAATTGTACTATCTGCGCCTTCGGCACTCCTCCCACTACGTCAGGGATGTCCTCCCCACGGGTGGCGGTCCTCAACGCGTCCAGCACCTCGTAATCTTTGCCCTGCTCAACCTGGACGTAAATGTCCGCCTGCTTCGCAGTATCCGTAGGCCTCGGATCCACGACCACCAGCGTACGGTCATCGAACCCACGCTCGGTAAAGAACCCCCTCGGATAGATCGTGTACCGGCTCATGTGCCTCGGATGCGCATGGATCGGGTTGCAACCCCAATAAATAATGAGGTCAGCACGGTTCTTCACCTCACCCAACGTGCACTGCGGAGCGCCAACCGTCTGAATCGCCATAATACTGGGCCCGTGACACACAGTAGCCGTATTGTCCGTAACTCCACGGCACACTTCGGCCAGCTCGTTCCCAACCTCCTGCGCCTCGCAGGAAGTAGACGACCACCCGTAGAACAACGGGCGTTTAGCCTTGGCCAGTATCTGGGCCGCCTTCTCCACCGCATAATCGTAGCTCACCGGGGTGAACTGGGTCGTGCCCTCCTCCCTCTCCAGGGGCTGCATGACCCGGTGGCCCGCCTGCGCGCTCTTGAACTTCTCGTTCCCGATAATGCAGGCGTTCATCGTGTCCACGATCCTGTTGCCGTCCAGCACCACCTTGACATCGTCGCACAACGTGCCGCAGAACGGGCAGACGACATCCGTAACGACCTTCAAGCCCTCGCTCTTCGTCGCAGCCTGCGTCTTCGTCTCTATCATGCCGTCGTCTCCTTCAAATCCAACGTGGTCTTTTGTAGCAGCTCGATACCGTTCATCACTTTCTCGTTAGGCGCTGGCTCAATACTGACCCTCACTCCCTTAAAATTGGGCATGCCCGTGCTCCAGGTGTTCGGATTCGTCACCTGGTTAGCCCACGGCCCCATGGGAATAAAGACCAGCCCAGGGTGAGGACCCTGGGTCGCCTTGACCGCCCTAACGACTACCGATCCGTGAGCCGACTTGACTCTAACGGACTGGCCCGGGTACACCTTAAGCTTCTTAAGATCACTAACATCGATCTCGCAAATACCACAAGCCTTAATATACTCATCCTCATGCTTGTGCCCCTCAATAGCGACACCCTGCATGAAGGTCCTACCTGAGATCAGGTTAACCTCAATCGTAGTCATCTCTAGGGTCTCCTCAGAAGCCCCGGCTCACTTCTTCTGAACCGGCGCGGCTTCTAGCATCTTACCTGCTTTCGCGATCTCAGCCATATCGGTATCTGCGCCGCCAAAGCCCGCTGAACCGGAGGATGCGGATATTGCCTCCTTGTGCAGCGGGCTCGGTCCCAGTTCGTTTATTGTATTAATCATGTCCTTGACGACTTCCGCCCACTTTGCGCCTTCGGACGCAGATACGAAAGTCATCCTTACTCTCCGGTCATCGAAGCCAAGGGACTTGAGGACTCTCTTCAGGTAGAACATCCTCTTTGCCGCCTTGAAGTTGCCCTCGATGTAGTGGCAGTCGCCGAAGTGGCAACCGGAGACGATAACGCCGTCCGCGCCGTCGATGAACGCCTTAACGATCAGGAGTGGGTCCACACGGCCCGTGCACATCAGGCGTATCAGCCTGATATCGGACGGGTACTGGATACGGGATGTGCCTGCGAGGTCGGCGCCCGCATAGGAACACCAGTTGCAGACAATGCCCAGTATTTTAGGCTTGTACTCTTCAGCCATTACTGTCCACCTCCAAGTAGGAACGCATCGATCTGTGCAACGATCTGCGGCGTGGTGAAGTGCTGCATCTTAATAGCGCCTCCGGGGCATGTTGCACCGCAGGTGCCGCAGCCCTTACACATCGCATCGTTAACGTTCGCCCTTCTCTTGCCGTCTGCAAGGCTGACCATGGATATTGCCTTGTACGGGCACTGGGCCTCACAGATGCCGCAGCCTGCGCATAGCTCTTCACTGACCTTTGCCGCGATGGGCTCCAGCGCGACCTTGCCCTGGTTGATGGGCACCTGGGCCGCAGCCGCCGCTCCGGCAGCCTGGGCCACCGTGTCGGGGATGTCCTTCGGGCCCTGGCAGCACCCGGCCAGGAATATGCCGTCCGTCGAAGTCGAGAACGGGTTCAGCTTCGGGTGAGCCTCGAGCAGGAACTTATCCGGGCTCCTGGAGATCGTCAGCTTGTTCCTCAATAATTCAGTGGTCGCCTTGGGCACTATTGCCGAAGCGAGGACGACGACGTCCGCTTCGAGAGTGACAGGCGTGCCGAGCAGCGTGTCCTCTGCGTGGACGATCAGGTTCTTGGTGGCCGGGTCCTCCTCGATGTACGAGACCCTGCCCCTCACGAACTTCGCGCCCTCGTCCTGGATACGGTAATAGAACTCCTCATACGCCTTACCGAACGCCCTGATGTCCATATAGAACAGCCATGGCACCACGCCCGGCATCTTTTCCATGATCTGGTGGGCGTGCTTCAACGAGTACATGCAGCACACACGGCTACAGTACGGGTTCGCGTCCTGGTCCCTCGACCCTGCGCACAATACGAACGCAACGTTGTGAGGCTTCTGGCCGTCCGAAGGCCTTATCAGCTTACCGCCCGTCGGGCCGGAAGCGTTGATGAACCTCTCGAACTGCATGCCGGTAATGACGTTATCAAACCTGCCATAACCCCACTCCTCCTTCTTCTCGATCTCATAGAGATCGAATCCGGCCGCTACTACAATAGTGCCGACTTTGATCTCTACTAGCTCGTCCTTCATGTTGAGGTCGATGGCGTTCTTGTCCCCGCACTTCTTGACGCAAAGCTCGCACTTGATGCAGCTGTTGAAGTCAACCGTGTACTTGAGGGGCACTGCCTGGGGGAACGGCACGTATATGGCCTTCCTCGGCCCGAGGCCAAGGTCGAACTCGTTGCCCTTCGTTACCGGGCATACTGCAGCGCAGTCGCCGCAACCGTTACAGTCAGCCTCCTTCACGCCTCTCGCCTTCTTGCGCACCGTGACGGTGAAATTGCCGATGTACCCGTCGACCTTCTCCACCTCACAGTAGGTCATGGTCTTAATGTTCGGGTGCCTGTCAACATCCACCATCTTGGGCGTAAGGATACACTGCGAACAGTCCAGCGTCGGGAACGTCTTATCCAGACGGGACATGTTACCGCCAATACTCGGCTCCTTCTCGATGAGGTATGTAGTGATCCCGGAGTCGGCGATCTCCAGCGAGGCCTGAATGCCCGCCACGCCGGCGCCTATCACCATGATAGACTTCTCGACCGGGATGTACTTCGTATCCAGAGGCTCAAGCAACGACGCCCTGGCAACGCTCATCCTGATAATGTCTTTCGCTTTTTGCGTGGCCTTCTCCGGCTCCTTCATGTGGATCCACGAGGACTGCTCACGGATGTTGGCCATCTCGAATATGAACATGTTCAGGCCGCCTGCCGCCGACGCCTTCCTGAACGTGGGCTCATGCAGACGAGGCGAACACGCCGCGACCACGACCGCATCAAGGTTCTGCTCCTTAATTGCGGTCCTGATCTTCTCCTGGCCAGGCGTCGAGCACATATACGTATAATTATCTGCGTGCACGACGTTCGGGAGCGTCTTAGCGTAAGCTTTTAGTTCCTCGATGGGGATGACGCCCGCGATGTTGGTGCCGCAGTGGCAGATGAACACTCCGACTCTGTTAGGTTTCTTTTCTGTCATTTCTTCTCCCTCACACGATCTTATCCAGTAATGAGTCTACCTTGATCTGGTGCGCCTCAAGCCCCAGCTCGTCCGGGCTCAAGCCCTGGGCAAGCCCGAGAAGCTGGCCGTAGTGCAGCACGGGTATGTTGTACACGTCGCCGAACTTCTCCTTGATCTCCACCTGGCCCAGGTCGAACTGCAGGTGACAGAACGGGCACACGTCCACGATACAGTCCACTCCGACGGCCTGCATGTTCCTGAGCTTCTCGTTGGTCATATCAAGGGCGAAATCCTTCTTGTACCCACGGACGCCTCCGCCTGCCCCGCAGCACATCATCTTGTTCTGGTACTCCATGCTCCTCGCCCCAAGCGCCTCGACCATCTCATCGAGGAACCTCGGCAACTCGGTGCCGAAGCTCGGAGCGTTCGGGAAGTTCCTCTCCCTGCCAGGCCTCAACAGGTGACAACCGTAGTGAATACCCACTTTGATACCGTTAAGCGGCTGCACCACGCTATCCCGGATCTTCTTGATCCCGACATCGTTATACAGCTGCTCGGCCACATGCCGCACCTCTATAGAGCCCTGGAACTTCATGTCAGCCAGCTTGAGGATACCGTTGACCTTCTCCTTCTCCGCAGGGTTCTGCTTCAACTTCTCGTTAACATCATACAACGACTTGTAACAGCCATTACACACAACTGTGCAATTCATGCCCATCTGCTCCGACAGGCAAATATTCCTCGCCGCCAAAGCCTCCCACGTCAGGAGGTCCATCGAACCGAACGCACCGGGAGCCGGACAGCACCCGGCACCCTTAAGGTCCACCAGCTCAACGCCAAGATTCTTCGACGTCTTGATAGTAGCAGCCTCAATGCCCGGATAACGGTTCGGAGCAATACAGCCCAGGAACAACGACGACTTAAACTTAGATTCGCTCATTACTTCGCCCCCGCATCGTACTTAGCCTTCAAAGCCATGAGTCCTGTTCCCTCCAGGATCTTCTGCACGCCGGGCATGTACTCCGGGTACGCGTGAGTCGTCGGCGGCACCTCGGACAGTCCCAGCTTGACCCTGAGCTTCTTGGTGGCGTCGTTGATCGGCACTGCGTGGCCGGTCTGGTAGATGAACGTGGCGTTCTGCAGGAAGTTCTTCGGCGCCATCAAATTCTTCGTGGCCATGTTCCTCAACGCCAGTATCACGTCAGTCGGCTTCACGTGCCTCGGGCACCTGTCAGTACAGGTGTAGCACGTCGAACAATACCAGATCTCATCGCTCTTCATCAGCTCATCCTTCAAGCCAAGAGCGGTCATCCTCATTATTTTACGGGTCCTGAGCGCAGTGCGCCTGCCCATGGGGCAGCCTGCGGTGCAGGTGCCGCACTGGTAGCATACGGAGATGTTCTCTCCTCCGCCCTTCTCCACCTCGTGGGTGAAGTTCACGAGACCCTTGTTTAAGTTCATAACCTGAGATTCCAATGATGACATTACTTACGCCCCCTGGATCTTAGGAGTCTTTTCTTCTAACAGCTTAGCCTCGATCTTGTTGAAGAGGTTGGTCTTCTCGCCGGTGACGTTCACCTTAGACCGCTTGAGCGTGATCGTGCCGTCCGCCGGGCATGCCGTAACGCATGCTCCGCAGTACATGCAGAAGTCCTTGTTGTAGCTCAGCTTGCCGGGCTTCTGGCCCGCCTCTTCGACCAGCGGCAGATACAGGGCGTTGCACGGGCAGATCTCGACGCACGTGGAACAGCCGGCCGGGCACTTATCAGTGTTGATGGTCAGCTCGCCCTCGAATAATTTCTCGACCTTCGCCGCTTCCTGGGGGCAGATGACCTGGCACCAGGAACACGTTGTGCACTTCTCCAGGTCGATGTCGACCTTGCCCTTAAGCTTCGGCTCCTCAAGGATCTTACGCTCGATCTGAAGCGCGTCCTCGGGGCAGATCTCCACACAGACCTTGCACGCGTCGCACTTCTTCTCGTCGAAGTTCAGCTTGCCGATCTTCTTCACGGTGAGGGGGGTCGGCTCCTTGTAATCGATCTTGAACGCATCGCACGCCTCGGCGCAAATGCCGCAGAGCGTGCACTTGTCCTCGTCGAGCTTGTAATCGATCGAGTATTTCATGGTTGAGGATGCCTTATGGCCCTGGTCCACGTCGGCCACTTCTCGCTTGATGGCGTCCCTGGGGCAGACTTCCTCGCAAAGCACGCAGTGAGTGCACTTCTCGGGGTCGATCTTCGCCTTCTTCTCCAGGACGGGGAAGCCCTGCTGCTCGATGATGGGCAGCTTCGGCTGGCCGTCCACGGTCAGCTTGATCGCGTCAAACGGGCACATGATGTTACAAACGCCACAGAATGAGCATTTTTTCTCGTCCACATCAATTTTTGCCACTTTAGCTTTGCCTCTACCTGACGCACCGACGGCCCCGCGAGTTATTGCCTCTTCGGGACACGCGTCGATGCACACTCCACAACCAGTACACTTGTCGAGCTCGACCGTTAAGTTGGACTTGGTCAATAATAATTTCTGCTCGACGTCCAGTCTATTGTTGTCTAATCTTTTCGCATAACCGGGAAACAAATCCCTTCCTCCTATACGCTCGACTCCGTTGTTAGCGTGATCGCTCTCTGAGGACATACCATTAAGCAAATGCCGCAACCATTGCAGACGTCCTCATCGATCACTACAGCCTTTCCGTTCAGCACGTTGTACGTCTTCTTCTTAGTCACCGGGTTGATCACGGTGAGCTCCAACGCGTTGACCGGACAGGCGACAACGCAATTATTGCAACCAGTGCAGATCCTGCCCTGGATGTCTAACGCTATTGCCGTCACTTTTCGCACCAGCCATAGATATTAATGAAAAACGTTATATAGATAATATATTTAAAGTTTGCCGTACACGTAGCGCTCTAAATACGAGAAATGGCATACATGTAACTTATTTACAATTTTATGCCATTTATTAAAATACTTTCTGGTCGAATATATCAATAAAAGTAGCCATTTAAAATATAGAAAATTTATTTGGAAACGACGTGCCTAATAAATTACTACTAAAAATGAATGTATAATACTGTATTTTTCGTTATTCCGTGCACTGGACCACGCGCTCGCTGACAATGTTGCCGTCCTTGAGCTCGTAGATGTACTTGCGCCGGGTGTTCATGCAGTAAACGGATGTCTCGATCGTGCCCTTTTTCTTGTCTGTGGTATGGGTGCTGTGGTCTTTCATATGGTCACCTGTGTTCAGTTTTCGAAAAAGAGTAAAGCCTGGATTAGCCGTACCCCCCGATATTATTCATATACTTATTGGTTTGTTATCGCTCAATGGCCAACCATTGAAACTTACGTGTTGATGGAGATAATGCTATATATACTTTTATATCGACACTTGCCGTATTTTTGAATTTTTCCTGCCTTCCGGATGGAATGGTAAACGGATCCTCGCCCGGCGTATAAATTGCGGCGCGAGATTTAAGGTATTATGAGTTAAAGGTCCTGGAGTATGAAAGCCGAACGTTTTTCCAGGAAAATTTATAAGACTGGCATTAATTTTGCGGTCGACGTGCCGCACGAGGTCAGCAAAGCGTTCGGCATGCGGGGTAATATCCCGGTCACGGGCTCGGTGAATGGCGTACCCCTTAAGGCGACGCTCGTGCCTGTCGGCCAGGGGCGGCATCGCCTATTCTTGAACGGGGATACGAGGAAAGCGCTGGGCGCCGGAGAGGGTGATACGGTGGAGGTCTCGGTCAGCATCGATAAGGAGCCCCGCACGAGGCCCGTCCCGCCAATGTTCCGGGAGGCCCTGGATAAGGACCCGGATGCGAAGGCGGCCTGGGATAAGCTTCCGCCGTCCCGCAAAAAGGAGATCCTCGCCTATCTTAATAATTTAAAAAGCCCTGAATCTCTCAAACGTAATATCGATAAGGCCATAAAGAACCACCTGGTCTTTTATGGAAGAAAAAAAAATAAAGGGCCGGGAGGGGATTCCTCCCGTTCTCGCTTTTTAGAAGCCAAGAGATATTTCGAGCTTCATTGCGCTCTTTGCCCATACTCCCGCCGGGTCGGAGAGCACGACCCTTACCCGGGCGCCGGCGATGGAGATGTTCAGCGGCCGGACGCCGCGCTGCCTGAGCAGGTCGGCGAGCTTTACCTTTGCCACAGGCACGGTCAGGTCCTCCACGAATATTAGGATGCTTAAGCCGGGGTCGAGGGATGCGGGCTTTTTGCCGGAGAACTCGACCTTGAGCCGGTGGAGGGTATCGGCGCCGCTCAGCTTTTTGGGGCTGAGGGCGGAATCGAACAGGACTGCCTCGCCGTTCGTAAAGGCGGCCGTGCCCGAGTATACGATGACCTCAGCATTCCGCGGTATCGGGAATGACTCGTCATCAATATCTTCTATAACGCTGGAGGAGTGGTTCAAGTGGTAGACCATATCCGGCATGGCAAACTTGCTGGCCTTCCGGGCAGGGCTCATCAGCTTGAAACTTGCCGACGGAGCCTGCTTCGGTATCGGGGCGCATGACAGTATATCGGCGGACTCGAAGCTCTGGTCCCAGCCTTCAGGCAGCGCATTGGGCACGAGCGCCGTGGCCTCGACACGCTTCCCTGCCCTGTGATAGACAGCGATGAGCGCGGTCTCCGAGGACGGCAGGCCATATCCCAGTGACTCCTTCACGATGAAGTCCCGCAGGGCTTCTATCTCATTCACCTGGCTGTTCTCAGGGTAGAGCTTCGGCGGCCTGTCGAATACCTTTTCCGGATCGTAGCCGAGCGTTTCGAGCTCACTCCTGAGGGCTGTGCCAGTATACCTCGAGTGGATGAGGTATTCGAGGCCGAGGAGCTTTTTCGCCCCGAAGAGCGGCTTGACCTCTGGCATTACGTCCGCTTTCGTTATCGAATGTGTAGATATCGTGGCGCCCGCACGGTTTAGCACCCGTATTGTCATGCCTTCCCCGATGGAGCCCGTCACCTTCCCTGAGGCCCAGATAGTCCTGCCGGCGGGCAGGTCGCCGATATCCAGGTAGCGGCTGCCGTCGGTAACAGGATGGACCGTGCCGCTGGTCGAGTCTAAGCCCGGCCTGTCGACGGTGAGCCTCAGGCCCGCCAGCAGCGGCTGGCGCCAGTCATCCAGGATGGCGTCCAGTGCCGACGAGATGTCGCCCTCGGACGGGTCGCTTGTCAGGAATTTGACGATGCCCCCGCCCCGTTCGGCAATGGCCGCGGCGAGGTACGAGTTGGGCGCCGCGTCGATGCAGAGCAAACTTATAGAGCGCCGGTCCGGGCGCCGGGACTCCCGGTCGACCAGCCGCAGGATGCGGCCGCCGTCGGTGACCTCGGCATCCGTTATTATTAAGACGTGGCGGGATACGTCTCCCTTGAGCCTTTTAATGTCCAGGGCCTGTTCAAGCGCCACTCCCATCTCGGTGCCTCCGCCTTCGAATTTGCTCTTCATGAACTCGACCGCGTTCTTCACTGTGTCCCCGGTGGCGCCGGCCAGCAATCTGGAATACCACCTGGTATTATTGCTGAATGCGCCGAGCGTGAACCAGTCGTCCGGGCCGAGGCCGAGCAGGAACTTTCCGACCGCCCATTCGGCCGCCTCTTTCTTGGGGCCCGCCATGGAGCCCGAGTGGTCGATGAGGATGACGTATTCGCCCGAGATCTTTTTAACATCTTTAGAGGCGGGCGGCGCCAGCATGGCCATGAAATAGGTGTCGCCGGAAGCGTCCTCGTGGGCCATCGCCTTCAGCATCGGGCGCGCCCCCTCCTGCTTCGGCTTCCACACGAGCATGCAGTCCCGGTCGGGCACTACTTCGCCTTCCTGGAGCCTTACGATGATAGAGTCGCCTTCCCGGGCCATGCTCAGGCGGTGTGTCGGGCTTTCCACGCAGGAAGCGCCCAGTATCTTCAAGTCCATAGCAAAGCGGTGCCCGGGGTCCCTCAGGACGGCCAGGGGCTGCCCGTGGGCATGCCGTGAGCTGAACTCGTCCTTACGGATATAGCGGGGCGCCGTGGTAAGAGGCACGCGGATAGACCATCCGATGCCCTCGGGCGCGGCAAGCTGGACGTAGCGTGTCTCGACCTTCACGTCCATCTCCGGCTCGATGCCGGCGATGCATATCGTAAAGACGTCGGGCGACTCGCGGGTGACCATGACGGCCTTTTCCCCGGCCTTCTTCGCCTCTTTATACTCGTCCTTAGCTTCCTGGCGGCTCTTTAGCTCGGTCTGGATCTCCGTGTCGCCGAAGGTGACCTTAACGCCGGTGACGGCCGCGTCGCCCGGCAGCGGGAAACGGTAGCGTGCCTCGAGGACCTTATCGCACTGCTCCTTTGAAAAGCGATAAGTCTGGGTGAGGCACAGCGAGGCTAGCGGTCCCGCTATCTCACCGGTAAGCTCCGACCTGCGGAGCGCAGCAAAAACGATCTCGTAATTTTTCGCCGTCTTCTCGCCGGCGATCTCGAGTACGCCGATGCCCCCGGCACGGCTGTTCTCATAAGTGTTCTTGTTGAATATACAGATTCCTCCTTGTGTGTTCTAAATTTGCCTCTTTTTGTTGCGCGAATAAAGGGCTGTAGATAAGTTTTTCGAGGTCATGCCAACGTAGCTGGAAAGGCGCAAGGAGATGACACCTTCCAATTGGCGAGTGGTTTATATACAAGCCACTTCATTTACGCGTTTAAATGTTATAGGGTAATATAAATCTAATGGTTCAGGTCCTTATTCGGCCGTAGTTTTGCCGGCCCATCATATGGCGGAAAAGGCCGACTCTCTTCCATCGCAAAGGATAGCTTGACTGGAGTTCCGTCCTCAAGCAGGTCGAACTGATATTGTTCGAATATTCTGCCATTGCTCACGAACTTGAAGTACCACCAGTAGGTCTGGCCGGCATATTCCCGGATCTTCGGCAACAATTCGCCAAAGCCCTTCGGAATACTCTGGCCTTCGGGCGCCAGAGCCTTGAAGACGAGCTCATCGCCTTCGATCTCCAATTTGAGGAGAACCTCCTGGCCCTTATACAGGAACTTTCCGGAGAAGAGGACGCTATCGACGCTGACCTTATACATCTCCTGCATCCGCTCATCGACCAGCTTCAGGTCAAAGTCCAGGACTTCCATGTATTGCTGGAAGAAGGCACGGACATTGTTGCCGACGAAGCGCAGGGAGTACTGCTGGTGGAAGTACTTCATCCAGTAATAGCGTGCCGCCTTTTTGGCTTCCTCGCTGAGCTCGTCATATTTATAGAGCTTTAATTGTTCAGTCCTCAGGTTATCACCTTTTATTGTATTTTATTCATGGCTTCGGTAAGCACCGCTTTTGCACGAATATACCGCTTGATGCGGTCGACATTGACCAGTGACGGGTCCTTGAAGCGCCGCACGTCCAGGTTATCGTTCAGGTCGGCCAGCTTTACGCGGGTAGCGACCGTATTCGTCTTCACGCGCTCGATGAAGGCCTCGTATGGCTCGCCGCGGCGCTTTGTCAGAAGGGCCAGGGCATCGGTCACCTCTTTCGGGTAGCCCAGCTTTTCGAGCATAGGCAAGTCAATCGGCGTATCCTCGACAACATCGTGCAGGATGGCCACGACCTTCTCCGTCAGAGACTCGACCTGGAACATGACCCTTAGAGGGTGCAGGATATAGGGAGCGCCCGCCTTGTCCTTCTGGCCCGCATGGGCGGATGCGGCGAGGGCGATCGCCATTTCTAATGTAGGCATGTTTTACCTCCTTTTTAGATGGTCACGGGCATCCGGGGGCTTTCGATGCCCAGGGAGCCCGGCAGCTCAAAAGTGTATCCATTCAGGGCTGCATGGACAGCCAGCGTCCGGATGCAGTCGTTGAAAGCGTTATGCGCTTCCAGGCGGAGGACGCCATCATGCGTAACGTGGTTTTGCACGTAGCGCTCGAGCCTGGAGTATCTTTCAGGCATCATCTCCCGCCAGACAAGTGATGGAGGCAGCATGCGGGCCATCCGGAAGAGCACGTCCACGAAGTGCTTATCGAAGTGATAGTTCCAGGCGCCGACGGGCATTGCCTCGTACTTTGCGAACAGCGCCTTGAGGTCCAGGCAGACCTGCGTGGGTGCAGGGGCACTGTCCAGCTCTTCGGGCAATATGCCGTGGATGAGCATGGTGTCATCAGCCTTTGATGTGTCCGGTATGCGGATGAGCGAGTACATGCCGTCCACGCACCGCACCTGCTTCTTTACCACGTTCACGTCTGCGACCACGGCCCCGATGCTGATCGGGTAATCGACCCTTCCGGGATTCGCCCTGTCGAATTTTCCCAGACCCGTTGTTTCCGTATCGATGACACATAATAAGGTCATGCTTAACACCTCACATCGCTTGCTAAGTAATAATAGTCGGTTCATGTTAATAAATGTTGTTACATGCCAATTAATAACGATAAATTTGAGCAATTGATTTAAGTAAGACCATTCCCTATCTTATTGAAATGGGTTGGTATGGCAGCGATAACCATCTATGATGGCGCCGAGTCCATCGGTGGCAATAAAATTTATGTTGAGGATAATCAGCGCGGAGTTTTTCTGGATTTTGGCATGAACTACGCGAGGCGTAGTGCCTTTTTTGTTGATTTCCTTAACGAAAGGGCAGTAAGGGGTATCCATGACATGCTATATCTGGATATAATCCCGAGAATTAACGTATACCGGCAGGATCTATTAACTTCAGACGTAGAGCCGCTGATAAAGTCATATCCAAAGGTGTCGCCCGAAGCTGTCCTGTTAAGCCATGCACATACAGACCATAATGGAAATATCGGATTGCTTGACCACGGGATCCCGGTCGTGGCATCTGCTACCAGTATAGCTATCATGAAAGCCATGAGGGATATTAAATCGAGTGGATTGGGTGGGGATATCGCATATTCTACGTTAAGGGAAAAAGACAAAAACAATAGCAATCTCCTGAAAACAGAAGGCAGTAAATATCAGGGCCGGCAGTTCTGCTATGCAGGAAAATGTAACCCTGAGCTGAGCGAGTTTATATCCGATAAGCCAGGGAGCGGCGGGAGAAATGCAAAGAAGCTCGACGGTTGCGGCTTAGAAGCTTTGGGTAAAAAAGAGCTGCCATTTGAAATTAAACCATTTGAAGTCAATCATTCAATCTATGGCGCTATGGCCTATACTTTGAGGTCGAATAATACTTCACTGGCGTATACTGGAGACTTCCGTATCGGCGATAATGCGAAGCAGCTTCCAGATTTTATTAAGGAAGCGAAAAACTCTTCTGTCCTGATCATCGAAGGCACGAGGACCGGCCGTTCTGGCGATATGGATGTTACAGAAACGAATGTATACGATACATGCAAAGCCACATCCGATGACGTCAAGGGTATTATCATAGCCGACTTTTCTGCCAGGAACTTTGAACGATTGGAGATATTTAAGAGAATCGCCAGAGAGATCGGCAGGCAACTCGTAATTACTGCGAAAGATGCGTATTACCTGTATGCAATAGGATGCGCCGCTGGCACTTGCAGCACTGACGGATTACTAGTATACGACGAACTCAAGGATAAAAAGGCATGTAAATATGAAACCGAAACACTGGCACAGGATTGTCCGGTCGAATATGTGAGAAATCATGAGATAAAAGATAATCCGGACGGCTATATTCTGTGCATGTCATTCTATGACATCAAACAGTTATTGGACATAGAGCCCAGAGGCGGAGCATATATATATTCTTCATCTGAGGCGTACTCCGAAGAACAGGAGATCGACTTTGAGAAGCTGAAGAACTGGCTGGAGCTTTTTAGTATTGAGCCCCATGGATTTACTTTTGATAATGGAAAGCCGAAATTCATTAAAGGTTTCCACGCTTCGGGACATGCTACCGGCGAAGAGCTCGAAAGGGTTATCGATGCCGTGGATCCTGATGTGCTTATACCGGTGCATACCCAGAATAACGGCTGGTTTAAGGAGAAATGGGAGCAAACTCGCCTGGTGAAAAACGGAGAAACAATTGAGATATAATATACTTTTTTCAACATCATAACATAAAATTTAGTTACATCTCGTAAGTTATTAATATTAGAATAACATTTGGTTACTTACCAGGCGTAAGGTGATAAATTACGTCTGGGGGGTATCCTATGTCTGTACAAACGATAATGTGTCCTAATTGTAAGTGTGAGATCGAGATCACCAGGGTCATGGAAGACCAGATCAAAGAAAAAATGCACCTGGAGATCGATGCCGAACTCAAAGCTAAGCAAAAAGAGTTCATGGATAGGGAGCAGGCCCTCAAAGAAAAGGAGCGCGACATCGAGAAGCAGAAAGCTGAAATGGATGCCCTGGTCGACGCTCGTTTAAAAGAGGAATCCGCCCGCATTAAGGCCGACGCGGATAAGAAGGCCGAAGATGCCGTTGCCGCGAAGTTAAAAGTCATGGGCGACGAACTGGCAGAGAAACGCCAGAAGCTCTCTGAAGCGCAAAAAGCCGAAGTAGAGTATCTTAAACTCAAAGCTGAACTGGAGGAGAAGGCATCCGAGCTGAATCTGCAGATGCAGAGAACGCTGGAGAATGAGAGGGACGAGATCAAAAATAAAGCCCTGAAAAAGTTCCAGGAGGAGCACGATCTCAAGGATAGGGAAAAGGACGAGCAGATAGAATCGATGCGGAAAAAGATAGAAGAGCTCAACGTTAAGGCTTCACAGGGCACCAACCAGGGACGCGGTGAGGCCATGGAGCAGAGCATCGAGGATACGCTTGGTAAGAAGTTCCCGGATGATGAGATAGAAGCCATTGACCGGGGTAAGAAGGGCGCAGACGTACTGCAGTGCGTCTACGACGGCTTCGGCAACGTCTGCGGCAGCATTATCTGGGAATCAAAGAACACGTTGTCCTGGCAGGACAAATGGATCGGTAAGCTGAAGGACGACCGGAGAGAGGCGAAAGCGGAAATCGCCATTATCGTGACAAAGACATTGCCAAAGGGCATCAGTAACTTCGGCGTGATCGATGGCGTATGGGTCACGGACTATAGCTCGTTCGTCAGCGTCGGCCATATACTACGGATGAGCCTGCTGGAGATCGCCGCCGTAAAGGTCGCCAATATGGGTAAAAATGAAAAGATGGAATATATTTACCAATACCTGACCGGCCCTGAGTTCCGGCAACGTATACAGGCGATTATCGACCCGTTCCTGACAATGAAAAATGACATGGATAAAGAGAAAGCCTCGATGACTAGGATGTGGGCAAAGCGAGAGAAGGAGATCAACAAGGTCATCGATAACGCTTCGGGTCTTTATGGCGATCTTCAGGGCATCGTAGGGTCGTCGCTACCCGAGATTGAGAGCCTGGAGCTAAAACAGCTATCGTCGGGCAATGAAGAGTAGATAATAACGAAAAACGATACCTTCTTTATTACACATTTGACTTTATAGTCATAATAGCAATTTTTGTCATGTATCATTTTCAAAGGTTAAATATATGTACTGGCCGGGCCTTTAGTGGTATGGATATGACTAAACCAGGTGTTCATATAATCCCGGCCGGCCTCGAGTACGATCGGGTGATCAAGCCCCTGTTCAAGGACTTTACCGTACAGAAGGCTTATTTACTTGTGCAAAATCCAAAGAGCGATAAAGGTTATTATAAACATCAAACGGATGTTGTCAATTCGTTTTTAAAAGAGATAAAACGCGTCCCCATCGAATGGGAAGATTGTTATATTGACTTATATGATTTTAACAGTACTTTTAAAACCGCTTATAAATTAATTGAAAAAGAAGTTAAAAAAGGAAATCCTGTTTATGTGAATATTTCTTCTGCGCCGAGGATGGTCCAGGTCGCCCTTATCATGGCCAGCTTTTTAAACCGGCGTGAAGATGCAATCGTCGAGTTATATTATATTGAGCCGGAAAAATATTACGAAGGCGAACTGGTAAATACGGTCTTTAAGCTGCTGGAACGAAATGCCGATGAGAAGCAGATAATTAAAAATTTAAAGGGTATTGCCCAGGAAATAAAGGAACATGGCATGGCCTCGGGAGAAGCGACCCTGCATAAGTTCCCGCCATTCCCGATAGCTAAAGTGACGGATATTGAATATGACATGTTAAAAGTCATTAAAGAAAAAACCGTGGAACACGGCTCAAATAATGGTAATGGATATATCGAGTCGATTAAAGAGTTGAAAGAACTTTTAGACAGGAGCAGGGGGTCTGAAACGCCCCGTTCTAATGTAAAATATTATCTGGATAACCTGCAAGAGATGGGTCTGATCGAGACTGAGCGGAATAAGAAAGAGCTAAAGATCTGCCTTACGGTCGTCGGAAAAATTTTTGCGGATACAAAAAGTAATTAAAAAATTTTACATTTTCTTAGAAGCTTTTCATACCAGAGCTTTTCCAAGGTTCGCCCTTAGCTAAGCATCTTCAGGCGCGAGGCGTACGGCTTCTTGAAACTATTTATTTGCCCGGCCGTATGCCATTTGAATATCTCAGGGCTTCACTTCCCACTAGGCCGTGTTGCCCTGCCCCTGGTCGATGACCCTTTGCCATCGCTCGATCGCCTTACGGATTCGGCAGATCTCCGAAGTGTAGGACATATACAGGCGAGCGTCCGGGGTTAATCCATCCCTAATGGCCTGTTTTTTCACCAGGGACCGGTAAAGGTAGTCGATGCGCGCGATCGCCTCATCGATCACGGGATCACCCGTCGAAGCGGAATCGACGATATCCTGCGTGGACAGGATATTTTTCCAGCGGATTATCCGCCGCCGGACAACGGAGATGTAGGAGGTCAGATTACGATATGCCTTTGTATTATAGGGGTAATTCTTTCGCTCCTCGATATACGCGTTCTCCTGCAGTTCCAGGCGATGTACACGGGCCACGATCGCCGTTGTCGTCATGAATGAGGGACGCTCTTTAATCGGCTGGCCCGCTTTTACGCGTTCGCGGTACCGCTTCATCGCTTCTCGGCATGCTTCCCTTTGCTTTTCAGGATCAGAGTATACCATTGATATCAACCTCCTATAGTATTTTCCATCGTTCACCCGTTATCGGGCAATGTATAGTAAGTGATAACTTATACTTATAATTTGCGTTATGTGACAAGATAAGTTGTTAAATTAACAATCTGGTTTTTATTATTTACTCCGAAGACGTTTCGAAACCATTTCCAGATTCTTTTTATAGGCCGCATTGGAAGGGTTCAGCCGGAGAGCCTCCTCGAATTCCGCCTGCGCAGTCTTTAATCGACCGGTTCTGGCGCAGGCGATGCCGAGATAGTTGTGGGCAATTGCGGAGCCGGGATTAATCCTGACCGCTTCTTTATATTCATCGATGGCCTCATTTCTCATCTTCATTTTTTCATAGCACTGGCCCAGATCGAGGCGGGCATCGATACGATCGCCCTTCAGCGCAATGGATTTCTTTAACGCTTCAGCCGCTGTGGGATATTGCTTCTTTTGCAGCAGTGCCATCCCCAGGCCCATATAAGCATCGCTATTATCAGGAGATGCGGTCACGGCAGCCTTATAAGAATCGATCGCCTCGTCGAACATCCCACGCTCGAAATATATCAGGGCAAGGTCCATATGCGCCATCGCGAACCCGGGATCAATACGTATAGCTGTGATATTCTCCTTGACCGCTTCGTCGTAGTTGCCTTTGTCATATAATACGCTGGCCCGCCAATAGTGGGCTTCGGCGCTTGCCGGGTCTACCACGACGGCGGCAGTGTAGCTGCGTAAGGCATCGTCGCTCCTTCCGGCGAGCGCCAGGATATGTCCCTGTTCGAGCAGGTATTGAACATCATCTGGTTCAATTTTTACCGCCATGGCGATCGATGATATTGCTTTATCCATTGATGCTTTCCGCTTATAGAGAATTGCCAGACGATAATAGGCGTCAGCGTTAACGGGAATGAGCGTAACGTATTTCGATAATGCCGATATGGCTTCATCAAGAGAGTCGAGCTCTGACAAACACATGGCAAGATTATACAATGTAGCCGTGTCGCCCGGATCTTTAAGGTATATAGATTTGAGCTCTTTTACTGCATCTGATATACGTCCGCTTTTATAGAGGTCGTGCGCATACTCTTTTTTAGCTTCGAGATTCCCGCCCATATTCCTTAACGCTTCTTTTGTCTTCTCGTCATATTCGAGGCCAAGCTCCCTCAGACATTTTTCACAATAGTGGGGCAATATGCCCTGGATGATCGGCGCACCACACTTAAGGCAATGTCCATCTGGCATGTGTTATCAACTCCTCTGGATTCTATTCATTCTTATCGACAAATGCCGGGCATTCGTCATATTCCGTAAAAGCAAGA
Organism: Methanocella paludicola SANAE; assembly: GCF_000011005.1. Taxonomy (NCBI): domain Archaea; kingdom Methanobacteriati; phylum Methanobacteriota; class Methanomicrobia; order Methanocellales; family Methanocellaceae; genus Methanocella; species Methanocella paludicola. Next base: position 1,601,392 of record NC_013665.1, read on the forward strand.
AGCTCCAGGGCCGGCAGGACGCTGACCTCGCAATAGGTCTCGTTTATGAAGTACAGGCAACAATAGCAGCAATTCAACACTAGCATATGATGCTCCATCCCTACCCTGGCCCATGATGTGGGCTAAAGCCACGTTATCTCCAACAAGGTAACGTGGCCAGTCCGGCCTGGATAACACCATTATGGCAAATAATGGAGGTGATAAGTTATGAGGTTCAGGCCGGGCGCTATAGCCCCCCTTGTACGGGGCGCCCGTGGTGATAAGCTATGATATTGGTGATAAGTTATGGTAACTTACCAGGCGCCTCGTGCAATACCTCTTAATACACTTTGAGTATAAATAGTTAACTCATAACGTGATAAATTGTTACATTGCAAACCTTTATATTGAAATAATACATAACAATCGGTGGGAGTGTGAACTATCGTGGACGAGCAGATCATGAGCAAGATCAACGAATACAGGGAAGCCGTGCGCATGAACCCAGAGAACGCTCTGGCCCATAACGACCTGGGCAAGATGCTGATGCAAGGGGAAGATCTGGACAAGGCCGTCGAGGAATTCCGGGAATCGGTCAAGCTTGACCCGAAGAACCCGGAAGCACAGTTTAACCTGGGACTTGCCTGTTTTCAGAAAGGCATGCTGGACGACGCCATCAGTGCCTTACGGGAATCGATCTGGCTGGAGCACGACGAGATCGAGGCGCCGCACGTCGTGCTGGGAATGGCATTATTTAACAAGGGAAGTCTGGATGAAGCCATTAAAGAATTTAGAGATGCTATCCGGATCAACCCCGGCGATGCCCATGCGCATTATCATCTTGGGACGGCCCTCGCAAAGAAAGCGGAAGACACTCCAATCTTATATTATGAAGCCATGCTGGAGTTCCGCGAGGCGATACGGCTGATGCCGGAGCTGGCAAAAGCCCATAATGGACTGGGAAAGGCGCTGGGAAAGAGGAACCTGATGGACGAGGCGGTCCATGAGTTCCGGGAAGCAATCCGCATTATGCCCGAATATGAGGAGGCCCACATGAACCTGGCCGAGACTTACTCGGCCATACACCGGTCACAGGACGCGATCCCCGAGTTCAGGGAGGCGTTAAAGCTCAACAATGGCCATCCGTATGCTAAGTATAAGCTGGCCCGTGAATTGCGGATCACTGGCAAGTATACCGAAGCGATCGCGTTACTCAAAGAAGTGGCCGTGAAAAATTCACACCGGATAGAAGTCCATAATGAGCTGGGCGCAGCCTATGCGGCGACCCATGACCTGAATAATGCTATAGCGGAATTCAATGAAGCCCTGAAGATAGAGCCTGCGAACATGGCCGTAAAAGGCCTGTTGGGCCTCGCGCTGACGCAAAAAGGTGCTCTGGACGACGCCATCGCGGTGTTGAAAGAAGCCATACCGCTATCACCTGATGATCCTCAGCTGCACTTTTACCTGGGGCTGGCCTACCAGAAGAAAGGGTACACGCCCAATGCAGTTAACGAATATCGTAAGACCATCGAGCTAAACCCTGACCATGCGGACGCCCATGGAAATCTAGGCGTCGTATTGCGGAAGCGCAAAAAGGTGAATGAGGCACTAAAGGAGATCAAGGAAGCGATTCGGCTCAACCACTATAACGGCTTTAAGCATTACGATATGGGCATGGCGTTGATGGATAAGGGACTGCCATATGAGGCCAGCCTGGAATTCCGGTATGCGGTCTTGCTGGACCTGAAGAATGCCGGGTTCCATCATAGTCTAGGCGTTGCGCTCCATCAGCTGGGACTTAATGGCGAGGCAGTTTTTGAGCTTACGGAGGCGGTCAAGCTCGATCCGGCGGATGCGGACGTACACTATGCACTCGGCCACGTATTTTATGATGTAAACCGTACGGAAGAAGCCCTGGCTGAAGTTCAAAAAGCTGTGCTCATGGGCGCCCGGTCTTATGACGTGTATAAGCTGCTCGGCTCTTGCCACATGGTGTTGAGAAGGCCTGAAGAGGCGCTGAATGCCTTCAAAGAGGCCGTCAGACTGGAGCCAAATAGTGCCATAGCCCATACTTATCTGGGCGACGCGCTATGGGCGACCGGACATCATGAAGAAGCTATCGCCAAGTATAAGGAGGCAATTCAGCTTGAACCGACGAATACGTATGCGCACTATAGCCTGGGGATCTCATATAGCTCAATGAGAAAGCTGGACGAAGCGCTCGCCGAGTATGACGAGATCCTGAAGATCAACCCAAAGGATGAAAAAGTGGTCATGAATCGGGCGAACATCATCCACTGGAAAGATATGATAGATGAGTCTATATCGGAATATAAGAGGGCCCTGGAGCTTGATCCCTATGATGCAATGGCGCATTTCAATCTCGCGAACGCCTACCAGGATAAGAAGATGCTGGAAGAGGCTATCGTCGAATATAAAATGGCCCTGGTGCTGAACCCGTATGATTTCAAGGTGCATAATAACTATGGGGCGCTGCTCCTGAACAAGGGTATGTTGTACGACGCTTTGCTGGAGTTCCGGGAGTCGGTCAGGCTGAACCCGAATGACCATATATCGCATATGAACCTGGGCGTGACGTTGATCAAGAAGGATATGGTCGATGATGGGCTTAAGGAGCTTGAGATGTCGATCAAGCTGAACCCTCAATATGCAGACGCGTATTATGAGCTGGGGAGCGTGTATGATAAGATGCTCCAAACTGATAAGACTAAAGATGCGTTCATGAAGTTCGTCGAGTATGCAGCTAAAGACGATAATAGGGTGGAGCGGATAAATAAGAGGATAGCTGAGCTAAAAGATATGGAAAAGATCGAAGAAAAGCAAGAATCTGTTTTCCAGTAGAGCAATAAAAACTTCTTTTTTAATTATGCGGTGTTAGGTACGCCACCCTCGGGACAGAGGATGGCGATACCCCGCCCGGCAGGGTTTCGACTGATTTTATGGCAATATATGAGAGCGTCGAAGCCTGATGCCGGGCTATATAGCCCCCTTTGTGCGGGCCGTTGGGAGATTGAGCTAGCAACCGGCTCGTACATAAAGTATTAACAAGCTTATGTTATATAAAGATATCTCATGCCATATTATTTTGTTATGACAATCTGGAATTAATTAACGTTCACATGACTGCCTTTTCATTTCCCTGAGCTTTTCAAGGCTGTCCCTGGCTGCCTTTATACCCGGCTCCGTCGCTATTAGCTTCTCATATTCTTCGATGGCCTCATCGTATAGCTCGTCTTCGGCGTATAGCTGGGCCAGCCTGCGGCGTGCCTCAAAGTTACCTGGATCAAGTTTGAGCGCACGTTTTAGCTCTTTTCTCGCTTCCTTGAACATCCCCTCGTCGGCATAGGTGGCACCGATGTAATAGTGGGGTAAGGCGTTATCCGGATAGGTTTTCATTGCTTTTTTGAACATGCGTACGGCGTCGTCGATCATGCCGTGGTTGCCATAATGTTCGCCCAGAAGGAACATGGCGTCCAGGTATTTTGGCCGGATGCGCAGTGCCTCCCGGAGCTCCTCGATGGTGTCCGGGTCGTCGTTGAGGTCGAGGATGTAGGCGAGATCGTAGTGGTATTCGGCGTTCTTCGGGTCGAGTTTGATCGCTTTCCTGAGCTCGTCGACGACGCCTTCGGTCACGTTCATTAAAATGAGGACGACGGCGAGCCAGTGGTGTACCACGGGATTATCGGGGTCTTTTGCCGCGGCCGCTCTGGCGGCCCTGATCTCCTGCTCGGGGAGCAGGCTGAGCTTGGGGACGTACTTGAGTCGGAAGAGTGAGCCTTTGTCGTGCGGGACGAAATGGAGGTTGCGCTTGAATTCTTCGTTGGCCTCCGCGTATTTTCCCGTTTCGACGTATGCGGACCCGAGCCCGTAGTGGGCGAAGGCGTTGTCGGGCGCCCTCTCGATAGTATTTTTGAAGGCGTCTATGGCTTCTTTAATACGTTTTTTCTTATAGCTGACCATGCCAATAAGGAACCAAGGTTCCTGGCGATCCGGGGAGGATTCGGCGGCCTTTTTTAGCGCGTCCACCGCCTTGTCGTCCTTCTTTAGCGCGAAGTACTCCATGCCGAGGTTGTACCAGGCGTCGTAGTTTTGGTTGTCGAGCTTGAGGATTTCTTTGTATTCTTTTACGGCTTCGTTGTGCATCTCTTCGCCGCGGTAGATGCTGGCCAGGAGTAAGCGTAGGTCGATGTTAGTCGGGTCTGCCGTTATCTGTTTCTTGAGGTCGCCTATGGTTGGTGATGAATCGAAGCCTTCGAACATGCGTTTATCCTTTAGTTATATTATATAACATATATGATAAAAATAGTTATTTGAACTGGCCCAGCCATTTTTCATATTCTTTATGATGCTCGAAACATCTCATAATATATATCGTATCTTCCCTCACTAGATATGCGATACGCCCCTGCCCGACGTTTTCCTTGAAGAATGGTACGCCATGCTGGAGATGCCTGCGTGGTGGCATCGCAGCGATCTTATCTATGTGCTTTCTGAACCGGATATAGACATCATTATCCATACCGTCGAGGTCATTTTCAGCCTCTTCGGATAGCTGGATCATTTCAGGCCACGCTTCCTGTTCTGGCGCTCCCGGACTTCTTCCCAGCTACGCGTCTTCATCTTGCCGCTCTCTATGTCGGCCATCATGCTCTCGCATGCCCTGGCAAGTAACTCGGTTTCTTCGTCCTCGATCTGTCTCTCGTAGGCTTTGAGAGCGTGCCTGATCGCCTCGGTCCGGTTTCCTGCGTAGCCGCGCTTGATAAGCATGTCGATGATGGCCTCGTATGGCTGGCCCAGGTTTACTGTGTAGCCCATGATTTTTCACCAATGATGTGTAAAGTATAATGGATATATAATCATTATGCATTTGACATGGTGTTCCGGGATACGGTCGCTTAATTATAGTGCTGCCAGGGCGAGCCACTTGCCCATGCAATCGTTGGCTTCCTCGTGTATCTTTTTAGTGAGCTCTTCGCATTCTATCTGAAGCTCATCCCGCCTTTTAAGTAGATCTTTTATCTCGGGAATTTGTTCAACAAGTGCCGCCGTAATGTAGACAGTGGTCGTGCACTGCCTGGATATTAAATTCAGGCAGGGGAGCTTTGCCCAATAATGGCCCCAACCCTTGCTCCAGTCGAAGTCGCAGACCGTTCCGGGAGTGCGTATCTGGATAGCGTACACCTGCTCTACCGCTCTGATTTCGTTTATTTTTTTAGTCTCGTACAGGTAATGGCAGTAGACTGATCTCGGCGATATTTCCAGGATCGGTGCCTCCGTTCTGCTTATAGTGCTCACTATATCGGTCTCGTTCTGCTTTAGCCAATCGTGGAACTTAAGAAAATCGTCGGCCATGCCACCCATTTTAATATTTTCAGCGATGTACTTGCCATGCTTGACTACAGCGTAGATATAGCGTGCGGACCTGTGCTCCCATCCCTCATTATAGTACACTTTCCCATCCCAAACGCCGAGCGTGTCATTGTCGACCTGTCTGATTTTCACCCTGCCAACACAGTTTAAGACCCTCACCAGCTCGGCCATCACGACGTAGTTGGGGCTCTCGAAAGGCTCGCTCGCGCTCTTTAATATAATTTCATCGGCTCGCTTATCATATTTTTTTATTATGCTCCGCCTGCGCCCTTCGGCCTGTTTCAGTGTCCATTTACGCTTGCCCATGTCCTCTACAAGGACAAATTTTTGTTTTTTGCACAACGCTATGAGTATATCGAGCTTTTTTATCTTGTCGATGTCAGCCTTACCGTCCACGGTTTTATCTTTAACGTTATTATTAACCACTCCCATCACTCCCTACATTATGCTTCAATCGTAGAATGTCTCTATCGCCAACCACTTGTCATTAAATTATTTTTGACATTCGGCTTTCTCTTAGGCAGCATGGTCCAATGGCATTCCTCAGTTAGGTATCTTTATTGCCCACCCAAAAGGCACGTCCTTCTCGCTTATCCCGTCCGGACTAAGCACCCAAATCACTTCGTAAGGTTGACGCTCGCCGAAATCAGTCTCGCCATCCGTTAGACAAACAACGAGCCTTGCTGTGGGCTTATTCTTATTAATCCACTCCCATACAGGCACATGCGAAGTACCACTACCGCCTTTTGGTTTCCACTCTAGCAAACGGTGAATGTCATGCTCGCTGACCGTGATTGAATCCTCCACCGCGGCACTATGGCATAACAAAGTCATATTCAGCCCATGATAGCTTCGGCCAATGTTTACGGCCTCACTCATGAATCTGGTTAAAGTATCCCGGTCTATGCTCGGGCTGGTGTCTATAGCGACGATGACATCGCATCCCTCCCGGATAACAGAAGGCAGGTATGTACCGCAGGCGATACTTTTTTTGCCCGGTCGCCTATACGTGAAATCAAAGGGCAGTTTGTTCGTTATGGCCCGGCGAAGCAAAATACGCCAATCAACCTTTGGGGGTAATAGCTTTTCTATAAGGCGTTCTATGCCCATCGGAAGAGCGCCGCGGCTCACCGCGAAGTTTCTTGCTTCAACCATCATTTCTTTACAATTAGCTTCTATTGCACTCGCCTCGGCCTCGTCCCCTTCACTTATGTAGATGTGTTCATCCAGGCCCGCTCCGCTCTCGCCTGTCGGCCGGCCGTTTTCATCGGTTTCAATAGCATTTTCGGGCTCGTCCTGCCCGGAGCTGTCGGCTTTTCCATCATCCTTATTTTTTATATCATCATTGACCGTTGCCGCTGCCAGCATAAGCTCTTCGTAAACCTCTTCCGCTGATTTCTCGTCCAGGCCATCGATTTTTATGGGCTGGCCGTTAAGCATGGTCTTATAGGTATGGTTTTTCGGGAGTATCCCGCACGCAGGGAGCTTCATGCCCGCCGACAGCAGTATATCGTTTACTACCATGTCTGCAGCAATGTTAAAGAGGCGTTTATCCTTATTCGCCATACGGATCATATGGCATAAGCCGTAGTGCAGAGCCTCATGTATGATGAGCCCTTCGACCTCTTTATCGGTCACGGAGTCCACGAACGCCGGGTTATAGTGGACCTGGCCTTTATGATCAACGCCTATTGTCGGTAATTTACCTTCTTTAAATTCCAGGTGCATGACGAGATAGCAGAAAAAAGGCTGAGATTGCTGCAAATGTACAATGCCCTTCGTGATCTTTTCGCCCGAGGTTAGATCCTGCATGTTTCCGCCTTGCCTCTCAGTTGAGGTATTTACCGTACCTCTCCGTAAATTTATCCAGATCCACTGCAGCGACCAGTTCCCTGGTAAAATTCTTGTTCATGCCCTTGATGGTCCGGTACATCCATATACTGTATTCCGGCCGCATATTATCAGCCACGGCCGCTATCTTACTGAGCTTTTTCTTATTAGCCCGGTACTTTTCAATGAGCCCGCCAGCCACGCCAAATAGTAGCTGCGGCTCGGTTATCCTGGTCACTTCGTCCGGGTGGTCAAGAATATTATCCAGGTCTACATTATCGTACAGCTTTACATGTGCTGTAAATTCCACGGCTGTGGCCTCGCCCACAGCGCTCTCGGCGATCATCCTTATCTGTTCATAATCCTTAAGGCCGCTAATGCACCTGGATAGCTTCTCCCATGATCTCGGCGTCGGGAAGGAATATTCACCATCGAGGCCCGGCTTATACAGCAATGAGGGCTTAAACTTGATGAAGGCGAGCACCCTGGAATCGATACCGTGCCCGGCACCCCATACTGTCCAGTCATCGGCGTTAGGCTGAGCCAGCTTGACGTTAAGGAACCTGTTACGGAGCGGGTATGGTATCTCGTACACGGCCGCCCTGTCCGTGATGTCGTTTCCCGCAGCGACCACGTAAACGCCATCCGACAGGTGGTTTTCTCCGATTTCCCGGTCGTTCACGATCTGGTAGAACATACCCTGTATCGACGGCGGGGCCAGATTAAATTCGTCCAGAAATAGTATGGCCTTCGTTTCCGGCATGCACATGTATGCATATACCATCGGAATGCACCACTCGAATCCACCGTTCTCGTCGAACCTGGGCAGCTTAAAGTCGCCCAGATCCAGCATGAGAGCCCGCTGATCAACGAAGGTGAAATATTTAGACGTGTGAGCCATTACCTCTAGCTTTTCGCACTTTGGAATGTCATTCCATGCCATGAATTCCCGCTGTGCCCTGGCGGCGCACTCCATCGCGAATTCCTTTATGGTTTCCGACTTGCCGATGCCGATGCCGCCCCTTACGTAGAGGGGCTGTCCATTGTTATAAGAGATTTCCAGCACGGTCTTTAATCCGTTGTGATTTATATCGCTTATGTAGTCAGTCCTCCGTTAGTCATATCCCTTCGACGACTGTATAACGGCCATATATTGTAGCGTCCATGTCGTTTACTTTCTTTTGTTAATCGTACCTGTAAACAAATGCCGGGCATTCATCGTCTTCCGTAAAGGCGAGAAGCTCCAGGGCAGGTAAAACGCTTACTTCACAATATGCCTCGTCGATGAAATAGAGACAATGGTAACAGCATTTTAGTATTAGCATTTGATCTTTCGCCTGGCCTCTGTTTCACGTGTTCATGTGTTATTATGGCCACGTTACCCGAGGATGGAGTAACGTGGCCTGTCCGGCCCTTTCGATAACACCATTATGGTAGATAATGGGAGGTGAAAGCTGTTTGCTTTGGGCCGGTTGTTGGTCGTACCCGATTCACGAGCCGCCCGGTGGTGATAAGATATGACATTTGGTGATAAGCTATGATACACATTTACCGGACGGTTCGTGTACTACCCATTAAGTAGCTTTTAGTATAAATAATTAACTTATTACATAAAAAGTTGTTATATTACAAGCATTTACATTATAATAATACATAATAATCGGTCGAAATTTGAACTATTATGGACAAGCAGATCATTCATTCAGAGGATGAATAGTGGTCATGAACAGGGCGAACTTCATCCACTGGAAGGATATGATCGACGAGTTGATCGCGGAATATATGAGGGCACTGGAGCTCGACCCCTATGATGCTATGGCGCATTTCAATCTCGCAATTGCCCACCAAGATAAGAATATGCTGGAAGAGGCCATCGGCGAATATAAAATGGCCCGGGTACTGAACCCGTATGATTTCAAGGTGCAGAATAATGACGGGGCGCTGCACCTGAACAAAGGCAGGATGTATGACGCTTTGCTGTAGTTCCGGGAGTCGGTCAGGCTGAACCCGAATGACTATATATCGCATATGAACCTGGGCGTGACGTTGATCAAGAAGGATATGGTCGATGATGGGCTTAAGGAGCTTGAGAAAGCTATTGAGCTGAACCCACAATATGCCGATGCATACTATGAGCTCGGATCGTTCTTTGAGAAGGCCCAGGATGTAACAAAAGCCCGGGGGGCATATGAGAGCTTCGTGAAGTATGCCTCAAAAGATGATGAAAGAGTTGAGCGGATAAGCAAGCATTTAGTTGAGATAAAAGAAAGAGAGGATGCTGAGAAAAAGGGGGAACAAGTTTACCAATAAATGGTAATAAATGTAAAAAATTAATTATTTATGAAATCATTACATATATTTTTAAGGAAAGGTTTTAAGGTAGATTGCGCATACCAGTATTATATTTACTATAAGTGGTATAATGGTAATATTGAATATTAACTATCCGCTATTGGATCAAAAACCTGAAAAAAGATTGCTATTTTTGAACACGATAATAGATGTTATTCGTTCTGACCATCCTATAGTTTTAAATAAAATTTTAACTGAATCTGATATGAATACTTTTTTGAAGATAATTAATTCTGCGTATAAAGATGTATTTATTATTGATAATTATTCCTTATCAAAAAAAGGGATATTAGATGGTGAAATTGTTTTAGGTTTAGATATTCTATTCAAAGATATTCAAGATAAAAAGTTAAATCCGTTTAACCAAATTCCGAGTATGGAAAATAAAGATGATTCTATATTATTAAAAAGGGTTGATTTAACATTAAATACTTTAAAAAATTATATCTTAAATCCGGGATTTTTTAATTTATGGCTTTTTAAATATTTTGATAATATGTTTATACCATATAACAATACCGGATATACAATATATAAAGCATATTTTGATGAAATGAAAATCGATGAAGTTAAAACATATTTTAGATCTGAGTTAATCGCTTCTGAAATTAGAAGATTACAAAAAAGAGAAAGTAATAACCAAATTAGCCATACAGATTGTGTTCATGTTATTGAATTTGTAAATGAATTTATGGAAACCCTGGATATTAGAACAAAAGAGTATCAAGCAGACAATATAAAAAAATTGATAAGTGAGTTAACTGATGGCAGATATGATAGCGAAGAAGATACTAATAATTTAACAAAAGATAAAATTCTATTATTAGTCGATGACCAAGTTAAAAAAGGTAGAGTAATAAGTCATTATAAAAATGCGCAAGTACTGTTCATAGATAGTAATGTGATAACTCGATCTTTAGGACCACGATATTTAGTGGTTTCACAAATGTTAAAAAAATTTGACTCTGCAAATTTAATAATTGTCGAACCTTTAAAAATTGTTGGAATTCAAGAGGCAAAACAATTATTAGAAGAAGGAATTGATGCAGGACCATCGGTCGATGCAGTTAATGAATATTTGTCGAAGTGTTAGACGATGTTTGAAAGTAAAAAAATCGATATTGTAAATGAGTTCCAGGATATACGAACAGTATTACTTTTAAGATTACGGGAAGGAAAAATCACTCAAGATGAGATATCACAAATAACTTTTTATTTAAAATCACCCAGGGAGACTCTAGATATCAATAGAAGGGATATTGGTAATCAGGAATTAATAACAGAGGATATTAACTCTTTGAGTAATAAAAAATTGATCCTATACACATTAATTAAGTTAAACCAATACTATAAAAAAGACAAAGAAGAATATATCAGGGTTTGTGTCGATGGGCAAAGCATCGTTTGGGAGAGCGTTTTTAATTCGGCAGAAAAAATAATCCAGATAAGAAATCGATTACAGTCTATTGATAATGATGCTTATGAGAATGATTATGTAAAATCAAACAAAATTGTTAGAAAGCACTTAGCACTTCTTGCAGAATCTTATAAAGAGTTATTACTATTCGAGAAGCAGATGGGTATAGACCGTTATCTTGCCACATCTGGGCTTAAGGATATTAAAATATTGCATGATATGGTAACAGAAACGCGTAAAATTTGTAACGATAAACTCAATAATTATATTAATATTTACCAAGAAAAATGGAATCTAACATCTGTATCATTGTGTATTAAAAAGATGTTCAATCCGAAAATATATGATTCGGCAGTAACATCCTGCATGTATTCAGACCAGCAAAGAGTGATCTATGTATTATTGGATGGCTTTGGATATTCTCAATATTTATGGTTGTCTAATGGTTTAAAAGAAAGAAAAAGTACTACATTTGGTATAAATCTATTTGAGTGGTTACAAGGAAAAGATGAGTACAATGATAAATTAATACTAGGTTCGACATTAATTACGGATACAGGTGCCGCGTTAACTACTATATTCACGGGGCTGTTACCTGTAGAAACTAGAGTTATATCATCTAAAGTATATAATGGTACATTAAACGATAAAGAAAAGATTGCGGATGTAAAAAGAGTAGCAGAAGGGGGGTTATCAAGATATATTGGAAAGAAACCTGAAACGTTTCTGAATCATATCAAAGATATCCAATTTAATATACTTAGTGCAACCAAATCTAGTAAGGTCACTAGTGATTTTACTAAGATGCTATATGGTGACAATAATGTTGTTAATATAGACCCTTCCGACCGTTTGTTCAAAAACATTGTTAAAACAATTGTTAATAATAAAAAGCAATTGATTATTGCTTATTATCCATTAATCGATCACTCTGGCCATACAATAGGTTCATTTACATCTTTTGAATCGTATGAGTATGAAAAATTGAACTTATTACTTGTGGAATTTATGCTTGACCTTGCGAAAAATAAAAAAGAAATTTTTGATGGTAAAACAACTATAATATTTTCAGCTGATCATGGGATGTTTGAGACGTCGTCCAAATATATAACTAAAAAAGAGATAAAAGAGGAATTTGAGCATAGTAAGCTTAAATCGCCGTATATATCTGTTAGTAATCGATGTCTACTCTTTTATGATATAAATAGGATGGATCTCGAAGAGTCATACTCTTTAATAAAGGGGTTATTAGAGAAAAAGGGTATTCCGAACAGAATTTATAGGTATAATGATCCTATTATAGAAAAGTTGCTTTGTAAGAAAAATGAACCAATTGACTATAGGGCACCAGATATTGTTTGTCTTTTTAGTGATGAAGGAATTGCTGTACCGTTTAAAGATATAGATGAAACAATGCTACATTATGGCGGGCATGGTGGATGCAGTAGTGAGGAAGTATTCGTTCCATTTATTACCCTCCGATTAACAGAGCGTCTATATGAAGATTTAACAGGTTATTTTTCCAAATTAGGATAGGTGAATTTATGGTTGATGTATATTATTCGCACATAATGGATGACTCTCTTAAGAGCATAAAAAATCCTGAAATCTATAATGTTGATGGAAAAATTATCGATTTATTGAAAATGATAAATTCAAAGCATCCAGGCTTTTCCAATTCTATAATAGATACAAATAATAAAATCCATTCTCGTGTCCGCGTATATAAAAATATTATTTTTGAGGATGGGCGTATAGCAGATAGCGATAAAACTGTTTATGTAAATGATATTAACGATAATATTTCAAACACCGATAATATATTATTTTCTATATTCGATGCAGAAAAATTTAAAGAATTAATAAATCAAACTTTATTAAAATCTGATCAAAAATTTACTTATCGTAGTGTAAAAAGCCAGGGCATATCAAAGAAAGACTATAATATATTCATAGATGATGTAAAAGGCCCTATAAAGGAATCCATAAAAAAATTTAAAAATGGCGACTGCACATTAAAAGATCTTAAGGTTTCTGATGGACAACACATCAATATTAGATTAAAGGAATCTGAGGATCCATTTGATCGTTTTGACAGAAAAGGATCCAAATTGTTACCTTCACCGATAATTAGTGCCATATCGAAAATTTGGGGATTTAACGAAGAAGATTCAAGATTATACTTACACCAAGAAGATTCATTGTTCTTCATACTTAGTAAGCTAGAAAAACCACAGGACATCAATAAAAGTTGTTTACTACTGTCTATCCCGACTGGTGGAGGTAAAACAGAAGCATTTCTGATACCGATAATTGCCCATATTTACGATGATAAATTAAAAGATATAACAAGCGGATATGAGCCGTTATCCAAAGTACGAGCAATAATCACTTATCCGACAAAAGCACTCGCAAATGACCAAGCGAATCGTATCGTTGAAATATTAAATGAAATAAATAGGCAAGCAATACCACATCAACAAATTACCTTAGGTATATTAACAGGGGATACACCAAATCCCCAAAAACTCTATAAAGATAATCCTATTCAGCTTTGTCCAGAATGTAAAGAGTCAAACTTTGAGTACATAATTTCTGATTCTGAGAATGGAAAAAAGTTATACACAATGAAATGTAGCCATTGTGGACTTGAGATTAGATTCGTGCGGCTTACAAGGGAGGATATAATCACATCACCTCCAGATATTCTCATTTCGAATCTTGATATGATTAATGTCTGTCTGCAGTCGCCTAAATATAGAAATATTTTTGAGCAAAAAATCGATTTGATGGTATTTGATGAGTTCCATCTATGTGAGAGTATATACGGATGCCATGCTGGACATTTGTTGAGAAGACTGGAAGAAGCATCTGGAAATAAACCATTGTATATTGGTGTAAGCGCGACTATTAAAAATGCAGAAGAAATTGCTTCATTGGTATTTAATGTAGACAAAAAAGACATTTTGTTCTTATCGGATAAGAATCGTTCTTATCTTATAAATGATGAGAATAATCGCTATAGGTATCATTACGCAATTGTACCATATAATTATAAAGAAAATAGGTTCATGCAAGTCGTAACTACAACATTAAATACTGTCGAAGTGCTAGGTCATTCAATTAATGATCCACATTTCCGTAAAACTATTGTTTTTACTAATTATCGGCATGATACTGATAGCTTAGTAAGAAATCTAAAAGGAAACGAGACTAAGTACTTTAGAACATATAAAGAGGACGTATTTCCAAAGATTGAATCTGATGTACCACTTGATAAATCCGATGAAAGAGTCGGAAGATATGTTGGTAAATGGTATGACTATTTAAAGCAAAATGGCATGCTGAATGATGCTATTCTAGAAATTGGCTGGCATAGAGGCGGTTTGGAACCAGAGGAGCGTATTAAGTCAATCACGAAGTTTACCACAAGTAAAACGACTAATTGGAGAGGCAGGGAACAGTTAAGCCCGATAGATATAATGATGGCAACCAAAACGCTCGAACTTGGTATCGATATTGGCGATGTAAGCAATGTTTTTAATTCGTCGGCACCGTTCACAGTGAACGAATATGTTCAGCGTATTGGTAGAGGTGGCCGAAAGAAAGATTCTATAGCTGTAACGGTAATCGACCCGACAAACGCTATGGATTATTATTTCTTAAATGAATTCGAAAACTTTGCTAAACCTGAAAAAAGGGTCTATGAAGATGCCCCGATTCTCATATCTAATCAAAGTATTGTCGATATTCATTTAACTGCAAGAATACTGGATTTTATAGCCAGTGAACTCCGGTCAAGATCAATTAGCGATAGGCCGATAATAACTATAGAAAATATTAAAAAAATAAAAATATCGTATAAAGGAGAACAGATAGATCTAGTTAATAATCCAAAAATATTTGCTGAGGTTATATTAGATTCGACCATTAACAAGATAATTTCTATAAGCGACGAAACAAAAACAAAATCAATAACATCTTATATGGAATGGTTTGACAGAGAGCAAAAAATTCTTAACACGAATAAATATAATGCATCTGTAGAACAAATTAAAAAGGTAATTATTGATAAATGTGTTGAAATTGCTGATAAAATAAACCGCGGAATAGTTAAAGATCAAGATATTATTAGTGGTCCTGGATCTAAGATTAGCGATTTAGTACCAAATATGAGAGGAGCGGGTTATACCTGCCATATGATGTTAATAACTGGCAAAGAGGACGCAATAAAAGATGCAATCGGAAGAATACAGGTCCTCTCGCACCATCCATTGGGTGGATTCGCTACACAAGGTGCAAATAGTTATAAGATCGATAGCCTTGAAAGAGATCCCATTATTGAGTTAAAAATTAAAAGGCTGCTAAACATTAATGCAAAAGCGTTTGACTTTTATAAAAAACAGTTTGGAGAATCATTCCCTGAAGACGCTATAGCCCTAGATGTACAGACACCACTGAATATTAAGGTTCGTTATTATCCCTACCGATTTTATTGTCCTAAATGCGGTAGGACATACCTTAAGCCTACGGACGAGGGTAATCGTTGTATCAATTGTCATACCGAACTTGCCCAGATAAGTGAAGTATACAGATGCAGGAACTGTGGTGAAATTTATGAACCACCAGTGCCAAGAGTTTGTATGAATCCAGCGCATATTAGAAGAGAAACTGAATTTATGCAATCTATGAAATCTGAAGCAAAGTACGATAAGTTTGCATTCAGATCATTACCTGGGTTATACTGGCAATGCAAAGAATGTAAAAAAGTATTCAATTATCATGATAAGAATGGTATAGATTTGCCAAAAGAATTTATGAGGAAAAAATTTGATAAAAATCTTGATTTTGACATTCCAGAAGACGTGGCAAAATTATATCAGTATAGGCCTGAGGCTAAGTTAATTAACCGAACAGAATATTTGAGTAATGGCTATAACTTGCCAAGATATACTTGCGGAAAATGTGAAAATAAAAGATTTGATAGTGTAACAGCTGTTGATCTACCGAATACTAGAACAGTATTGCTAGAATATCTTATATATAAAGATGAATTAATGTCCCCCGAGACTGCGAAATTCGGATCGGTAGACTTTAAATCGGTAGATGTAATATCACTTGGAAGGGAATATGTTACACGATTTATTAGCTCAAATGGATACGAATTAAAGATATATGATATATTTCCAAAAGATATTGGCCAATACAGCTATATGGGTAATGTATTTTCCACACATTCTATAGGTATAAAATTCTTACCTGGACTGCTAGATGAATTCATTTCCACTCAGCATTTTTGTATTAATGGTAGCTGTTCAAATTGTGAGAATATAGTAAAATTAGATAGCGCAGAGATGACTAGACCAACGCTTGATTTAAAAGATTGGGAACGCCAGAAAAAGCCGGATATAAGGCGTAAATGGTGCGAAACAATAAAAGGAATAGTATGCGATAATGCAGATTGTACATCATGTGCAAAATTTGATAGAGAAGCATATCTTAGATATCTTCTCCTACATACTATCAAACATGGAATAATATTATCTATGCCAAAATATACGGGCATCAATAAAAATGAAGTTCGAGGTATTATATATCCTAATGATGAATCATCGCCTGAACTTGCATTTCTGGATTCCCACGAAAGTGGTTCAGGATCAATATATTTAGCGAAAAGAAATTGGGAACAGATATGGGAACTCTCAAAAGAGCTCATACAAAATGCGAGAGACAATGAAGGCACGTTGTTATTGCCTAACTTCTGCTCGAGATATAATGCAGACTTATGCCCGTTTTTAGCAGCGGAATTCTATAAATTTTTAGATAAAAGGCGATGATATAATTGTATGACTCGAAAGGCCTAGATGCGAAAGAACTAATTAAAAAAATAAATGAATCCATCGCAGAAGATTTAGAACAGTTAGCGGATGAAAGGCCTATTCAACAAAATTTTTCGAATAATTATTCAGATCTTCAAATAGCATGCCAATATATAACCAATCATGAGAGCAATAGTATTTTTTCGAAATTAGAGAATAACATTTTATTAGCATATTCAATTGAAATTTCCAAACGCTTCTGTACTAGTTTTTGGAGAGAATTTTTCGAACAATTGAACATGGATGAGAATTCTTATAAACAAGTGAAAATTCATGATAATTTATGTAAACGACTTGATCAGATTGGTATCCAAGTAGAGAAAAATAAACAAGGATCGAGATTACTTGTAGGTACATTAAGATTATTGACAGAGGCTAATATTAAACCAGCAATCGATTTTTGTATAAAATACTATAAAAATTATTACTTAAAAAATCGTAAGGAAAAATTTCATGATATTTTTAATTTATATTCCCATGATACAAATGAGTATGAATTATATGAAGTGGTTAATGAAAAATTAACTAAAATCTTTGATTATATCAAAGACAATATTGACATAATTGATATAGATAACGATGAAGATGTGGTAGAAAAAATAAAAAATAACACAAATATTAACATAAAAAATATAATAAGGGCCAAAATTTCCACACTATATAGTGAAATTTTTAACAATTATACACCAATACAATTTAAAAGTATATTGAGAAACAATCGAGATAATAATGTAATATGTCCTGACACTAAGACCGTAAAATGTGGTTCACTCGAAGATGCAATCATCGATTATGGGGTATATTCAATAAATGAAAATGAATATACAATAACGCCTAGTATAAAGATAAGTATTAACGATATGGCTCAATGGCCATGTTGTGAAATATGTAACAAAAATGGATTATACTATTATAAAAAAGATGAAGAATTTAGTGTGTATAAGGGTAATATACCTCAAATGGTCAGAGCATTTGTAAATAATGGTGAAAAACAATTCATTTGGTGTGGAAATATAACAGTAGGCGAAGAGTACCTGGTAGATGGAATAAGCTATCGTTCCGAGGGATTTTCTTGGAATCCTGATTTAAAAATGATGTGGGGACAAAACAATGAACTTCCATTTTTACAAATTGAAATCCCGAAGATAGCTTATTATGATGAAAATAACTCAAGAAAAAAGATTCAAATTAATATAGAAGACGAAATCAAAGAGTTAAAAATAGGTAGCGACGGAAGTTTAGTACATAAAAATTTTTACTTTAAAATAGAAAAAATGTTAAAATCAAACAAGTTTTCAATAAATATGTCTGCTTCAATTAGAGATAACGATTTCCATCGTAACCAAATTATTGATTTAGAAGACAATATGCTTTTTTCTGGTAGTACAAGAAATCGGATAGTATCTCAATATGCTCGTAATGAAAAGATAAAACGTAATTTTGGAGATGATCGTTATTATCTATTCACAATAGCTGACAAAGAGGATATAATTGTAAAAACATCAATCGAGGATGCCAAAGTAGAAAAATCTGAGGATGAAGAAGAGTATGAATTAGAATCCATTACATATCTTGGCGATCTATCAAGGTACCATATTTATGAAATCGCTTGGACTTATGGTGATAATTTAATAATCAAAGCCGGAAATTGTAATTGGAAATTTGAGAGAAAAAGTTTTTTAGAATGGCAATTTGAAAGCCCTGATAATGTTTTTTCATCTATTAGCGATATACAGATAAGCGGATTTTGTAATTCAAATAATGACCTAGAGGATGGTTTATATTATAGGATCCTTGATGACAATTATGATGAGATCAGTAGATTTGCCGATAATGGTGTAACAATAAATGGTCTTCACTTTTATATAAATGGTAAAATTATTTTAAAAGATTGTGCCATTGATAACAATCTAGAAGAAGGAGAATATGTGTTTGAAATATTGGCAGAGAGTACTACTTATTCAAAAAAATTTTATATTGTCCCAAAAATTTTCCCAATATCTTGGCCGTCTATGCTCATTGAGGGTGAAAAATCAGTTGTTAGGATAGAATCAGATCATCCTGTGATCATAGACCCGGTTAGTAACAAAGAAGTAGAAAGAGTTGATTTTGAAATTTATGGTAAAGCTATTGAATCTTCTCTTGATGGTTTAATTATAGAAGAAGCCCCAATTTCCGTAAAAGTGGGCTTTAAAAACCCATCTGTAATTAGAACGTTTTCACCATTAAAAGTACCATATCTATTCGCATATAGACTATACCGTAAGGATAAGAAGTCATTAAACCTCATAAAAGAAGCAGAATATAATAGCTTAGAGGATACAATTTTATACGTCTATGGAATCCCCGATATGTTTGTAGTATTAAAAATCGATGGTCAGCATTATAAAAGCAAACGTATTGATACAAAAGGATACGTAAAATTTGATGAATTAAAGGACTTATATCGGTTTTGTAAATCGAGTGAAACATCGGTTTCTATTTGTCTTCAGTATGATTTAAACGCGCATACAGCCGTAGTTGCGCATAAAATATTTAAAGTTATATGGAACCCAGAAACACTTTCGATTGCTCATGATGAAGTTTATTTAGGTAATAATATTAAAGCCAACATATGCAGTAAAGGGCCAAGTGATAAAAAGATCACAGTTATGCTCAGGACCCCAACGATGTTGCTGGAAAAGCAGGATATACAATGTACAGGTAAGGAAGAGTCTAATGAAATTTGTTTCAAACTAGAAAAAAAAGTTGAAGATACATTCCTATATCTTGAAACCTATTATTCATACAATGATATTTTACTTAAATCAAAATATGCCATTATAAATAATGGACTAATTATTCCAATAGAAATCGAGAACGGTGCAAAGACAATTATTTCTGTATCTGATTTTTATAAGAATATAATCAGTATTGTTCAGGATATATTATATCAAGAGCACAAAACTATTATTCGATTAAGTAATACATCACTTAATAAGATTCAACTAATGATTTTGAATATTTTAATTGCATTAGATTCGAGTTATGATGTTGTAATTCCGGATAGCGCTCGATATATGTATTATTCAGAAATTAAAAATATATGCGGCCGAGAAAATTTAATTGTATTAAAGAATAGCGCCATAATAGATAAAGTCGAAAATGTTTTATCATTTAATATTCAACAACAATCACCAGCTGGCATCGGCGCATCATCAATTAATCTTTTAGAAAATACCGAGTACATATTTTCTAGGCCTTTGATATTCATTGATTGTCAAGATCTTAAGCTGGAAGATAAGAAAGCCATTTTAGAGTATCATGGCAAGAGAAAAATCATAATGATTGAAAAAAAGATAAAAACATAGGTTAAAGAATATATCTAGAAAGACTTAAAATAATTGTCATCAGAATCCTCTTATCTTGCACTCTTCATCAATGACTTTCCAAGGTTTACCTTTACTTTCATCAGCCGCAATTTTGGGTGGTACATTTTCTAATAGCACACGATGTACACCAAGCCGTTTTATCCTCTTTCCAAGCTTTGTCCAACGTTTGTTCTCTTCGGCAACCATTGCCATATAGAGAACAGATAACCAAATTTCCATTTCAAGGGAGTCTTTATTATATTTTGATGAAATGGTGCTAATTAATGAAAAAGCCTTAGTGCTAGTCTTTAAATCACTCGTCGTAATATCATATATTTTAACAAAATCATTATAAATTGTATCAGGCCCATAGATATTGGCTGAATCCCGTAAAAATTTAAAATATTGTGTGTCTGTGGGAGGATACCAAGGAATTCCTATATTTGGTCTCTTTAATCTTACCTGCCAACGATCAAATCCCCCCTGAAAATAATCCAAAGCACTTCCATCAATAAACTCTTTAAAAGAGCTATTGTTTGTTTCCTCGGACATATAAATTTGTATATTTGAAACATCTAGCTTATATTTGTTGTGCGATTATTTTCATATCGCAGACTAACAAAGTAATTGTAGGATAATAAATTAAATAATTAAGTAAAACTGGTATCACTTCACACGAAATTCTTTCGGGATAATATGGCGATATTTGCAATAGATTTTGATGGTACGATTGTAATCGATAAATACCCAGGGATAGGGGAACCTATTCCCGAAGCTATCGATACAATAAGAGAGATAAAAAAATTAGGCCATAAAATAATAATTTGGTCATGCAGAGTTGACCCCCAGCTCTCGGAAATGCGTGATTTTTTAATTTTTAATAGGATACCTTTTGACCATATTAACGAAAATTGCCCGGCAAAGATAGCCTACTACAATAATGATACTAGAAAAATCGGTGCGGACTACTATATTGACGATAAAATGATTGGGACTTGGACCTGGCAGGATGTTCTCTCAATAGCAACTAAGTATGCTAACAAGAAAAATTAATACTATAAAATTAAATTATGGATGGTAAGCATGCAATTAACACTAACAAATAAAGAAATCACCAATGCAAAGCCTTTTTTAAAATGGGCAGGCGGTAAAACACAATTACTTGAAGATCTTGAAAAACGATTGCCACAACAAATCATAGCCGATAGGATTATCGAAAACTATGTAGAGCCATTCGTTGGTGGAGGCGCTATGTTCTTTTATCTAAAAAAGAACTTCAATGTTAAGAGCGCTTATCTATTTGATATTAATCCCGAATTAGTATTGGGTTATACCACTATAAAAAAGAGCAATAAAGAGCTAATAAGAATCCTACACGATATGGAAAATGAATATCTTAGTAAAAACGTAACTGATAGAAGCGTATATTTTTATCAAGTCAGAAATTCGTACAATGAGGAAGATAAACAATTCGACTATAAAAAATATAGTGATAAATGGATAGAAAGGACAGCCAAGCTTATCTTTTTAAATAAAACATGTTTTAACGGATTGTTTAGACAAAACAGCAAAGGCGAGTTCAACGTTCCTTTTGGAAAATATAAGAACCCGACGATATGTGATGAAAACAATATCACCGAAGTTAGCAGAGCTCTTAAAGGTGTATCGATAATTTGTGGAGACTTTGGGAAGACTTCTAGGTATATACAAAAAGGAACGTTAGTTTATCTTGATCCGCCATATAGACCACTAAATAATACATCAAGTTTTACCGACTATTCAAAAGATGGTTTTGGCGATGAGGAACAAAAAAGGTTAGCTATGTTCTATAAAAAAATGGATAAAAAAGGTGCGTATCTAATCTTAAGTAATTCTGACCCGAAAAATGAAAATCCAAACGATAACTTCTTTGATGAACTTTATCGTGGATATAACATTAATCGAGTAAGGGCTAATAGGATGATTAATTGCCAAGCAGAGGGAAGAGGTTATATATCAGAGTTAATAATAACTAATTATTAAAGAGGAATTACTATAAACAATAAAATTAAAAATAAACAGCCCCTTACTTTAAATCCAAGTAATTTCAAACCAGAATATTCAACCCTTTGGTCTTTTCCAGAAAGAGGAGATTGGGCTACACATTCGCCTGATTATAGGGGTAATTTTGCCCCTCAAATTGCGAGAAATATTATTTTAAAATATTCAAAAGAAGGAGACGTTGTTTTAGACCCTATGGCGGGCGGGGGAACAACACTTGTCGAAGCTAAGTTACTCAATAGAAGGGGCATTGGTATTGATATTAACCCTAAATCTATTGAGTTAATAAAAAACATCTTAAATTTTGAATCTGAATCAAAATATGAACCCGATGTCAAAATTGGAGATATTAGGAATTTAGGAGATATCAATGAAAATAGTATAGATTTAATTGTTACGCATCCACCATATTTGAATATCATAAAATATTCTGAAGGCAAAATAGAAGGCGATCTTTCTAATATTTCGAGTCTAAAAAAGTTTTGCGATGAACTAGAATTAGGAATAAAAGAATTTTATCGAGTTCTAAAAGAAGACTCTTATTGTGCAATTTTAATAGGTGACACAAGAAGAGCGAAGCATTACATTCCGCTATCCTATTATGTCATGCAGAAATTTTTAGATAATAATTTCGTGCTTAAAGAGGATATTATCAAAGCTCAACATAATTGTGAATCTACACCATACTGGAAAGGGCAAGCAAAAAAACTGAATATTTATTTAATAGCGCATGAGCATTTATATGTATTTAGAAAACCTCGAGAACATGAAGATTTATCGAGACTGAGATATAGTAGAAAAATAAATTAAATTATAAGGTTGATTGTCCGTCATTTTTCAAATACCATAAAGGTTTAAGGTTCGGTTGATATCTCCTATTTTTCTTATTTTCTTTATCGGTATATTGAGAGGTTGGCGGCTGAAATCTCGCAACGCTCATACACATATTATCAATCTCTTTAGGATTGTCAATAAATTGACGAATCCATCCCTGATAAAACAA
Source organism: Methanocella paludicola SANAE (assembly GCF_000011005.1). Classification (NCBI taxonomy): domain Archaea; kingdom Methanobacteriati; phylum Methanobacteriota; class Methanomicrobia; order Methanocellales; family Methanocellaceae; genus Methanocella; species Methanocella paludicola. Next base: position 1,624,636 of record NC_013665.1, read on the forward strand.
ATTTTTAGGATCAAAATTGCTCTCTCGTGTATAATTTAATTCTTGCTCGATCAAAAACAACTGAGATAAACATGCTATTGTTTTAATTGAATTTAGATAATGGGGGAATTGTTCATTATCAAAAACCCTAACTTCTTCTAATGGATCGCTGCCATAAAATATATTGTCAAAAGCCATTAATAATTTATTTTTTAAGTCTGGCCTAGCTCTTACCCTTAAGTTCAAATCAATAAAAACACGTAGATGATTTGGTTTAAAGTTTCTATAATGATGATTTAACCATATTTGAAAATTCTTCTTTACATCATACTCATTTCTGAGCGACCCGGGCAGAACAGAAGGCCGTATTACATAAAGTTCGGCATTATCATTATCAATGTTAATTGTTGATTTCTTATCGAATTCGAGCTTTTCAATTTTAGCCAACAATTCATTTTTCTTCATACCATAACCCTAAGATATCATGATATTTTATTGATAATATTTCTATCTCTGAAAACTTTTCTAGATTCAGCTTGACCTTCTTGCTCTACATGACTAATTGTACTAATTCATAAATTCGGCACTCATCTTCATGTACCCCAGCTAATCTCAAACTATTTTTGAAAAGGTGCTTCTACATCACGTGGCAAAATGCAAAACATGTTCATTCTATTGTGCCATTGTATCCTTTGTGCCTTAACGCCAATGAACAGGGCTTTGTGCGCCATTGTGTCATAGTGCCTTTGTGGTGAAACCGATACCGCGCCGATATAAGATTAAAACAGGAATCACTCAACCGCAGGCAGCATTACCACAAACCGGCTTCCTTCATTATACTCCCCACGCACCCGGTTCTCGACCCACACGCTCCCGCAATAGCTCTCCACCTGCGACTTCACCAAGTACATCCCTAACCCACTACCTTTCGCACGATTCGCGGCGTTCGAGAAAACGTCGACTACGAAGTGAAAAAGAATACAATAATAAACCCTACCCTCGCTTAAGCAGCTCCAGCTTCTTACGGACCATCTCAACACCCGGTTCCATCTCAACAAGCACTTCATACTGCTCGATAGCTTTATCCTTCAAACCCTGAACCAGGTACAAACCGGCGAGCACACGCCTCGCCTCATAATTATCCGGATTCAACTCCACGGCCGTCTCCATCTCGATCCGGGCATTTCTAGCATTAAAAGCCTTAAAATACGCATCCCCGAGAAGATAATGCAAGAGGTCATTATCAGGATATATCTTCAACGCCTGCCGGTAAGCATTAATGGCATCGCCGAGCCGGCGCAAGTCCGCGTAGAACGCGCCCAGAAAAAGCCAGGCTTCAAGCCACCTGGGCGCCAGCCGCAGTGCAGCTTTTACCTCCCGCAGCGCTGCACCCTCATAAAAAGACGACAATGCATAAGCGAGATCCAGACGATACTCCTCCTTATCCGGGGCAAGCTTTACCGCTCTCTCGACTTCTGCCCGGCCGCTTTTCATGTCATCCATCATGAGTAAAAGGGTACCCAGACGATCATGTGCTCCGGCATCATTAGCATTCTTCTCCACCGCCATCCGGGCGTCCTTTAATACCTCATCAGGGGCTTTATTGAAACGCGCAATATGCCGCAAAAAGAAACGTATATCCAGGTCATCCGGGGCAAATCGCGCGGCCCTTTCCAGTTCCCTTGAGGCTTCATCGCCATTGCCCGTCATCAGCCAGGCCTCCGCCAGCTTGAAATGGGCAACTGCATGGTCAGGGAGCTTATTCGTGACCCGCTTAAATTCCTCGATTGCATCGTCATACCGACATTCATCCATCAGCTCCCTGCCCCGGTTAATAGCTTCACGGGCTTCATAAGCCTCGGCATCGTCCATCTCAACCGTATAGTCTTCGTCCATCTGTATCGTATTGAATGGTTTGACTACCCATGGATAATAGAGTTGGGCATAAAAAAATTGATTTATAGCGCCGTAATTATCAAACTCTTTCGGCTTAGCGATTTCAGATCCCGCTGAATCGCCTGTACTCTGGGATAAGGCAAATATGCATAGTTTGTACCGAGCTTGTTTTTCAGCCGGAAGCCGATTTCGGTCCAGAAGCGACTTCACCAGGTACAGCCCGAGCTCATTTTCCTTGACTCTCCCCAACCCGTAGAGAACCATCCGAAGGCATTTCTTTCAAGCACCCCACAAGTTAAAAGTTTATATGATGCGGACCCATAATATGAATTGGCTCAGGAATCATGTTCGACCAGGATACCAGGAACGACCTTGAATTGATAAAAGAGGCGATCAACAAAGAATTACCCGACGTTGAAGCCATCTACCTGTTCGGAAGCGTAGCCAGAGGGAACTATCGTAAAGAAAGTGATTACGACATCCTGGTATTAGTAAATGACCTGCCGGACAATAAGATTAAAAGGATATCCCGGATCAGGTACGGACTTCTAGGTAAGATAAAAAGGCCGCTAGAGCTGTTTATTCTGGGCACTGACGAGCTAGAATTTTCATCGCCTTTCCTCTACGAAGTCTACCACAACCATAAGCAGATCTATGGTAAAGACGTAATGTCTCGCTATAAGGACATAGCGAAAAAAATGAGGCCGTTCGTGCTCAACGGGGTCAAAGTAGGATACTATGTCTAGCCTGGCGGAAACTAGGGCCGTCCGATACTTATTGGATGCGATCTTTGACAGATCGCTTATCGATGCTGCTATCGATGATAATATACCCTCGTTAGCCCTGTTCCACATGGAGCAGCTATGTGAAAAATCTACCAAAGCTTGCCTCGCTACGATGAATATTCTTATTACAAAGGAACATACGTTCAGCGATTATGTTGAGGCCGTATTGATTCCCGATTCCACTGCGTTTCAAGAGGATTTCAAGAAGCTATTGCCTGCTCTTAGCGATATCGAGACCGAATACATTTCTTCGAGATATGGAGTTGATTCCTTCGGGCGGGTGACTCTCGAAGAGTATCAAAAAAATGACGTTCTCCGGTTACGGCAAGCTTCATTTGACTACATGGAATTAGCCTTTAAGTTTGTCGAATCAAAGTATGGTAAAAAGTTCCCGAGAAATAAAGACGAACTGTTGGCGTATATGAAATCAACCTATGATGAGTTCATCACGAAGAGTTCAATTAAAAAGAATTTGAAATAATATAATTTTATACAGCTTCATAAACAGCCCCTGGCCGAACCCTTCTGCATTCTGTTAAAGGTCAAACCTTCAAAACCATCCGCCACACACAGCCCATCACCGTCGACGATCACAGGACAATACACTCTATTAAAAGCGATAAATAATTAAGTTATAAACCCAAACATCCAAAAGCATGATAAAACAATTAATTGCTTCCATAGCGATTTTATCATCCATCATACTCATAACCGGGTGTACAGGCATACAACAGGCAACAGTGACCCCGACACCTATTCCCTCACCAACTCTGAGCCAATCGGCTCCGACCATTACACCAACCCCGTCACTCTCTCCTTCACCGAAACCAACAACACTACCCGCGGCAAACGGCCTCATACCTGGCACAGCTCTCTACAACCCCTTCAACACCCACAACTACGAATACGTGGCGACCATCACCGACTACCTCGGCACACGCCCATACAAATGGGCCGACTCCAACCTCACCACAGACACATACAACGGCCGAAGCGCATACCACTGGAAAGTCAATGAATACGACACCTCCCACAGCCTGGCCAAAACCACCGACTACTATTACGACAAAGACCACGCCCTCCTCGGCGGGCACATGAAGATCCAGCCCAACGTAGACAGGGACTTCTCGTCCTCAGAAACGGGCATATACGGCGAAGCCACCGAGCCAAGGAACTACGATTACCGCCTCGAAGGCCGCGAATCAGTAACCGTACAGGGATTCACCTACCAGGACGCCGCAAAATACGCCGCACAAAAAACCCCTTACGACAGCGTCACCATCTGGGTCGAAAGCTCCATCAGCATACCGGTAAAGATCGAGTACGCCTACAGCAACGTACGCATAACATACGAACTAACGGACATGAGCTGATAAGCCTGGTAATTCCGGTATTTTCAAAGACTTGTTTATTATTTTATATTGCACAAAGGTGATAGTGCCACAACGAATGAACAGGCAAGCACTTTTTGCCATCGTGCCATTGTATCCTTTGTGACCTAAAACCCAAAAAGCATGCTCTGTGGCCTTTGTGACCTCCATCTAAAAAGAAATCTTTGTGAACCTTAGTGCGCTCAGTGCCATTGTGGTGAGAATAGTGCCTCCGTAAACTTAGTGCCTCAAAGACGAGCTGAACATGAATGTATGAATCGCGAACAATATCAAGCGATTAAAACACCCTATTAAATCGTCTCAACGGCGGGCAACAGGACCACGAAACGGGCACCCTTAGCATAATCACCCAGCACCCGGTCCTCCACCCACACACGCCCGCCAAAACTATCTACAAGCGTCTTCACAAGATACAGCCCAAGCCCCATCCCTTTAGCCGAACCATTTTGCATACGGTTAAAGACCCTATCTTTAGACCCATCGGGTACCCCGGGGCCATCATCCTCGACAATGACACGATAATACGCACCGCCTGCATTAACACGGTCAACGTCAATGATGATCTCCGCCTTCTCGCCCGTATGACGCACGGCATTACTCACGAGATTAGCGAAAATATCGTGCAGCAGCTCATTAGCCTGAACGTGGCAATGCTCATGACCGTTAAGGTTAAGAAAAATACTCTTACCGGGCACGCCCCCGAACTCTTTCTGCACACTCTGCAACACAGAAAGCAGGTCCATCTTCTCCGTCTTATAGATACCATGCCGGTGCTTCTGCAGCTTCTGCACATTCTTAATGAGGCGGGAGCTACGCTGCAGAACTTCAATAGGCTTATCGAGCAATTCATTCGGGCCGGCATCCGGGTGCATATCCTGAGCGATCTCCAGGTAACCGAGAGCCACCTGATGCAGGTTATTGATGTCGTGGCCCATCAAGTCCAGGTATAGCTCGGCCTGGGCTCTAGCCTCCTTCATGTCGGCCTCCATCCTCTTACGATGAAAAGCCTCGACGATCGCCGGCGCAAGGGCGCTCATCGCGGCCACATCATCGTTATTATAGCCGCCGTCCCTGTTACCGACGGCGATTACGCCGGTGACCTCTCCGGACTGCAGGAGAGGCACGCCCAGGAACGCCGTTAATGGCGGATGGTCCCCGGGTAAACCGGTAAAGTCCGGGTGCGATGCGGGATCGTTAATATAAAATGGCCTTCCGTCTTTGAGTAACCGTAGGGACAGGTCCCGCATCCGATAGCACATCTTCATCACGATGTGGCCCCTGGGGTTCACTGCACGGCCGGCATCCCGGTCTGGATTGCATAGGGCAACATAGTCGAGGCGACCCTCTTTATTTATTTCATAGATGAGCCCGAACCGGCTCCGGGTGACATCCTCGGCTACCCGGAGGCAGGTTTCGCCCAGCGCTTCTTCCGTGCCCGAAGACATCGCCTCCCTGAAGATCTGATTGATGCCCTCAAGGACCAATTTATGCTGCTGGACCCTCAGCTCATTCAGCTTACGCTCGGTGACATCACGCTGGCTGCCGTCCCGGTATATCGGCCTCCCGCTACTATCCCGGATAATGTTCATATGATTGGATATCCAGCGAAGCTCGCCGCTTTTCGTCCGCTGCCGGTATTCCACCTTTGCGCTTCCGACCTCTATACAGCGCACAACGGCCGCCCTCATCGCCGGAAGGTCATCCGGATGAACCATGGCCAGCGATGTCTCGACGTCCAGAGCCATTAATTCCTCGGGCGTATAGCCCAAGATATCTTTACAGGAGGGGCTAATGTACTCATAGCGGCCGGTATGCACGTTCATGCGATAGATACAATCCCGCGAATTATCCAGCACAGACTTGAACCGGGCCTCGCTCTCCCGCAGCTCTTTTTCCGCACGGGCATGCTCGACCGCGGCCCAGGTGCGCGCATGGACTTCCTCGATGATCGATACCTCGTCGGACGTCCAGTCTCGCGGAGTGCGGGAAACTACGGTCAACGTCAAGACTAGCTTACCTTCCCTGACCAGCGGCACTGAGACAAAAGAGATGAATTCGAGCGCACGGTACATCGCATGCGCCGGCACGGAAAGCATGGGCCAGGTTTCGATATTATTGATGACGAGCGTACGGCCGGCCCGTAGAGCCGCCGGCGATTCGCCGAAGTCGGCAATGGAATACCGTCCCGAATGGTCCTTCAAACCCTCGCGTAAGTAGCCGGGCGGAACGATGACGAATCCCCCATCGTCATGGTACTCTCCGTAATGCACGCGGTCGGCGCCGATGTGCTTACCCAGGAGCGTGGATGCGGTGAGCTGGATATCGGACAGGTCCGTCAGCGGCCTCAGCGCATCGCTAAGCTTAAGCAGGAACGCCTGCCGCTCCTCGGCGAGCCTGCGCTCCGTGATATCCTGGGCGATCACCAGGACACGTACGGGCTTACCATCCCGATGGAGCACCTTCGTATTGAGAGACGCGTAGATCTTCCGCCCGCCCTTACCTATTATACCGAATATTACGGACTCGTTGATCTTCAGGCCGGCCAGAACATTCCGGATCCGTTCCTGAAATATTGCCTTAGTCCCCGCGTCCAGGAGAGAAGAGGGTTCCATGGCCAGAAGCTCTTCCCGGGTATAGCCCAGGACATGGCACATGGCATCGTTGACACGTAAGAAGCGGCGGCCCATGATGTCCATCTCGTAGATCGCAGTCGGCGCAAGCTCCACTATATGCCGGTATTCTTCCTCACCTGTGCGCAATGCCGCCTCTGCCAGCCGAAGTTCCGTGACGTCCATGGAGATCACGGCGACCCGGTATAACCGTCCGTCTTCAGAAAAGACAGGATTCACGGTGCTCCGGATAACTCTGCCGTGGGTAATATCTTCGAAGCTCACCGGTTTGCCCACGCGAAAAGCCTCGTCCATCTTTGCCCTTCGGAACCACGCGACGCCCGGGTCAAGAATGTCAAAGATGCACGAGCCGATCAGCCTGTTAAGGGGAATATTCAGGCGCTTTGACAGCGTTTCGTTCGCGATAAGGACAACGCCGTTCAGGTCCAGCAGCATCAGGGCCTCGGGGATGCTGTCGATGAAGCCCTGTGTCATATGCCCTTGTGACCGGAGTTTCTCGATCTCCGCCTCGAGGTCTTCGTTCCGGCCCGCTATCTCCTCCGATGATATAGCATTTTCGTTATTAGAAGCCGGTTTCCTGACCATGAGTATCCTTAATAAATCTCATTTGCTATCTTATACGATAAATGCTTTTAGAATAAGGCCCTGAAGAATTTGTTTATACGTTTTTTATAGCTTTAATGGGCTTATACTCTCCGGGCTGCTTTTAATCTACCTGGAAGGAAGCACAACAACGAACCTGCTACCTGCTTTATAATTCCCGGCCACTCGGTTCTCCACCCACACACGACCGCCATAGCTCTCCACGAGCGACTTCACAAGATACAGCCCGAGCCCGCTCCCCTTGATCCGGTTCGCGCCACTGGAGAAACGCCCAAAAACCGCCTCTTTCCTCTCATCCGGTATGCCCGGGCCATTATCATCGACGGTTATCCGGTAAAAGTCCTTACCGCCCTCGTGCAGTTCAGACATGCCGATATCAATGACCAGTGGCCTATCGCACGGCGAATGCTTAATCGCATTAACGACGAGGTTCGAGAACACGTCGGTCAGCAGCTCATCTGCTGAAACAAGCCCCCTGGCAGGCGTATAATGAATAGTGATGTCCCTTCCGGGAACGGTAGAATAGGTCTTAACAACGTCCTCGATGATCTTTCCCACGTCAACGGTCTTCGATTCCAGGTGCCCGGACCTCATCATCTGCAGTTTTCTCACCTTCTCGATCAGCCGGGAGCTTTTCTCGAGCGCTTCCATCGGCTTAACGATAAACTCCCTGGTTGATTCGTCCAGCGGCAGCCTCTCGGTCGCGAGCTCCAGGTATCCCAGCGCCACCTGGTTTAAATTATTAATGTCATGCCCCATCAGGTCGACATACAGGTCGGCCTGCGCTTTCGACTCCATTAGCGAAGCTTCAGCCTGCTTCCGGTCCGTGATGTCCAGGGCGATAACGATGCCCGCGGGCTTTCCCTTATAATCGATCAGGCCGGCTGCGAATTCGGCCCATCTGACTTCTCCTTTGCTCGTGATATACTGCACTTCATACCGGGATGGCACCTGTTCGCCCTTTTGCCTTGCCAGGCCTATTTCTTTTACCATATCCCGGTATTTCGGGTGCACCATGTCCCAAAAGTTCTTTTTTAACAGTTCCCCCGGATCAAAGCCAGTGAATTTCACAGCCGCAGGGTTCGCATAGATCAGCTTGTTCTCCTGGTACAGGAATATCGCCGCGGGCGACGTCTCCGACAGCACGCGGAACTTCTCCTCGCTCTCCCGCAGCGCTATCTCGGCAAACTTGCGCATAGTAATATCAAAGGCAATGATGACGGTCGCATGATTTCCCTTATACTTTAAATGGCCGACGGTCAGGTCACACCAGCCAGTCTCACCGTTTTTCTTTAAAAATTGAGATTCAAAATGCCTGGGTACTTGCTCGCCGCTGATGAGAGCCCGCCGATACGCTTTTACTTGTTCCCTGAGGCTGGGGTCGACGACTTCCCAGTACTTCATATGTAAAAGCTCTTCTTCCGAATACCCGAGAATGCGACTTGCGGCCGGGTTCACGTAATTGAACATGGAATTTTGGACGAAGAATATGGCTGCCCGGGAAGTTTCCGTCAGGACCCTGAACTTCTCCTCGCTTTCTGTCAGGGCAGTCTCTGCACGCTTGCGCTTGGTGATATCAAGGCCGGATACGACGCAGGCCGGCTCTCCTTTGTACAGGGTAGGAGCTGCCGTGAAGATCGCCCAGCCTTCCTCTCCCGTCTTCTTAACGTACTTGACCTCGAGATGGCCATGTACATGCTCATTACGGTGTATCGAGAGGCCGCATTCCTTGACTTGCTCGCGATGATCTGGATGTATAGGCTCCCAGAAGTCCATGGCTAAAAATTCCTTATCGGAATATCCCATTGTGTTCTGGGCTGCGGGATTGGTATAAACGAACCTCTCGTTCTGGACGAGAAAGATCGGGGTCAATGACGTGTCTGCCAGGACCCTGAAAAGCTCTTCGTTCTTTTCGAGGGCTTCCCTGGTCGCTAACACCTCTTTATCGTTAACGTAAAAATCCGATAAACTATCCTTAACTCTTTCACTATGCGCCTCTATGTCTTCCTGGGTTTTTCTCAGCTCATCGAACAGAGACCTCGTATCCTCTATCCCTGTTCCAGGCTTCTCGCTTTTACCGGCTGCTTCTGAGCCGGGATACGATATTTTTTCACATCTATGGAGGATCTCTTTTAACCTTAAGTTTGCAGAAGATATCGCTTTAAGCTCATTAAGAAGCTCCCTTCCATGAATATCCTTGTTCCTTAAGGCTGAGTTAGATTCTATTCCCATGAAATTTACACCGGTGTTGGTCAGGATTGAGGAGAGGCATGATAAATACTTTGAGTACAACGATGGCACAGCAATGGTATTTTCACACAATGACGTTGCGCTCAGGTATACAATATTTCAGTGTTCGAAAAATCAACTGATCTTTAAGCTGCATATAACAATACTGCTTTGAATTTCTTTTGTATATAACGCTGAATAACGTTTAGCCCCCATGCTCACATTGCCTCAATGGAGGCTTAAAATGTGAAAGTCAGGATCATAGCCGTAATGCTCTTGCTGATCATCGTATTAGCCATACAGCCCGTTCACAGTCAGACAGGCTCCTCGTATAACCCGGGCCAGAACTATGGCCAGTACGGCGTGCCGCCAGTCCCGAGTGCGCCACAGCCGCCTGCGACACCGGGATTCCCGGCTATACCGTGGCCCTGGAAGCCGACCCTGACGCCAACACCAGTCCCGACCCTCGTGCCAGTTACACCGACGCCCACGGCCCTGCCAACGCCGGTACCGACGCCGCTACCGACACCGATACCGGGATAAAAACTGGCACCATCCATAAAATATAAACTAAGAACTATTTATCGTATTTGAGGCACTGAGCTTACAGAGGCACTATTCTCACCACAATGGCACGGAGTTCACGAAGGCTCACAAAGACTTTTTTAAATGTAAGGGACAGAGGCCACAAAGCCCGGTTCATTAGGTTATAGGGCACAAAGGAGACAATGGCACAATGTAATGAACAATTACCATTATTTTCAATAATATTAGAAATTGTTATATTATGGTAATTACACTTAATATACTATGCATAAAAGAAAAGAGCCCATACCCGACAAAACCAACAAGATATCCGGCATAATAGTCGATTCAGCATTAACAGTCCACCGAACACTTGGACCGGGATTACTCGAACGAGTATACGAAGAATGCCTGATACAAGAATTAACACTAAGAGGCCTCAAAGTAGAATCCCAGATACCCCTACCCATCGAGTACAAAGGATTAAGGATCGAAGACGCCGTAAGAATAGACATACTTGTCGAGAACTGCGTCATCATCGAAATTAAAGCAGTAGAAACCGTACTACCGGTACATGAAGCACAACTGCTTACATACCTAAAGCTATCAAACAACCGATTGGGCTTGCTTATTAATTTTAATTCTCCACTTATAAAAGACGGCATAAAAAGAATAGCGAACTAAGAAAACTGACAAATTGGTAATCCTTTTTTCCACCGTGCCATTGTCCCCTTCGTGCCTGTAACCCAAAAAGCCTGCTCTGTGGACTTTGTGATCTCCATTTAAAAAAAGACTCTGTGAAACTCCGTGCCCTTAGTGCCATTGTGGTGAGAATAGTGCCTCGGTCAACTTAGTGCCTTAAATATCAGAATGTACGGAGTAAGGCAAAAAGTAGGTAAACGCATCAAGTATAATCACAGCAGTACTGTACTTTGGATAATATTGGTCATTTTGCTTTCAACAGTTCAAGCTTCTCCCGGGCAGCTTTAACGCCCGGCTCCATCTTCACCAATTCCTCGAGCTGGTCGATCGCCTTATCGTCCCGGCCACTGATCATGTACAGCTCTGCCAGAGCCCTCCTCGCTGCGTAATTATCCGGGTTTAATTTTACAGCCGTCTCTATCTCTATTCTCGCCATTCCGATATTTTGAACTGCAAAATATACATTGCCTATGAGATAGTGAAGCAGGTCGCTACCCGGATAGATCGATACCGCATCTTCGTACGTGGCAAACGCATCGGCTTCCCTGCCCAGGTCCATGTATAGCGCCCCTAAAAAAAGCAGTGCGTCAAGGTTCTCCGGCCCCATGCTCGAGGCCAGGTCCGCCTCCCGCCACGCCTCGCCCTCGTCGAATAGCGATTGAGCGTAGGCGAGGTTCAAATGATATTCGGCCTTATTCTCGAGCTCCACCGCCCACTGTATCTCCTGCAGCCCGCAGTCCAGGCTGTCCATCATGAGCAATATGACGCCGAGCCTGTTATGTGCGAAGGCATCTCCTGCGTCCATGTCCACCCCATTCTGCGCATCTTTCAGCTCCTCGCTCAGCGGCTTCGTGAATTGAGGCACGTAGCGCAGGAAAAACTGGATGTCCATGTTATCGGGCTCGAACCTGGCCGCCCTCTCGAATTCCTTTAGGGCTTCCCGATTTTCGCCCATCAAAAGATACGTCTTCGCCAGCTCATAGTGGGCAGTAGAGAAGTCCGGAACATTATTAACGATCGCCGTAAATTCCCGGATAGCATCGTCATACCGGCATTTCATCTTAAAGCCCATGCCCCGGTTAAACTGCTCACTAATGCCAGGCTCATTTACATCTGCCCATGTCTCACCAGACGGGTTATCAGGCATATCGAAGACCGCAATATAAGATATAAGATCCTGGAATAATAGCCTTAGGAAATAAAAAAGCGCCCGATACTCAAAACTTATCATACTTCAGGTTCGAGCCCCGGGTCTTTTCGACGGGGTACTTAAGCTCGTTCTTCTCCATCTTCCTCGCCAGCGCCGTCGCAAGGTCGATGTCGTACTTCTGCCCCAGCCTCAACACGAAAAACAGCACGTCCGCCATCTCGTCCTCGATATCCTCGCGCTCCCGGGCATTACGGAACATCCCTTCGACCTCCTCCAGGGACTTAAAGCGGAACAGGTCCAGCAGTTCCCCGGCCTCCGTACTCACGCCGATGGCCAGGTCTTTCGCGTTATGGTACTGGTCCCAGTCGCGGGCTTCGCAAAAGGATTTAATACGAGCTTTTAAATCAACAATAGAGGTCGTAGGGTCTGCATTCATGATGATCAATTAAATTATCAAAAGTATCAATCTATTATAGCATTATTCTCGATTTATTTCAAGACACTCTTATACTATATCTTAATTACACTTTTTTGCATATAAGTTTTTAATATTTATGAAATTAGTAAGGCCGTGATAAAAATTAGCCGATTATGTTTTTATACAAAAAAGATATACTTATATATACAGGGGATATGCTTTGCGTGATTTTCACAATATCCCCATAGTGTTGAAAAAACACGCATCCCAGGCCATAACTCTTAGATTTAAAATGGATGCTGAGGATGTCGTACACTATATAAAAACGGCTAGAGTCATTAAAGATATCGATAAAGACGGGAACATCGGCATATTACAGAGCGATATAGGAGATCGGAAAATACAATTCATATGTACGATAAGAGAGGGGGTCCTATACATAATTACAGTGGAGGAATGTAAATGAGCAGGTGTCCAATTTGTAATACTCCAATGAATAGGGAGAGAAGAGAGATTGAGAAAGGTCTATTCTGCGAGGTTGAAGTCTGCCCCAAATGCCAGGATGAATGGTTAGACCTCAAAGCGCATGAAGAACTGTACCAGTACTATAATAGAAAAACATTCAAAATAGGCGGTAGTCTGGCAATCCGTATACCAAAAGATCTTGCAGAGATCGTTGGTATTAAAGAGGGAACTCGAGTGAAGTTTGCCGTAAAGGATAAAAAGCTGGTCATTGAAGCTATATCATAAGCTAAATATCAGATTACTTTTACTATACTCTAACCCGTTATTTATCAACCATTTATCGCACATGACCAATTATGCCTGAAGATACATTACCAGCCGTTTGCTGCCTCTTCTGCGGCTCCTGCATAAATTTAGGCAATGGCTGCGAGGACCGTGACGATGTTAAAGAAAAGCCCTTCTGGACTGAATTAATAGGTATCGGCATCTCCCCGGTATATGACTGCTGCGTGAATACCCGGCACTACGGGCATTGCGGTGAATGCAGCGAGCTATTGTGTGACAGGTACGATCCGATCAAGAACCCGGCCATACCAGAACATCGGATTGGAATTATCAATATTGGGAAGGATAGGTCACGAATAAGAGCGAATAATTAAAAGATCATTTTTTCACTTTAGCTTTCGGCTTCGGCTTCGCAACTTTCTTAACGACCTTACCCTTTATGGCTTTAGCTTTCGGCTTCGGCTTAACAGATTTCTGCTCGGCCTTTTCTTCCTTGTCCAGGTCATCCAGCAGATCCCGAGCTTCCTGATCCTTAGGCGACTCCAGCAGAACAATATCAAGCTGTTCCTGCGCCAGGCCGTACTTCTCCTGCCCGATATAGGCTTTCGCCAGGTTCCTCCGGGCATCGATATCATCCGGGTCAAGCTCAATGGCTTTCAGTAATTCTTTAATAGCCTTACTCCTCTGGCCCATTGCCATATACAGGATGCCCAGATTATAGCGTGCGTCAGAGAACATCGGGTCGAGCTTCAGCGCCTCTTTGAGAATGGCGACGGCCTCGTCGCTCTTGCCGTTCATGTAATACACGTTCGCCAGGTAAAAACGCGACTCCGTATCCTTCTTGCCGACCTCGACCGCGCCTTCCAGCTCCCTCTCGGCATCCTTCGGCTTATCCAGGTTTAAATAGACCAGCGCGAGAGACGTCCTTGGCTGAACGACATCAGGGTCCAGCTCGATAGCCCTCTTAAGCTCTTTTATGCTCTTCTTCGCATCGCCCTTTTCATTGTACGCCAGCCCCAGGCCGAAATGCGCGGGCGCATAGTCCTTGTTGATGGCCAGCATGCCCTTGAAATCAACGATGGCCCTGTCGAAATTGCCCTTCTGCATGTTCGCGTGGGCACTCTTTAAAAGCGATACGGCCTCATCGAGCTTATCCTTCGTTAACCCGGGCGATCTATTAGTCGAGCGTGTAGCCATAAAAACCAATCCCTTAATTTATTTGCCCTTATAGTTTAAGTGTTTTTTTCTATATCGTTATTTACAATACTTATTAATAGGTTCCATTGCAGTAGATTTGTTTGGTTGGTAACACGAACCTCTCCAAAGGAATTAAAACACGAATTTTCTTTTAAGATTTTACTCACTAAGCCTCAGATGCTCTAGCACACCGTCAATGCCCGAACTCTCTAATACACAGGGCAGTGCTCTAAGCCTCTAACGCGCTAACCCGAAAAGAAAGCTCTAAGTCTCTAAATCACGTTTGAAACGCTAAACAGTGGAGCACCAACACTCAAAGAGCCCGGTCGTTCCCCGTAGTTAGGGGTTTTAGTGCCGTTAGCGTTTTAGCCGAGCCTTAGAGAGTTAGTGCTATGTCGTTTAGCGTTTCAAACGTGCATTCGAGCATTAGAGCATTCGTTTCGGGTTAGCGCGTTTGTGAATTCGTGCAATGCCCAGAGTATTTGAGAGTTCGGGCATTGACGGTGTTTTAGAGGCTCAGGGATTTAGTGAGTAAAAATTATAAAAAAAATTCGTGGTTTAATTACTTTGGAGAGGTTCGTGTTACTGACCAAACAAAAGTGATACCGACCAAACAAAACAGCGTATACCGGAAACAATGCATGATAAAAAAATGTATATTAAGGATATACAGGCTCTGGCTCGGGCACCACCTGCGCCTCGATCGCGGGCAATGTGATAATGAACTCGCTGCCCTGCTTATAATCCCCCGGCACACGGCTCTCCACGCGTATATCCCCGCCCAGCCGGTCCAGCACCAGCTTCACCAGAAACAATGGCAGCGCCTTCCCGTGCGCCTGCGTAATGCCAAGGTGGAACGTGAACAGCTCATTCCGGGTCTCGTCAGGGATCTCCTGAGAATTATCGATGATGGACACCGTGTAGTAAGGCTGCGTGTCGATGTGCACCTTGTCCACCTTGATGTCGAGCGCGACGTCCCCGCGGGAGCACATGATGGCATTATTCATCAGCGTATAGAAAACGTCTTTCAACACGGTGCTGCCGTTCACTATCCGCCCCATCTGCGGAGTATAGTGGATATCCACGCTCTTCGTCTGCGGCCAGTCCACTTCCTTTATTGCGTCCTCGATCAACCCATCGAGGTCCATTGACTCGATGGGCAGGTCTTCGCTGAGCGTGTGGTGCAGGATGCGGACATTATCGACGATGGTCTCGCTTTCCTCGACATCCCTCTTAACGGCGTCGATGGTATCCCTGGCGTCCCGGTCAAGCGTCGTTTCCGAAAGGACCGTATCCAGGTCTTCGATAATGACCTTGTTCAGGTTCTTGATATCGTGCTCGATAATGTCAAGGTACATGGAAGCCTGGCGGTTCATGTCGAGGTTCAGCACGCACAGCCTGCCGACGGCAATGGCCGAAGAACAGCGCTCCGCTGCCACCATTAAGATCTCCAGCTCCAGCTCGCTGAACAGGTGCGTCTTCCGCCAGTCGACGTGCAGAACGCCGATGGCCTCCCCGCCATACAACAAAGGCACGCCGAGCATTGAATGGATGCCGGCACGCTGGACATATGGGCTGATGACGAGAGGGTCGGCCTGGGCGTCCTGGACGTACAGGTGGTTCTTCGTTTCGGCGATCATGCCCTCGAAGCCCTGGCCTATGGGCACGGTGAAGCGCTGCGCGGCCTCCTCGCCCGCGCCCAGCGCCATGAACGCCGTCAGGTTATCCCCCTCGCGTAAATGCAATACGGCCCCGTCGGCCTTGAATAGATCGATGAGCGTTTGCAGGATCTCGTAAAGCTGCTCTTCGGCGTCCGCCGCGTCGTGCCCGCTCATCCCGATGTCCAGTACGGCGTGCAGCGATTCCTTCGCGCTGTCCAGCTGCTCCTGGAGGCTGCTCCTGTCTTCCTGTTTTCCCATCATCCCGTCCGACCCCAAGAAGCGTTTCACGGCCGGATATAAAAACGCATATCAAAATTATTATGGCTGATGATAATAAAATAAAAAAAGACGAGGGCAATGGTCCGATTATTTCTTTCCTGCCCTCAATATCGCGGCAATGCAAAAGACGCCGATCGCCAGTAATAGGGGCGTGGATGGAGTCTGCGTCCCGGTCGTGGCGGAACCCGCCGTGGGCGCCGCAGTGGCCGTCGGGACGGCCGTCGAGGCCGATCCGATGAACTTGATCTGCGTAGCCTTTCCGGATTCTGCCAGGTAGCCAGTCTCCGGGTCCCTATAGCTTAATCCGCCGATACCCCAGACCGTGCCATTCTGGTTTAACGCCAGCACGGGGGCCTTAAAGTCCGCCGAAATGGCCTTCGCGCCGGTGATCGCCGTCAGTGCCGTGGGCGTATTGATCGGGGGGCCCGCCACGCTAAGGCTCATCGCGGACGGATAGTAATTGCCCCAGACGTATATCGTCCCGTCGTCCTTGAGAGCTGCGGCCGTCTCGGACGAGGCCGCGACATCGATGATGCCGCTCAGCCCGGGGACCTGTACGGGCACCTTCGACCCGGACGTGCCCGTGCCGAGGACGCCCTGGTTATTCCAGCCGCAGGCCCAGACCGTGCCGTCCTCCTTCAAGAACAGGCTGAACTGGTAGCCCGCCGCAACGTCCTTGACGCCCGATAAGCCGGTCACTTTGACGGGCGTCGGCTGGGCGGCATAGCTGCCGATGCCGATCTGGCCGTTGAGGTTATTGCCCCAGGCCCAGGCGTTGCCGTCCTTATCCACGACGAGGTAGTGCCAGTTGCCGGCGGAGATGGCCTTGATGTTCGCAAGGCCCGGGACAATTTCGGGAACCGTTACGTTCTTATTATTGGCACCGCTGCCGTACGAGTAATAGCCCCAGACCCAGACGGTGCCGTCGTCCTTCAGCGCCATGCCCACCGAGTCCTTTGCGTCGATGGCTACGATATTGCTGAGGCCTTTAACCTGCGCGAAGCTCGAGCGGTCCGTCATAGTGCCGTCGCCGAGTTGCCCGTGGTCATTCTTACCTGCCGCCCAGACCGTGCCATCCCCCTTCAGCAAGAGCGTGAACGTCGCGTCTGCCGATAAGGCCTTGACGCCGGTCAGGCCCGGTATCTGGAAAGGCACGTATATCGTGCTCTTGTCGCCAATGCCCATCTGGCCGTCCCGGTTATTGCCCCAGGCCCAGACCGTACCATCTTCAGCCAAAGCGAAGTTCGCGTATGCGCCGGAATCGACCGCTTTCATCTTGACCGACGATGCGGCCATTGATATCGTCGCGGCTGTAGAAAAAAGGGCCGCTAACATGATCACAGTAATCACTAACCTTAACTTACCCCTCATAATGAAAGCAATCTCTTGCAGTGTATCTTTAATATTTCCTTATCTTTTGATAATTGCCGAAAGGTGGATAAGCTCTTAAGCTCATATGGAGTTCGGGTATTAGATGAGAAAGAAGGCCAATGGTACAGAGACGAGCGCCTTCGGCTCCGCGGGCCGGTATAGTCACGATTCCTCGAAGTTTTATGGCGGCAGGCTGTACGAGGGCCTGCAGGCCCCGGATATCGTCGAGCATGGCGAGAATCCGGTACCAGCGAAGCGCCTGAATAAGATCTTTTGTAAGTCCAGCGAGCGCATGGATGAGCTTCCGGATAATTCTGTTCATTTGATGGTCACATCCCCGCCGTATAACGTCGGCAAGGAATATGACGATGACCTCACGCTGGACGAGTATCGGGCATTATTATTTTGCGTCTGGGAAGAGGTTTATCGCGTTCTCGTCCCTGGAGGCCGTGTCTGTCTCAACGTCGCTAATCTAGGGCGAAAGCCCTACTTGCCATTACACGCGTTCATGGCTGAAGATCTGCTGAAAGCAGGGTTCCTGATGCGCGGCGAGGTCATCTGGAACAAAGCATCTGCAGCGGGAACATCGACAGCATGGGGAAGCTGGCAGTCGGCGAAAAATCCCACGCTCAGGGATGTCCACGAGTACATACTCGTATTCTCCAAACAGTCATACTCGCGAACACCGGGTGATAAAAGATCGACAATAACGAAGGAAGAATTCCTCGAGTACACGAAAAGTGTCTGGTCATTCGGCTCCGAGTCGGCAAAAAAGATAGGCCACCCGGCGCCGTACCCGGTCGAGCTACCCTCCCGCTGTATCAAGCTCTACACCTTCGAGGGCGACGTCGTCCTTGACCCGTTCATCGGCAGCGGCACGACCGCCGTCGCCGCAAAAATGCTCGATCGCCACTACGTCGGCTACGAGGTCGACGAAGAATACGTGGAGCTGGCCAGGCGCCGGCTTAAAAACCACTTTCTATAAATACCAACCCCTCATATTAAGAACGATGCTCGGCACCCTCGTTCAATGGGTAAAGGAATACAGGCTGATGTTTCTATTATTCATCCTCGTTCCCGTGACGCTGGGATCTTCCATATCCCTCATGTATGACGGAGGGGGCATCAGTCAGTTCTACTATGTCATATCGATCATCGCTATCCTGCTCTTGCAGGGCGGCACCCTGGCCATGGGCCGTTTTTTCGACATCTTCTTCAACGGCGGCATATTAAAAAATATAAGAGAGATCCTGCTCGACATTAAAGGCCACATGGGCGAGCTGGCGAAGCCTTCGTTTTACCTGATATCGGGCGGCATCAGCCTCGGCTTATGCGTTTTTATAGGCCTGTTCATCGCTATAACGAGAAGTCTGCTATTATTGCCGATAGGCATGATCGGCGTAGGCATGGGCATGTTCTACACCATACCTCCGCTCAAGCAGCGATTCCACATCATAGGCCAGCTTGCCTGGTTCCTTACCGTGCCCCTTTGCGCCGTAGGCGCATTTCTGGTGCAGGTGCCCATCCCGTCGCTCGAGACGCTGGCACAGCATTCCGGCACGTTCTGGCTCATCATCGGGGCATGCCTGCCGCTGGCTCTCATAGGCACCTGCGGGAACTACCTCATTGAAAAATACCAGCCCATTGAAAAGGCGTAACATCCGCAGAATTTATGGGCAATAAATGAAACCTAACTTGGAACGCTATGGACGTCATAATATTCCTATTAAGCTTCATTATCATCCTCATCGGCTGTGAGCTTTTCACGAACGGCGTCGAATGGGCCGGCAAAAAGCTCAAGCTCACGAAAAGCGCCGTCGGCAGCATCCTCGCTGCCATCGGCACGGCGCTTCCCGAGACCATCCTGCCCCTCATTGCCATCCTGCTCCTCGCCGGCGACGCCGGCACGGACATCGGCACCGGCTCCATACTTGGCTCTCCCTTCACCCTGTCCACGATAGCGCTCTTCCTTTGCGGGCTGACCGCCCTTCTGTTGGCGAAGGATAAAGCTACCGGCGTCGTCCACGTTAACGGCAAAATGGTCCGCAACAACCTGAGGTTCTTCATCCTGGCATATGGCATTGCTGCCATCGCGGCCTTTATCCCCGAAGAGTATCGGACGGTAAAGCTCATTATCGCTATCGGGCTGCTTCTGATCTATATCGCCTATATGGTGCGCACGCTTAAGGCCGATGGTGAAACGTCCGAAGAGGACGAGACCAAGTGCCTCTACTTTGATTCGTACGTCGGAAAGCTCACGGGAAATAAGGTCGATGCAAGCGCCGAGCCCTCATTGATCACCATCGTGGCGCAGGTCTTCATATCGCTGGCGATCATCGTGCTGGGAGCCAACATTTTCGTCAACCAGGTCAACGAGGCGGCCACCCTTCTCGGCATCAGCCCGCTCATCCTCTCGCTGCTCATCAGCCCTCTGGCGACTGAATTGCCTGAGATGTTCAACAGCATCCTCTGGGTCAGGGAAGGTAAGGACATCTTCGCGGTGGGTAACATCCTGGGCGCCATGGTCTACCAGAGCTGTATTCTGGCTTTCATCGGTATCGTGCTTACTCCGTGGCACTTCAGCCCCGGGGACCCGACCCAGCTTTTGCAGATCATCAGCATCGCTATCGCACTGTTCTCTGCAGCCGTTTTGTACTTTAATTCGAGTAAGGATACGCTGAAGATCTGGACCCTGCTGCTTTGCGGCGTGTTTTATATTGTGCTCATAACGCTGGTACTGCTTCGGATATAATTCCTAAAAATTTTCATCGAGGCACTAAGCGTACAGAGGCACAGTTTTCACCACAATGGCACGGAGTTCACGAAGGCCCACTAAGATTTCTTTTAAATGTGAGGGACAGAGGCCACAAAGCCCGGTTCATTAACGATAGGGCACAAAGGATATAATGGCACAACGGAATGAACAAGAGCACTTTTTGCCATCGTGCCATTGTCCCCTTCGTGCCTTATAACCCAAAAAGCCTGCTCTGTGGCCTTTGTGACTCACATTTAAAAAAGTCTTTGTGAAACTCAGTGCGCTCCGTGCCATTGTGGTGAAAATAGTGCCTCTGTACGCTTAGTGACTTAAAAAGGATTGTATAAAATTGCAGTAATCATGAGAAGAACAAAAAATTAAAAAAGGTTAGGGGTGCGTGTAATAGGCCACGATAACCCCATTAATAGAGTCAATACGGCAGAAGGCGAAACGCTCGAACTGCACGACATTGTTCAGCTCGTTATGGATACCCTGCTCCGCCACACCATGGAACTCGCCCTCGGGGCCCAGGACACGGACAGTAAAGCCATCCGTCGGCGCCCAGTGAATAATCTTAGCACCTTGCTTAAGCACAGCCAGATCGTTACCGATATACTCGGCCTCGAACGGCTCTAGCGACATGACACGGACATTGAATAGGTCTTTCAGCCGCAGAATATCGCCGACCTTCGTCTGTCCCTTATCCTCCAGCGTAACGAGGATGGTGGGATCATCGCATACGCATATCTCCCGGAAGCCGCGCTCGTGGTGCAGCGGGTGCAGCGGAGCTTTCGCCGTCGTCTGCGGAGCGCCATTGACCTTCAGAGGCACCGGGTCCTTCACGAAGAAGTAGCGGTTCGCCCGCGGGTCCACGATCTTGCGGTTCTCGGCGTACAGCGTGTCCATGCTGAACTCGATATCCGTCTCGGTCACGCCCATGTTCACCATTACGTTCTTAATGGCCTCGGGCTCTATGCCCCGGCGCTTGAGCGCAGCCACGGTCGGCAGGTGCGGGTCGTCCCAGCCGGTGTATTCCCCGGCCTCGATGCCCTTCTTCATAACGCTCGTGGAGAACTTGCCGAAACCCAGCAATCGCACTCTGCCCCAGTGGTTGACGTGCGGGTACTCCCAGCCTAAATATTCGTAAACGTAGCGCTGCTTATCCGCCGTCTTCATGAGGTCCTTACCGCGGATGATGTGCGTAACACCCTGGAAGTGGTCCTCCATGGCCGACTCGAAGTCCAGCATGGGCCAGACGAGGTACTTGTCGTCCGTCCTCGGGTGGGGCTCACGAACGATACGGAAAGCGACCCAGTCCCTCATAGCAGGGTCTTTGTGCCTTATATCCGTCTTGATGCGGAGCACGACCTTCTCCTCGAAGTCGCCGTTCAGCATTGCCTTCCAGTTCTTCATGTTCTCTTCGGGCGACGCGTTACGGTGAGGACAGGGCTCTCCCTTATCCTTCAGCGCCTTGAACGAGTCGTGGTCGCAGAAACAGACGTACGCCTTGCCCATATCGATGAGCTTCTCGGCGTACTCGTAATAAAGGGGGATGCGGTCCGAGGCGATGACGACCTTATCGGGCGGGCAGCCAAGCCATTTCGCCTGGTCGACGTACCACTGGTAGGCCTCCAGCATGGGCCTCTTGATGGACGGGTCCGTGTCGTCGAAACGCATGATGAATACGCCGTCGTACATCCGGGCGTACTCGTAGTTGACGATGATGCCGCGGGCGTTGCCCAGCGACGGAGGGCCGTTCGGGTTAGGGGCGATACGCAGCGTGACCTTCTGGCCGGGCTTGACGTTCGAGATGTCCAGTTCAGGCAGGCCTTTCCTTGCCTCCCTCTTGACGTGCAACTCCTCAATAAGCTCGGGGGCGATGCTCTGCAGCTTCGACTTAACATCTTCGGGGGACATTTTACCGACGTCGGAGAGGACTTTACTGATGATGGGCATAAGCTCCTTTGCCTGTGCCTTCAATTCGGGGTGGGTGCCCAGCAGCTTACCCATGACGGCCCCGGCCTGCGGGGCTTTACCATACTTATAGGCGTTCTGGAGCGCCAGCTTTTGAGTAATGAGCTCGATCTCTTGAGATTCCATGTAACGATGCTCCCTATGAGCGAATATGACGGGCTACAATATAACAAAGGATATACTTATTGGTTACTATTTACCGCGCCGGTAGCCCCAGATGTTCAGGGACATGTCGACCAGCAGGTCTGTCAGAGCACTTTTATTGGCAAAGGGCACCGGATAGATCAAGTCCAGCATAAGGATACCTTTTATGGTCATACCCCAGTATGCCAGCATTTCCATGGGATCCTTATCGCCGATGTCGATGCCCCTGAACCGGGAGAAAACGTCCGCGATAGCCAGGTAATCCTTGATATCGACCTTTTTTATTTCGCCCGCCATCTCGCCTTCCGTCAGTGCGGCGATGGTCAGGGCCTTGATCAAAGGTTTATTAGTCTCCATTATTTCCTGCCAGTGAATGATCAGACTGCGGATGTAGCCCGGGAAATCATCATAGTCGATGGCCTCTTGCCGGCTTACCATCATCAGGCCGTCGATGTTCTGGGCGCCAAAGCCTTTGATGAGGATGTCGAACTTGCCTTCCGGGAAATACTTGTAGATAAGGCCGATGCTGACATCTGCTTTTTCGGCGATGTCCCGGATAGTAACCTTGTCGTATCCCATGGACACGATCAGCTCCCGGGTGGCCTCAATGATGGAGTCGATCTTCGCCTCCTTATCCCGGGTGACCGGTCTCCTGTCGCCGGGAACCTTCTTTTTCGCAAGCATTCGTTACCCCTATTGGTGAACCTTGTTCAAAAACTTTATTAGTAAGTAATCCGTATTAAAGGTTAGTGAACAATGTTCACCATGTCAGGCAAGAGATGACATTATGACCGAACCAGTGATCGAAATTCACAACCTCACGAAGTACTATGGCAGACAGATGGCCCTCGACGGCGTGGACCTCGAGGTCCGGAAGGGCGAGGTCTTCGGCTTTATCGGCCCCAACGGGGCGGGCAAGACGACGACCTTACGCATCCTGCTCGGGCTACTGAACAAGAATTCCGGCGACATAAAGCTCCTGGGCGGCGACCCATGGCGGGACCGCGTGGCACTCCACCGACGGCTGGCCTATGTGCCGGGCGACGTGAGCTTCTGGCCGAACCTGACGGGCGGCGAGGTAATCGATCTTTTAGGAAGGTTGCACGGCGGCTTCGACCCTAAGCGGCGTGCGGAGCTGGTCGAGCGCTTCGGCCTGGACACGACGAAAAAGTGCCGCACCTATTCCAAGGGCAACAGGCAAAAGGTGGCGCTCATCGGTGCCCTCATCTCCGACGCCGAGCTGCTCATCCTGGACGAGCCGACCTCGGGTCTGGACCCCCTGATGGAGATGATCTTCCGGGAGTGCATCGCCGACGTGCGGAAAGCGGGCAAGACCGTGCTGCTGTCCAGCCACATCCTGGCCGAGGTCGAGCAGCTCTGCGACCGCATCAGCATCATCAAGGCGGGCAGGATCGTGGAGTCGGGCACGCTTTCGGAGCTGAGGCACCTGACGCGCACGACCATTACGGTCGAGACAGCCCGTCCCGTCACCGGCCTGAAGGAAATCGCCGGTGTCCACGACCTATCGCTGGACGGTAATAAGGCTCGTTTCAGCGTGGACCCCTCCGAGCTGGACCGCGTGCTGCCGTACCTCACGAAGTTCGGCGTCCGCTCGCTCAACAGCGCCCCGCCCACGCTCGAGGAGCTCTTCATACGCCACTATGAGCTTGCGGCGGTGCCGGCAAAATGACCGAAAGCGGATTTACCGGAACGGTCCCTCTGGTACGGCTTATCGTTAAGCGGGACTGGCTCCTGCTGGCGGCCTGGGCCATCGTGATGATCGTCCTTGCGGCCATCGTCGTGGCCAGCTTCGGCAAGCTCTATCCCACGCCCGAAGCGCTCAAGGAATTCGCCGACAGCGTGACCGGCAATACCGGCGAGATAGCGCTGCTCGGGAATGTGCTTTCCCCGACTTTAGGGGGTATTACGGCCTGGCGGCTTATCATGCCGGCATTCATCATCGGCGGGCTCGCCAGCCTGCTCGCGGTCATCCACTATACGAGGAGCGAGGAAGAGACGGGCCGGCGGGAACTGATAGACTCGACGGCGATCGGTCAGTACGCGGTCCTGGCCTCGGCGCTCATCGTGGCGTTCGGAGTCAACCTCGTCATCGCAATAATGTCAATGCTGGCGTTCTTAGGCTTCGGGCTTCCGGCAGCCGGGTCTGCTGCCCTCGCGCTGTCCATTGGCGCCTCCGGGTGCCTGATGGCGGGCGTCGGCGCCATCGCCGCACAGCTTGCGCAGAATACGGGCACGGCGAGGGGCATTGCAGGAGTCGTCCTGGCCGTTGCATATATACTCCGTGTCATTGGCGATGGTGCCAATCTACCCCTGCTATCCTGGTTATCCTTTACCGGCTGGATGCAGCAGATGAGGCCATTCGCGGGGGAGCAGTGGTGGGTACTCCTGCTCTTCGTAGTTTCTACCGTGGTACTAGCTGTCGCGGCCTTTTCCCTACACTCGAAGCGGGACATTGATACGGGTCTGTTGCCGCAGAGGCCGGGGCCGGAGCACGCATCGGCGTGGCTCAACAGCCCGCTGACGCTGGCCTGGCGGCTTCAGAAAGGCATGCTGCTGGGATGGGTCGCGGGCTATGCGCTCATCGGCCTCCTCATCGGCTACCTGGCCAATACGGTCGCGGAACAGCTGGCAGCCAATCCCCAGTTCATGGAGTATTTGAAACACCTGGGCGGCAATGCGACGCCTGCCGATAGCTTCTTCACCATGGGCGTGATGATCCTGGGCGAGATCACGGCAGCCTATGCGCTCCTGGCCACTTTGAAGATCCAGTCGGAGGAGACGGAATCTCATGCTGAGACGGTGCTTTCGGGGCCCGTGGGCCGGCTCCAGTGGATGGCGGGCCACCTGGCCATAGCCCTCGCCGGCACAGTCGTCGTGCTCCTGACGTTCGGCATCTGCGCCGGGCTGACCTATGGCCTGAGCAATGGTAACGCTGGCATGGTCATACTGCGCGTGATGGCAGCCGTGCTCGCATACGTGCCGGCCATCTGGGTCATCGCCGGCCTCGCCGTGGCACTGTTCGGGGCCCTGCCACGGTTCACCCTCGCAGCCTGGGCCGCCTTTGTCGGTTGCCTGCTGCTCGAGCTGGCGGGCGAGCTGCAGCTCGTGAGCGGTGTGATACTGGACATATCGCCATTCACGCACGTGTCGAAGCTCCTGGTCAGTGACCTGGCGATATTGCCGATGGCCGCCCTGGTAGTCATAGCGCTTGCTTTCATGGCGATCGGGCTGGCCGGATTTCAGCGCCGTGACGTCGACTGATCGGGGCGATAAAAACCTTAATATAGGCCTTGATAAGCTTCGCACAAAACCCTTATCAACGGGATATTGAAAAACATGAATAGGATCGGTAAGTCCTGCAGGAAAGATGCCCATGATAGATGTTAAAGACCTGACCTTCGCATATCCCGGGGGAAAAAAGGAAGCGCTAAAGGGCATATCGTTCAGCGTAAAGCCCGGCGAAATATTCGGTTTCCTGGGCCCAAGCGGGGCCGGGAAGAGCACGACGCAAAAGATATTGACGGGACAGCTTGCCGGGTATAAAGGCCACATATCGGTCATGGGGAAGGACGTGAGCTCCTGGAAGTCCGACTATTACGAGAAGATCGGCGTCTCCTTCGAGATCCCGAACCACTACCTGAAGCTCACGGCAAAGGAGAACCTGGACTATTTCCGTTCCCTGTATGGCGGTGAGACGGAGGACTCGCTGGCCTTACTCAGGATGGTCGGGCTGGACGGCGACGCGAACGTCCGCGTCTCGAAGTTCTCCAAGGGCATGAAGGTCAGGCTCGGCTTCGTCCGGGCGCTGCTCAATAGGCCCGACCTCATGTTCCTGGACGAGCCCACGACGGGCCTCGATCCGGTCAACGCCCGGATCATTAAGGACATCATCCTGAATAAGAAGGCGGAGGGCAAGACCATCTTTTTAACGACGCACAACATGTCGCTGGCCGACGAGATCTGCGACCGGGTGGCGTTCATCGTGGATGGCGAGATACGGCTGATCGATTCCCCCCACGAGTTAAAAATAAAGAACGGCCGGTCCGTCGTCCGCGTGGAGTACTCGGTCAACGGCTCCGCGGAATACCGGGAATTTCCGCTGGCCGGCCTGGGGGCCAATAAGGAATTCATCGGCATGCTCAACGATAATAAGGTCAGGTCCATCCATTCGAGCGAGGCCACGCTGGACGATATTTTCATCAAGGTCACCGGAAGGAGCCTCGTATGACGGGCAGGTATGTCTCCACGGCCAGGCTGGACTTCCGGCTGCAGGCGAGGCAGGGCTTCTACTATGCCTCGATCCTGACCACGGCCATAATGATCCTCATCTTAACACAGGTTCGCGTAAAAGACCTGGGATTCTTTATTCCGGTATTCCTCATCAATAATATGGTGCTCAATACTTTCTATTTCATGGCGGGCATGGTGCTCTTCGAGAAGGCGGAGGGCACGCTGAAGGCGCTGTCGGTCACGCCACTGTCAGCCTTCGAGTACCTATGCTCAAAGGCAGCTACCCTGACGGCCCTGGTGCTTGTGGAGAATTTCGCCATCATACTGCTTACCTATGGCCCGGGCTTCGACATGTTGCCGGTGCTTGCGGGGACGGTGCTCATGTCGGTAATTTACGTGCTCGCCGGCTTTATCGCCGTCGCTAAGTATGATTCCATCAGCGAGTTCATCATGCCGTCGGTCGTCTACGTGATACTGCTCCAGCTGCCGCTCGTGGACTACCTGGGAATATTTCGGAACCCTGTGTTCTACATATTCCCGATGCAGGCCCCCCTCGTGTTGATGGGGTCTGCCTTCGTACACATGGAACTCTGGCAGGTCGCGTACGGCATCGCATATTCGCTGGCCTGCGTTGTCCTCGCTTACGCCTGGGCGCGCAGGTCGTTCAAAAAATACGTCATCCAGGGCGAGGGAGGGGCTTAAATGGACTACCTGAAAGCGGTCAGGTCGCTGAGCGCGGCCGACGTCAAGAACGTCATCCGCGACCCGTTCCTGAAGTGGGTCATACCCGCCCCGTTCATAATGGCCATCGCCTTTCGGCTCCTCATCCCGGGGATCACGGCGGTGGCGGAGCCATGGGTCGCCCTGAGCGACTATTATCCGCTGCTGTTGAGCATGATCGTGATCTTCGTGCCCCTTTTATACGGCATCGTCGTCGGCTTCATGCTCCTCGACGAGCGGGACAAGGATACGCTGACCGCCCTGAAGGTCACGCCTATGTCCATGGGTAAATACCTGGCGTATCGCATGACGACGCCCGTCATTATCAGCGTCGCCACCACGCTGCTGGCATACCCGCTGATCGGGCTGGTGAACGTCGACCCGGTATTGCTCGTCGCCGTTACGCTCCTGGCCTCTTTGAGCGCGCCTTTTATCGCGCTGATCTTCGCCGCGTTCGCGCGGAATAAAGTCGAGGGCATGGCCATCCAGAAGTTGCTCGGCGGCGTCTTCATGATACCCGTGCTCGCCTACTTTATCCCTTCCTGGTGGCAGCTGCTGTTCGGGATATTCCCGACCTACTGGACGCTCAAGGCGTTCTGGGTCGCCTGCGAAGGCGGCCAGGGCTTCTGGCCCTATATCATCGCGGGCTTACTCGTGCACCTGGTCTTTATAGGCTTACTGCTAAAGCGCTTCGATATCGTGATGCATCGATAGTAAAAAATGGGTTCTTGTGCGTTTTTGGGATGATATATTGCTTTGGCTGATGCCTTCGCTCGTTTTTATGTTATGCCGTCGTTGAGTGGTCCAACCACAGGGGCACGGAGCGCAGGGGAGTTTCACGGAGTTTTCTTATAAAGGGAGACCCAGAGGCCACGGAGTACGGGTTTATAACATTCCCGGGGCACGGAGTGCTTAGAGGCACTGCCGAGGATAAACCGCATTATTGTTTATTGGTCAACCGAGCCTCAATAAACTCTGTGCCCCGGGTAAGCCAATAAACCGGCCTCTGAGCTCTCTGAGTCTTAAATTATTAAAAAATAACTCTGTGAAACTCCTGTGCGCTCCGTGCCCCTGTGGTTGGACCACTCAACGACGGCATAACTAGAAAAGGATAAAAAAACATTCATCCCAAAACCGCGGAAGAGTCTAAAAAAATGATACGGCATTTACGTTACAAATTTTAGATTTTTACTGTGCCGAATATTCCGATTTAAGGCTCGGAGTGCCCTCTGTACCTTATATAACTTAAAACTTGGGAGTAATTCAACATAGCGAAATTTTAAAAAAAAGCTAGAGGGGGCTGGCCCGTTAAAGGGTCAGCTCCTGTCCGTTCCTTAAAATGTGCACATTCTCGCCGAACTCGTAGCCGGTGTCCTCGGCCATGTCGACGTACGCCGTGTGCATGTGCATGTTGCCGTGGGCCGGGATGACGTGCTCGGGCTTGACCATCCTCAGGAGCTCCCAGTGGTCCTCCTTATAGGCGTGGCCGGATACGTGCACGTTGTCGTAGATCCTGGCACCCCTCATCTTCAGCTTGGTCTCACAGGCATACCGGTTCGCCTGGTTGAGCATGTTCGGTATGACGTTCGCCGAGAAGATGACCTTATCGCCGGCCTCCAGCTTGAAGTCGAGCTCGCCGCTGGCGATCCTTCCGAGCACGGCGTCCGGCTCGCCCTGGTGGCCCGTCACGATTGGCAGGTACTTGTCCTTGCCCTCTTTCATGATCTGCTTGACGGCCTTCTCCACCGACCGGCGGTAGCCGAAGATCTTCATGTTGTCCGGCTTCTCCACGTAGCCCATCTTGAGCGCCGTGCCGAAGTACCGCTCCATGCTGCTGCCCAGCAATACGGGTATGCGGTCCATTTTCTCGGCCGCCTCGATGATGGACTTGAGCCTGGCGATGTGCGACGAGAAGGTCGTGACCAGCACGCCGCTCTCGGTCTCCTCCGTGCCCAGCAGGGCGTCCCAGACCATGTCCCTCGCGATCTGCTCCGACGGCGTCTTGCCCGAGTGGTCGGCGTTCGTGCTCTCCGTGATCATGGCGAGCACGCCTTCCTTGCCGATCTGCTTGAGCCGCTTGAAGTTGGGCAGCTCGCCCAGCGTCGGGGTGCGGTCGATCTTGAAGTCGCACGCATAAAGAATGATGCCCTTGGGCGTGTGCAGCGCTGCGAAGGCGCAGTCAACGATGCTGTGCTGCACCCGAATAAGCTCGATGGATATGTTCTTCGTGAGCTCTCGTATTTCGCCGCACTGCAGCGGCTGGAGCTTGTTGGCGACCTCGAACTTGCGCTCCGACTCGATCTCCTGCCTGATCAACTCAGACGTGAACGGCGTCGAGACGATCGGGCACTTATAACGGTGGGCCAGCTTCGGCACGGCGCCGATGTGGTCCAGGTGGCCGTGCGTGCAGACGATGCCCACGACGTTACCATCCACGTTATTAAGGACCTTATCGTCGGGGATCGCTCCCATCTTGATGAGGTCCAGCGAATGCATCTTCTCTATTTCCGTCTCCTCGTGGATCTGGATACGGTCCAGCCGGACCCCCATGTCCATGATGACGATCTCTTTTCCTACTCTTATGGCGGTCATGTTCCGGCCTACTTCCTCGTAGCCGCCGACCGCGACGATACCTACATCTCTCATTTAATTACACCTTTTATATTGATGAGGCTAGCGCTGGGCGAAGGCCTTCCAGTTGAAGCCCCTTGCCTCCAGCGTATCCCTCGTTTTTCCCGAAATGATCACGGGAGCCCGCCGGATGTCCTCTACCGACCTCGAGCCGGTCAGGAACATTACGGCCTTTAACTCCTCGATATACAATTCAAGCATTTTCTTCACTTTCTCGGGGCCTATCCTTGCCGCAGAAACCAGCGGCAGCGCGACGCTGCTCATTGAAGCGCCCAGCGCCATGGCCTTAGCCATCATGACCCCGTCCCTTATCCCGCCCGTGGCGACCAGCGGCAGCCCGATGTCGGCCTCGACAAGGCTGACGGCGGTGGGTATGCCCCAGTCCCAGAACTTCATGCCCAGGTGCTCGCTCACTTCGTCGAGCTCCATGCGGGCCCTGAATACCTCTACGCCGGCCCAGCTCGTGCCTCCGCGCCCGCCGACATCGATGGCGGCGACGCCCGCCTTTTTCAGCAGGTAGGCGTCCATGTGGCAGATGCCTGCGCCGGTCTCCTTTACGATGACAGGTACAGATAGCTCCGCGGCGATCCCGGCTATCTTCTCGATGATGCCCCGGGCATCCACGTTCCCCTCGGGCTGTATGGCCTCCTGGAGAAAGTTCAGGTGGATGGCCATGGCGTCGGCGTCGATCATCTCGACGGCACGCTCGACGTCATCGATCGTATAGTCCGCCAGCTGCGGGGCACCGATATTGCCGTAGATGAAGGCGTTCGGTGCCTTCTCTCTGACGATACGGTATGAGTCTTCCAGTTTTCGGTCCTCGAGGGCGGCCCTCTGGCTGCCCACGCCCAGGCCGAGCCCGAGCTGCTCGGCGGCCATCGCGAGGTTCGCGTTGACTTCGGTCGTGCCGGGATGGCCGCCGGTCATCGACGCGATCATGAGCGGAGCGCTGAACTTGTGGCCTAAGAACGTGGTGCGGGAATCGACGTCCGCCCTGTTGATCTCGGGCAGGCACCGGTGGACGAACTCGACGTCCGAAAGCCCGTTATCCTTCGATTCCACGTTTTCCCTGGTACAGATGTCCAGGTGCTCGATCTTCCTCTTTGAGGTCGCCATTCGCTAGTCTCCGCGTATTATTGTGCCTTCTTTAAGGTCGTTTTTCAGGAATTTCACGACGTTCCCGGGCTTTTCGGCATTGAATACCAGTGATGGTATGCCCGATTCGGCCAGGGCCATCAGTTCCCGTATCTTTCCCTGCATGCCGCCCGTGACATCGACTCCGCGGGAGCCCGATAACACCTTGTTGACTTCGCTCATGTTCCCGGGCGTTATCTTACTTATGACATTCCCGTTGTCGTCCAGGACGCCGTCCACGTTAGTGCCGATGCCGACACGGTCCGCCTTGAGCTCGCAGGCCAGGTAGGGCACGAGCTGGTCGCCGGAGAGCACGTCCACGCCTTTGGAGCGGTCCATGGCCACATCGCCGTGCAGTACGGGCACGATGCCCTCATGAAGCATCATCCGTATGACGTCAAGGCATAAGTGCTCGATGCGGCCGTTGTCCAGCACGCAGTCCGATAGCGGGTTCACGGGCAGGGCCTCCACGCCGCTGATCTGCAGCGCATCTACGACCATCCGGTTCAGCGACGTGACGGCGCTGTGAGTGGGCCATAAGCCTTTAATGCTCCAGTCGTCCAGGCCGTCTTTCAGGCGGTATTCCTTTGCCTGGTGATGCCCGAAAGAGCCGGCGCCGTGGATGAGTACCAGGCCGGGGCTTGCGCCCTCGCCGATCTCCTTAGCGATCCTCGATATGGCGTCCTTCTTTGCCACGGAGACCCGGTTCTTATCCGTCAGCACGCTGCCGCCGATCTTGAGTATGGTCGTCATTGGATGAATATTCCCTCCGCCGTTGGCTTGCTGATGAAGCTGTCGCCGTATGAGCGCCCGATGGCGGTCGCGATCTCTTTACAATTTTTGTCATCGCATATGGCCACCATGCATCCCCCTCCGCCCGCGCCGGTGATCTTGGCGCCGTAGGCGCCGTGCTGGCGTGCGGCATATATCTGGAGTGAGAGCTCGGGTATGGTGATGCCCAGGGCGTCCAGCAGCCCCTGGTTGACGTTCATGAGCTCGCCTATGGAACGATAGTCGTTCTGTTTTATTAAATCCTCGCCCCGCGCGGAGATATCCCCGATCGAGTCCATGATGCCGTCGATGACGTCCGGGTATTTTTCTTTGAGCGTTCTCACCCGGGATACCATGCGTGAAGTGGATTTTGATATGCCGGTGTGGCCGACCACGATGCCGCAGGTGATAGGCGGCAGTGTCCTCATGTCGGGCACGACAACGGTCCCGCCCATGGTGGACACGAACGTATCGGTCGGGCTCGCCGCTCCCTGCACTTCCAGCTCTGTCTGGTAGGCCATATACGCGATGTCTTTTTTACTCAAGCCGGCGCTGAACTCCTCGTTCAAGGCGCCGATGGTGGCGACGGTCACGGCAGCCGAGGAGCCCAGGCCCGAAGCCACGGGGATCCTCGAGGAAACAGCGATGTTCACGTTCCGGATATCCGCACACTTCTGCATCCTTTTAACGGCCGTCTTGATATACAGGTTCTTATCCGGCTCGTCCTTGAAGGCCGAGTGAATGTGGACGCCACGGCTTTTACGGGATACCTCCACGGTGGTCCGCAGGTCGATGGCGCATGCGATCGCGCGCTTGCCGTAAACGACCGCATGCTCGCCGAATAAAAAGACCTTACCGGGGGCTGAACACATCGTCATTCCATCACCTGGTCACGGCCAGCCCCGCATAGCCGACTACTTCCCTGTCGCCGGTCACGTCGCCGCTGGTCGCATAGGCCAGTAGCTCTGCTTTTTTGGCCCCTCGCCTCTTACATGAGAGCATCATTGCGGCGATCGGGCCGTAGCCACAGCAGGTCGCGTTCAGGTTCGCCACCTCGTCGTAAAATCCTGGCACGTCGAGCTTCTCTATCTTCTCTATGAGGATATGGTCCTTCCGCTTTGCGACTTCGACGGGCTCGTAATGCGTAAAGTCGCTGGATGCGACGATGACCACTTTTTTCGGGTATTTCTCGATAGCCATCGTGATCTCGCCGGCGACTTCCCTGACAGTCTCGTAATCCTGCAGGCCAAGCGCTATCGGCACGATACGGAAATCCTTAAAAAAGTATTGAAGGAACGGCACCTGCACTTCGAGCGAGTGCTCCCTCTGGTGGGCCGTCTCATCGTGGTCGATGATGCCCGGCGGGAGCAGGTCGATGAAGTCGTGGTCGACGTCGACGATGCCCAGCGGCGTCTTCCAGGGCACCGTGGATACGGCGACGGCAGAGCCTTCCCAGCTATGCCGCGGGCCGAGGATGATAAAGGTAGGCGCGCCCTCGATGGACGCGTACACCTTCGCAGCCACGCCTCCCGAGTACATGTAGCCGGCATGAGGCACGACGACGCCCATGGCGTCCAGCTTTAAAGATACGGATGGTGCCAGCTCAGCTATCTGCCGCCGTAAAGCCTCATTGCTGCCGGGATAGAACATGCCCGCGACCGCAGGGTTCCTCATATCGATATGAATACTCCGGTCCTGTGCTTATATTTCCGACTCGAAATCATTGACGGTATAGTTAAAGCCCTGCTCGCCACGCTCGCGGACGACTTCCCTGGCCAGCAGCCAGTATACGAGAGCGAGTGCCTTGCGGCCCTTGTTGTTCGTCGGGATGACCAGGTCGATGTCGGTGGTCATGTTGTTCGTGTCGCACATGGCGATGACGGGCACGCCGATCTTGATGGCCTCGTTGACGGCCTGCATGTCGCCGATGGGGTCGGTAACGACCACGACGTCCGGCTCGGTGAAGAACATGTACTCCGGGTTCGTCATGGTGCCGGGGATGAACCTGCCGACGATGTCGCTGGCGCCGATGGCCTTGGCGAACATCTCCGCCGGGTGCTGGCCGTACTGCCTGGCACACACTACCAGTATGTTCGCCGGGTCATACCTGGACAGGAACTTGGCCGATGCCCGGATGCGCTCGTCAGTGCTCTGCACATCCAGGACGTACAATCCATCGTTCCTGACGCGGTAAATGAACCGCTGCATATCCTCAGTCTTTTGCTGCGTACCGATGTGCACGCCTGCAGCCAGGTATTCATCCATCGGTATCAATGACTGGTAATTCTCGTCTCTGATCTCTCTTACTTCCTGTTTTTCCACAGCTTTGTCTGCCATTTTTTACTTCTCCTGTAGTTTAGTAAAAATTTTTTTCAAATATTAAGTATTGATCTTAAGGTAGGTCTTCGGTCATGCGATCGTTGCCGATGTCCTCGCCTATCCTTATCAGCTCGTTCAGCTTTGCGATGCGCTCGCCGCCCACGACGCCCGTCTTCAGCAATTCGCAGCCGAAGGCGACCGCCAGGTGTGCGATGGTGTTATCAGTAGTCTCGCCGCTCCGGTGGGACATGACCGTCTTGAAGCCGAACCGCTTCGCCATCGTTATGGCGTTGTAGGTGTCCGTCACCGTGCCGATCTGGTTGGGCTTGATGAGGATGGCGTTCGCGGCGAACTTCTCAATGCCTTCCTGGAGCCGCTTCACGTTCGTGACGAAGAGGTCGTCGCCGCATATGATGCATCTGTCCCCGACCTTTTCTGTCAGTTCGGCGAACCCGTCAAAGTCGTTCTCGTGCAGCGGGTCCTCGACGTAGAATAGGTCGTACTTGTCGACCAGGCCCGCAATATAGTCTACTTGTTGAGCGGGGGTCCTCTTAGCGTCCTTATAGACGTAGACCTTTTTCTTCTCATCCCACAGCTCGGAGGCCGCGACGTCAAGTCCCAGCCTGATGCTGAAACCGACCTCGTCGGAGACTTCCCTGACCGCGGCACTGGTGATCTCGAAGGCCTTAGAGTCCTTGACCTGGGGCGCCCAGCCGCCCTCGTCGCCCTTGCCGCATACGATGCCGGCGTCTGTCAGCAGCTTCTTGACCTTCTTGTGGACCAGCGTGTTGCCATACACCGCATCGTCGATGGTGTCCGCGCCGATGGACGATACCAGGAACTCCTGGATATCCGTCGCTCCCGGTGCATGTGCGCCGCCTCCCAGGACATTGCCAAGGGGGTACGGCATGCGCGGGTACGCGTTGCCCAAATAGCGGTAAAGCATCCGTTCAGGGGGCTCGACCCGGTAATCATCTGTGCTATATACGGAGCACGAAGCAGCCTTCGCCACTGCCATCGAGACAGCGACCGAGGTGTTGCCGCCAATGTTGCTGAAATTGTCCGTGCCGTCAATGTCGTGCAGGAGCATGTCGATACTTTCCTGGTCCGTGGCGTCCTCGGCGATGAGCTGCTCGACGACCTCGTTTTCCAGCTTCGACAGCGCGTCAGGGACGGGTATTGCCACGGCCTCGTAGGTGCCCGTTGAGGCGCCCGCCGGTGCCGCCGCCCGCCCGAAGCTTCCGTCGTCCAGGTAGACCTCGACCTCGATGGTCGGGTTGCCCCGGCTGTCGAAAATTCTCCTTCCTATAATATCTTCAATTATAGACAAAACCTAACCTCCCATACGACAATGAGCATTTCGGACAAAAAGAATTAGGCCGGATTAACCTCGCGCCTCGTGGATTTGTTGACCTTCTTGACGGTGATCGGGATCAGGCCGCGCTCCAGCTCTGCCAGGGCGACCTCGATCGGCTCCACGGAGTTTGCATCTTTCATGAGGACGGGCGCTCCCATTGAGATCTGGAGAGCCCTTGCCCCGACGATACGCGCACGCTCATAGCGTGTGTACTTTGTGACGTTTTTAGAATCGGCCACGTTAATTTGTTTAGCGCTCAAGCTAATACCTCTTACAACCTGATAAGAAATGAAATGTAGATTTCATCGAACTTTGAGGTGCGTTCTAGTTCCCAGGCGTCCCGCTGGGTGGTCTACAGCTATACGATTGTTCCGTATAAGGGTATATGGTGGGATCGCTGAGATTTGAACTCAGGTTTCCGCGTCCCGAACGCGAAAGGATGGACCAGGCTACCCCACGATCCCATATATCCTTATCACTGGTATGGTGCCAGAACGTCGACCAGCTCGACGTGCGATAACAGCATGCGCCTGCAGCAGTACCGCTCTACGCCCAGGTCGTCGAGGATGTCGCCGACCTTAAGCTGCTCACCCTTGGGCAGGCTCTTCTTTCTTTCCTCGACACGCTCGCGATACTCTTCCCAAACGTTCGAGACTACCATACCACAGGTGAAACATCTGACCGGTATCATTTTAATACTCCATTTTTAAATTTAATACATTGGAAGTATTTGAATAATACCTCCAATGATTACATTTATACTTAACGGTACGACTTCTGGAACTTCGCCCTTGCGCCCGATCCGCCGTAGTGCTTGGACTCCTTCGCACGTATATCGTTCACGAGGAGTGTCCTGTCGTGGCTCAGGTAGGTGTCGCGCAGCGCCATGTCGTTCGTCCAGTTGACGATGCCTCTTGCAATGGCGCACCTCGCGGCCTCCGCCTGCCCCATGACGCCTCCGCCACGGATGTCGACGTCGATATCGACCTGGCTGAAAATCTCGGTGCCCGCCATTGTGAGGGGCTCGGTGATCTTGAGCCTGATGATGTCCGGCTGAACGAGAGGCAGTGGTACCTTGTTGATGCGTATGATGCCCGTGCCCTTGCGAACTGTCGCCCGGGCGATAGCAGTCTTCCGCTTTCCGCTTGTAGTTATGACCTTGACCATGCTCTCACCTTAAAATTTTGATCCTAGAAGCTTTGAGAGTTCGCCGAGCTCCATGTACTTGTATGAGCTCAGGCGGTCTACGCTCGCCTTCTCCAGCGTTACGGCCTCTTTGCCGCTGACTTCGGTCGGCGTGCCGATGAAGACCCTGAGGCGTGCCATCGCGTCCTTCCCGCGCTGCGCCTTGTAGGGCAGCATGCCGCGGATAGTGCGCTTTATGATGGCGTCCGGCCTCTTCGGGTAGTACGGCCCCTTTTCTGTGGTGCCGCGGTCCACGGTCTGCTTGAACTCGGCGAACGTGGATGCCTTCGAGCCCGACAGTATTGCCTTGTCGGCGTTGATGATCGTGACTTCTTCGCCCTCAAGTAGCTTCTTGGCTACGATGCTCGACAGCCTGCCGACGATGAGTCCCTGCGCGTTAATTAATACCATGCTTTGTCCTCCTCACCTGATGATGCGGACACCCTTGCCCGCGGGGTTCGTCTTCATGAGCTGTTCGATTGACATGCACTTGCCGTTGGCGCCGGAGATAAGTTCCTCGGCGGCGACGCTGAAGTTGAGAGCGGCGACCGTTACGGGGTGGTCGATGACGCCCGTGCCCAGGACTTTGCCCGGTACCAGGATAGTCTCGTTCTCCTTCGAGTAGCGGTTGATCTTGCTGATGTTGACCGCCGCGTAGTGCCTTGCCGGCTTCTCGAATCTCTCGGCAATGTCTCTCCAGAGCGCGACATTGTGCTCCCTGGACTGTGCCTTGAGGTCGAAAATGAGCTTCGATAATCTAGGGTTGGTTTTCTTTAAAGCCTTCATTTCTGAACCTCCGTAAGGCCTTCAGGCCTGACTCACGCATCGACGGTTTGATCGGTGCGCTCGGGCATTTCGCCCATTCGCCGGATAACCAGTGTTATCCTACGGTTCGCGTCATTTTATGATGACGGAGGCTCATAATGCCATTCGAGCATATGAAGTTTTCGGTAATTTTCCCGTATATATAGAGGTTTTACCACGGCCGGCACGGAGGGCAGCCTCTGTTTTAAGCCCGCTAAGAGGATAAGTCCGCGAAGACGTTTTTCGAGCCCTAAGACCGCTAAGCTTGCGCAAAGACCGCGAAGACTATCTTAAAATTTATTACGATATAACGCCTAATCCATTTGAATATTAATTATCTTTGGATCTTCTCCAATTTTTGGATGAACGTTCTTTTGCTTTTACTTATGCCTTCCTGGAGTGTCCAATACACAGGGCCACGAAGTCACGGAGGACTCACAAAGACTTTTTTTTATATGCAAGGCTCAGAGGGGACAGAGCCCGGTTTATTATTTTCCTGAGAGACAGAGATCATCGAGATACGGTTGACGAATAAACAACGTTAAAGTGAAAAATGGTTTATCGTCGCCCGAGCCTTTTTCAACTCTGTCTCTCAGTTAAGTATAAACCCGTCTCCGTCCCCTCAGTGTCTCCCATCTAAAAGAAAAACTCCGTGCGTTCTCCGTGGCCTCGTGGCCCTGTGTATTGGACACTCCACGACGGCATAGGGAAAAGGATACAAAATGTTTAACCTAAAATCACAGCAGGCAATAAAAACCAATAGTTCCTCATCCAACAATCGGAGAAGAACCACTTTCTTTTAATGTTTCTTTTAATATATCTTCGCGGTCTTTGCGTAAGCTTAGCGGTCTTAGGGCTCGAAACAGTCTTCGCGGACTTAACAAGCTTCGCGAGCTTAAAACCGGCAATGCTCGTATAAATTAGGCTAATTCAACACAGAAATTATTTAAGCAGGACCTTTTTAAGTATCAGGCCCTTCGGGCAGGTACCGGTCGCTTCGCCGTATACTTCGCTGATCGTATATTTCTCGCCGTTAACGAGCCCGGCCGGGTGACAGCCCTCGTACGACGGGCATGCCTTATCGCACTTCGGCTCCTCGTACGTCAGCTTCGAGCCGTTGAACGCCTTCCTCGACTCGATCACAACGACGACGGGGGCGGGAGAGACTTCGACGGCACGGACGCTCGTGTCGTGCAAAAAGCACTCGTGATCGCTGCCGGTGCGTAGGGCGACGACTATATACTTCTTGCCCTTATCCAGGTTGAGGCACACTGCCTTGAGCTTACACTTCTCGCATTCCGGCTGGGGGCCGCGGTAGATGAACTCCGTTCCCTTCTTTGCGAGCTTACTGCCTATGAGCGTGATGGTGATGTTAGGTCCCGGCATGGTCTCTCCTTAAAATGGCCGCACTTACTTATAGAACTACTACGACCATAAAAATTTTCTCTAAAATGAAAAATAATTTAGGTGTCCGACTTGAGCTTTTGAGGCTTACCGGACGAATACGCCGAAAGGTCGCTGTCCCTGCTCCTGATGCGAGCGACCATGCGCTCCTTCTTTTGTATTGCATGGGCCGCTGCCTGGTCGACCTTTTTCTTCATCTCCTCGAAGGACATCGGGGTCTCTTCGCCCACGAGCTTCTTGATGGGCGTATATGCGGATTCCCTGAACTTCGGGGTGAAGTCTCTCTCGACGCCGTTCTCCACGAGGTATGCCCCGTGGCCTTCCAGGACCTCGCCGACGATGTCGATCTTGACGCCCTTGCTCCGGACCGCGGCCATGATGGCTTCGGCGTTCTCGGGGGGCGCGATGATAAGTAAGGCGTCCAGCGAGACGCCCAGGTAGTCGATCTTCAGCGCGTCGAGCATCTTCAGCACCGTGGGCTCGACCAGCTTACGCATCTTTTCCTCGTAGAACACGAGCTTGACCCCGGCGGTGCCGGCGATCTCGTAGG
Source organism: Methanocella paludicola SANAE (assembly GCF_000011005.1). Classification (NCBI taxonomy): domain Archaea; kingdom Methanobacteriati; phylum Methanobacteriota; class Methanomicrobia; order Methanocellales; family Methanocellaceae; genus Methanocella; species Methanocella paludicola. The sequence goes on from NC_013665.1 coordinate 1,664,201, forward strand.
CGTCGCCACGGATGCCGCCGTTGGTCACGTCGGTCATGGCGTGGATCTTACCAATGAGGTCGTGCTCGAACAGGGATTCGCAGGCCTCTAAGAATTTTACGTTCAGGGTCTTCTCGACCACGTCGTGCATGCCGAAGTACAGGGCGGTCGTGGAGACGGTGCCTCCGCCGGCGCCCTCGCTGACCATGATGACGTCGCCGGGCCTGGACTGGATGCGCGCGGTGAGCTCCTTTGCCACGCCCACGGCGCCCACACAGCCGGTCATCCTGTCGCCGATGACCATGTCGCCGCCGATGCGGAGCGTGCTTCCTGTTACTAGCGGTACACCGATGAGGTCCGATACCGTCGTGATCCCGGCAGTATAATCGAAGATCTTGGAGACGTCGCCGTCATCGGCGATGTGAATATCCGAGAATAGAGCCACCGGCTTAGCGCCCATCACGTACAGGTCACGGAGCGAAGCCCGCGTACAGTGAAAGCCTGCTAAAAATGGAAAGTCGGACAGGCGAGAGTGCATACCGTCGACTGTGACAACCACATACTGGCCACCCGCCTTAACGACGCCGGAGTCATCCATCTGGCTCGAATCGCACACGGCATCGGTCTTACCGATGACCTCGGCGATCTTACTGTGCGCATAGAAGTCGCCCCGGCCCCTCGAGCCCACGCCGAAGGCGCCCATGGTGACGCCACAGGGCTGGCTGGCAATGACATCGTCCCTTACGTCCAGGGTGGCCCTTGCCTCGACGATGACCGCCTCCGCGAGCCTCTTCGCTCCCTCGGGGGAGATGTCCTTGACCTCTCGAATGCGGTCCGCCAGCTTTTCCGCGAGCCCGGTATCGCCTTTCCTGAGCCCTCTCTTCGCGTATCCTTCTATGTCCATTCGTGCACACCTATGAAGACTACAATGCTCCTTTTTTAACCATATATATTATGCTTTAATATCTTTTCGATACGCCAAAAACAGCGGCGATGTTCTTTCTAGATTACACAAAGCATAAATAAAATGAGCCATCATTCATTTTCTTAGCTCAAAGTGAATAAAGGTGTATAATGACAAACAGAGTCCTGGTCGTCGACGATAATCCCGATATTTGCGACATCGTCAGCATTGCCCTTAAAGGCAAGGGCATCGAAGTCAGGACCGCAGAGACGGGCAACGACGGCATCAGCATTTTTCTCCAGTTCATGCCTGACATCGTCCTGCTCGATTATAAGCTGCCCGACATGGACGGCAACGACGTGGCAAAAAAGATCAAGGCGACCGGGAAAGCGACCGGCATCATAAGGATGACCGGGGAGAACGTGATCGGCAACGACGTCGACATGTCGCTTTACGTAGGTAAGCTCCAGAAGCCCTTTAAGCTGGCAGAAATGGTCCAGTATGTCGAAGACCACATAAAAAAATAACGGCTTATTTTCCGTTCGGCTCGTATATGATGTCGTACTCCGTGATCAGGTGATTGCCCACTTTATAGAAGTCGGTCAGGTCCGTCCCGACGACCTGGCCGATGGAGTCCACCCCCGGGCCCCCGACGAGCGACGGCGTGCTGTCGCCGCCAATGATATAGGGTATCTGGATCAGGATGATGTGGTCGATCATGTGCTTTTGTATGAGCAGCCAGATCAGCGTCGGCCCGCCTTCGACCATCAGGCGCTTTATGCCTCTTTTTGTGAGGCCCTCCATCATGAGCTCGAGGTCGACGGCCTCTTTACCGCAGACCATGACTTCGGCGCCCTTCTGCCGGATCGCTTCCACCTTTTCCGGGCTTGCACGACCGGAAACGACGATTATCGTCGGAGCATCGTGATTAAGAACGTTCGACCCGGGCGGTATGGACGCATCCGAGCAAGGGACGACCCGTACCGGGCTCCTGCCCTCAACAAGCCGGTTAGTAAGGATCGAATTATCGATCTTGATCGTATTACTGCCCACCATGATGGCGTCGAACTCAGTCCGCTTCTTATGCAAAAACCTCTGGCTCTCCATGTCCATGAGGCCCATGATGATCTTGCTGGAGAGCCCCCGCTTTAAGGTCAATTTACCGTCGACGGTCATCTCGGATATCAGTGTAACGTATGGCCTGCTCGCGCTCATGTGAACTCCTGACAATTCTACTCGATTGCTAATAGGTTTTTCCCCCGGTGGATATGGCCCATATAAAATCGCTGATTCCACAATAATCAGGCGTTCCACCAAATATATTCCAAACGTTATTATTATAATAATATGTTTATATAAACATTAACGAATAGGTGAGTCTATGTTCCATAAAACAACCCTTAAAATGCTATCATATGCGCTGGCTATTACGGTACTCGCAGCCTTAGCCTCAATGCCGCCTGCCATGGCCGAGTCGGCCACTGTCTACGGGCAAGTCACCCTTAACGGGGAGCCGGTAAACGGGGCCACTGTCTCCTGTAATGGTAACACAACGACAACATCCTCATCGATCTATAACGGGTTTTACACACTGTCGCTGCCGATCGGTAAGGATTACCCCGTCACGGCCACATACACGGCGAACGGCACCACATATACTGCTTCTGACAACATCGACCTGACCGGCACCACATCGACATCAACACCCATTGCCTTAAGCGCCCTTGCATTGACGGCCCAGGCAGCAGCCACTCCTACGCCGACCCCGACCCCGACGCCTACGCCCACGCCGAGCCCTAACGCTTCGGCATCTCCTTCGCCCACTGCGAACGCGTCTATCACGCCAACGCCGTCTCCCACGCCGACCCCGACAGCCACTCCAACTCCCACGGCCACGCCAAAGCCAGCATCTTATACACAGCCTTCGTACCCGACATATACGCCTACGCCAACGCCCGAGCCGACTCCGACGCCCACGCCGACGCCTGTCGTGCAGCGCAAGGTCTTTTCGTCCCCCAAATGGGAGACTGACCACGGGATGATCACTGTCTCTAACGTCGGCGACACGCCCATCACGGTCCGTTCATGGGTGGGAGACCAGTCAAACAACACTACCGTTACAGGGAATGAAACCAGATCGATCCTGACGCCTATTGCCCTGTTAGAGGAAAACCAGATCGTGGACATGGGCTTCGAGGCATACGAGAACGATGTGCTCATCGATTCGTATAAGGCCAGCCTGTATATGGATCCGACGGCGACCCCGGCCCCAACGAAAGCCCAGTCGCCTGGATTTGCCGGGGCAATAGCCTTAGCTGGCTTACTGGCAGCAGGATACCTGATAACAAGGAAGGAGGACTAAGCGCCTGAGACCAGGCGCCTCCTTCATTAAAAATTTTTAAGCTTTCACTTTTTGCCCGGTCTTGGCGGATAAGATCTCTTTGATATCCTTATGGCTCTCTTTCTCGCCCTCTAAGGCCAGTATGTCCAGCGTATAAGAGACGATCCTGGCGCCCTTGTTCGACAGGTGGTAGCCGTCGGGATCCTTCTCGAGAATGTCCGAGGCCATGAGCGCCTTCAGCAGGCGGTTCAGGATGCCGGGATTCAGCTTGGTCTCGAACATGATGTCCGTAAACTTCGTCTTCCCCCTCGTCACCGTAAACAGGACGTCCATAGCGCCCGCGTACGACAGCGTCTTTAATATTTCGAATTCCTTTTTCTCCATAATCTTTACCCGCTTTAATTTTACTTAAACATTTAATAAATCTTTATTAGTAACTAGTTATTTATAATGTGTACTTAAACGATTTAAAGGTTATGATATCAAACGCATACTGACTAATATTTTAATATTTCTACCATATATAAGTAGCTTTAGGTTTATCTGGCGTATCCTATACAAGGGATATCTCTATGCGCTCACGCCCTTTTCCGGGCTTTTTGCCCCTGGAGATGGTAATATGGCCGATCTCTTTTGAGTTTTTAGGGTGCGTGCCACAGCAATCCATCTTCCAGGGCGCCATCTCCCAGCGCAGCACGCCGGAGTCCACGGGGTCACGATATGTCTTTATATCCCAGCCTTCGGCGATGAGCGCGTTCGCCCTGTCCTCGACCTCCTTCAGCTTTGCCTTATCCAGCGGCGCCTCGAACAGGTAGTCGGACCTTTCCTTATTCTCGTCCAGCAGCCCTGAGGACGCGATGGTGCAGGCATCGCCGAACACCTCTTTCATCAAGTAATACACGATGTGGGAGGCGGAGTGCAGGCGCATTTTCCTGTAGCGCTTTTCCCAGTCGATGGCGCACTCGACCATGTCGCCCGCCTTGAACGAGGGAGCGCTCTCCATGATATGTACGATACGGCCGTTCCCGGCCACGGTATCGACGACCTTTACGCCGCCGATGGTGCCCGAATCCCCGGTCTGGCCGCCGCCCCTGGGGAAAAAGTACGTATCCTCGAGGATCACGTTGACGCCGTCCACGGATGCGACTTTACTCTTAAATTCCCTCACATAGGGGTCGTCAAAATAATGATTGTCGGGCATTACAGGAACTCCTTGATGTCCAGCTTCTTGCCGTCGACGTATACGGTCGGGTGGGTCACGATGCCGTCGCAGTGCATGGCCACGGTGCAAGTGCCCCCGAAGCCGCAGTCGTTGCCCAGTGCCATGTGGATCGTATTGCCCACCTTCTCATCTTCAAGCAGGATGCCCCAGAGCCTGGCCTTCGGGTTCATGCCTATCCCGAGCTCTGCCATATGCCGGGCATCGGGGCCCAGCTCTTCGAATAGCTTTTTCAGGTCGTCGGCGTGGGCGCCCCTGGCGTCGACGCAAACGCCGTCCTTGATGATCAACTCGAGGGGCGTGTCCAGCAGCCCCCAATCCCCGAACGTGCCGTCCACCACGAGCTTACCGTTCGCGCTGGTGGGAGCAATGAAGAGCTCGCCGCCGGGCAGGTTGGTGAAATCGCCTTTATTAAGGGCCAGCCCTGTGTCCATGTGCCACTCCCGGCCTGCAAATTCGACATTTATATCGGTGCCAAGGGGAGTGGTGATATGAGCAGTCTTCGTGCCCTGCTGCAGCTTATAAAGCTGCTCTATGCGGTCCCTCATCCTGAAATAGTCTGCAGTCATGCCGCCGGTGGAGAACATGTCGGTGATGAGCTCCTTCGTGCCCTCGGTGAGCGGTATAGTTGCGATGCGGGCGCCGTTCAGGCATGCTTTCTTCCTGGCCTGCGTGTGGGTGAGCGAAAAGACGGTGGGCGCGATGACAACGTCCGAATGCAGCATGGCATCGGCAATGACTTCGGGCGGCTCCTCGCCGCTCCTGGTGCGGGGCTTCATTTCCATGTAGATAGATTCCGCTCCCAGCTCCATGGCCGCCTCGTACAGCGGCACGCCGATGAAATCCCTCTCCGTGTCGCAGACGATCAGGACCTTTTCCCCGGGCTTCACGCCCATGCAGTCCCTGACCGCGATCATTGCGCTCTCTTTAATGCTCATGAAAAGCCCTCGGTATGAATTATAATTGCATACTTCGGCTATCCGATATATCTTTCGTCAGAAAAAATTTACAGGATGCGCCCTGCGAGCCACTCCTTTGCCGCTTTGAGCCGGTCAGGGTCATAAGACTTCATCTTGATCTTGACCACGCCCGAAGGATATGAGCCGAACGTGACTTCGGGGAAAAGCCTGACGGCCTCGTTGAGGTCATTGACAAGGGCCGACTCGGGCTTATTCGAGATCAGCCAGTCCACGTGGAGCTTAGGGCCCCTGAACTGCTGTCTGACCAGCTCGAACATGGCCTTCATCTCGGATGGCACACCGGGGAACGTGTAGACTCTGTTGTCGACGATGAAGCCGGGGGCGGCGCCCACCGGGTTCGGGATGACCGTCGTATTTTCGGGTATGTCCGCCATGTTGTACGATTGGGGCAGCGGGGACCGGTGATACCGGGCAGCATATGCCTCGACCACTTTTACAGCCTCCGGGTCCCGGATCAGCTTGCGGCCGAATGCAAGGGCTACCGCCTGCCTCGTCACATCGTCGTGCGTGGGGCCGAGGCCGCCCGTCACCAGGACCTTATCCGCCCTGATCTCCTTCAGCGTTCGTGCGATGACATCGATATCGTCCGGAACGACCTCTATCCTCTTCACAACGGTGCCAAGCTCGGTGAGATTTTTCGCCAGCCATGTCGAGTTAAGGTCGGCGATGTCTCCCGAAAGGAGCTCGTCGCCGATACACAGGATGACCGCATCCATTTTAGCGACCGCTGATATATTTCCTGGATAATATCCCTACACATCCAACTGAGCCGATGAGCAGCCCTAACGGAAGGAATGTCAGACAGCTTCCGGAGGGTGCCGGCGTCGGAGTGGGCGTGGGCGTGGATGTCGGGATGGCCGTCGCGGAAGGCGTCGGCGTCACATCCTGGAACTCGATGGGAATAACAGTCTCATAATGGAACCATGGGGGCTCGATCTGCTTGTCGGTCCATACGAGCTGCAGGTTCGTAGAGTTACGGTATACGGCGAAGTACATGACCCGGTCATAATAGTCCTCTGCCGGAACGGTGTCGAGTGCCACGTCCGAATAGAAATACCGGTTCGCCTGGTCCTTAAGGGATACGTTAAACTCATAATAAACGCTCTTGTTCGACGGGTTGATGAGCCTGTAATAGAGCGCGATGAACTTGTATTTGTCTGCCGGGAACTTAGCCGGCGAAAACTTATCGGATGTGTCCGATTCCACGATCTTGTCCAGGTGGACGGCCAGCGCCCGGGGCTCGCCATTCTGGTCCTCGCTATATGTCACGTCCATATAGTCGACCCTGTCCGCCATGGCCGGCGCGATCAGGCAGCATGCCAGTAATCCGATGATAAGGATGGCTCGAAGCTTCATATGCATCACCGATATATGGATGCCCTGGGATATAATGGCTTTTTTGGTATTAACCACTCCCTTTTAAGCATGCAAAGAGGTGCAAGTCCGCGAAGACGGTTTCGAGCGCGAAGACCGCGAAGCCATATTGAAAGATCATTTATTTGAAATGAATAATAGAAAGTAATAATTAATGGTTCTTGTGGGTTTTTGGGATGATATATTGCTTTGGCGGATGCCTTCGCTCGTTTTTATGTTATGCCGTCGTTGAGTGGTCCAACCACAGGGGCACGGAGAGCGCTGAGTTTCACGGAGTTTTCTTATAAATGGAGACCCAGAGGGCGCAGGGGACGGGTTTATAACTTTCCCGGGGCACGGAGTTGAAAGAGGCACTGCCGAGGATAAACCGCATTATTGTTTATTGGTCTACCGAGCCTCAATAAACTCTGTGCCCCAGGAAAGCCAATAAACCGGCCTCTGAGCTCTCTGGGTCTCAAATTATTAAAAAATAACTCTGTGTAACTCCTGTGCGCTCCGTGCCCCTGTGGTTGGACCACTCAACGACGGCATAACTAGAAAAGGATAAAAAAATATTCATCCCAAAACCGCGGAAGAGTCTAATTAATTCTTTAAGTTATTCTTCGCGGTCTTCGCGTAAGCTTCGCGGTCTTAGGGCTCGAAACCGTCTTCGCGGGCTTAACCAGCTTAGCGGGCTTATATAGTTGATCGGATAATTTTTCAACACTAAAAAATGAGGATCTCCGAGGTGCCGTGGTTAACGACCCCTCAGTGAGCCCCGTAGTGAGACCGGCACCATGTTTATGTAGCATCATGCCGACCTATTCATCATGAGTGTGGACGTTTCGAGCGCCGCCGAAGCCGCTCATTATGCGGTCCGGGACCTGGCGGCAAAGCTGGGCATACCGGCCAGTAATATTACTGTGGCCGAGAAAGGCGAGGCGACCTGGCCCGATTCGAGCCTGGGGATGCCCGAGCCGGGCATGATGTACGCCCAGATGCTGTCCGAAGGCTTTCGAGTCGTGCTTCTTGTAGCCGGGAAAATGTACGAGTATCATTTCGGCAACGGCTTAGTGAAAATGCGCTCGCTATAACGATAAATCCGTTACTATTTTTCCCGGAGGCCGCTATTTCCACGGCAAATATGCATATCCGACGGTGGGCACTTATGCGTGTCGTCGTCTATGATGCCCTCAGCATTCGACGATTGACGTGCAATAGCTATTTATATCTTAAATCCTATTAATTCTTCAGAAAAATCTATAATGATTAATTATAGAGAAAATACACATCAATGGAGAGCATATAATGAGCAGGCCACAAGTGAAGCTGATAAATACGGTCCTCACGGGAAAAGCGAAAGAGACGGCACTGGAAGAGGCGTCCGAGAGCCTGGCGCGCAACTCCAACACGGTCATGATCGACGATGAGGCCTGGATCACGGTAGAGATGATCGCCACTGGTGCGCTCAGCCCGTGCACAGGCTTCATGAACGCCGAGGACTACGGGTCCGTCCTGCACTCGGGCCGGCTGGCCGACGGCACGCCGTGGCCCACGCCGCTGTCCTTCGCGGTGGCGGGCGAGAAGAACCAGGACGTGCTCAAAGGCCTCCATAAGGGCGACGTGGCCACGCTGATCAACCGAAATAAGGAGCCTGTCGCGAGAATAATCACCGAAGAAGTCTTCGAATATGATCGCGAAGAGCGGGCGCAGTGCGTGTTCGGCACCACCGATAAGCGCCACCCGGGCGTCCGCAGCATTTATGAGCGCATGGGCGACCGGTCGCTGGCCGGCAAGGTCGAGCTGATCAACCGCCCCCACTGGGGCGCATTCGAAAAATACAGGCTAACCCCTGAAGAATGCATCGATTACTTCTATAACAAGAAGGGCGCCCGCACGGTCGTTGGCTTCATCACCGGCGCGAACCCGGTGCATCGGGGCCACGAGCATATCCACCGGACGGCGCTCGAGACGAACGATATGCTGCTCATACAGCCGCTCGTGCAGCTTGCGAAGCCGGAGTACATCCGCTCAGAATACCGCATACAGGCATACGAGACGCTGCTCAACAAATATTACCAGCGCGAGCGCGTGCTCATGAACCCCCTCAGGGTCACCTATATATTCGCAGGGCCGAGGGAATCCGTGCTCCATGCCATTGTGTCACGCAACTTCGGCGCCACCCACTTCGCCATCGGCAGGGACCACGCCGGCGTCGGCAACTATTATGGCGATTACGAGTGCCAGACCATCTTCGACCGCCTGTACGAGGGCGGCTCGAAAGAGCTGGGCATCACGCTCCTGCCTTTCAGCGAAGTATTTTACTGCTCGAGGTGCGGCACCACCGCGACGGAGAATACCTGCCCGCATGGCAAGCAATACCGCGTCACGATCAGCGGCACCGCGATCAGGGAGCTCATGCGCTATGGATATACCCCGCCCAGGGAGATCGTGCGCCCGGAAGTGGCTCGCATCGCCATGCAGGGCATTCAGCCCAAAGGCCTTGACGAGAATGGCACTTCCATTTACCCCGTCGGGTCCATCATCAAGAAAATGTTCCCGTTCTACCTCGTGGCAAAGAGGCTTGGCGGCAAGCTAAGAGAAAAGCCGCTGAGCTGGGAAGACCTCAAGCTGGAGGACGTCGAGCGTGCCCTGATGGACGTCAGGGAGAACTCCGACCGCATCCTGAGGGATATTTCCCGCGATACCGAGATGCACTACGACGTGAACCGCGACATGGCGGCCCAGTGGGTCGACGAGGCGAACGAGTACTGCCGCAGCCGCCAGGGCCACATGATCAAGGCGCTCGAGGAGAAGGTCGCCGCCGCGGACCCGAACGCCGACAACAAGATGTTCCAGAGCAGGGCCGAGGCGGAGAAGGAGCTCGAGGCGGCGAAGTACGTTCTCGAGAGCATGAACTCCAGGGGGCTGGACAATAAGAAGATCCAGTGGAACCCTCTCAAGTATACCGAATACCGATAAAAGTGTCGCCGGGATACGCCCGGCCTTTCTAATTTTATGACGGGCCTTCCGCCAGCTTCATGTCGATGTCGCCTACCTGCGGTCCCCTCTGCACTCTGACCGACATTGTATCACCCACTTTTTTCTCCCTGAGCTCTTTCGTCAGCTCGTTCATGTCGGTGATGTCCTTGTGGTCTGCCTCGACGATCATGTCTCCCGGCTCGATGCCCGCGTTGAAAGCGGGGCTGTTCTCGAACACCCTTGTGACAAGAATTCCCTTGTCCGAGGGCAGCTTATAGTACTGGGCGATCTGGGGGTTGACTCCCACGCCGAGGATGCCGAGCCACGGCCTGATGACTTTGCCGTACTTTATCAGCTCGTCCACGATGCGCTTTGCCGACGAGATGGGGATCGAGAAGCCGATGCCCTGGGCGAACGGTATGTTGGCCGAGTTGATGCCGATGACCTCTCCTCTGGCGTTGATGAGAGGCCCGCCGCTGTTGCCGGGATTGATGTGTGCGTCCGTCTGGATGAGGTTCTCGAAGACGCCCTGCTCTGCCTGGATGGTCCGCTTGAGGGCGCTGATGACTCCCACCGTAACGGTCGGCCCCTGAAGGAAGAACCCGAACGGGTTGCCGATGGCGATGGCCATCTGCCCCACCTTAACCCCGTCCGACTCGCCCAGCGTTGCAGCAGGCAGGTTGTCCCCCTCGACCTTTACGACAGCGATGTCGGTCAGCCTGTCCGTGCCGATGAGCTTCCCCGGGAACTTCCGGGAGTCGAACAGCGTCACCTCGATGCTCTCGGACTGCTCTACGATGTGGTTATTGGTAAGTATGAGCCCGCCGGGATCGATGATGACGCCCGACCCCATTCCCCTCAACGGCACGACGTTCATATAATAATCGTGAACGAGCCTCACGGTGTTTATATTGACTACCGATGGGCTGGCTCTCTCTATGGTCTCGATCATTTTATCTTCGTTCATAGGAAACATCCGCAACACCCACATATTATGATAAAAACCGATGTATAATATGTTAAGGCAAATATTATGCAAGGGCCGGCAACCGTTTTATAACAATAGCGAGTAGTCATGTTGATAGGTTATGCCGGACTTCGAGTGCTTGTGCTGCGGCCTTTGCTGTAAGCGTGACCCTTACTATGCCGTGTCTCTTCTTGATATTGAGAATATTAGCAGTGGTCTGGGTTTGAGTCCATCTGATTTTTTTAATCGTTTCTGTGCCGTTGTGGTGACTCCCGGTGGTTTTCGCTATCCGGTTATTCTTGCCCCGGAGGGCTGCCCATTTCTTAAGGATAAGCTGTGCGGCATTCACTCGTTCAAGCCCATCGGCTGCAGCGTTTTTCCCGAGTCCTCGCTGCTGCCCGTTACCATTTTAAAGAAGAGCGTCCGGGCCATTCCGAGCTGTGCCATACTGGCGATGCCTGATTCCGAGGAGCCGCTGGCGACTGATCATGAGCTGATGGCGAAGCGGGACGTGCACTTTGAGCATACGAAGGCTTATTTTGAAGAGCATGAGGACTTCGATGAGCCGTCGTGGTCCGTGGCGAAGGATGACCTGAAAAAGGCGCTCTCCGGTGCCGATATGCTTGCTAAGCGTTCCGCGGCGATACGCGAGAAAGCATCCGCGGCCATAAAGCAAGCTCAAGGCCTGTAATGCTTCCGGCGCCGATATTTCCTGGGCTTATTCGTAGGGACCTTGAACTTCTCACGGGAATATTTCCGGAGGTTGTCAACGGTGCCCATGAAGGTGCCGTCGAGCAGGTACACCTGGGCTTCCTCGAGGTGGATGGCGTGCGAGGTGAAAAGCGGCCCCAGCAGGTCATCGTGCCAGGACTCATTAAAGGCGATGCCGCCGCATAGTTCGTTGAACGAGGGCACGATGTATACTTCCGGGTCCGACCATTCGAACTCTTCGGGCTTGTAGTTCGCCTTTACCGCGCTTTCGTCAAGCTTCGCCCGTATCCACGCCTGCCTCGTGATCGTATGGCCAACGTTGTCCGTAAGCTTGATCGTAGGGTGGTTGTGGGACATCACCCAGTGCTTGCACTTTAACAGCGACGGGTCCGGCCAGGTATGCCCGTGGAAGTAGGCCACGCCGTCGATAATGGCGCCCCTCGAATCACGCAATTTAATATCCGGGTTGCTCGGGATAAGCTTCTCTATACCCCCGTCATGGTTGCCAGGGATGATCTCCACGATAGCGCTTTTCGCGAGCTCGTTAAGGAACATGGGGACCTCGTCCACTTCCTGGAAGGACGTCCTGGGAACGTTATGCTTGATATCGCCTAAAAGAATAATACGGTCAGGGTCGGCCTCGCCGATATAGCCCCTGATGCGGTCCATGCGCCCCGCTATCTGCGACGGGATGTTAATGCCACTATAGTACAGGTCGTACTCGATGCCCAGGTGGACGTCGGCGATGACCAGCGACGTGTCTTCGTTCTTGACGATGAGCGCCGGGGCGTCGAGCAAGGGCGTAAGCTCTACCAATAACAAAACTCCGCCACTTAGTTTCATTTATACGTTAATATCCTTTCTCATGTGCGAGGTAAACGTTATTAGGTTTTAGCGCAACTGCATATGGAAGGTCCCCATCGTGTTCATCGGCATAGACCACGGCACTACGGGCATTCGCTTTGCTGATACTGAAGGCCAATGGTTCGAGCTTTCGAGGAAGCAGGCCCGCGATATGTCACAGGAACAGATCGTCGATTCCATTTTAAAGAGCTTTAACGTTAAAAAGGATGATATCGAGCTCATCGGCGTTAACTATTCTATGGGCGACGGTATCTCTGAAATTACTCCTATCGGTAATGTCAAGAACCGTGGTGTCATAAGCCGCGAGGGCGCCGGCGTCCACATCGGCGGCGGCACCAACGTCTACGATGCTATCGCATCGTCCGGTATCCCTGCCGTCGTCATCCCGGGCATCCATCGCCGCAACTACGGCGACCCCTGCTTCCGCGTCTATTCCCACGGCGCCAGCCCGGAAAAGCTGGGCATCGCCTATAACGCTTACCTGGCCGCCGATGACAGGGACTTCATCGTCTCCGACATCAGCTCCAACACTGTAACTATGGGCGTCCGTGACCTGAAGATGCTTGGTGCCATTGATGCCTGTATCTTCGCCCCGGGGGTCCACCACGGGCCGCTTGACCTGCAGGCTATCCGTGATGTCGATGCCGGCCTGATGACCGCTAATGATGCTTTTTCCACGGCGGGTGTGACCAAGCTCATACCTTATAAAGACTTGAATGCACTGCAGGCGGCTCTCGAAATGAACGACCGGGACGCGCTGTGGGCTTTCGATACCATCGCCGTCTTCGCCGCCATGGAGGTCGCTTCCTTCTTGATGCTCATCCCCGATGCTGCCGTATTTACTGCCGGCTCCGTCGGGTCCATGGACCTGGTGGTCGACCGTATGTCGGGCCTGTTGAAGAAGGACATCAAGGTGCTGGGTAAATTATCTGCTGCCATTGGGCTTGCCCAAATCGCGCGGGATGTGCATGGCGGTAAAAAGGATATTTTAGGAATCGCCGTTGGATATTGAATAACGCGCAATCAGTTTGGTCGGTATCTCGAACATCTCCAAAGGAATTAAACCACTAATTCTTTTTTAATTTTTACTCACTAAATCCCTGAGCCGCTAAAACACCGTCAACGCACGAACTCTCTAATACTCGGGGCATTGCTCGAATTCTCGAAGCCTCAAACCCGAAAAGAACGCTCTAAGGCTCTAAATCACGTTTGAAACGCTAAACGAGCTTGCACCAACTCTCTAAGGCTCGGCTAAAACGCCAACGACCCTAAACACCCAAAAATTCTGGGGAATGACCGGGCTCTTAGAGTGTTAGTGCTCCATCGTTTAGCGTTTCGAACGTGTATTCGAGCTTTAGAGACTTCTTTTCGGGTTAGCGCGTTAGAGACTTAGAGCACTGCCCAGAGTGTTTGAGAGTTCGGGCATTGACGGTGAGTTCGAGGCTTAGAGGCTTAGTGAGAAAAATCTAAAAAGAAAAATTAGTGGTTTAATTCCTTTGGAGATGTTCGTGATACCGACCAAACAAACTAGCACACATAGGAAATATTGAGCTAATTCTCAGATTGATTCTTGACTATTTCCATAAAGTACTCGTGGACCCGTGTATCGTTCGTCAGCTCAGGATGAAACGCCAGCGCCACGATATTACCCTGCTTCGCGGCCACAATAAAATCATCAAGGCGCGCAAGCACTTCGACACCATCGCCGGCAGAAATAATCGCAGGCGCACGGATGAACACGGCGTCGAAGGGCCCATTATTAATAAAAGGAAGCTCAAGCGCCGCCTCGAAGGACTCACGCTGACGTCCGAAAGCATTACGGTCGACCGTTGTATCCATGAGACCGAGCAGCTTCTGCCCCGTCTTACGGACCTCATCGTCGCCACGGGAAGCCAGCAAAATAAGGCCGGCACAGGTGCCCAAAATAGGCATGCCAGCGTGGGCACGGGCAATGATCTCCTGCGCTATGCCCTCGGACCACGCGAGGCGGCATAGAGTAGTGCTCTCCCCGCCGGGAATGACGATGGCGTCGCACGAGGGCACGATGCCCTTATGCTTGATCTTCACGACCTCGCCGTCAAAGACCCTCGACAGGGCGTCGACGTGCTCCTCCACGTTACCCTGCAGCGCGATGACCCCGATCCTCATGATAAAATATCACTGGCACGATAATCGCGCATCAAAGGTTAAAACTTTTCCATAGGTAGAAAAGCGCCGAATCCGCCGGGCAAAATTAAAATGCGACAAAATAAAATAATATACGATGCCTGACGAAAATGCGGAGCGCAAGAGGCTCGATAAGATACACAATTTTTGCAGAGAGCGGCTCGACCCTATCGTAAAGGGCATACTCACAGGCTCTCCCATCCCACAGTTCGTCATCGACAAGAACCACAAGGTCATATCCTGGAACACCGCCCTGGAAAAATACAGCGGCATCAAGGCCGAGGACATCATTGGTACCGACTGCCAGTGGAAGGCGTTCTATAAGAATAAGAGGCCCTGCATGGCCGACCTGCTCGTGGACGGCGCCATAAGCGAAATACCCAGGTGGTATGACGGCAACTACAGCCGTTCTGAGCTGGTGGAGGGCGCATACGCGGCCACGGGCATATTCCCCGAACTCGGGGAAGGCGGGAAGTGGCTTTATTTCACGGCGGCCGTTATACGAGACGAGGAAGGGGCCATTATCGGCGCGGTGGAAACGCTCGAGGACATCACCGATCGCAAGCGTGCGGAAGAACAGCTACAGGAGGCAAAGAGGCAGGCTGAGATGTACCTGGAGCTCATGGGCCATGATATCAACAACATGAATCAAATAGGCATCGGCTATCTCGAGCTGGCGCTCAGCAGCCCGGGCCTCGACGAGGCCGTAAAGCACAAGATCGAAAAGGCCCTGGAGTCGCTGGATAACAGCTCCAGGCTGATCGGGAACGTGCAAAAGCTCCAGCTGATCCCCGAGATGACCCTGGAAAGGGTTGACGCCGGGATAATGCTGGGAGAGGTTTGTGCCCAGTTCGTCGGCGCCCCCGGCAAAGCCGTGACGATCAATTGCGCCGCCAGGCCTGGCAGTTTTGTAATGGCGAACGTTCTGCTCAGGGACGTGTTCATGAATATCATCGGGAACGCGATCAAGCATTCTACCGGCCCTTTGACGATTAACGTTAGTATCGACAAAGTCACGAAGGAAGGCCGAGACTTTTATAAGGTGTCCATCGAGGATAACGGCCCGGGCATATCGCCAGAGCTTAAAGAACGGTTATTTACCAGGTTCCAGCGCGGGCCGACGCGTGTGGCGGGAAAGGGCCTGGGCCTGTATCTCGTAAAGTCCCTGGTCGATAGCTATCATGGGACTGTGTGGGCCGAGGACCGTGTGTCCGGGGATTATAAAAAAGGCAGTCGTTTCGTGATCTTGCTGCCCGCCATGAATTAAAAATTAAGGTTCTTGTGCGTTTTTGGGATGATATATTGCTTTGGCTGATGCCTTCGCTCGTTTTTATGTTATGCCGTCGTTGAGTATTCCAACCACAGGGGCACGGAGAGCGCTGAGTTTCACGGAGTTTTCTTATAAATGGAGGCTCGGAGGGCACAGGGGACGGGTTTATAACTTTCCCGGGGCACGGAGTTGAAAGAGGCACTGGCGAGGATAAACCGCATTATTGTTTATTGGTCAACCGGGCCTCAATAAACTCTGTGCCCCAGGCAAACTAATAAACCGGGCTCTGAGCTCTCTGAGTCTCAAATTATTAAAAAATAACTCTGTGTAACTCCCGTGCGCTCCGTGCCCCTGTGGTTGGACCACTCAACGACGGCATAACTAGAAAAGGATAAAAAACGCGTATGAGCCGTGGGCTCGTGCATAATAGATGAAAATTTCTCGAAATTGAAAATATCCTTTGATATCTCCTCTTTTCGAGAATCTTTCATAGGAAATATTCATCCCAAAACCGCGGAAGAATCAAAATTAATTAAAACTTATTGGAAAAAGCGAGTAAGACGAGCGCAGTCGTTCCCGGGTCAGACGGCGTATCGACGATCTTACCGAACCCCCCATCAGCGTTTTGCACGGCGGGTAGCCATTCCTCTATGACCGATGAGATCTCTTCCTCTTCCAGCGCTTTTAGCGTTCCAAGCAGGGACGCTACGTCGGAGATACGGCCGTCACCGATCGAATCCCGGGCGACGGTCCACGAGTACTCGATGAACTTTTCCTTAATGACATCGTCGAGATAGCCGATGCGCATCAGGTTGAGGACCGGGCCGTAGACATGGGTTACTGGCTCGTCCTCAAAAGACAGGGACTTTACATATTCCATCGAGTAGTCGAGCCCTTTAGCGAATCTGCGGATGCCGCTAAGATAAAAAGTATGGAGCGCCCGCAGGCACAGGGTGGTCGTAAATCCCTTCTTATGGGCGTTAGGGCCCCATGAGCCATCCTCATTCTGGTTCTCCAGGAGCCACATGATGCCCTTACTGATGGGTAAGCTTGCCTTCCCGTAATCAAAACGATTCAGGACGATCATGGTATAGGCGGTGTTCGCAGCGTCCGTATAGGTCCCGGGCTTTCGCCCGAAATGGCCGTCGGGCTCCTGTGTGCTTTCCAGGTACTTCAGGCCCTTGATGATAATATCCTCGGGCGCATGACCTTGAAGAGCGTATAGCGCCCTGGCACAGATCACCGGCTCACCACGGCCCCAGGAGCCATCGTGCAATTGAGAACTGCTGAGATACTCCCTTGTCAGGTCTTGTGTATCCATGACTATCGACCCAGCATGCCGATCAGCTCTTGATGGACGTCGTCAGCGATCACCGGGCTCCAGAGGCCGTGGACAGAGCCATTATACTGGTGCCACGCTTTGGGCTCTAAAGCCTTATCGTAGAGCGCCTTACCGTCCGCCATCAGCGTCACGGAGTCATTATCAAACTGGAACATGGCGATCTTACGCGGAGTCAGGCTGTCCAGATATTTCGAGGGCATAACGGCATTAATGAAGCGAGTGGCATTGGCGTCCGACGTATCGTTAAAGTCAAAATCGCTTGCGCTTATTGTGACGACGCCCTTGAATGACGGCTCAATGCCGGCGGCCACGATGGCCCACATGCCGCCAATACTCTCGCCGAGAATGCTCACATTATTGCCGTCGAGATCGCTCCTGGACTTCACATAATCCAGGCCTTTCAGCGCATCGTAGACCTGCTTGTACTGGGCCGGGTCGCCGCCGCTCTCGAACTTCCCGAAGCCGGTAGCCCAGTCATTCTGGGCATCGCCGCCGGTATCGCCAATGCCGCGGGCGTCCAGTGTCAGCGACGCGTAGCCCATGTTGCACAGCGCCACGGCTGTCGCCTCGTCAGCCTCTTTCGTGATCGATGCCGCAGGCATCACGACGACAACGGGGGGCTTCGTAACATTCTTTGGTACTCGTAAAAGCGCAAAGACATTATCCCCGAAGCTCTCATAAACGATCTTCTGGAGCGTGTAATTATTAGCCGATTCAGTCGAGACGACGCGGCCGTTGACGGGCCCACGGTCGCTGAAGTTCAGCTTACCCGAGGAATCGATATACCATAGCTTCAGGTTCTTGTCCAGCGAAACCTGATTCATCCAAGCGAATAAAAAAAAGCCAACGACGACGACAAGCACTATCGAGCCGATAACCGCATAAAGACGGGTCTTTTTATGCTGCTTCTGCCGTTTTTCTTCAATTCTCTTTTTCGACACGGCCTACTATTTTGGCGGCTCTTAAAATAAGCCTTTTGGGAGGCGCTATTTTTCTATTATCGTTTCGTCGATCTTCATGCCGAAGTGCCGCCCCGTGCTCTCCACCCGTACGAGCACCTTATCCCCCGCCTTCAGCTTCGTTACGGGTATGGAGCCCCCATCCGCGCCGACGAGCTTGATGGTCTCGGCGTTCTGGAGGATCGCGGATACGGGCTTTCCATCGGCCTCGGCCTCAACGTACAGGAGGGGCCTCCGCTCGATCTTCACGCGGCCTACTGTCGCTTTCCTGGCTTCCCCGTCCTTATCGATGATCAGCGCAGGGTCGCCGCTCTTTAGCTCAGAAAGGTATCGCGTCTTTTCATCGACGAGCACATACTCGTGTACGGCCCCGGCGTTGACGCGGAAAGGCCTGCTGGCCACATACGGGCTTTCCTCGGCCTCCGACTGTATCAGGAACAGCCCGCCGGACTGGTTGCCGATGAGCATGCCCTCGCCCGGCCTCATTAATGAGCACGTATCGATACACACTCTATCGCCCATTCCGGCCTCTTTTATGTCCTTGATCGTCGCCGCCATCAGCGACAGCTTTTCCCGCTTAGAGGCGACCGCCTTAGCGATACTTTTGATCTTAGCAGGGCTAGCACGGACCAGTATCCCGTCGGCGCCCTTCTCCAGCGTCTGCAGTGCCACCGATGCCTCTTCAGCGCTCTCCGCCCGGGCGATGATCTTCACATGTGATCCCTGCAGCTCCGCTATAAGATTCTCCAGGGGAATGACCTTCCAGTCCTTACCCTCGATAATTAGATGATCGCAGACCTTGCCCAGCATGGCTGCAAGCCGCTCATACTCTTTGCCCTGCAGGCTCACGAACGCTGCGACGGGCTTTCCCTTCTTTTTCAGCTCTTTAGCCCTGGCCAGGTCTTTAGAATCCTGAAGCTTCTCCGGAAGTGGCGTAGTGCCGTCGCCCTCGGAGCCGATACCCACGGTAAGGATGTCCACACCGGACCCAAAGCCGGCGACCTTGATCTTACCCAGTTCCCTGATCCGGTCAGAAAATTCGGCATTCGCAAGGATCGCATCGGCGCCGGACTCGAGCGCGGCAGTCACCTTATCCTTCGCCTCACTCCACGAGTCCTGAAAGACGTCGACCCAGACAAGCTTACTCATCGCATCTCCTTAAAGGCGTCCGCCGCCGTCCAGCCCTCGTGGACGACCCGGGAGATAGCCCTTGTTATAGTGGTTGGGGATTCATGCTGAAATACGTTTCTGCCGATAGCCGCCCCCCTCGCCCCGGCGCCGATGGCCTCCTCGATCATCTGTAATAATTCGATGTCCGAGCCCATCTTCGGGCCGCCGGCGATGATAATGGGAACGGGGCACCCTTTTACCACTTCTTTGAACGTGTCGGGACTGCCTGTGTAGTTGGTCTTGACAACGTCGGCGCCCAGCTCGGCGCCGGCCCGGGCAGCGTGAGCCACCACTTCGGGGTCGTGCTGGTTCTTGATGGAAGCGCCACGCGGGTACATCATGGCTATCAGGGGAATGCCCCAGAAAGCGCAGCGCTCTGCCGTGCACCCCAAAATTTTAAGCTGGTCGCTCTCGGTATCGCTGCCAACGTTGATGTGGACGCTCACGGCGTCGGCGCCCATCTTCATACACTCCTCAACGGTACATACCTGCACCTTATTGTTGGGATCGGGCGCGAGCGAGGTCGAGGCGCTCATATGCACGATGAGGCCGATGTCGCGGCCGTAGCCCCTGTGGCCGTGGGGCACCATGCCTTTCTGCATTAAGACAGCATTTGCGCCGCCTTCCGCCACCTTCTCCACCGTATCCGCCAGGTCCGTGATGCCTTTCACCGGCCCTATGGATATGCCGTGGTCCACCGGGATTATCAGGCTGTTCCCGCTTTTTCTATCCTTTATTCGCTCGAATCTTATGCGCTTACCGATCGTCATCATTAATATGCACCATGCTAGTATGTGCCATAGTAGCACGGTAAACTAAATAAATCTATCGCTTCCGGCCCGCGCCAAATATTACTAGAAAACGCTCGTTTTTACGGTGTAACGGCTCGCGCACGCCGTTCGGCGGAAAATACGTGTAACGATTAAATCCGGGCACGGACTTTCCTCTAATGTGACCGGATATGGGGATACTTGACGATTTCATAAAGACGATCAAAGGCCAGCGGTCCCAGTACAAAGCCGAGCAAAGGCAGGCCGAGATGGAAAAGATAGCGCGGGAGAACGAGGCAAAGGCGAAGGCGGCCCGGGAGCGGGAGTGGGCTGCCCGGGAGAACGAGGCGAAGCTCAAAGCCCAGCGGGAGCGCGAGTACATGGGCCAGAGCAAGACATCCGACAAGGGTTATGTTGGGGAAGTCGTGGACAGGATCAAGGAGCAGCGCCGTGAGTTCGAGGAAGCGCAGAAGGCGGGCGCCCCGAAAAAGCCGGAGACCGAGCGCGGCCCGATAGACGAGTTCGCCTACAGGATCAAGGAGCAGCGCCGTGAGTTCGAGGAGGCCTCGAAAGGCCCGAAGCCGGCCGCGAAACATGCCCCGACTCAGACTATCCAGGAGCAGAAGCCGGAGACTATCAAGGCTTATGGCCACACGTTCATGTACATGCCGGGCCAGACGCCGCACATCCTGTTCGACGAGCCGGGAAAATCCGTGTATATCGATAACGTGGACGAGTACCTTAAGGCCGGGGGCAAGGTCGAGCAGCGGGAGATCACGGCCGCTATGGATCCTCAAATGTACAACATCTACACGAGCAAAGGAGGCCCTATCGGCCAGGCCCGATACTATAAGTCGGGCGATATCGTGATCAGCCTGGTGCCGGACCCCTTCAAGAACTACCGGTAAAAAGGCGTATGGAGGGGCCAAAAAAGCAAAACCTGTGAAAAAAATCCCTCACAATATGTTTTTTGAAAACATGTACAGCCAAATTATATAATATACTCGATAATAATATCTAATCATGTCCTCCGAAACTGCCGCATTCTTCGAGAACCCTACCAGGGCAAGCCTTAATTATCTCGTGCTCATGCTGCTGAAAAGCTCTCCCAAGCACGGGTACATGCTCATGCAGGACATCGAGCGCCACACGGAAGGAGGCTGGAAGCCGTCGCATTCGGCCATATATAAGCTATTGAACGGTTTTGAAGAGGCGGGATACATCACGTCCTGGGAAGAGAAGGATGGAGAAAGGGGCCGTAGGGTCTACAAGATCACCGAGAACGGCGAAAAGCTCATCGACGAGAGCGAGCGGGAGTTCGAGTTCTACATGAACGCCTTCATATCGTCGCTCCTCGAGGCGAAAGAGGATATCAAGCAGGACCACATCACCACGCTGCTTACTGAGAAGGGCAAGGAGATCACGAAGTGCTTCGAGCCCCACAGGCGGTACCGTGTCCTCAGCAGGCTCAAGGCTTTCGTCGACAGCGAGTCTATACGCATCGATAAAGAACTTGAGTCCTTAAAGGAATTCGCCAATTGACAATAACGTCTGGTTTAAAATTATCTAATTTGAGGGGGGTAATAGGGTGGAACAGGTTAACGTTGAAAGCAGTGCCTACGCTCGCATCGCCGGCTTGTTGTTACGCTTTCAACGCCTGTTTTTCCAGGTCAAGGACGAGTTCATTTACGGCGGGTACCTGACCTCGCTGGGCTGTCCCGCCTTCGTCCTGTCCGTATCCCTGCTCCTGGGCCTTGCCGTCGACTGGCCGGTGCTTCTTATCGCATACCTGGTCCCGCTGGTCGTTTACAGCTATAATTATTATGAAGAGCTCGAAAAGGACGTGGCCACCAATCCCGAGAGGTCCGGCCACCTGGGTAAAAAGGTAAAGCTCTACCCGGTCCTTTTTGGGGTCTATATGTCGCTTTTGATACTTTTGTTACTTCTTTTCGCTAACTACGTGTTCACTATTTTCGTCTTGATCTTGTTGTCCTGCGGGATACTGTACACGATCGTGTTCAAGGACCTTACAAAGCAGATCCCTGGCTTTAAAGGCGTCTACATCGCCGCCGTGTGGGCGCTGGCCGGAGCGTTCCTGTTCAACTTCCACTACTCCGTCACATGGGGCGTTTTCTCGGTGCTGATGTTCAGCTTTATCTTTCTCAGGGGGATCATTAACGTGACCTTTTTCGACATTAAGGACGTCGAGAGTGACAGCGCCCGGGGCCTGAAGACGCTCCCAGTCCTCCTGGGCCGGGAGAAGACTCTAAAATTTTTAAACGTGCTGAACATTTTTTCTTTTATCCCTCTCATCCTTGGCGTTTATTTCAACATCATCCCTGCGTTCGGGCTGTCGCTGCTCGTCTTTTATTTTTACGACCTCTACTATCTGAGAAAAGCCAGAGTAGTTAACGATAAAAACCTCAGGATGATCTCCTATACACTTGCCGATGCCGAATTTATCATATGGCCCGTCGTGCTTCTCCTGGGCCGGGCTCTCATTGGATTTTAACCATAAGTCATCTCAGAAACTGCTAAAAAAATCCCCCCACATATGATTTTCCAAAACATGTACTACCAAAATATAAAACGCCGGAATATATATTAACGATCATGTCCGTGGCGATCCCCACGTTCTTTGAAAACCCCAGCAGAGCAAGCCTGAACTACTTCGTGCTGATGCTCCTCCGCACAAATCCGAAGCACGGGTACATGCTCATGCAGGACATCGAGCGCCACACTCAGGGCCACTGGAGACCATCCCACTCAGCCATCTATAAGCTCCTTAACCGCCTTGAGACCGACGGCTACATTACGTCATGGGAGGAGAAGGACGGGGAGAGGGTACGACGGGTATATCAAATATCTAAGGAAGGAGTAGCGCTCCTCGAGGCGAGCGACAGGGATTTCGAGTCGTTCATCAACGCCTTCATTTCTTCCCTGCTGGAAGCAGAGAGAGTGAATCCCGACCATTTGACTATTCTGCTGACGAAGAAAGGTAAGGCGCTTATGAACGCTCTCGAGCCCGACGAAAAGCTGAAGGCCCTGGCCAAGCTGAAGGCCTTCATGGACGCCGAATATGCCCGCGTATGCAAGGATTATGAGGAATGCCTTAAGAGCGCTAAGCCGCCTTCGACTTAGCGTATTTTATGATTATAGTTAAATATACGTCGTACTAATTTTGTTACTGATGAAGCTCGGACTATTGGGCCCCGAAGGCACGTTCTCGGAAATGGCGGCTAAAAAGTGGTCTCCCGGAGCTCAGCTTATTTTCATGGACGACATGGAGTGTGCGACCCGTGCGGTCGATGATGGCTCTTGCGACGAGAGCATCGTGCCCATCGAGAACTCGGTCGAGGGCCCCGTGGGCGTCGTCATGGATGCTCTACTCGAGATACGCTCGCCCATCGTGGGTGAGGAAGTCCTGCCCGTCAGGCAGTGTCTCATGTCCCGCGGCAGCTTGAAAGACATAAAGATCATCATATCGCACCCCCAGGGCCTGGGCCAGTGCAGGCATTATATCCATGAGCACTTCCCGAAGGCGGAAGTACGGACGACGGGGAGCACGTCGCATGCGGCACGCCTGGCGCAGGAGTTTCCGGAAATGGCGGCCATCGGGTGCTCGGAATCCGCCCAAAAGTACGGGCTGAAAGTGCTCAGGGAAGGCATCCAGGACTACGCCGCCAATTATACCCGGTTCATCGTTCTCGGCAGGCATAAGCCGTCTCCCACGGGCCATGATAAGACGTCGCTGGCCGTTTACCTCGACCGCGATAGGCCCGGGGCGCTATATGACTTCTTAGGGGAGTTCGCCCGACGCTCGATCAACATGACCCGCATCGAGTCCCGACCCTCTAAAAAACTATTAGGCGACTACTGGTTCTTCATCGACGTGGAGGGCCATGAGAAAGACCTGGAATTACGGGAAGCTATATCTGCCCTAAAGGATAAGTGTACGACACTAAAGGTGCTGGGGTCGTATCCGCGGGCAGATAGGGCATGATCGGCGAAATTATCGTTTTTATCATCACGTACTTCCTCATCATGGTGAGGCCGTGGAAGTTGAACGAGGCCACCGGTGCCCTTATCGGGGCTCTGCTTATGGCGGCCTTTTTACAGCCCCACCAAATCCTTGAGGCGCTGGGCTTTTCCACCGCTTACGCCACGCCCCTGGTCAATACGTGGAACGTCGTGCTCATTTTAATAGAGCTCATGGTCATCAGCACATTCTTAGATGACTATGGCTTCTTCGAGTACTGCGCAGTAAAGGCAATGCACCTCGCCGGAGGCGACACCCGTAAATTATTCACCTATACCTACGCCGTCACCTGCTTCATTACGGCTTTCACGTCGAACGACATCGCCATCCTCACGCTGACCCCCATCATACTCAAATTCTGCCGGCGGGCAGGGCTCAATGCTAAGCCCTTCATGTACTCGTTCTTCTTCGCGGCCAACATCGCCTCTATGTTCCTTTACATAGGCAATCTCACGAACATCCTCATTGGCGACGCGTTCAAGCTGGGATACTTCGACTTTACGGCCTACATGTTCCTGCCCACGATGGCCGCCATCATCGTCAATTATGTAATATTCTATTACATGTTCAGGGGCTCGATGGAGGCGTCCTATCCCGTTGCGGACGATACGCATGCCGGGGCGCTCATCAAAAATAAAGCCATGGTCGCTGTCGGGCTTGTCGTGCTCGCCTTCGTGCTCATCGGGTGCGGCTTTGCCAACTGGCTTCTGCTGCCCCTTTCCATCGTGACCACCGTCGGCGCCATAGCCATCTATATCGCCGAGCGCAAGCCCGTCCTGCGAACTAAAAGAATATCCTGGAGAGTCGTAGTCTTCGTCATCTCCCTGTTCATCGTGGTAAAAGGCCTCGAGGTCAGCGGCGTCAATGCGATAATCGGCAGCTTCATCCTGTCCATCGTCGGCCAGAACCCCGTATACGCCACGTTCTTCATATCCATGGCCTCGGCCTTCATGTGCAATGTGGTCAACAACATCCCAATGACCGCCATGATGGTGCCCATCACGTCGAGCATCGCGATGACTCCGGAGATGGCCCTGGCTATGGCGTATTCGCTGGTCATAGGAAGCAACCTGGGGGCAAACATCACCATAACCGGTGCGCTGGCGGGCATCCTCTGGATCGAGTGCGCCAGGATCGAAAAATGGAGCACCGGCATCTCGGAGTTCATTAAAATAGGGCTGACAGTGACGCCCATCGTCATACTGGCATCGGCGGCAGTACTGGCCTTAGAGATCCTGCTCTTCTAAATACCGAAAACCTATTATAGCCGCCTGCTTCTATCAAGCTAGGGCTATTTATGGTCGTCCTCGAGCTAACCGTATTCGGCATCATCGGCAGCATCCTCTTATCGTTCTCGTTTCTGCCCCAGTGCTACAGGCTTTTAAGCACAAAAAGTGCAAAGGACATTTCCATATACTACATGATGGTCCTCGTAGCGGGCTCATTTTGCCTGACCGTCTACGGGTACGGCATCAGGGACCCCATCGTGTTCATCCTGAACCTATACGCGACGCTGGCGAATTGTGAGCTGATGATGTTAAAAGTTTATTATGACAGGAGAAATATGCCCTCTATGCAGGCTAATTAACATTGAGTACGGTATGACTGGCTTATGATGGTGTTTTTTTACATTTACTAATTTCCTTTTCCGCGTTGACGATGGCTTCCTCGGCTCTCTTCCGGGCATCGATATCCCTGACGATGCCCATCAACGAAGTCGTTCCACCGTTTTTTCCCTTGACCGGCACGAGCCACGTTGCTGTCCACAGGCTCCTGGATGGGAACTCGGTAAACTCTTCAAAATAAACCGGCTCGCCCGTCGCCCAAACGTGCCTTTCGCTCGACTCATGCCGCTCGGCTGTTTCAGGGGGGTATAATCCCCTGGCCCGTTTACCGATGAACTCGTGCGGGTCTTCGCCGATGATATCCCTCGCATAATCATTCAAGTAAACGAGCCGCTCGCTCTCGTCGATGATATAGACCATATCGTGGGCCGCTTCCGCCAGTGTCCTGTAGAGCTTTTCGCTTTCCGCCAGCGCGTCCTCGGCCATTTTATGGTTCAGGAAAGATCGCAATATCTGTGCTAATGAATTGATCAGATCCCGCTCCTCGGTCAGAAACGGCCCTTCCGCTTCAGGCGGCCGGTCCTCCAGGTATACTACCTCAATGAGGCCGTCCCGGGCATCGTATGTATGGAAAGACGCGACCTGGCTCCATTCTGTCTTTACAAAATCGGCTGTCTTATACTCATGGCCTTCGAACATGATGCGGGCGGCGGTGACATCGGGATATTGCCAGGCATCGGGCAGCGTTTCCACGATCTCCTGCAGCAGTTCCCGGACCGGCTTTTCCTGCTGGACGATCTCCATGGCCCGGTACATGGCGGTCAATTCTTTGATACGCTCTCCCATGTCGTGCAACAGCTTTTTTCTCTCCTGCTCCGCACGCTTACGGTCGCTAATGTCCTCCATCACGAAAATAAAATATTTAGGCTCCCCCGAAGGCTCCCGGACCAGCGAGACTGTCTGATTTACCCAAACAGGCGTTCCATCCTGCCTGATGTCCCGCTTTTCAATGGAATAAGTATGGATCCTGCCCTGCAACAGCTTATCCTTATATTCGGCCTCCGTTTCTACATCGTACCTGCAGGTGATATCCTGGAACTGTTTACCGATGACCTGCTTACAGTCATAGCCGATGATATCGCAAAATTTACGATTGGCCCGAATGAACCGCCCGTCGAGCCCGACATGCGTAATGCCCACTGCCGCATGCTCAAAGGTCGTCCGGAACCTTTCTTCGCTCTCCAGTAAGGCATCTTCCACTAGCTTCTTATCCATGTAGATCTTTAGCATTTCCGCCAGGGAATTGATCAGGTTCCTTTCCTCTGCCAGGAACGGGCCTTCGGATTCCGGGGGCTTTTCTTCGAGGTAATAGACATCGATGACGCCGTTCTTACCATCGGTCGTAATGAAACTCGCGCTTTGCTTCCACCGGGTCTCCCGGAAATTATTTGTTTTAAATTCCATGCCGTTGAGCACGATACGGGCTGCAGCCGCTTCGGGATACTGCCAGGCCGGCGGAATGATCGATACGACCTCCTGCAGCAGCTCAGGCAGCGTATTCCGCTTCTGAAATACCTTCGCCGTCGTATGGAGGGCAGTCAGCTCTTTTATACGCTCTCCAAGCTGATGTAAGATCGGATCTTTCACTTCGGACTGCGGCATACTCGTGGTACCTCTAAAAAGTAATTATCCAAATGGACATTAATATAATTATCATCCGTTACATGAAAAAATACGTCGGGATATAAGCTCTTAAAATACTAAAAAAATGCTAAATAGAAAAATAAAATAAGGGCAGGCGCCCGTTTACGGGTACCTGATCCGTATTTACTTGATCCTGCTCTTGACAGCGACCGACTGCTTCTTCGTCATCTTGGACTTAACGGCCGAGCCATTCGAAGAACCGTCAAGCAGAATGCGAGTCATCAGGTCGGACTCGATGTCCGAGATCAGGGGGATGCCCGTCACGCGAGTTGCACGCTCGGAGATCGATGCGATGTCGCTCCTGGCGATACAGTCAAGCTTGAACTTGCGCGAGCCGGCCATGAGCTGCTGTAAGCCCACGCCGATGCGGTCGTGCCAGTAGGTGTACAGGCCGATTGCGCCCAGCGGTAGCTTCTTGACATCCTTGCCGAACTTCTCCTCGAGCTCGTTGTAGGCGATCATGAACTTCGCGGGGTCCGAGGTGTAGACTTTCGCAAAGCCCGACGGCAGGTCGTTCTTCTTGGAAAGCTCGTTGAAGTACGTGGCCTTCATGACCGCCGTGATCGGAGCACGGGCCATCGCTATGGCCTTGACCGTGGGGCCGCTGCCCAGGTCGGACATCGCCATGGACTTGAAGATCTGCGTCTCGTTGACGAATCCGCCCGCAAAGGCGATATCCGGGACGTACATGCCGTTCTCCTTCATGATCTTGACGCAGTTCATGACCTGCGCCTGCAGGTATACGGTCGGGGTGGAACAGTCGTTCATCATCGGGACCGGGCTCATGCCCGTGCCGCCGCCTGCACCGTCGATTGTGAGCAGGTCGATGTGGGCCGCCGATGCGCACTTGAGGGTGAAAGCCGTTGTTGCGGGCCTGTACGCGCCGGTCTTAAGGAAGACCTTCTTCGCGCCCTGGTCGCGGAGCCACTCGATATCCTCGACGAAGCCCTTGAACTCGGGGAAGCCGACACGGCTGTGCCTCTCGAAGGTCTTGAACGCGCCGTCCTTGAACGCCTTCTGGACCGCGGGGTCCTCGGGGTCGGGGATGACGATATAGCCTCTCTTCTTGAGCTCCTGCGCCTTCTTGAGGTCGTAGATCCTGACCTCGCCGCCGATCGCCTTGGCGCCCTGGCCCCATTTCCTCTCGATGATGTCTACTTCGAGCTTTGATAATGCATAAACGTCAGTGCCGAGCCTCTGGTCCTCGACGTTGGTCTGGACGACGATGTTGCCGTTCTTGCCGTCCCAGAAGTCCCTGAATCTCTTAACGCGGAAGTCCATGTCCGGGGACTTGGTGACCTTGCCCTTCGTGATGACGGCATCCATGTCCATGCCGCAGACGTTCTCGCCGATGACCTGCATCG
This sequence comes from Methanocella paludicola SANAE, assembly GCF_000011005.1. Classification (NCBI taxonomy): domain Archaea; kingdom Methanobacteriati; phylum Methanobacteriota; class Methanomicrobia; order Methanocellales; family Methanocellaceae; genus Methanocella; species Methanocella paludicola. The sequence goes on from NC_013665.1 coordinate 1,692,850, forward strand.
AGCCCGAGATCGCCGCGCCGACCGCCAGGCCGTCCCAGTAGTTCTTCGCGACGGCGGTGGAGCCCAGTCCGGCAGTGAATACCGGCACGCTGAGGTGCACGCCGCCGGCCACCGTAGAGATGTCGACGTTCGGGAACGTCGCAACGTCGGAGTTGGGCTCGATCCCCTTCGCGCCCAGGGCCTCGGTCAGGATCTGGAAGTCCGACCAGTCCAGGCCGTAGTCCTTGTTCGACGATGCGGTCGAGTGGCCGAAGGATTCCGTGTCAGGGTACAATACTTCGCGTCCCCTGAGGGCCGACTTGCCGACTTCACATAATATCTTACAGTCTTTTATACAAATAGGGCACATACCGCTAGTCGGATTGACATCCTTCTTGCGGACGGCCGTATCCGTGGTCGATCGAGAATTAGCGTATAGGTCGCTCATAACAGTTTCACCGCCAATAGGCTACACACTTCTTATTCATAAACGTTTCCGTGAAAGTATTTATACTGCGAAAACAATTATTTTTCCGGCACTTGTAACTAAATTATATTTAAAAATATCGCAAAAAAATACATATTTTTGCCTTTTAACAACAAACTATAAAAGTAAGAACTAATAATTTATTCATATGAGCCGGATACCGTCATTTCCCCTATCCTTTTTCATATCATCGATCATGACCTCGACGGACTATGGCACACAGGCCGTACATCTTATTTATGGCCAGGTCGTCGACGAAAAAGGGGATTACGTGAACGGTGCCGACGTGCTCATCGAATCCTCTATGGACCGGCGACATACGGTATCCTCGGGGGACGGAAGCTTCTTTTCAGACATCTATATCGGCGGCGCATTCGACGAGATATATATAAAAGCGCTATATGGCATGAAGTCAGGTGCAGAAAAGATCTGCGCCCATGGGGGCCACATCTCCATCGACATCAGTATAAGGGACACAATGATGTAAAAAAGCCGATCAAACTGGATTAACGTCAATTTTATATATCTTTATGAAGAGCGATCTATCCGATACGATATAATCGGCATAAGCGCCATAACTCCTGAAAAAGCCTTCATTCAAGACTTTGAGCAATCTTGAATGGTTGAACCCGAAATCATGGGTCATTTTAAGAGTATAATGGTCACCATCATCGGAATACTGCACCGTATCCACCAGGTTTGAAACCTTAAAGAGCACCACCAATGCATCGAGGATCTCTACTAAGGAACATTCCCTGAGCGGCTTCTGATAATATACCTCGACGATGAACTCAAGCGGCTTTTTTTCGGCTACATGATCTCTGTACCTGTCAATATTGAGCGTCTCGAGCAATATTTTAAAGCTTTCTCTCTGAATAGCGCATACCGATTTGATGTTCTTTATCTGCAGCCAGAGCTCATCTTCTTCGGATAGACCGGTTATCTGCTTCGAGTCATTATCCAGATTTTCGAGTGCGGCTTCGATGACCTTTTGTTGTGTCTCATATTTCGACATGTGCTTCTTAAGCAACCCATAATGTCTTATTGAGATAGTCGTGGATAACCGATACTTTTTCAATGACTGCCCCCATAACCTAATATATTTTCTATTCTATAAATATTACCGTGCCGTGTGTACGCATGGCATACACACATGATATGTATTGCATGTTGTCAACCTATATCGTTTTATAATTAGATTATTATTTGAAACGGAGTGCCAGGCACTCCGGTCGAAGGCAACACAAAAACAGCTCAACAGCCCCCGGATGCCGAGCTACCGTCAGAGTCTGCGGGAACGGTGATGTAAATGGATATCGACTACTGGCTTGATGAGCTTACTACGGAGAATAAAGAATTACGGCTGGCAGCCATCGAGATGCTGGGCCTCTCCGGCGAAACCGGCGTTACCGGTCATCTTGTGGAGCAGCTTAAGGAAAGGGATGAGGAGATACGCGCAGAGGCTGTTGAAGCGATGGGCGCTCTGAACGATACAATGGCAATAACGTACCTCATGGACGCTATTTCGGACAATAGTTCTCTCGTGAGGACGAGCGCCGCAATTGCCCTCGGGAAGCTGAAAGACTCGCGATCCGTGTACGTGCTTGAGAGAGCGCTCAACGACAAGGACATTGACGTCCGATGGAGGGCGGCAGAGGCGCTCAATGCGATGGGCTGTAATCCCTTGAAGTGATCTCACTATCATACGTGTACTGAGGCCTGACCAGAGTTTACCGCCTCTATACCAGGGATCAGGTCGAAGTATATGGCATGGGCGGCGGGCGAGGCACAGACCGATGAGCTCGCCATAAAAACGCGCTCCAAACCGCAACTTTTATATTATGAGAATACCTGCAATTAAGCCGGAATTTTTGAATTCCGGGCCGGAAGACCCGTAGCCTTCTTATATAAGAAGGACTATAGACGGGAGACGTAAAACTTATAATACTTCATCGGTATTCTAAAGACGCAGGAGAAAAGTGAATGGCAGATTTCAAGCTAGTAGTTTCAGACTCAAAGACAGGAAAAGCGTATAACATCGACATCGCCGGGCCTAAGACCGCGAAGTTCGTCGGCAAGGCTATCGGCACCGAGGTCGACGGCGAAGCCGCAGGCCTTACTGGATATACTCTCGTCATCACGGGCGGCTCGGACAAGGACGGGGTCCCCATGAGGGGAGACCTGCCTGGCCAGGGGCGGAGAAAGGTGCTCGTCTCGGGCGGCATCGGATACCACCCGAAGGAAGAGGGCATGAGGAGGCGCAAGACGCTCCGCGGCAACGAGATCGCCGGCGAGCTCGTCCAGGTAAACGCCATGGTCAAGGAATACGGCCCCAAGCCCATCGAGGAGATCGTCCCGAAGAGCGAGGGCGCGGGCAAGAAGAAGAAAGAAGAGAAGAAGGCCGCGAACGCGGCAAAGAAGTAATTTATTTTTAATGTTGTTGCATGTCCGTCTGGGACTTTCTCCAGGCGGACTCTAACTCCTCGATCTCATCGAAGTGTGATGGCAGCATAACGATGCCGTCGAGTTCCCGGAGGATCTTCATCGTGATCCACTCCAGGTGCCTGCTCACGATACGCTCCCTCATCTCGACGTCCATGCTGTCGTCTATATGCATGTCAATGATGCGTTTTCTCAGGTTACGGCGGACTATGCGCGAGACTTCGTTGATGCTTTCGGCTTTCTTGAACTCATCGGAATCTACGACGATGCGGATCAATTCCGTGTCGCTTGCAGTCATTACCATCCACCTCCCATTTTATCGACATTCAGCCCACTGGATTATCTATATATAATGATTTATCATCAATAAATCGTAATAAACTCTCCGGTCCACTGCTAATCACGTTCGTGACAATGCCGGCAGTATGTAAGTTCATCCACCTCAAACGCCGCTTATGTATTTATTTTCGCATGTCCGACATGAGTATGTGTGAGGAGGGTATTTGTTGAGGAGTATTCACGCTATTTTGATCATGGCCGCCTGCCTGGCCGCCATGATGCCTGCTTCGGCCGGCCTGGCCGGGCTTCAGTTCGGCTTCCCGGTACTGGTCCAGTCAGGGCAGTCCGTATCATATAGTAACGATATTGCCACGATGACGGACCTGGAGTCGATCAATATCGACTTTCCCATGTTCGACGGCCTGATGTCCGGCACGCCATCGGCCGGGGTAATGGATACCGGCCTGGCGATGGGCCCCATGATAACGGACATGAGCGCCATGGGCAGCCTTTTTGACTTCTCACGGTTCAAGCTTCATTAATACTATTCTTTTCTTTTTATATGCTCCATCTATCAGGGGCTAAGCCATATTAACAAACACTATCTGCATAAATACCAAATAAATCGTACAATATTCGTTTTTTTATATACTAATATTTTAATTGAAGCTTACTATAGTTACTATTAACAATTGAGGAGGGTAGTTTATGAGTAAGGTTATGAAAGGACTTCTGCTTGTGCTGGCCATCGCTCTCATCGCGGTGCCTGCATCTGCGAACCTTGTGGCGACCTCGTTCGGTTTCCCGGTGATCGTGCAGAGCGGCACGACCAGCGCCTTCAACCAGGACACTGCGTTCGCATCCGACTTCGAGACACTGGACATCGATTTCCCCGTCTTTACGGATGGTGCAGAGCTCGGCGCTACTGTCGGTACGGCCGCTGTTGACGGCGTCTCTCTGGTCGGCTCAGCCAACGTGCTGCCTTTTGGCCCGGTGAACCTGGCGTTCCCGTCCATTAGCCAGACGGTGGAGCAGACCCAGGAAGTCACGCACACCGACTTCGCGCAGACCAACGAGTTCGCTGAGTTCGCGTATCCGTTCGTCGGCGTTGGCGCAGTCGCGCTGCCCGGATTCGGCTTCGGCTGGTAAACGAAGGTATAATTGCTGAAAATTCGATGGTAGGAGATTTAAGCTCCTGCCGGTCTTTTTTTATTAGTATTGCTTTATAAAGTCCTGGGTGATAACTGCTCATTCCGTGTTTAGACGATTAATAATCAATAATATTTGCTTTTTAATATAATAATATTTTAATCAACGCTTATGATAAGTACTATTAGTAATTGAGGAGGGTAGTTTATGAGTAAGGTTATGAAAGGACTTCTACTTGTGCTGGCCATCGCTCTCATCGCGGTGCCTGCATCTGCGAACCTTGTGGCGACCTCGTTCGGTTTCCCGGTGATCGTGCAGAGCGGCACGACCAGCGCCTTCAACCAGGACACTGCGTTCGCATCCGACTTCGAGACGTTAGATATCGACTTCCCCGTATTCGGGGATGGCTTTGAGCTCGGCGCGACCGCCGGCGTCGTTGCTGCAGACGGCGTGGCACTCACTGGCACTGCTAATGTGCTGCCTTTTGGCCCGGTGAACCTGGCGTTCCCGTCCATTAGCCAGACGGTAGAGCAGACCCAGGAAGTCACGCACACCGACTTCGCGCAGACCAATGAGCAGGCAGAGTTCGCGTATCCGTTCGTCGGAGTAGGGCCTGTCGCGCTGCCCGGATTCGGCTTCGGCTGGTAAACGAAGGAATAAGTAACTAAAACTTTATGGTGGGAGATAAAACTCCTACCAATCCCTTTTTATCATGATCATTTTAGCGATTTATTTTGCCCTATAATAACTTTGGCGATTACGGCTCATGTCCGTGTTTAGACGGTTAATACTCAAAAATATCTGCTACAATTTATAATAATATTTTAATTGAGGCTTGTGATAAGTACTATTAGTAATTGAGGAGGGTAATTTATGAGTAAGGTGATAAAGGGACTTCTGCTTGTGCTAGCCATCGCGATGATCGCGGTGCCCGCATCTGCGAACCTTGTGGCGACCTCGTTCGGTTTCCCGGTGATCGTGCAGAGTGGCACGACCAGCGCCTTCAACCAGGACACTGCGTTCGCGACCGACTTCGAGACGGTGGACATCAATTTCCCGGTCTTCCAGGACGGAACTGTATTTGGGCCGACTGACGGGACTATTGGTACCGTCGATCCTATCGCTCTGGATGGCACGGCCAACGTGCTGCCTTTTGGCCCGGTGAACCTGGCGTTCCCGTCCATTAGCCAGACGGTGGAGCAGACCCAGGAAGTCACGCACACCGACTTCGCGCAGACCAACGAGTTCGCTGAGTTCGCGTATCCGTTCGTCGGTGTCGGCGGATGTGCTCTTCCGGGATTCGGCTTCGGCTGGTAAGGTAGAAGAGTGTCCTACGACTAAGCAGTGGCAGGAGCGAGCCTCCTGCATGACTTTTTTATTTTTTTCTCCGATTATTCTAACGCATGCCGAAAAACAATTCGCATCGTCGGATAAGCCTCAAAACTGGTATCCTCCTGTGTTTATCCGATAAAAATTAAGTAATAATCGCATAATATTATAATAATGGCTAAATCGGTGGTATCGATATCTCCTTTTAGTAATTGAGGAGGGTAGTTTATGAGTAAGGTTATGAAAGGACTGTTACTTTTGCTGGCAATTGCCATGGTAACGATGCCCGTATCTGCGAACCTTGTGGCGACCTCGTTCGGTTTCCCGGTGATCGTGCAGAGCGGCACGACCAGCGCCTTCAACCAGGACACTGCGTTCGCGTCGGACTTCGAGACATTAGACATTAATTTCCCGCCCTTTGTCGGGGACACTGTACTCGGGCCACTGGTCGGAACGGCTGCTGTCGATGGAGTATCTGTGACTGGTACCGCTAATGTGCTGCCTTTTGGCCCGGTGAACCTGGCGTTCCCGTCCATTAGCCAGACGGTCGAGCAGACGCAGGAAGTCACGCACACCGACTTTGCGCAGACCAACGAGCAGGCAGAGTTCGCTTATCCGTTCGTCGGAGTAGGGCCTGTCGCGCTGCCCGGATTCGGCTTCGGCTGGTAAGGTGAGTAGGCAGGAGGACAGACTCCCCTGCCGTATTTTATTTAAAGGCTCAAGTGACTTTTTTTATTTTTTACCCTACGGTTATTCGTGATTTAACCGGCAAATGCTTTAATCGCCACATGTCGTACTGTTGACCGAGGAGGAGGGTATATGAAAAGACTGAGCTGTCTCTTTATACTAATTGCGTTACTCGGGATGGCAGTCCCGTCGGGCGCGGCATTAGCGCCGACATCGTTCGGGTTCCCTACGATGTTCCACAATGCGGGCACGACCGTTTTTAACCAGGCTGTCAGCAACGCCTGGGACCTGGAAAGCCTGGACCTTTCCCCGTTCGGCACCAGCACTTTCGGCTTCCCCGCGGTTAGCCAGAGCGGCGTCCAGGGCCAGGCCATAATGGCGACCGAGTTCGCGCAGACCACTGAGATCACTTCGTTCTCGTATCCCGCCATCACGACCACCGGCATCAACGGCTTTGGCGACTTCAACGGCTTTGGCGGCTTCGGCGACATCGACGGCTTCAACTGGCTTTGACTTTCTATTTTTTTCGCCCGGATTTAAACCGTTAATACCGCTTTTATTTGGTTTTGTACATCGATAGTTTGCTTTTCTTCGAGCCAATTCTTTAGTCAATACATGCCAACATGTTCACTGGTAAAAGGAGGGTGGATATTTTGAAGAAGGCATTATTTGCCATAATGGCTTTATCAGCCATCTTAATAGTCGCGGCTGCCATTTTCGTGCCCGCGAGCGCACAGCTCACGTCCACGTCGTTCGGCTTTCCCGTGATCGTACAGAGCAGCGATACCGTAGCTTTCCAGCAGTATACGGCTGACGCGTTAGACTACGAGGACGTCAGCATAGACTTCCCGGTGGCTGGCTGTGGCCTGCCCTTCGGGGCCGTGAGCCTGGCGTTCCCCAGCATACACCAGACATCGCTGCAGACGCAGTCCATAACGCAGACCAGCTTCGCGCAGACCAGCGAGTTCGCCGAGTTCGCTTACCCGTTCGTCGGAGTGGGCAGCCTCGGGCTCCCGGGCTTCTGCTTCTAGGTGGCGGCGAAGGCCGTCACCGCTTTTTTACCGGCCGCGACCGCACTGCGTTTAATAGTTCACACTTCCTGGTAAGCTGTTTTATTATACACGAATATTTTAGATGACGCTCATAATAGATTCCCAATGGTAGTCAAAGGGGATGGTTAGAACTATGAGAAAAGCAATAGCGGGAGCATTGTTCGTGCTTGCCCTGGCCCTGGCCTCTGGATTATTCCTGGCTTCGCTGGCCACGGCGGCGTCCGGGCAGTTCTCCCCGATGTCTTTCGGCTTTCCGAACGTAGTGCATTCGCTGACGAGTACTTCCTGGGTACGGGATACGGCCGATATGTTCGACTTCGAGGACGCCTCGATCGTACCGACCGGGGGATACTTCCCGGCGATCCATCAGACGTCGATACACACGAGGTCGCTGAGCCATACCGAGTATTCGCATACGTCGGAGTTCACTTCCATCGGGTATCCGTATGTATCAGCGGGGCCCGGCCCGTACGGCGGTTTTGCCTGCGGATACTAGGGGAGCCGAAATAAGAGGGTAATGGGGGGCCGTGGTAGAACGCCATGGTCTCCCCGGCCTTTATTAATAACCGTTAAGACTGCATTTATTTCCATAATAAAGCCAAATTATCGTTAATAATTATACTAATATATTAATCGATGCTTTATGATAGATACACTTAGCAATGAGGAGGGTAGTCATTATCATGAATAAACTGGCAGTGGTACTTATTATTGCGGCGGCCGTCACTCTTCTGGCGCTGCCGGCTTATGCGTCCCTTGTACCCATGTCCTGGGGGTTCCCCACTATGGTCCAGAATAATTCGCTGACCAATTTCGAGAGCAACTTCGCATGGGCCAGCAATAACGAGTTCTCCGACATATCGTTCCCGACGTCGACGTGTTCGGGCTTAAGCGCGTTCAGCGCATTCCCGACGATCACGCAGATGTCGAACTCCGAGCAGCTGGTCTCGCAGGTCAAGTTCTCGAACCAGCAGCAGAGCATGTCGTTCTCATATCCGTGGATCAGCATCGGGTTTTCGCCTGTGCCTTCTATGGGTTTCCTCTGAGCAAGAGGCATCTTTTTTTATTGTATTTTTCACCGTTCACTGGCCGATTATTCGTTATTATAAATGCCAATATATTAATCAAGGGCGGGGATATCCGTTATTGAGAGGAGGGTAGTTCATATGATGAAAAAGTTAGCCTTATTTGTAATTGTCTTACTGGCGGCTGCTACGATCGTAGTGCCGGCTAGCGCTGGACTGGTGCCCATGTCCTGGGGATTCCCCGTGTTGATCCAGAACGCGTCATTGACCGGCCTGCAGTCACAGACGGCCACGGCACACGACATCGAGTCGGCCGCGATCGATTTCGGAGGCGGCGGCTTCGGTGGTAGCATATTCGGGGGGGCGTTCCCGTCCATCGCGCAGTTCGCCGACCAGGGCCAGTCGCTTACCAGCCTGGGTTTCGCCAGCCAGAACCAGAACATGATCTTCGCGTACCCGTTCATAAGCATCGGCGGCTCTCCGATACCGGGCATGGGCTTCTTCTGAGCCCATCCCCGCTCTATTTATTAAGGGGGCGACGGATAAAAGTCCAGGCGACGCCACTTGGTTTTTAAAAACGTACCATCGGGCTGAAATGGCAAAAACCTCGAAAAAAATCCTCTGAAAAGGGTAGAGTTTCGTTTTTATAAACGCTAATATATTTATTATCGTTTCCTTTAGATATGAGTGTCAAGTAGGGGGGATTGTATGAGTATAAGAAAAATAGCCGTACTATCGATGCTGGTCGTTCTGCTCATTGCGTCCAGCGTATCGGCATCGGCTGCAGTTATCGGCGGTGGAGGTATCTCGGCCACCTCAGCGTCCACGTTCGCGGCGACATCTACCGGGTTTAGCTCATTCGGCGGCTTCGGCAGTGGCTTCGGCAGTGGCTTCGGCGCGTTCGGCGGCTTCGGCTTCCCGTTTAACTGTGGCTTTGTACCGTTTGGCGTGGGAGCGTTCCCATTCAACTGGGCGTTAGGCGGAGGATTCGGCCCATTCCCGTTATTCGGGTGGGGCAGGTTCAGTCCGGGATTCTTCGGAACCTGTGGAGGTAGTTTCCCATTCAGCCCGTGCTTCATGGGCGGATGTGGTTTAACCGGGCCTGCAGCGCTGCCCGCTATCGGCGCTAACGCGCCTCTCGGCGGCATTGCGAAGGGCATTGCGAAGGCGTCGGTGGACCAGGGTGTGCCGTTCATTCTCGGCTCGCCTCTGGGAGCTTCGCCGGTGCTGGGCTGGGATGTGTCTTCGTGGGCCTTCGGCCTGCAGAGCTGTGTCAGGAGCCTGCCTCTGTACTTTGGTGCACATGGCTTCGGGTTCCCGTTCACGCTGGGCAACTACAGGATCGGCATGATCCCGTCCTGTGGCCTGCCGTGCGGCATACCGGCTCCCGCATGTCTGCCTGCAGCGCTGCCCGCTATCGGCGCTAACGCGCCTCTCGGCGGCATTGCGAAGGGCATTGCGAAGGCGTCGGTGGACCAGGGTGTGCCGTTCATTCTCGGCTCGCCTCTGGGAGCTTCGCCGGTGCTGGGCTGGGATGTGTCTTCGTGGGCCTTCGGCCTGCAGAGCTGTGTCAGGAGCCTGCCTCTGTACTTTGGTGCACATGGCTTCGGGTTCCCGTTCACGCTGGGCAACTACAGGATCGGCATGATCCCGTCCTGTGGCCTGCCGTGCGGCATACCGGCTCCCGCATGCCTGCCTGCAGCGCTGCCCGCTATCGGCGCTAACGCGCCTCTCGGCGGCATTGCGAAGTAACTGAGCAAAGCGTACGATGGCAAGCGGAAGTAACGTAGAGGGGAACGGAAATTCCCCTATTTTTCTCTTTTTTTTCGCCAAAACTTAAATCGCATGTTTCGTGACCCTTTCGGCAATCAGGAGCTAAATAGCACTCAGGGGCAGTAACACGACGCTATTAGCGCCGTTTTGCTATAATAAGCTGTAGAGCGATTGATTTTCTGCTTTTAACATTCACAAATGGTTTTTAATTCATTCGGTAATGTCACATATGTAGGGGGAATGAGATGGACTATAAGAAAGTAGCCATATTCGTTCTTCTCGTGCTGGCGGTCCTGCTGATCGCGCTGCCTGCTGCAGCCTGGTTCGGCGGGATGGGATTCGGCGGCTTCGGCTTTAGGGGCCTCGGCTTCGGCTTTAGGAGCTTTGGCTTCGGCGGCTTCCCGTTCTGGGGCGGCTTCGGCGGCTTCCCGTTCTGGGGCGGCCTCGGCGGCTGCGGCCTCGGATGGGGCGGCCTGGGCGGCTGTGGCCTGGGTGCCTGCGGCTGGTAAGCTCAAGCGAATATGGGCTGCACGAGAACGATCGTATGATTGCTAGTAGGCGTGGACAACGCCTACTACACTATTTATTTTTCAGCTTAAATTTCCGGGCAGGTGCGCCATTTCTATTATTTTACGCTTGCAGGGCCGAATTATTCGCTTATTGTTTTACTAATATATATTAAATCGATAATGAAATCTGTACATATATCAGAGGAGGGTATATTTATGGAAAAAAGGAGGGTACTGGCGCTTATCGCTGCCGCACTATTCATATTCTTCACGGTAGCCCCGGCAGGCGCCGATTTCATAGGCACGGGAGTCACTTTTGCAAAGGATTTCAGCGACAGCATCAACGTGAACGTGGCCAAGATCGCGGGCCTTGATGATACCGCATTCGCCGGCGTCGGCACGTCTATCGGCGTGAGCTGGGATGTACCGGTGAATATTAACGTTCTCGCAGGGTACCCGTACGGGTACGGCGGCGTAGGGGTCGTGACCACGGGCAATACGGGCTATGCGCTCGGCCTCAATATGGACATGGTCCAGACTTCAGGGTTCGACGGCTCCGACTTCGGAATACCGCTCGCGCAGCAGGGCACCACGTCGACGCACTTTGGCAAACTGTGGGCTGCCGAGAACCAGATCGATAATACTCAGGCGTTCCTTCCCTTCTCGAGCTTCCCGGTATTATAAGGCCGCCGGATTCCTTTTTTTTATTGCCGGGCTGGCGCTCATTTTTTTAGCTTTAGCTTCGCTATTATAATTCCCGTTAGCGCAGATATAACTAGCCTATTATTTTACCCTTTAAGCAAATATGAGGCTATATTTTGCCCTGTTAAAAGTAATTGCCATTTATACAACCCATTTTAAACTATTAGCCATGATTAATACCCAGAATGCGTTAAAGAGCTTCAGAACGGTTACATTTCGTATTTTTATATACTAATTTATTTATCTTGTCTTATTAGACATAAGTGTGCAGTTCGGAGGTGTAGTTATGAAAATGGCAAGAACCCTAAGTGTAGCCATTCTTTGTATAGTGGCTACGTTGTTAGTAGCGGTACCCGCTTACGCACAATTTTGCGGGCCCGCACCCCTGGCCGGTGCCTGCGGGGCGCCTGTGGCATATGGGCCTCCCCAGGATTGTGTAGCACAAGTCTATTGCAACATTCCGGTCACTTCCCAGGTGCCCGTGACCGTGCCCGCAACCTCTGCGGTACAGGTCCCGATCACCGTGCCGGTGGCGGACGTTTGTCCCGTGACGGTCCCGAGGGCAGTCGTAGTGCCCCAGACGATCCCGGTGCCCTTCGTCAGGCCGGCAGTGACCTCGACTACGGTCCCGGTCACGGTGCCCGTCTGCTCGAGCGTGCCCGTAACGTCCATGATCCCGCAGTGCTATACGGTACCGCTGGGATGTGGGGCAGGAATTCCGCCGGCCGTAGGAGCTAACGCTCCGATCGGCGCGAACGCGCCCATCGGCGGCCTCAGCAAGGGCCTCGACAAGGGCCTCGGTGCCAACATGGGCATGGGCCTCGGCAAGGGCATCGGCGGCTACGGCATGGGCATGGGCGGCCTCGGCGGCTTCGGCTCGCCGTATGGAATGGGCGGCCTCGGCGGCTTCGGCTCGCCGTATGGAATGGGTGGAATCGGCGGCTTCGGCTCGCCCTATAGCGGCATGGGCATGGGCGGCCTCGGCGGCTTCGGTGGCATGAACCTCGGCGGCTACGGCGGCCTGGGCTCGATGATGAAATAAGCCCGCAGCATACATGCAAAAATAAAGGTTGGGAAAACTGGCATGTAAGCATAAGCGAACTGGGAAGCAGTGCCTTTCCAGTTCGTTAATATCATTAAAATAACCTTTTTTATCGTTTATTTGGCCGGTTATGTATTTATCGGGCCGGGACTACCTACTCTTAGAGTTGGGTGGGAGTTGTATGGTGAGGTACAACCTGTTCCCCGTTGTGGCCGTTATACTGCTATACTTTAGCTGTCCGTCCGCTCTTGCGGCGGACTCCGGCATCGGGGGTATCGGCCTGTATGGGTTTCCGATGAATATCGTGCCCGTTGGCGCGGGGGCCGCGGCCACTGCCGGCCAGGGCTACACGTATAATAACATAGGCTATGAGCTGCCCGATTTTGCCAGCACTTACGGCTTCACGGCCTTCGAGAGCTCTCCCATACTTACAGGCACCACCGGCTATTTCGGGCCCGACCTGGGCGGCATCGACCTGGGCGTTTCGTTCGGCCTGACCCAGGCCGACCACGACGCCTCAAAGACAGCCTTCTCAAAGGACCTCATGTACCAGGCCGACCTTGAAAATACTTTTATCGCCTTCCCCGGCATCGGCGTCGGCTCGCTCGGTGTCCTGTTCCCCACGATCAGCAATGAAAAGTCCAGCATCAAGTATGCCGAGAGCATTAAGTTCGAGTTCACCACGGAGAGCGATAAGTTCCAGATGGCGGGCTTCGGGTACCCGCTGGGCCTGGGCCTCGGGTATACCTCGGCCACCGTGGCGAGCAGTCCCGGCGCCAGCCTGGTTAACTCGCCATACTACTTCGCCTAACCAGGGCCCATCATTGCGCTCATGCTACAAAGCTCGCTAAGCAAATTAATTCCACGAAGACGTTTTTCGAGCCCGAAGGCCGCGAACTGGCGCAAAGACCGCGAAGATATATTAAAAGAAACTGGTTCTTTTCCGATTGTTGGATGAGGATTTGTTGGTTTTTATTGCCTGCTGTGATTTTAGGTTAAACATTTTGTATCCTTTTCCCTATGCCGTCGTGGAGTGTCCAATACACAGGGCCACGAGGCCACGGAGAACGCACGGAGTTTTTCTTTTAGATGGGAGACACTGAGGGGACGGAGACGTGTTTATACTTAACTGAGAGACAGAGTTGAAAAAGGCTCGGGCGACGATAAACCATTTTTCACTTTAACGTTGTTTATTCGTCAACCGTATCTCGATGATCTCTGTCTCTCAGGAAAATAATAAACCGGGCTCTGTCCCCTCTGAGCCTTGCATATAAAAAAAAGTCTTTGTGAGTCCTCCGTGACTTCGTGGCCCTGTGTATTGGACACTCCAGGAAGGCATAAGTAAAAGCAAAAGAACGTTCATCCAAAAATTGGAGAAGATCCAAAGATAATTAATATTCAAATGGATTAGGCGTTATATCGTAATAAATTTTAAGATAGTCTTCGCGGTCTTTGCGCAAGCTTAGCGGTCTTAGGGCTTGAAAAACGTCTTCGCGGACTTATACATCTTCGCGAGCTTTGCAGCATGGGCGGGATGTTTGTAATTCAACACCGTAAATATAATAAAAAAGCCGTGTGAAAGGTCACACGGCATCGTTATTCTCGGGCTTACCATAGAGCGCGAATCGCATCGCGTCCCATAGCTGTTTTGCCGTAGCGATCAGGCATCCCAGGACTACCATGGCCAGCACGAACTTGATGAGCGTCGTGGGGCCGGCGGACAGAGCGCTGTTGAACGGGAACACGGCCAGTAGCCAGATGAACAGCAGGGCATTACACAGGTTCAGCAACGCCTCCAGCAGGGACGGTATCCACTTTTGCCGGATGGCGAGATACGCCAGCGCCAGAATGATCCCGACGACACCGATGATGTTGAAGTACAGCACGAACGGCGCGAACTTATCGGTCAGCAGCGGTACAAGCGCGGGATTATCGCCGAAGCTCTGGAGGAACGGGACACGGGCCCAGAAGATGTTGAGCAGGACCAGCCAGACCGCCGTTCCGATGATCTTTGCCGCTGTGTTTATGGGCGATGATACGTCGTTCAGGCTTCTTTCGAACGCCTTCAGCCGGGCCTCGTATGGAGTCTTGAGGTTAGTCTCGTAGACGTACATGGCCAGGAATATGGCGGCAATGACTACTATTGCGATAGCAAGCGCGAACACCACTGAAAGTATGATCGACAGCACGTCCTGCGCCGGGCTCGCTCCCGAGATGGACATCTTCAGCGTATCCGGGGATACGAGCTGGAGGATGACGATGACCGCCAGGAACGCGGCCGCTATGCCTGCGAGCGAGAGCAGTGCCTTGCCGAAGTCGTGGCCGAAAACGGTCCTCTTCGTCGGGTACATGGCCGCTATCTTTTTTGCAGGGCCCATCTTACCCAGTACTTCCTTCACGATCCGCTCGTCAACTGCCACTTTACGCTCTGCGGCCAGGGCGTCGGCGCTGTCAAGGATGTGCGTCTTCAGCTCCCGGGCCACGTCGGCCTTCTGCTTTCCGCCCATGCCCTCCGTCGCCTTATCGATATATTCCTTGATCAATAGTTGTTTCTTCAGCTCTTCGGCGACCTCTCCGGGCTGTTTTCCGCCCAGGTCCTTCGCCATATCCTCAATATAATCTTTTGTGTAATCGTCAGACATTCAGTTCGCCCCTTTCATTTCAATTTCAAGCCGGCCTATGGAGTCGCCGATCGACTTCAACGACCCCAGCAGCTTTTCCCGTATCTCTCTGCCATATTCGGTGATCATGTAATATTTCCGCGGCCGGGGGCCTTCCGTGACCCAGCGGCTGCTCAATATGCGCTCGTCCTCGAGGCGTCGGAGGATAGGATAGAGCGTGCCCTCTTCCACGCCCAGCCCGGCGTCCTTGAGGCTCTTGATGATGTCGTAGCCGTAGCGCTCCCTCTCGAGGAGGCACATCACGGCCACCTGCATCACCCCGCGTTTCACTTCGGTCTCGAAGCGTTCGAAGATGTCGCCCATATTATCACTTGCATTGACCTATAATGTGTGACGCAATTAATTGTATCACAAACTATACTGTATCACTCTAAGTATATATAGTGATCGCTCGCAGCTATTAAGGCTGCAGGAGCAGGTTTTAATAATTTATTGCCATAACTTGTTTACCACATCAATTATTTGAGAGAGGATATACGGGCATGAAAGTCGATACGTACCTTGGCATTGGATCATTGAAGCTAAGCCTTGGATTTTTAAACAAGTACAAGCTGGCGATCCTGGCCGTGTTTCTTTTCGCACTGTATTTTTCCAATAATTCTTACGTTATAAGCGGTGATGCCATCCCCACGACCCTGTTGCCCTGGGCCATCCTCGAGGAGCATACGATCGTCCTGGATAATTTTACCGGCTTTATCATCACCCAGTGGGAGAACCATTATTTTGTCGTCCTCAAGCAGGGGCACCTCATATCGTTTTACCCCATCGTAGCGGCCATCCTTGCCCTGCCCTTCTATCTGCCTGCTTACATAATAATTACGCTGTCCGGCAGGCCCGTCGTCGATTTCACCGACTCGTTCATCTTCACGACCGGCTATAGCATGAAGTTCGCCGCCGTGACGATGGCGGTCCTGAGCGTCGTCGTCTTGTACTTATTATTGAAGAGGCTGTTCGATGACAAATGGGCTTACATCCTCGCGATCGTTTATGGGGTCTGCACCAGCACCTGGACGATCAGCAGCCAGTCCCTGTGGCAGCACGGCCCTGCGCAATTGCTCATCATTTGCTGCTACTTTTTCATATTGAGGAACATCGACAGGCCGGGCAACACCAATGTATTAGGCATAGGCGCCATATCCGCCCTCGCCTTCTTTAACCGGCCGACGGACGGCATCCTGCTGATACCCGCTGTTTTCTATGTCCTGAAGGAAAAACGCTGGCTCGCCATTCCCGCATTCCTCATCGCCGGCGCGCCGTTCATGGCCTATAACCAGTATTACTTCGGCTCCGTGCTGGGCGGATACAGTAATGCAGTGGGTACCCATATCTTCTCAGTGATGGCAGCCGCCCCGTTAGCTGTGCAGGCCACCGCCGTACTCACGAATGCTGCATATGTAACGGCGGGGATAGGCGACATAAGCTACATCGGGGATATCATCAAGCGATACATGGATTTTTTCGTGTTACTGCTCACGTTCACGCCGATAGCGCTCCTGGCGATCACGGGCGTTATCAACCTGCTTAAGCAAAAAAAGCTGACAGGCATCCGCCTCGATATACAGATGGCGATACTCCTGTCATTACTGGTATATACGCTGTTCTTCGGGCTGATCAACTTCGGCTCAGGCTGGGGCTATGGGCCGCGGTACTGGTCCGACGCAATGCCCCTGATCATGATATTTATCGGATGGTCGAAGTCCGAAAGCACTTTGTATAAAGCGGCTTTCGCCAGCCTGGCGCTGATATCGTTCGCGATACAGGCTTACGGCGCTTATATCTATCTGCTGATCCCCGCTTAAAGCGCATACTTCGATAATAATTTATAGATTTAAGTTTTAACCAGCTACGTTCTAACATGGAAGCAATTAGCAGAAGGCTACGCATAAAAGAGATACCCCGTTTTATGTTTTTCGTCGGGGCCATCAATATTTCATTTATTTTTCTGGCCTACGCTATAGCACTGATCGGCTTTGTATTCAATATACCGATATCCCCTTATCACATAATTCTGGCGTTTACATTAACGGCCCTATTCAGTATCGGATCATCATGGTATTATTTCGGGCCGTACTGGCCGACTATATTAAAAAATATGGCAATTGGCCTGATAATTTTCACTATCCTGCTTCTATCATGCGGCGCAATTGCGGGCCACTTCTATGATGTTTCTTTCGATGGCCAGTGGTACCATCAGGGCGCCATCCATCTGCTGATGAACGGGTTTAATCCGATTTATCAGCAGGCCCCGGATAATTATCCGGGCGCATTATACATTGACCACTACCCGGGAGCATTTGAGACGATCTCGGCCGTCATCGGTGCTTTCACTCATCACATCGAAGACGGAAAGCTGTTGAATATTTTTTTGATCGTGACCGCAGTTCTTCTCATCGCCCCTATAATTTTTGATGTCTTTCCAGGAGTTGACCTGGCGTTTGCCATTTCGGTCGTGTTATTGGCGGCTTTAAACCCGATCAGCATTTACCAGTCCCTAAGCTATTATGTGGATGGGGCTTCAGCTTCATTATTAGCCATACTCGTGTTTTTGCTGTTATTATCTTATAAAAAGATGAACAGGCCGTTACTTCTGATCATGACCAGTGTCATCGTGCTACTGGTAAATATTAAATTCTTTAATCTGGTATACGCAGTTGTCCTCGTATCCGGATTTATCGCCATATGCATTTTTAACCATAAGTCAAGCCGGCTTCATTATATGTTAGTTATTTCACTTCTGGTCGGCTTATTGTTCGGAGCTCATCCGTATATTACCAGCTTGATCGACCATGGAACTCCTTTTTACCCCGTAAATGGCATCAGCCAGGACATGATAGCCGGTGATATGCCGCCGAACCTTGCAGGAAAAAATAGCCTTGAGCAGCTAGTCATATCGATATTCTCCAGGTCCGATTTTCATAAGGCCGATGCCGTCTTAAAAATACCTTTCACGTTCACCGCAAATGAGATCAGATCATTATATACGACGGACGCAAGGACTGGCGGCTTTGGCCCGTTGTTCAGCGGCGTTGTGTTATTATCCGTTCTTATAGCAATTCTATTAATGGTCGTAAGAACAGGCGATATAGACCCCATGATTAAAGTTATTTTGCCAATGTGTGTACTACTGCTTGTTACCGTAGTGATCAATCCGGGCGGCTGGTGGGCCAGGTATGTCCCGCAGCTATGGCTCATACCACTGCTATTACTTCTCGGCGCTCAGCAGAGGTTTACGAGTAGATTAAAAATACTAAATTATGTGCTGGTCCTTGCTCTTCTATTGAATATTTGCATGGTAGCCTATAGCTATTACAGCTACCAGCAGGATATTACGGATAAAATAAGCAGGCAGATAAGTGATATAAGATCCCTTACACAGGACAAGCCCGCTCATCTATATTGTGGCATATTCATTGCCGTACAGGACCGCTATAAAGAACAGGGCATCGATTTTATCTTTACGGATACGCCGCCGGACAGGCAATGGAGCACGCTGGCCGAAGTCGAGGCCTCCTATGGCCAGGTAACATTTTATTAATACTTAAAAAAATGCCGGCCCGGAATTACCGGGCTCATTCGCTTTTTTCGATCAGGTCCTCTTCGGTGAACGTCTCTTTATACGTTACCGTCTTATAGCCCGCGAAGCTCGTCAGGAACCTGGCGATGAGCACCTTGCCCAGCGTCCATTCCTCGCTCAGGAAATATCCCTTGGGCACGTCGATCGTGATATTGTCACCATCGACCTCGTACTTTGCCTCTGGGCCGATATAGCCATGAACGATGGCGTCCGTCTTCTCGCCCTTATCCTCGAGTACGTCCTCGATCTTGTATTCATAGGTCAGCGTCTTGCCGGCCAGCGGCTCGTTGTAGTCGACCTTGACCCTTCCCCCGCTGACGCTCTCGACGACGCCGATGCGTCCCTCGGACTCGATCCACACGCCGGGCTCGGGCTTCTTATCGAACTTCTTCACGGAGACCGTCTCGATGAGCTCCAGGCTCCTGAATCCATAACCCTTCTCCGGCGGCACCGCTACTGTGCCCTTGTAGCCCTTCTTTTTGCCCATCAGGTCCTCTTCGAAGCCCTCGACGAGGGAGTTCGAGCCCACTACGATGGTCATCGGCTCGTATGTGCGCTTCTCGTCGTATATGTTGTTCTCCTTTGCCACATCTGCATCCGTCGTGTCGAACACTGAGCCATTGTCGAGCTTTCCAGTGAACGATAGCTTGATGATATCGCCTTTTGTGATTGCCATAAGATCCACTCTATTTTTTGTTTAGCTAATGGGATAGCTGTTCATCTGGATTAAGCTTCGTTATTACACATAAACGTATTTATAGATAAAATAGTAATTACATATTGTTAAGTAGTAAACGCCGATGGATAGATATTTAGTCATAGAGGGGAACAATTTGGAGTATATGAGTAGGTCACTCTCCGTTACCCTGCGGGTATTTAAGGGTGAAAAAATGCTTGTTGCCAGCAATAGGGAACTTGGCATAGTAACGCAGGGTAAAGACTGGAATAACCTCATGAAAAATATAAGAGATGTCATCGAGACTTATTTTGACATACCATCGGCTGATATTGTGAAGATCAATCTTGAGATCGACCCGATGGTGAGCGAGAATGCCGAGACTGCCAGTTGTTAGCTGGAAAGACATCATTAAACTACTTCGAAAGCTCGGCTATAATTTTAAAAGGCAGGGCAAAAGAGACCATATAATATATTCAATTGATTCCCCGAGAGTTGGGTTGGGAATAGTCTCTATTCCACGACATGATGAAATAGACCCAGGCACATTAAGGTCTATCCTTGATATAGTGAGCGACAATACAGGATTAACGACTAATGATCTAATAGAAATGCTAAGATAAAAAAAGGGATTTGGCCGTTAAATAACGGCCTAAAAGAGTTACTCTTTCTTCTCTTCTTCAGCGGGGGCAGCTTCCTCGACCTTCGGAGCCTCAGGCTTCGTGTAGGTCTCCTGGAAGACGACTTCCTTAATATCTTCCTGCTCCATGATCTCGTTGGCGGCGACGCCCTTGGCGACGAGCCAGCGCTGGTTATACGAGAACTCCTTGGGGACCTCGACGATGACCTTGTCGCCCTCGGTCTTGTGCCCGACGTCCTGGCCGGTGTACATCTTCAGGATGGCGTCGACCTTGTTGTCGGTGCCTTCGATGAGCTCCTCGACGGTGTAATCGTAAGTGAGAGTCTCGCCCGCGAGGACCGGGTTAAAGTTAATGCGAACACGGCCGCCCGCGGTGCTCTCGACGACGCCGGTCCTTCCCTGGACCTGGACGCGCATGCCGGGCTTGACCTTTTCCTTGAACTTCTTGGCCGGGATGGTCTCGATGAGGTCGAGGCGCCTCATGCCGAAGCCCTTCTCGGGGGGCACTTCGACGTGGCCCTTCTCGCCGACGTCCTTGCCGATGATGTCCTCGTCCAGGCCGGCGACTACGTAGCCCTTGCCGACGATGATGGTCTCGGGGCTATAGTTCGCCTTTTCATTGTATATGCCGTTCTCCTTCGCGACGTTCGCGTCGGTCGTGTCGAACACGGCGCCGTTCTGGAGCTTGCCGGTGTATGAGAGCTTGATGAAATCTCCTTTCTGTACTGCCATTAAATGACACCTTCTAAATGAGTATTGTAGTCTTAAAGATATTATGATGTCATAATGTTTACGGTGAGCGGGAAGAACAATGTGATGATTTTTTTAAGCGGCCTGGCCTGGTCTTTAATGGCTATGCGCTTTGTGACCAATGGTATAAATATCAATAGAAAATAGTTTTCAGTACTAATCCTGGAGGTCAAGGATATGAAGTTCGTTTTACCCTGTACGATGGTACTCTGTATCATGTTGATTGCGTCTGTTTCTGGTTGTATATCGTGTCCATTTACTAACACGGTTACATACCCCACGCCTACGCCGACAGCCACTGCCACTGCCACGCCGCCTCCGCCCCCGCCGCCATCTCAGGCGACGGTCACGGCTACGGCGACTGCAACGCCCACACCAACGCCCACACCTACACCTACACCGATGCCGACGCTGACGCCCACACCTACAGCAACTCCGACGCCCACTCCGACACGAACGCCGACGGCCAAACCTATTCAATTATCAACGCCGGGGCTCGTAAGCCCTGCAAATAATCAAACATTCGAAAATCCCCCTAATACCGTGGCTTTTAATTGGAGACCCGTATCGAACGCTGCTTCATATAAGCTCGAAGTGGAGGTGCAGAACGCGTCTGTCTGGGTAAATAAGATAAACGCCCAAGTCAAGGGCACGAACTATAATACGACCATAGGCTATGCACCGTCACAGTGGAGATGGCGTGTTACAGCATTGGGTACAGGAGCTTATACGAATTCAGCGCCCAGCCAGTGGCGATACTTTAGTTTTAGATATGCCATCCTAAGATAAAATCCCGGGTCGGATTGACCCGTTTTTATTTATAAACAAAGCTGTCAAGTTACTTTAGGGACTTAAATGCCCCGGCCATTTTGAGGACGGGTCGTTTTTTCTTCCCACTCTTCAACGCTTACGGAAGTCTTATTAAAATACGCCCACGCCACGAAGACGAGCGCGATGCCCGCGGCGACCGCCGCTGCCTCATACATGTACATGAACTCGTCGGGCTTGTGGCTGTACCGGAAGACCATGGTCAGGAACTCGATAGATAGCGAGATCATGATCACTGTCATGAACCGTGATATGAAGTGCCGTATCTTGCGCGGGGCGTTCATCCTCACCCGGCTCTTGAGCTCCTCATCGAACATGGTCCTTGCAAGCTCGAATACGGCCGACGAGACGGTCGTGAACCCGATGGCCTCGAAGAGTGTGTCGAGCTTGACAGTGGGCAATGCCTGGACCGTGACCCGGAGGCTGTTAAAGGCGAGAAAGATCATGAAGGCCGAGATAAGAATAAAGAGCAGGATGACAATATAAAAGATGGCTCTCGATAAGATGGCCAGTATAATATCCGCTATCCGTATATCAGGAGGCATGTCGTGCCTGTCGGGCATAAGAACAGGTCGGCATTCATGATGATAATGGTTTTATGCGCTTTTCACCCTCATGCGGCTGCTTTTTTCAGCCAGTTATCAGCCCTGCTCAGCTTGCTGAAAGCCTCGATGCGGTCCTTTTCCGCCGCCGCGAAGTCGGTACGCCCATCCAGATTTAAGAGCCGCAGGAACGTGGACTTTGCCCAACTGTCCAGCCTTATCGCTTCGGCCTTGCCCCTGCTGTCCGGCGCCTTATCAAGGCGCTTTTCTATGGCACACGCGATGGAGTAGCCCTCGGACGCGGTCGGCAGCATTTTCACTGCATGCCACATCTTCAGGTCGACCTCTTTCTCGAACGATGCGCGGTCTCTGGCCGATATAAAAGCTTTTTTATTCATTTTAAGCCAGCTTACACCTGAGTCCAGCCTGCCATGCAGCATTGACCGTTCCTTTCCTGTCAGGTCCGCCGCATCGATGCGGCTCCTTGCCAGCGCCAGCCTGGATAAGGTCTTATCAACGCTAGCAGCATAGTAGAGTTTTTCAGTTTCCAGGATCGACGCCGTATCAGCCTCATCGTTGCCCGAGATATACCGCATGATGCCGCCGGGCGAGATGTCAATGCCCTCGTTTGTCCAGTGTACCATGCCCCCTGCCATTTTGCTATGTGACGGTAATGCCATGAGCAGGCCGGCGGACAGTGATACGACTTTCCCCATAATAAGGAATGATTTGAATGCCGTACATATCATGCCTTTTCACGGATTGGGCGACGCCCGGATGAAAGGATTATATCCGAAGCATCTGATTGTATGCTGATGATCGAAATCGAGATCAAAGCCAGGGCGGACCATGATGCCCTTAAAAATAGGCTTAAGCAAGAAGGGGCCGACTATGAAAAGACAGTCGAGCAGACCGATATTTACTTTAACGCTCCTGACCGTGATTTTGGCGAGACGGACGAGGCGCTGAGGCTCCGGAACGAGGGCGGGCAGGTCTTTATGACGTATAAGGGTCCGAAGCTCGACCCCTTGAGCAAGACCCGGAAGGAAGTGGATGTGGAGGTCGCCGATTTCGATAAGATGGAGGAGCTCATCCGCTGCCTGAGGTATAAGGAGACGCTGCGTGTTCGTAAGATGAGGGAGATCTATCATCTTGATGGTGCCCTCGTGTGCCTGGATAAGGTGGATGGACTGGGCGAGTTTGTGGAGCTTGAGACACTGGCCGTGGATGAAGGTGCTATTGCACCGAGGCGGGACTTTTTGGTCGGGACGCTGCGGCACCTGGGTGTCATGGGTGAGTTGATAAGGGAATCGTACCTTGAGATGCTCCTTGCGAAAAAATAATTTGTATTTCATTGTTAGCGCCTTTCTTTGATTTGTTCGGTTTTATAAAATGCGACTCACGTACAGCCCTTCGGTTTCAGACACGAAGACACAAAACTTTTTTTTAAAGTTTTAACACAAAATCATGAAAGCACTGTAAACACAATTAAACCATGAAACCATGAAGTCCCTATTAAGCGAATTAAGCCGCTAAAGCACGGTTATTAAGACACGAACGAATGACGTAAATCACGAAGTGCCACCAAATTAAGACAAAAAGGGAACGCCAGCCCAGGTATCCATTAGTTGCCTATCGTTTTTAATATCGATCCAAAAATAGCCAGGCATCGCTCGCTATTATACTCGTTATTCTATTTGTCTTATTTTTGTGGCACTTCGTGATTTACGTCGTTCGTTCGTGTCTTCGAAACCGTGGGCTGGGTGTTTTAATTCGCTTAATGGAGGCTTTGAGTTTTCATGGTTTAATAGTGTTTACAGTGTCTTCACGATTTAGTGTTCGTAAAATCTAAAAAAAAATTTTGGGTCTTCGTGTCCGAAACCGAACAAATCAGCGAAATGCACAAACTGTAAAACCGAGGGGCTGTACGTGAGTCGCAGGCCATCATATCGAACAGATCAGTACAGTAAAAAATTAAAGAAAATCACCATTTCCCCCAATGCTCGGTCGCCTCGCCCATCCTCGGCGGCACTTCGGGCGACTCGTCGGGATAACCGATAGGTATTAAAGCAACGGGCCGCACCCCGGCCGGCAGGCTCAAAAGCTGCGTCACAGCCGCCTCATTAAATGCGCCCACCCAGCAGGTGCCCAGTCCCAGGTCCTGCGCCATAAGCATCATGTTCATGATAGCGGCTGAGGAATCCTGCACGGCATAGAGCTCGCCTCGCTTCCCGTAACGGGCGGAAGAACGACTAACGTTAGCGCAAACAACGATACACACCGGGGCGGCCATTATGAAGTACTGGTTCAGGGCGGCCATGCACAGCAATTCCTTAACAGCATTATCCTTGATAATAATGAGATCGCGGCCCTGAAGGTTCCCGGCAGACGGCGCCATATGGGCGGCCCGCAGGACCTCCTTAAGCATGCCCTCAGGTATTTCCTTGTTCTTAAAACGGCGTATAGAGCGCCTTAACTCAATGGCGTCGGCAACTTCCATCTGACCACCAATACATTTATATCAGGACATCATATTAAGCAATATCGAACCGTTATATAGGGCTGTAAGCCTATCAATGGTTCACATTTTGGTGAATCGCTTATGAGAATAACGATGGACCTTGAGCTAAAGGATATTCCCGGCCAGCTTGTGAAGGCGCTCGAGCCCATTTCGGACGCGGGCGGCAATATTGTCAGCGTGGTGCACCACCACGAGCAGCGCACTAACCGGGGCACTATTCCCCTCCAGGTGGTCTTCGAGATGGACGACGGCCTGGGCGCGCTGAAAGAGAAGCTGGAATCGAGGGGCATCAAGGTCGTCCGGTTCAACGAGATGCGGCTGCTTGAGAGGAAGACGGTCGTGCTCGTGGGCCACATCATTCACTCGGATATTCGCGACACCATCGAGCATATCGACTCGACGGGCTATGCCGAGGTCGTGGACCTGTCCATGAGCATGCCCGGCATCTCGTTAAAATCATCGGCCCGCATCGGCATCAGCGCCACGGGCAAGGCGGAGATGAAGAAGGCGCTCAAGCTCCTCCGGGACATCGCAATGGAGAAGGACCTGCTCGTGATCGAGCCGATAGGGGAGGAAGCGTAATGTCCCTTAAAGTCGCCATAATTGGCTTTGGCAGTGTCGGTAAGGGCGTCATCAAGGTCCTTTCTGAGCGTAAGGACGATAAGTTCCAGGTCGTCGCTATCACCGATTCTAAAGGCGCGGTCCTGGACGATAAGGGTCTGGACCTGGCGGACGTGCTGAAAAAGAAAAATAACGGTGACCTTAAAAGGGTAAACAAGTCCAGCATGGATGTCGTTAAGGAATGTGATTACGATATCCTCGTCGAAGTCACCCCTACAGATGCAAAGACAGGGCAGCCAGGCCTCTCATATATCATCGAGGCGCTAAAGCGGGGCAAGCACGTCGTCACCTCGAACAAGGGCCCGGTAGCGCTTAAGTATAAAGAATTAAAGGAACTCGCGAAAAAGAATAACGTGCAATTCCTCTTCGAGGCCACCGTTGGCGGATCCATGCCAGTCTTTAACCTAATGCGGGGCCCTCTTGCGGGCAACGAGATCAACAGCATCGAGGGCATCTTCAATGGCACCTGCAATTACATTCTTACTCGAATGGCCAGCGAGGGGTTGCCCTACGATATGGTCCTTTCCGAGGCAAAAGAGCTTGGCATCGCCGAGGCCGACCCCACGTACGATGTGGAAGGCATCGACACGGCCCTGAAGATGGTAATTCTCGCTAACTCGGTCTTCGGCATGGACGTAGGGCTCGACGATGTGGACCGCGTCGGGATCTCCAGCGTATGCCTGGAAGCGCTCAAGCTGGCCGGCGAGGCCGACATGGTCATAAAGCTTATAGGCGAAGTTCACCCGAACGGCGAGGAAAGGGTCCTTAAGGTGAGCCCGAGGCTGGTGCCGAAGACGCACCCGCTGGCCGTGCAGGGCACGCTCAACGCCGCCCTCATCCGGACTAAGCTTGCGGGCGATATCTTCGTCATCGGCAAGGGTGCCGGCTCCGTCGAGACCGCCAGTGCCATCCTGAGCGACATGCTCTATATAGCGTCTTTGCAGTAATTACCAGAAGCCCGCGTTGCCGTAATTATTGAAAAAGCCCTGCGATGTCAGAGTGCAGAAAGCGTTCGCGAACGTCGGCCCCATCCACCGTAATGGCTTGAAAGGCCACGTACATGCCGGTCCGAACTGCGCCACCACGGGCATCATCATTAGGTACGACACGCCGACAAGGAAAAACAACAATATACTTTTTAATCGTCCCATTTCCACTACCATTTAAGAGAAGGCCAGCATAGCTTTTAACATGACTTATGGATACAGCGGAAACAGGCCCAGAGTAAAAGATATCATAGAAAACGGCCATGTAAAGCATATGCCCGAAATCCAGACATCCGAAGTGACCCGCCTGCGCATCAGAGAGTTCAACAAGATAAAAGTAGGAGAAGGCGTACGGCTTCTCAAGTGCGAGGCATGCGGCAAGCTCACCGACAGCGGCATCATCATCGATCGGGACATTGTCGAAGAGGGCGCATCCGGGTATCTCGAGAAGACCGGGTACGAGCGGTGGACACTGTGCCCTGAGTGCTCTACAGCGGTCATAGAAAAAACACGGGCTTTTACCGATGGTATCCTGGAAGATATCGGCAAGCTCTTAAAATAATATATTAAAAAGAAACAATAGCCCCGTTCGGATTCGAACCGAAGTCCAGGGATCCAGAGTCCCCGATGATTGACCACTACACTACGGGGCTATTTTGCAACCAATTACGCAATAAATTTTGCAACCATAATGTAGTATGCTACAATATAATGTTTTCGCTTAGCCCGGATTATACGTAAACCCGATTCCCGATAAGTAAAATAGAAATGTAGTTATATATTTTATGTTAAATATATTAATATGCAGGAGTTCTCACCACAAAAGCCCGGCTGGCTAAAGGTCAGGCCGCCTAAGACCGAGAAATATCATATCGTCAAAAAAACACTGGCCGACCTGGGACTCAATACTGTGTGCACGAGCGCAAAGTGTCCCAACACTTTTGAATGTTGGGACCGCGGCTCGCTCACCTTCATGATATTAGGCAATGTGTGCACTCGCGCCTGCCGTTTCTGCGCCGTCGCCCACGCAAGGCGGGGGCAGGAGTTAGACCCGGAGGAGCCTGCATTAGTGGCCGAGGCGGCGCACAGGCTTGGATTATCATACGTGGTCATTACGTCCGTGGACAGGGATGACCTGGACGATTACGGGGCGGAACATTACGTTGCCTGCATACAGGAAATAAAAAAGCGCAACCCGGGCGCCAGGGTCGAGGCAATAATCCCCGATTTTTCCGGCAATGTGTACTACTTGAGAAAGGTCATCGACGCCGGGCCGGACGTCATCGCCCACAACGTGGAGACCGTGGAAAGGACGTCGCCGACCGTAAGGGACCGGCGGGCAGGGTATTATCGCTCCATCGACGTTCTCAGGAATGTCAAGCGCTATGAGCCGGGGGTGAAGACGAAATCATCCATCATGCTCGGGCTGGGCGAAGAGGAGGATGAGGTAAAAGAGACTATAAGGAGGATGCACGAGGCTCGCGTGGACGTGCTCACCATGGGCCAGTATCTGTGCCCGGGAGAGACATGCCTGCCCGTCCAGCGCTATGTGCCGCCGGAGGAGTTCGAGCGGCTCAAGGACTTCGCGGAATCTCTGGGCTTCGGGGCCGTCGCGGCGGGGCCGTTCGTCAGGAGCTCCTATCGCGCTGCCGACTATTTTAGGGAACGATGACGATGATCGACGATAAGTACCTCTACAGGCTCGAGAAGGGCGAGACCTTTCACATTTTAGATCAGGACGGCTCGGCGAACGAGCTTGACCCGAAGCTGCCTCCGGACGTGCTCCTGAAGATATACCGGATGATGGTGCAGGCCAGGGCTTTCGACGAGAAGGCGCTCAAGCTCCAGAGGGCAGGGCGTATGGGCACGTACCCGCCGCTGAGCGGGCAGGAAGCCGTGCAGATAGGCAGCGCCTTCGCGCTGGATAAAAGCGACTGGATGGTGCCCTCATACCGTGAGGCCGGGGCTATGATGGTCAAGGGAGTGCCCATGAAGCTCCAGTACATGCTCTGGATGGGTAACGACTGGGGTAACCGCATTCCCGATGGCGTGAATTGTCTTCCTGTTTCTATTCCGGTCGGTAGTCAGACGCTTCATGCGACAGGCATGGCCTGGGCCGCGAACGTCCGGAAAGAGAAAAACGCTTTCTTATGCTATTTTGGCGATGGGGCTACCTCCCGTGGCGACTTTCACGAAAGCCTGAACTTTGCCGGTGTGTTCCAGGTGCCCGCGGTCTTCCTTTGCTCTAATAACGGCTTTGCTATCTCGACCCCGGTCGTTCTGCAAACGCATGCGGAGACGATCGCGCAAAAGGCCATTGCCTACGGCATCCGGGGGTATCGCCTCGATGGCATGGACGTGCTGGCCTCGTACGTTCTGGCAAAGGACGCCCTCGACAGGGCGAAAAAGGGAGAGGGGCCGACGCTCATCGAAGCGCTATGCTATAGGTTCGGCCCGCACACCACGGCGGATAATCCGGACCTTTATCGTGAGAAGGAAGAGGTCGAGCGTATAAAAAAAGAAAAGGACCCCATAGCCAGGTTCCGAAATTATCTCGTGAAGAGGAAGCTCTGGGACGATCAAAAGGAGAAGGCGCTCATAGAGGAGATCGACAGGCTGGTCGATGCCGCTGCTAAAGAGGCAGAAAAGGCTCCCGTGCCGACGTTCGAAGATCTGGTAAGGAACGTGTTCGCAGAGACGCCCCCGTATCTTGAGGATGAGTTGAATTATTTTAAGAAGGTTTCCGGGGGCGGCAAGCCATGATGATGAACAATGTGCAGGCAGTGAACGATGCCCTGATGTACGAGATGGGCCGCGATCCTACGGTCATGATGATGGGCGAGGATGTGGGCCGGGAAGGGGGAGTGTTTCGGGCGACGACAGGCTTGCAGCAGAAGTATGGTAAGGCCCGGGTGGTCGATACGCCGCTCTCTGAGAATGGCATTGTGGGCACTGCGGTCGGGCTGGCGCTGAACGGGATGAAGCCCGTCGCGGAGATACAGTTCTCGGGATTCGTGTTTGCGGCCTACGACCAGCTTATTTCGCACGCTTCCCGCATGCGGCAGCGCTCCATGGGCCGGTATCATGTGCCAATGGTCGTACGCATGCCCTTCGGCGGAGGCGTGCGGGCGCTGGAGCACCACAGCGAAAGCGACGAGACCATCTATACCCAGATACCGGGCTTAAAGGTGGTCGCGGCGTGTACGCCGACCGATATGAAGGGCCTGCTCATCTCTGCTATCAGGGATCCCGACCCGATCATTTTCCTGGAGCATATTCGACTATACCGGGCTTTCCGGGAGGAGGTGCCCGAAGGCGAGTTCACCCTGCCCATTGGAAAGGCCCGCGTCGCCCTGCAGGGAAATGACCTGACGATCCTGGCATGGGGCGCAATGGTGAACGTTTCGCTGGAGGCCGCGAAGCAGCTCCAGAAAGAAGGCATCAATGCGGAAGTCATAGACCTGAGAACGCTGAAGCCCCTGGACAAGGAAGCAGTACTGAATTCGGTTAAGAGGACGGGCAGGGTAGTCATCGTAGAAGAAGCCCACAGGATATCCGGATTTGGCTCGGACCTCGGCGCGATCATCGCGGAGGACGCGATGCTGTACCTGAAAGCGCCCATCATAAGGGTATCCGGGTACGACATCCGGTTCCCGCTCTACAAGCTCGAAGACGAGTACCTGCCCGACCCGCACAGGGTCGCCGTGGCGGCAAAGGAAGTCATGAATTTTTGAAGGTGAAAGATTGGCGTACGAGTTCAAGCTGCCGGACCTGGGCGAGGGCATCACGTCCGGCGAGATCAAGAAGTGGCACGTAAGGAAGGGCCAGAAGGTCGAGGAGGACCAGACTATCGCCGAGGTCGAGACCGATAAGGCCGTGGTCGAGCTCCCGTCCCCCGTTACTGGTATCGTCGAGGACATAAAGGCTCCCGAAGGCGGTAAGGTCAACGTCGGGGAAGTTATCGCTGTCATAAAAGAAGAAGGGGCGCCGGAGGCGCCCCCACAGCCGAAGGCGGCGGAGAAGGCGCAGGAAGCCCGTAAGCCCGAAGTTCCTGCGCCTAAGGCGGAAGCGCAAAAGGTACCGGTACTGGCCACCCCGGCGACGCGTATGCTGGCTAAACAGCTAGGCGTTAATATCGATTCTGTTAAAGGGACCGGGCCCATGGGCCGCATAACCGACGAGGACGTGAGGAGCGCTGCACAGAAGCCGGCTGCCAAGCCCGCGGAGGCCCCTGTGCCGGCCCCGGCAATGAAAGCCGCAGGAAAAGAGGAGCGCATACCCTTCCGCGGCATCCGCAGGACCATATCCGAGAACATGATACGGTCCGTATCAAAAACAGCCCAGGTAACGCTCGTCGACGATGCGGACCTGACGAGGCTCGTCGAGTTCCGGGAGCGTATTAATAAGAAGCTGGGCGGAGAGGTCAAGATCAGTTACCTTGCCTTATTCGTCAAGGCCGTGGTCGCCGCGCTCATCGCTCACCCTACTTTGAATTCCAGCCTGGACGAGGAGAAGGGCGAGATTGTCCTAAAAAAATATTACAATATCGGCATTGCAGTTGATACGGACAGGGGCCTCATCGTTCCGGTGCTCAAGGATGCCGATAAGAAAAGCCTCATAGATATTTCTAAGGAACTCGTACACATCATCGAGCTAACGAGGGATGGCAGGATAGGCATCGAGCAGCTCAAGGGCAACACGTTCACGATCGCCAACATCGGCAGCGTCGGCGGGCTCTTTTCCACCCCGATCATTAATTATCCGGATGTGGCTATCCTCGAGATGCAGCAGATCCGGGATATGCCGAGGGTCGTGGACGGCAGCATCGTCATCCGGAAGGTCATGTACCTGCCGCTCACCATCGATCACCGCATCGTGGACGGCGCCGAAGGCCAGCGTTTCATGAACGACCTGAAGCGGTTCCTGGAAGACCCGGAGCAATTGCTCGTGAGCATGGTCTAGGTGTTCTCATGGTCGTCGGGGACATTGAAGTAGGGACGGATGTCCTGGTCGTGGGTGCAGGGCCCGCGGGCTATACCTGCGCCATCTCTGCCGCACGCCAGGGCCTTGACGTTACACTCGTAAATAAGAGCGAGCTGGGCGGCGTGTGCCTGCATAAGGGCTGTATACCCGTCAAGACGCTCATCAACGTTTACAGGCTGGCCGAGGACATTAAGATCGCTTCTACGATGGGCCTTAAGGCGGAAGGCGCATCCGTCGACCGCCGGAAAGCGTATGAGTGGAAAGATACGGTCGTCGGGAAACTGGAGGCCGGCATCCGGGAGCTTTGCAGGGGCAGCGGCGTCCAGATGATGGAGGGCTCCTGCTCGTTCCTTTCTTCATCCAGGGCGGTCGTCTCTGGCCCATCCGGCATCCAGCATGTCATTTTCAAGAGGGCCGTCATCGCTGCCGGGGGGCGGCATAAGCCTTTGCCGGGCATTCCATTCGACGGTAGCCTGGTCATCAACCCTGACGAAGCGCTGGACATGCCAGACGAAGGTACGGCCATCCTGGGCGGCGGCTATGCGGCCATAACCATTGCAGCGCTCATGGCATCACAGAATAAGAAGTTCACGATCATCCATAAAAAGGAGCATATATTAACGTTTCTAGATGAAGAGATGTTAAGGCCCGTGATGAGGCGTTTTCAAGAGAAGGGCGTGGCCGTTCACGCCGCCTCATCGTGGACCGTTAAAAGAATGGGCGATAGAGTACGGGTCGAGCTGGACATAGAGGATAAAAAAGAGACCCTGGAGGCGAAGAAGCTCGTCCCGGATAACGGGATGATCGCGAACACGGATGGCCTGGGCCTGGAAAATACGGCCGTAAAGACCCGTAAGGACGGCTTCATCATAACCGGTGAGAATTACCGGACCGACGACCCTTCGATCTATGCCATCGGCGACGTCTGTGGCATGCACGGTAATGCCAGCACGGCATACCGGGAGGGGGAATCTCTGGCCGATATTCTTGCCGGGAAGACCGGCCTTCCGGATACCATCGTGACACCGCTTACAATGTCCACTGATCCCGAGATCGCGTCTGCCGGGTACACCGAAACAAAAGCCCGTGAAGCCGGCATCGACGTTATCGTGGGGCGATTCCCGTTCACCGCTAACGGCAAGGCCGTTTCGATAGGGAAGACCACGGGCTTCGTGAAAGTCGTCGCTGAAAAAAGCTCCCACCGGATACTTGGCATGCATGCCGTCGGATATGAAGCGTTCGATATTTTGCAGGAGGGCGTCCTCGCGATAGAGATGGGCGCCCGGCTGGAGGACGTGGTTTTGACGTTGCACCCTCACCCGACCTTATGCGAGGCGGTGCGAGAGGCATGTGCCGATGCTCTCGGCGAGTCGACTAACATCCGGGAGAACAAATAAGGTATTACCGGGAAAAATTCCACTCATAGCTATCGTATTTCCGCATAGCATCCTTAACCCGTGTCCACTCCTCGCCGTTCAGCGCCCCGAACTCCCAGTCCTTTCCTTCAGTAAACCCGTTCAACAGCGCATCGTATAGCTCTTCCATGGATGCGCTGCACAATTCACGCACGCAGGCGACGCCCTCGCCAAATGAAGCAGCAGGCTTGTCGGAAAGCTTCAGCTTCGAAGGCTTGAGCACGGAGAACATGGTCGAGCGGTCCAGGCCGTAG
The DNA here is from genome assembly GCF_000011005.1 of Methanocella paludicola SANAE. NCBI lineage: Archaea > Methanobacteriati > Methanobacteriota > Methanomicrobia > Methanocellales > Methanocellaceae > Methanocella > Methanocella paludicola. The sequence goes on from NC_013665.1 coordinate 1,725,776, forward strand.
AGGATGGTGCCATGCTGTGTCAGCACGCCCTGTCTCCGCATCTGGGCGCTGCCCGAAATTTTTCGGCCGCCAACGATAACGTCGTTGATAGGCCTGAACGAGGCATCGATGCCCACATCGGCCAGCCCTCGAATAATACAAGAACAGATCTCCCTGTAGGATTCACGAATATCTTTCGAGAAGAGCGATTCTGGGGCGATGACACTATAGGTGATCTCGCCCGCCGGGTCATGGTAGACCGCCCCGCCCCCGGTGGCCCGTCTCACGAATTCGATGCCCAGCCGGTGGCAGGCGTCAAGGTCGACCTCGTCGCCCACGCACTGGAAACAGCCGATGGTCACTGCACCAGGCGACCAGCGATAAAAGCGGATAGTCGGCGGCGACCGGCCCTCTTTAACCAGAGCGGAAATGGCCTCGTCAATGGCCATGTTCTCGGCCGCAGAATAAGCGTTAAGGCCTATGACCCGCCACATCGACCGTACCCCTGTATAACCGGGCGATAACGGGCACATCGAGGCCCACGAGCTGTAGCCCGTTCTCCCGGACCGCTCTCTCCAGGGCAGATTCGATGGCCTCAAGGGGCTCATCACCCCGAAACCCGGAAAGCACGTTCTCAATGACCAGTATACCCTCTTCGGGATAAATAAAAAAATCTCCTGACAGCCTGACCGCACCATCACTGAAAATGCGCAGGCGGACCAGCTTACCCCCGGGCACCTTCGCTTCCATCACGAACTCTCAGTAGGCAGGCCGCCCATCTTCCACTCACGGACGCCGCCCTTATAGTCCCGGACATTATGGAAGCCCATGCCGGCCAGCATCTTAGCGGCGCTGCTGCTCGCCGAACAAACGAAGCTGTCACAGTACACGATAATAAGCTCGTCGGGCTTGAAAAGCGATTTCGCCCTGTCGAGATCGTCGAGAGGAAGGGACATAGCGCCCTTTATATGCTCTTTATCGTAGTCCTCCTTTCCGCGAACGTCGACGAGCCGGTAGGGCTCGCTGCCCTCCATGACCCGCTTTAAGTGCTGCATACTGATGAACTTGATCTGCTCTGTCGCCATAATATCACTATAATTAGTATATATGTGACTATATAATAAATCTGAGGCTTATCGGAAAACAGTTGAAGTCGCATTAATAAATGCCAATTTTCACAAATGATATAAAACATAAAAGAGGGCGATCCCTCAAAGACGTTATAAGAGGTTAAGCTGTCTTGATCTTAGCCACGTCTTCCAGGCCAAGCTCTTTTGTAGAGATCTCCCTCATCTTATACTTCTGGATCTTCCCGGAAATAGTCATGGGGAACTCGTCCGCGAACTTAATGTAGCGGGGGATCTTGTAGTGGGCGATCTTGCCCTTACAGAACGCCTTGATCTCGTCCGGGGTCATGACCGAGCCGTTCTTTAGCTTTATCCATGCGCAGAGCTCCTCGCCGTACTTCATGTCGGGCACGCCGATGACCTGCACATCGCTGATGGCCGGGTGTTCGTAGAGGAACTCTTCTACTTCTCTCGGGTAGATGTTCTCGCCGCCCCTGATCACCATGTCTTTCAGGCGGCCGGTGATCTTGCAGTAGTCCTCATCGTCCAGGGTGCCAAGGTCTCCGGTATGGAGCCAGCCCTCTTCATCGACGGCCAGGTCCGTGGCTTCCTTATTCTTGTAATAGCCCCGCATGATCATGTAGCCCCGGGCGCATATCTCGCCGGGCTGACCCCGCGGGACCATCTTGCCCGTCTTGGGGTCGACGATCTTGAGCTCGCAGTGGGGCATGGGCTGACCGACGGTAGAGACGCGCTTCTCCAGCGGGTCGTGCGTCGATGACATCGTGAGGCCGGGAGACGACTCCGTCTGGCCATATGTAATGACGATCTCGCTCATGTTCATGAGCGTGCTTACCTTGCGCATGTACTCGATGGGGCAGGGCGAGCCCGCCATGATGCCCGTGCGCAGCGTCTTCAGGTTGAACTTATTAAAGTCAGGATGCTCCAGCTCGGCGATGAACATCGTGGGCACGCCGTGGACGGCCGTGCAGCGCTCCTTCTCGATGGCCGTGAGCGTCGAGATTGGGTCGAAGTACTCGGCCGGGATGACCATGGTGGCACCGTGGGTCATACAGGCCAGGTTGGAGAGCACCATGCCGAAGCAGTGATAGAATGGTACGGGGATGCAGAGCCGGTCTTTATCGGTGAACCTCATGCATTCGCCGATGAAGTACCCGTTGTTCACCAGGTTATGGTGCGTGAGCACGACGCCCTTGGGGAAGCCGGTCGTGCCCGAGGTGTACATGATATTGATAGGGTCGTCGAAATCCAGGGAACACTGCAGGCCGCAGAGCACTCCGTCCGGCAGCTCGTCGCCCATCTTCAGGAACTCGTCCCAGGTAAGCATGCCGGGCTGCTTCTCGCCCCTGATGAGGATGACCGTCTTCAGGAAGGGCAGATTCTCGCAGTTGAGCTGTCCCGGCTTAGAGGTCTTCAGCTCCGGGCAGACCTCGTTGACCATGCCGACGTAGTCGGACGTCTTGAAACGGTCGATGAGTAACAGAGCCTGGGTCTCGGACTGGCTCAGCACGTACTCGAGCTCGTGGGTCCTGTATGCCGGGTTGACGTTGATCATGATGATGCCGGCTTTGGCGGTCGCGACCTGGACCATCACCCACTCGGCGATGTTCGTCGCCCATATCGCGACCCGGTCCCCTTTCTTAAAGCCTAAGCTTAATAATCCCTTAGCTATCCGATTGGTCTCTTTCTGGAATTCGCGATAGGTGTACCGCTTACCCTGCTGTAGCGATACCATTGCGTCGTTATCGGGGTAAGTCTCGGCGATCTCGTCGAACATGTCGCCGATGGTCTTGCCGATCAGCGGCTTTTCCGAACCCCTGAACGCATAGCTTTGGGATATTTTTCCGGGCATTTATGTACCGTCCAATTCTTTTTATGCTTTAACAGGCCGCCGCTAGGGGGCGAACGCCTGATATATGACAGCATATGTCATTCTATCGATATGGCTCCCCGTATTTAAATTTACCCTTAATTTCCATATATAAAATATCGCACCCCATGCGGCCAGAGAGCGTTATGGATTTTAGAAAAATAACCATTATATATCTTTCGCCTGCCAAGCACGATAGTTAATATTTATTTAGCAAATCTTTAATTATTATTCGTTATGTTATGTGCCTGGCGTGTGCAGTGGCAACCTATCGCACGGAAGCCGTTAAATAGTAATTATTTTATCTTGTTTGTGGTGAATCCGACCGTGCATAAACATGACTCCCAGTACTGGAACAAGGCGCAGGAGACGATGAAGCCTGAAGAGCGCGAGAAAAAGATCTTAAAACGCATAAAGTATCAGCTGAACTACGTCTACGATTCTGTACCTTTCTATCGAAAATTGTACGATTCAAAGGGCTTCAAGCCCGAAATGGTAAGGACGCTCGAGGATTTCACCAGAAAAGTACCGATCGTAAAGAAGAGCATGCTGAGGGAGAGCCAGGCTCAGCACCCTCCTTTTGGAGATTACCAGGGAAGCCCGGACGTTTTCCGTATCCATGGCTCGTCGGGCACGACGGGCATGCCCACGCTGTACTCGATCTCGCGGCATGACTGGGAGCATACCGCCCAGGTCCAGGCCATGTGTTACTGGTGCGGCGGCGTGCGGCCGACCGACACCGTCCAGGTATCGATGCTCCTGAGCCTGTTCATGGGCGGCTGGGGCGCGGTCCTGGCATCGGAGACCATTGGGGCGAAGACGTTCCCCATCGGGGCGGGCAGCACCGAGCAGCAGGCCACCCTGATGACCCGGCTGAGGCCGACCGTGCTGACCTGCACGCCCACCTATGCCATTCACCTGGCCATGGTGGCGCAAAAGATGGGCATCGATCCGAAGTCGCTTGGCCTCCGGACCGGCATCTTCCTGGGCGAGCCCGGGGCCGGCATACCTTCCATCAAGAAAAAGATGGAGGAACTCTGGGATATCAAGGCCATTGATAGCGGCTCGACCTCCGAGATGACCCCCTGGGCCACGAACACGGAGTGTGAAGAGCGCTGCGGCATGCATAACTTCATCGACGAAGTCTATACCGAGATCGTGGACGTCGACGACCCGAACGTGCCCATGGCTTACGGTGAAGAGGGCGCGGTCATCTATACTCACCTGGGCCGCGATTCGCAGCCCATGATCCGCTTCTGGTCCGGCGATAAGTCGGTCATGACCATGGAGAAGTGCAACTGCGGCCGCACGTACCCGAGAATGCCCAAGGGCATCTTCGGCCGGCTGGATGACATGCTCATCATCCGGGGCGTGAACACCTTCCCGAGCACCATCGAGGAAGCCGTCCGGCGCTGCCGTGATGCGGGCACGGAGTTCCGCATCGTCGTTACGCGCCCGAAGGACATGGATGTCGTGACCCTCCAGGTGGAGCACCGGGACGGCCTGTTCGATGGCCTGAATACCCTGGAGGCCGAAGCCATATGCCTGAGCTTAAAGGGCGAGATCTCCCGCAGCGTGAAGGCCGTCTGCGGCATCAGCGCCGGCGTCGAGATCGTGGGTCCGCATACGCTGCCGAGGGCGGAGATCAAGGCCCGGCGGGTGGTCGATAAGCGCGTCGGCGTGTGGGCGGATAAAAAATAAATTTTTCCCGCATTTTCCCGTTATGCCGTCTTAGGCGTGTCCTCAACCACAGAGGCGCAGAGCGCACGGAGTTCACAGAGTTTTTCTTAATAATTTGAGACACGGAGTAAGCGGAGCACGGTTTATTGACTTACCTGGGGCATAGGGATTATTGAGGCTCGGTTGACCAATAAACATTTAACCGGTTTATCCTCGCCAGTGCCTCTCAAATCTCTGTGCCCCAGGAAAGTATAAAACCATTCTCCGTGCCCTCTGAGCCTCCATCTTTAAAAAATCTCTGTCCGTAGTTCCGAGGTTGTTTTGTTAGGGGTTGTGGTGGTAGAATAAGTTTTAGTATTTAAGGGCGGGGGTGTAAGGGGCTTGTTGGTAAGAATGAAAACTCCTCACAGTCCCCGCGTTTGTAGCGTTAGGCATGTTGATATAAATCTTTTCGCGCGCCGGTTCGCAAGCCTGTTTGATTTTCCCCGAAGCATGGGTTATGCAAGGTGTCTTGTTAACGCGTCCGTGAGAATGAAGAGCCTGGAATCTGTGTATAACAATTACGGGGGGCTCCCTCCGGACAGTTTCTTCCAGTTTTTCAAGTACTCCATGGACGATGTGATACGGGGAGCTGACTGGTTCTTCGAGTGTCAGGCCAAATTGGTGGACCTGCATGGCTGTGCTATTGCCATCGACTTGAACGATGTGGAGCACTGGGGAGTGGAGGACGAGTACGTGCACCCTAAAAAGGGCCTTAACAAGAACACGTACGTCCTCCGGTACGCCGTGGCCTCCCTTGTAGACGAGAGCCGCAAGCTCGCTCTGGCATGTATGCCCGTCACTACGAACGATAAACTCTCGGACATTGTACGAGTCCTCCTTGAAAAGACAATGAGCCATGTCCTGGTTGACGTCGTCCTGTTCGACCGGGGATTCTACAATGCCACCATCCTCAAAACCGTGGATGACTTGGGCATGCAATTCGTGATCCCCCTCAGGAAAAGCATGACATCGGACAATGTCTGGGAGGAATCGAAAAAACGGGGAGAATACAAATTACGGTATACAGTAAAGGGCGAAACAGACCAGGTACGGGCATGGCTATACCTCGAAGAGAAAAAGAAAGAGAAAAAAGAGGATGGTAGAAAAGAAAAGGGCAAAAGAAAGGGACGGAACAAGAGCAAGAAGAAGCGAGAAAGGGAGTACGTGGGAGTGATCAGCAATATGGACGTGTGCCCGGAACTGGTCCAGAATTTCATGGACTGGTACTTCGTAAGGAACAACGTGGAAACAGGTTTTAAAGAGAAGAACCAGTACAAGATACGAACATGCAGCACCGACAAAGCCTACCGATACCTTATCTATTGCATCAGCCTTTACCTGATGAACCTCGTACAGGTCGTAAGAATGGTTAACAACACCTTTTTCAGGAACGACGAGATGAAAAAACTCGTAAAACAATTACTGAGACTTGAAGGATCGCTGATAGGAGAGCACAGGCTCTCAAGAACCCTGATAGTGATTGCTTAGCGACAACCCGATAGCCCAAGCTATCAAAAAACATTGAAAAACCCCCGCTATTCAGCCAATTCTAACAATAACAACCAACAAACCCCACAACAAAACAACCACTTAGATAACAGCCCAAAAAAGACCACATCGGAAGTACGGTCTGTGAAACTCTGAGCTCTCCGTGCCCCTGTGGTTGGACCACTCCGAGACGGCAGAGGTAAAAAGTAAATATAAAAAATTATTCCACGAGCAATAGCGTAAAAGTCGGTAACTGCTCAGGTTTCATGATCTCTTTATCCTGCACGACCTCGGTGTACATGCCGGCGTTCTTGGCAGTCTGGAACACATCGATGCCCGCGGACTCGAGGGAGGGCCGGGTGTCTTTCGGGAACCGACAGCCCTTTCCACCCTGGACGACTTCGCAGACATCGCACTTGCGGCAGCGGTGTGCCCCATAGGAGAAGGCCTTGTAGTAGCCCGAAAGGAAGGCATGCCGCTCCATGTCGAAGGCCGCCTTACAGACGTGAAGGCTCAGCTCGTCCATAGCGTCAGGGAGGCGTTTTGGCGGGTACTCGTCGAACCCCAGGAAGCCCTCGTACTTTATAAGATAAGCTTTCGAGTACTCGTCGAGCACCTGCCGGGTGGCCTCGGGCGTGGGGCTGTGCGGCGGGCACGTATACCTCGTACCGTAATTCTTGCAGCCGAACTGGCACTTGAGGCGCACCCAGTGCGCCGTTATAACTTCAGAAGGTTTAATGAACCTGAGATCCGAGGCCCCGCTCTCCCGGGCCATACTTCTTAATTCGTTCTCTAACGTTTCGACCGGCTTCGGCATATGAAATCCACTTCAATTAGCAAACGACATTGAAAGAATATAAGCTTATTTTCAGGCAGGGGAGGGTTTAAGTATTTACAGGAGAAATAGGCGAATGGTAGGGTAATTATGGTAGACTTAAGGGTCATCAGCGACATGAGCAGGCAGCGAAAGCTCCAGGGCCTGACCGGGTGCCTGGCCGTCTTCGGGATCGGCCTCTGGTACTTCAACGTGAAGATATTCTCGGTGAGCCCGGGCGAGTTCATCGCCGCGCTGGCCATCATCTTCTTCGCCATCGCCACCATCCACTGGTTCGACGACGAGGAGAAGCTCGAAGAGGAAGGCCTGAAAAAGTAGACTAAGGTTCAGCCTTTTAATTTTTTCTGCACGGGCGAGACCTTAGACTTGCCCTCGATCCACTTTACTTTCTGTTCCGCATCGGGATCGTCCTTCCATTCTGCAGGGACCTTTCTCTGCCTGACCAGGGCGTCCGTCCACCGCTCGAACCGCTTCTGGTTCTCCGACTTCGTCTTATCCTCTTTGTAGAGCGTGGCGGCGCTTTTGAAGGGTGAGTCGAATACTGCGGGTACTTTCTTTTTCGGCGGAGTCACAATAAGCCTTCTCCCGCCGGTCCGACAAATAGTTTACGATACCTGCGAAAGTATATAACCGATAAACAGGAAAAAGCCATTAAGAGGCAAGATATGGCCGATATTAGGATCTTTTCTCAACCGACCTGCCCGGCATGCAACGAAGTAAAGGAATACCTCAAGGGCAAGGGCGTACCATTCACCGACTACAATATACTGGAAGACGATAAGGCGCTCGAGGAGATGCTCCACGTCCATAAGGTCCGTGTTACCCCGCTGATCATTATCAACGATAAGAAAAAGATCATAGGCTTCGACGTGGAAGAGATTGAAAAAGCCCTCGCCGAAAATCAATGACGCTAATCCTTCATCTATTTATTTATATTAGTTAAGATGTATTGGCTGCCAGTATGGAGCTTAAAAGACAGCAGATACTCATCCTCGCCGTGGCGAACGTCATATTCACGCTCGGTTTCGGCATCATCATACCCGTCCTGCCATACTATTCCAGGAACCTGGGCGCCGACGCCTTTATCCTCGGCCTGCTCATGGCGTCCTTCTCGCTGATGCAGTTCATCTTCGCCCCGTACTGGGGCATGCTGTCTGACCGCATCGGGCGCAAGCCGGTGCTCGCCATCGGCCTGGCGGGCTTCGGGCTGTCATTTATCATATTCGGATTATCCACACAGCTCTGGATGCTTTTCGTGTCTCGCATCGTGGGCGGCATCCTGTCGGCCGGTATCTTCCCGGCATCGTTCGCGCTTATCGCCGACATCACCGAGCCGGGCGAGCGCGGCAAGATCATGGGCTGGATGGGCGCAGCGGCGGGGCTTGGCATCATCTTCGGGCCGGCCATCTGCGGAGTGTTCGTGCCCTTCGGCATGTCCGTACCGTTCTTTGTGGCGGGCGCGATTGCGCTAGTCACGGTCGTGGCACTATATGCCGTCATGCCCGAATCAAGGGCCGTAACCATAGACATGCACGCTAAAAAGACATCCATCGCAGACTCGTTCAAGGCGATCGCAACATCCCTGAAGACGCCGATCGGCGTATTTTTACTCCTGACCATGCTGATCAACTTCGCACTGGCATGCTACGAAGGTACCTTCTCGTATTTCCTGATGGACCGGTTCCATCTTACCTCGGAAGCCCTCTCGTCGGTGCCGCTGCTCGCGTTCCTGGACATCTCCATCGACGCCACCGGCCCAACGCTCATGGCCTTCCTGTTTACCGCGATGGGCATCGTCATGCTCTTCGGGCAGGGCATACTCGTGGGCATGGCGCTCAAGCGCCTGAAGGAAGAAAAGACGGTCATCGCCGGCCTTCTCCTGTCCTGCGCTGGCCTGGTGGCCGTACTTGTGGCTCCCGATTTTGTCACGCTGCTCCTGGCGGCCTGCGTCATAGGCGTCGGCAGCGGCCTTGTGATGCCCAGTCTCAGCTCGTACATTTCAGGCCGGACCGATAAGGATACGCAGGGGTCTGCGCTGGGCGTCATGGGCTCCTATAACAGCCTGGGCAGGATCGTCGGGCCGCCCGTCGGCGGGTTCGCCTACGACGTGAACATGATATTCCCGTACATATCTTCGTCCATCCTGCTGGCCCTCGGGGCGCTCTCCGTCGTGTTCATCATGCGGGCCTCGAAAAAGGAAGAAGCGGAAATTATTGCGGTCAAACCCCCCGTATAACGTGTTAGTCTCCGCCGTACGCCCTATACGATATTTACCGCCGATATAATACGCTGATAACGCGATGAAGCTTAGCTATTCTCGCCTTTTTTTACGACATGTGATAAGTATCAAGTAAAATATAACAAATTTTACTTTAACGCTTTAAAAATAAACGGTGATACAAATGGAACAGAGATATGCTACTAATACTGACAATGGCGAGAAGGCATATACAGCTAAGAACTACTGTGTCAACACTAACCGCACCTACGTCTACGAGATCAAGAACGGCCAGATCATTAATGAGCGTAAAGTCCATGGGGAGGATTAAGCCTTTTTGGCTTTGACCACAATTTTATTTGGATTAGTTATATAATTTCTAATTTTAGTATCTTCCTTGTGTTGTTATGGCTAAGACCGATCTTTTAGACAAGGGGGCTATTTTGCAGAGGGATAAAGAGACTTACGCGATCGCGCCCCATCTACCCGGGGGCATCTGCAGCCCCGATACGTTAAGGAAGCTGGCGGACGTCGCTGAGAAGTACCATGCGGCCACGCTGAAGGTCACGGGCGCCCAGCGCATCGCCATCGTCGGCCTCAGGGAAGAGGACCTGGATAATGTCTGGATAGAACTGGGCCTGAGCCCCGGCGCCGCCGTAGGCATGTGTGTCCGGAGCATCAAGGTCTGCCCGGGAACGACTTTCTGTAAGCGCGGCGTGCAGGACAGCGTCGGCCTCGGGCTGGCCCTGGATAAGGCGTATCACGGGCTTACGACGCCGTCCAAGTTTAAGATCGGTGTCTCGGGCTGCCCCAATAATTGCGGCGAAGCCTGGCTGAAGGACCTGGGCTTCTTCGGCACCGTCAAGGGTTTCACCTGTGTCGTCGGCGGCGAGGCCGGCAGGACCCCCCGTATCGGCCGGGAACTCGCCACCGGGCTTAACGTCGACCAGAGCAAAGATCTGGCCGATAAGGTCATCCAGTATTACCGCCAGAACGCAAAGCCCCGTGAGCGCATGGGTGCGTTCATCGAGCGGATCACCTTCGAAAAGTTCGCCGAGGACGTGCGGGAGCGACGCAAATAAAAAAGCTGGGCCCGCTTACTCGCAGCTGGGCCTTATGTCCATTTTGCTCTCGACGCCTAACCTGGAAAAAGAGACGACGTTGTGCGTCACGTTCTTCACGTACTCTTCCATGAGCTTGTCCTCTTTAAAGTATGCGTGGTCGGTCTCGCTCTGGTAAGCCCGCCCATGGGTCGAGTAGGCGATGCCGTAAGGGGCCAGGATATAGCCCAGATTCTGGAAGACCATGAAAATGTCAAAGGCCGTCTTATAAGCGCCGTCCTCGTGGCCGTTCACGATGATGCCTACGGTGCGCCCGGCGAGCGGCGTGGACTTATCGATCAGGTACATGTTCTCGATGCAGGTGAGCCGGTCCAGGAATGCCTTAAGCCGCGACGGTATGCCATTCCAGTTGATCGGGCTGACGACGATGATCGCCTTCGCGCCCATGATCATCTCATGGAGCTTATGCACGTCATCAAAAGCGTTCCGGCACGGGTATCGGCACATATCCTCCTTCATGCTATAGCAGCACCAGCAGTGCTCGACGTTATAGTCGTTAAGGTGCAATAGCTTGCAGGAAACGCCGTATTCGCTGGCTGCCCGCTCCGCGATAGTGGCAAAATAGGCGGTGTTATGCGCCCGGTGCTTCGAGCCGTTGATAATGAGTAGTTCAGGCCTCTCGTCAAGCCTGTCTTTAGGGCGCTTTCCCTTTTCATAGAACTCATCTTTGAACGAGCCGCAGGAAGGGCAGTCATCGGGAGGCGAATCCCCGTCCATCTCGTAGCCGCAGACGCCGCATTTCCACTTTGCCATATAGAACCAGAATAATTGTTGGGAGGCTCATAGTAAAATCTTTTCGGGAACATGTAATTACATATAGCCTAAAGTAATTACTATATAATGATGAGAAAGCTCGTGAGGGACAGGGTGCCGGACATCATCCGCAAGAGTGGCCGGGAGCCGGACGTGGAGCGTGTGTCCGGCGAATGGCTCAGGCTGGCGCTGAAGGATAAGCTCGTGGAAGAGGCTTGCGAGCTGCGTGCATCGGAAGACGTATACGAGGAACTCGCGGACGTCCTGGAAGTGGTGGACGCGATCGCCGAATACTGGGGTATCGACCGGCAGAAGCTCGAGAACATAAAAAAGGAAAAGCTGGACAGGGCCGGAGGATTCAAGGAAGGCTACGTGCTCCGGGACGATGGCGAAAAGCATTTGGCGTAGGGCGGATAAATTTAAAGGAGAAGACGATGGCCACAAAGTACAAGCTCAAGACCGACCCGGTGGGCATGGTCGGAAGGGATTGCCCCCGGCAGTCGTGTAAAGCCTATTTCAAGGTCAGGGAGGCCGACGTGTACGGGGACGTGGAGCTGACCTGCCCGAACTGCGGCAGCCAGGCCAATGTGAAAAAATACACGACGGAGGAGCAGATCAAATACATCAATTCCCTCATCTTCCACCACAACGAATGTCCCGTCGACTTCAATTATTCAAAGACCACCCCGTGCTACGATTACGTGGAAAGGCCCGCGCACTGCACGTTCAGCTGCGACTCCTGTAAGAATAAGTTCGGCTACGACGCGAAGCCCAACTATTGCCCGTACTGCGGGGCTACGCATGAGCACCTGCACGTCGATGGCACGTGCGAGCTGAAGGAGCCGTGAGTACGGGGAAAAATCCGGGTGCATGGGACTACACGAAGGGGTCTCGGTTTGTGGTCACGCTGCCGGCATTTGAAAAATGGTATAAACCAAATTTTAACTTAAAGCCAAATTATGATCCTATCAGGCTGAATGCCCTTACCGCCCGAGCTTCTCCCGGACCAGCTCGTAGAACTTATCGCCGAACTTCACGAACAGGGCGGGCGTGTCGCACCGCGTGAACGTCAGCACGTCGCTCTTCCGGACGCTTGCCGTATACTGGCCGTCCACAACGACCATCGACTCCTTATCCTCTTTCATCAGCTCGAGCCTGACCACGCTCTCTCCCGGGACTACCCAGGGCCTGGCGGACAGCTTATACGGCGCAAGCGGCACAACAATGATGCCGTCGACACGCGGGTCAAGGATGGGGCCGCCGGCGCTCATGGCATAGGCCGTCGAGCCGGTCGGGGTGGCGATCACAACGCCATCCGCCCTGAAGTCCTCCATGAACTTGCCGTCGACGTGTATCTTGAACTGCGATATCTTGGCCGGCCTCGACGTGATGATGACCGCCTCGTTCATGGCGCATGGAAGCTCGAAGTCGTTCAGCTTCACGGCCAGCCTCGCCCTCTCGACGACCTCGTAATTATCCAGTACGTCGTCGATCATGTAGAACGCCGTCTCCGGGTCCACTACGGTCAGGAACCCGACCTCGCCCATGTTGATGCCCAGGATAGGCGTGGGCTTGGGCAGTAATTGTAAAGAGCGTAATATCGTGCCGTCGCCGCCGAAAATGAGTATAAGGTCGGCGTATATCTCGTCGATCTCCGTTGCCTCGGCGACCCCCGCCAGCGACGCCGTCACCGGGTCCAGGAACAGCTTCACCTTGTACGACAGCTTCTTGACCATGTCCGCTATGTAGCCCTTCGGGTCCTTCACGTCCAGCCGGGAGATGATGCCTACGGAGTTCGCCTTCATCCGGAACAATATTGTGCACTTATGGGCTATAAGCCCTTTGGGGAGAGCACTATAGTTTTTTACTATTAAATGCCTTAATCAAGGGAGAAGTTATGGATCAAAATAATTATGAGACGATCGATGAGTACATTTTACAATTTTCTCCTGAGGTCCGGGATAAGCTAAGTAAGTTAAGAAAAGTTATCAAAGAGGCGGCGCCTGAGGCTGAAGAGAAGATAAGCTATCGGATGCCTGCTTTTGCGCAAAACGGCATACTGGTTTATTTTGCAGCCTTTAAAGAACATATTGGTTTCTTCCCTACGAGTAGCGGAATTGCCAAATTTAAAGATGAGCTGTCGAGGTATAAGGGAGGAAAGGGATCGGTGCAGTTTCCCCTGGATAAGCCTCTGCCTTATGAGCTGGTAAGCAGGATAGTTAAGTTCCGCATTGCCGAGAATATGGGAAAGGCAAAGGGCGGTAAAAGGAAGTAATATTGTTCGGTCGGTATCACGAACATCTCCAAAGGAAATAAACCACGAATTTTTCTTTTTAGATTTTTCTCACGAAGCCTCGAATGCTCTAGAACACCGTCAATGCCCGAACTCTCAAACACTCTGGGCAGTGCTCTAAGTCTCTAACGCGCTAACCCGAAAAGAAGGCTCTAAAGCTCGAATACACGTTCGAAACGCTAAACGATGGAGCACTAACACTCTAAGAGTCCGGTCATTCCCCAGAATTTTTGGGTGTTTGTGGCATTGGCGATTTAGCCGAGCTTTGGAGGGTTAGTGCTATGTCGTTTAGCGTTTCAAACGTGCATTCGAGCTTTAGAGCCTTCTTTTTGGGTTTGAGGCTTCGGGCGTTCGTGCAATGCCCCGAGTATTAGAGAGTTCGGGCATTGACGGTGAGTTCGAGGCTTAGGGGTTTCGTGAGTAAAATCTAAAAGAAAAATTCGTGGTTTAATTCCTTTGGAGAGGTTCGAGATACCGACCGAACTGATTTGCTAAGAGCCGCTGATAACGGCCCTGGGGGACCAGGCGGCACGAGGCCAGGCGGGATTAAGTATTTATAAGGGTTGGGGAGTATAGTAGCTCAAGTTTGGCTTTGTGAAAATGAAATAAACACGCGCAGAGCCCTTAATATTCATGATGCGTTAACGAACGCTCGCTTAAGCGGAGGATAACACAATGAAGCAGCAAACTGAGATCAAGACCCTCAAGGAGGGCAAGTTCGTGATCATAGACGATGAGCCGTGCACCATCGTATCCGTGCAGCACTCGAAGCCCGGAAAGCACGGCGCCGCCAAGGCCAGGATCGACGCCATCGGCCTGTTCGACGGCCAGAAGCGGTCCATCGTCAACCCGGTGGACGCCAAGGTATACGTCCCCATCGTTGAGAGAAAGAGCGCCCAGGTACTGTCCATCGCGGGCAGCACGGCCCAGCTCATGGATTCCTCGGACTACTCGACCTTCGAGCTCACCATCCCGGATGAGCTGAAGGACAAGGTCAAGCAGGGCGAAGAGATCTCCTACATCGCTGCCATGGGCAAGATGAAGATCCAGATGAGAGGGTGAACCTCAAAAGAGAGGGGGAACCTCCGGATCGAGGTTAAAGCCCTTCTCATTATGCTTTTTGGAGGCTTGTTTTTGAACATGAATCTTTTCGCCGACGCCTGTAGCTCTTTTGAAGAGGCGGAATTTGTCCTGTACGGTGTCCCTTTCGACGCTACGTCATCCTACCGTAAAGGCTCCAAGTGGGCGCCGCTGGAGATGAGGAAGGCCTCGTATAATTTTGAGACTTATAACGGGGATCTGGACGTCGACCTGGCGGACGTGCCCATCCACGACATGGGCGACTGCGACGTATGCTGTGCCGTAGATGATACTCTTAATGAGGTCTACGACGTGGCCTCGTCCATCGTCAAGGCGAAAAAGATCCCCATCATGATGGGCGGAGAGCACTCGCTCACATATCCCTGCGTCAAGGCATATAAAGAAAAGATAGGATTTGTCGTCATGGACGCGCATTATGACCTGCGGGAAGAGTACGAGGGCGTCCGGAACAGCCATGCCTGCGTCTCCCGGCACATTATCGATGACATCACCGACAAGTACGTGTCCATCGGGATCCGCAGCGGGCCGAAGGAAGAGTACGAGTATGTCAAAAAGAACAAAAAGATCCGCTCGTACACGGCTAACGATGTCGACGGGATGGGCATTGACAGAATATTGAACGAAACCGAGACGTACCTCAAGGACTGCGACAGGATCTACCTCTCGCTCGACATGGATGCCATCGACCCTGCCTATGCGCCGGGGCTGGGCACGCCCGAGCCGTTCGGCATGACCCCGCGGCAGGTAAGGTCGGTCATACGCCGCCTGGCACCGAAGACCGTGGGCTTCGACGTCGTCGAGATCTCGCCCGAGTACGACCAGGGCATCACTGCCCAGCTGGGGGCCAAGCTCATCCGGGACTTCATCGCCGCTAAATGGAAGTCCATGCAAAAAATATAAGCGGCCTTTTTATTTCTTTTCCTCGGATTCCTTACCCTCTTCGATGAGCTTCTTGACCTTCTGTCCGCCCTTGTGCCCGATCTCCTCGTAGAACTCCTTGCCGCGGGTCCCGGCGACCTTCTCGCCGCCCTTGTGGCCGATCTCCTGGTAGAACTCGTGGCCGTGGGTCTCTGCGGTCTTCTCGCCGCCCTTGTGCCCGATCTCCTCGTAGAACTCTTTTCCGTGGGTCCCGGCGACTTTCTCGCCGCCTTTCTGGCCGGCCTCCCGTACGGTCATTCCCTTCTTCTTTTCCTCTGCCATTACATCACCCGTCCAGAACCTTTCATCGCGATTGCATTAATGTAACGTGCGGAAAATTTACAAAACAGCAGGCCGTACGGTTTTATCGGCAGTCATCTTCCCGGCTGGCCCGGGGGATATCCAAGTGGCCATGCAAGCCGTTTTAGTATAAATTCATATATTAGTATATTAAGACAAAATAGATCAGATTACTTCATGTGAGTTCTGGCAATGAGGCTAAACTCGATAAGGCTACGCATGCTGGCGGTCATTGTGGCATAGCCCGGGCATACCGGACGATATCAAAGCCCGCATATTCGACCGCATGATCCGGGGCGAGACAAAGGCGAAGGGCACCGGCCTCGGCCTATACCTTGTGAAGACGCTGGTGAGATCGTTCAACGGAAAGGTCTGGGTAGAGAACCGGGTCGCGGGAGACCATACGAAAGGGAGCCGGTTCATTGTGCGGCTTCCCGCCATTAAAAATTAGTACCATGGGCGATATTTGCTTCGACGTAGCCAAAAATTATATAAGCAGGCTCACATATTGTAGGTACGTCTTCGCCACAGACATTAATTAACTCATACACATCAAACCGTAACAATGATCCAAGAGGGTAATAAATGGCTAAAATGCATACAAGAAGGAAGGGAAGGGCAAGGTCCGTAAGGCCCATAAGGAAGACCCCACCCACCTGGTTAACGATCAAGAAGGACGAAGTAGAAAAGCTCGTGCTCAGCCTCAACGCTCAGAACGTCCCCCAGGCCCAGATCGGCCTCGTCTTAAGGGACAAGTACGGCGTTCCCGACATCACGCAGGTCACCGGAAGGAAGGTCCAGAAGATCCTGAAGGAGAACAACGCGGCGCCCAAGGTGCCCGAAGACCTGACGAACCTCATCAAGAAGGCCATCGGCTTACACAAGCACCTCGACGTCAACGCGCACGACCTCCACAACAAGAGGGCCCTGCAGCTGACCGAGTCCAAGATCCGCAGGCTTTTAAAGTACTACCACGCGAGCGGCGTCCTGCCCCAGGACTGGGTTTACACGCCCAGCACGGCCGAGATCCTTATCTCCAGATAAGCATCTCAACGGCCCCGGGTGGCTTCGTTATGAGCGACATGTCGAAGCTGGACGAACTCTCGAGCCTCACAAGGCCCGCGGTTAACAAGATCAAGGCGCAGCAGTTCGTCCGGGTCGTGTCACACCACGACGCGGACGGCATCACTGCATGCGGCATCATCTGCCACATGCTGCAGCGCCTTAATATTCCTTTTCAAGCGACCATTGTCAGTAACCTTGACCATTCTATCGAAAAACTGATCGAGCCCGGCGAGTTCGTCATCTTTTGCGACATGGGCTCCGGCCAGCCGGACATTGTTAATAAGTACCAGGCGGTCATCCTGGACCACCACATGGTCCTGGACGGTCAAAAGCAGATACATGTGAACCCCCACCTCATCGGCATCGACGGAGGCTCCGAGGTATCAGGCTCCGGCGTCGCCTATTCGCTTGCCCGCATGATGGGCAAGAACGCCGACCTGGCAGGCCTCGCCATTTCCGGCGCCATCGGCGACAAGCAGAAGATGGTCAGCGTCAACAAGGATATTCTTAATGAGGGCGTCAACTCGGGCGCCATTACTGTCCAGAAAGGGCTAAAGCTCGGCAAGGGCCCCCTGGAAAAGGTGCTCTCCTGCTCCACGGACCCGTACTTCGACTTTTCCGGGCGCCCCGAAGAGGCAAAAAAGTTCATCGATGAGCTCGGGCTCAAGGGCAGCATCGAATCGCTGTCCCCTGAAGAGCTCAAGAGGCTATCCAGCGCCCTGACCCTGAAGCTCCTGAAAAAGTCCCCGCCCGACACGATCGATTCGCTTCTGGGCGACACGTACATCCTTAACGACGAATTGATCAAGGACGTTTACGATTTTTCTAACACCGTCAATTCCTGCGGCAAGCTTGGCGTCCCCGGCCTGGGGCTGTCAGTCTGCCTGCGCTACCGGCCTTCGGTCGAGGAGGCCGAGCACAGGCGCTTCGACTACTCTGAGCAGATATTAAAGGCGCTTCACGACGCCATATCAAGCGTGCAGGAATGCGGGTCCTTAAGGTATCTGGATATTTGCTGCTCTGACGTCACGGGCGCGATCGCATCGACGATAATACGGTACGTGATGCCGGACAAGCCCATCATCGTCCTTAACACCGAGGACGGCAACGTAAAAATTTCTGCCCGCGGCACGGCCGACCTCATCGGCAGGGGCCTCGACCTGTCCGTGGCAATAAGAGAGAGCGCTAAGCAGGCCGGCGGCAGCGGCGGAGGGCATAAGATCGCCTCCGGCGGCATGATCCCCCGCGGCACCGAGAAAACGTTCCTGGCCTCCGCGGACGCCATTATAGGGAGGCAGTTGAATGGTAGCTTGTAAGGCCCGCCTGTCCATCGAGTCCTGCGATGCCAGGTCGCTGGCAAAGTCTATTTGCGCCGATAATATCTCGTACGTGAAGACCCGCTATGAGGGCGGCTTCGTGGTGACCGATGTCGAAGTGGATAGCGTCGGCTCGATGCTCGTCACGCTGGACGATATCCTGGTTAACCTTAAGGTGGCCAACGACGTCCTGTGCGGGCGCAACGCCGACGAGGACTTAAAAGAGTAGCACTATTTTTCAAAAATTTGGATAAAAACGGCTGATTCTCCAGTTGAAGCCGGGGGAATATATAAACTGCACTGCCGCGGTACCGAAAACTCTTTAAGTTCCTCAAGCGGCTTATTCTGCCATGAACAATAGATTCGCCCCGGGTGAAGAGATTTGGGGCTTAGAGGCAAGCCTTGACATTCATGGCTGTAACGGTAAGATCGACAATGCGGATGCGGTTAAAATTTATGTAGCCGAGCTCTGCGAGCTTATAAAGATGAAGCGGTACGGGCCCTGCCTGGTCGAGCGCTTTGGCGCCCCCGGCACTGACCTCGAAGGCCTCTCGATGTTCCAGTTTATCGAGACGTCCTGTATCAGCGGCCATTTCTCTCCCTCGACTAAGAGCGCCTACATAAACGTTTTCAGCTGCGCCGACTACGACCCCGAGGTCGTCAGGAAGTTCACAGAGAAATACTTTGGTGCCCACGATACGAAGATGCTGGTGAACCCCCGCAAATAAGCGGGCCAACAATTTATTATTCTCTTTTCTGTCGTTAGCGTTAGCTTTTTATGCCGCTCTAAGCCGAATAAGCGATCCCGAAGACTTTTTAAGCACAAAGCCACTCGTAGCGTGCCGGAAGCTACTCAAAGATTATAATAAACTATAGCTATCTCCATTTTTTTAATGTTTGTTTTCCTTCGTGTAATATATGCCTGCTTAGATATCGTTTTCTCACCACAAAGTCACAATGGCACAAAGGCTCACGGAGTTTATTTTAAATGTAAGTCACAAAGTTCACAAAGCCCGGTTCATTGGGTTATAAGGCACAAAGGGGACAATGGCACAATGGAATGAACATGCGAACACTTTTTGCCATCGTGCTATTGTCCCCTTTGTGCCTTATATATTCAAAAAGCATGCTCTGTGGGCTTAGTGACTTACATTTAAAAGAAAGCTTTGTGAAACTCTGTGACGTTGTGCCTTTGTGGTTCAAAACTGAGGGGAATGCACGTGAGTCGCACACATTGAACAAGAAAATAGAATTAAAAATATGGAGAAGAATTAAAAAATGCTTAGTGACGCTTTCAGACAGCTTTGAGAACTTTGAGCTGAAAACGTCTTCGTATAACTTATACTTTTTAGAGTGGCTTCTTGATCTCGGTGGCGCCGCCCATGTAGGGCCTGAGCGCCTCGGGGATCTCCACGCTGCCGTCCTCGCGCTGGTAGTTCTCCAGGATGGCGACGACAGTCCTGCCCACAGCCAGGCCGGAGCCGTTGAGCGTGTGGACGAACTTCGGGCCCTCCGGGGTACGGTAGCGGATGTTGGCACGCCTGGCCTGGTAGCTCTCGAAGTTCGAGCAGGACGAGATCTCCCTGTATTTGCCCTGTGCCGGCACCCAGACCTCGATATCGTACGTCTTTGCGGCGGAGAAGCCTAAGTCGCCCGTACACAGATTAATAACGCGATAAGGCAGCTTTAAAAGCTGCAGTATCTCCTCTGCGTCCCGGGTGAGCTTCTCGTGCTCCTCGTACGACGTTTCGGGTAAGGAGAACTTGACCAGTTCGACCTTGTTGAACTGGTGCTGGCGGATAATGCCGCGGGTATCCTGGCCGTGCTTGCCCGCCTCACGGCGGAAACAGGCAGTATATGCGGTCAGGTAGATAGGCAGGTTCTCCAGGTACTCGTCCATGTAAAGGTTCGTGACCGGGACTTCCGCCGTGGGGGCCAGGTAATAGCCGTCCGTGCAGGCGTACATGTCCTCCTTGAATTTCGGTAACTGGCCGGTGCCGGTCATGGCCTTCTCGTTCATGAGCACCGGGGGGAACACTTCTGTGTAGCCCTGCCGGGAGTGCACGTCCAGCATGAAATTGATCAGCGCCCTTTCGAGCTTTGCGCCCATGCCCTTGTAGACGGTGAAGCCTTCGCCCGATATCTTGACAGCCCGCTTGAAGTCGAGAATATCAAGGTCTTCGCCGATATCCCAGTGGTTCTTCGGCGTGAAGCCGAACTTCGTCGGCTCGCCGACGACACGCACGACGGGATTATCATTCTCATCTCTGCCGATGGGCGTCGTTGTGCTCGGAATATTGGGGATATTCAGCAATAGGTCCTGCATCCTGGATTCGTAGTCTCGGAGCTGCTCGTCGATGGCCTTGATGCGGTCGGAGATGCCACGCATCTCGTCGATCTTTTCCTTCGCATCCTGCTTCTCTTTCTTGAGTTTCGCTATTTCGAGGGAGACCGTGTTCCTCTGGTGCTTGAGCACGTCGCCCTCTTTTAAGGCCTCTCTCCAGGCCTTATCGTATTCTAAGAGCTTGTCGAGGGGCTCTGCGCTCGCGTGTCTCTTCGCCAGCGCCTCCCGCACGACCTCCGGGTTGTTGCGTACGAACTTTAGTTCCAGCATGTTAAGACCTGAGAGTATGCTATGCGTGGGGCGATATATAGCTTTTTATCGGTAAATGGTGAAAGAAAAAAATTAAGGTGCCACCCGCCTTTCCCCGTTGATGGCCCGCCAGCGATAAAGACAAAAGCAATGACGCAGAATAATATTGGTCATTATGCCAGTAAAAGCCATCAAGATCATAAAGCAGGGCAACTTAAGCTGGGAAGCGTTCGAGGAGCCGGAGATCCACATCATGGCCATGAAGCGCCTTACGGGGACAGGGGGCGGCTCCACGGTCACATACATCGAGTCGGACGCTAAAATACTGGTCGACACCGGTTTCGAATACGAGAGCGACCGCAGCGCTGAGAACGTGAAGCGTAATAAGAAAAACCTCGTCCACGCGCTCAAGGATATGGACCTGAAGCCTTCCGACATCGACATCGTTTTCATCACTCACTGGCACTACGACCACTTCGGTAACCTGGGCGCCTTTAAGAAAAGCCGTATCCTGGCGAGCAAGCCGCTGGAGGGCTTTAAAGTGGAGGCCGTAAAGGATGGTGAGGCTATCGCCGACGGAGTCCAGGTCGTATACACGCCCGGCCATACGGCAGAGCACGCGTCGCTGCTCCTTAAGACCGAAAAGCTCCGGTATAGTATGCGCAACGAGCGCGGCGGAGGCTCCATCATGGGCATAGGCAGCGTCGAGGTCGCCGTGGCGGGCGATGCCATAATAGCGCCCTCCTACTACATGATGGACCGGCTATGGGACCGAAACCCCAATTTCCACTCGACGGAAAAGGGGATCGAGAGCGTCAGAAAGCTGGAGGAGAAAGCCGACTATATCATCCCCGGCCACGGCGGCATCTTTAAGAACGTAAAAAAGGCTTCATAATTCCCATGCCAGGAATGGGATCTCCATTTCCTGTTTTGTGAGCCCGCCATGGTGCCCTAAAAAGTCGATCTCGAACAGGCCTTTCTCGTACCACCAGACGCAGTGGCCGTCGAAGGGCAGTATGACGAGGTTGCCAAGCCGCCCCGCCAGCACCGGCGATATGTGCCTGTCGCCGAAATAGCCGTTCTCGATAAGCTCCTTTATCTTTACGACTGCTGCCCGGTCACTTAGTTTATCCGTAAGCAAATGATAAGCATCGTCGAGGCAGTCGTCTTTGATGTAGAGGAACATGTCGCGACAGGAGCCGGCTGGAGCCAGATAACGCCCGCTCTTCGACATTTTTATCATATCCTTGATCCCGGGGAACTCAACATTCAGGTAGACGCACTTCGCCGGGTCGATAGTGGCCTGCCCGTGGTCGGCGGTCATCAAAAAGAGCACATTATCGACCTTATCCTTGACCCGGTCCCAGAATAGATGCTCAAGCGCCAGGAAAAACACCTCTGCTTCGGCCATGGCCTCCTTCGAGCCCGGCCCGTATTTGTGGGAGAGCGAATCCACCTTATCAAAATAAAAGTAATAATAGGCCTTCGCGGGCTCATCGACCACCGCGCGGGCCAGGTTCACCAGGCCATCGGCCACGGATAAAAAGCCATAGCGCTTTGCCCCGTCGAAGACGATATCCGTATACTCGGATTCTGCATACTCCGAGTCCTGGAACGAGAAGCACCGGACCCCGTGTTTGATCAGCTCTCGATACAGGCTCTGTTTCGGGTATATGGCTTCAGGCGTCACGGCTTTATCATCTTTTAAAGAGTCACGCTCACGGATGCACTCGCCATACGAGTAAAGGAGAGGGGAGATGATCTCTCCCGCCACGGGCTCATAATAGAACCACTCGAAGAGGCCGTGCTGTGCAACACTGACGCCCGTATTGAGAGTAGTGACATTGCAGGCCGTCGTCGACGGGAACTGCGTGCCCAGTTGCATGAAATTACCCTGCCGGCGAAGCTCTCGAAGAAACGGGCTGCGGCCCATTAGATCCTTAAAATGGTCCAGGCCCAGTCCGTCTACCACAAAAAGAACGACTTTATCATATTTATTGGAAAGCCCTCCAAGCGCATCGTCGGGCAGCATTTGCGCAGGCGTTTCAGGGGTTAGCGCAGAAAGTATCGTGCCGGGGATAGACGGGAGACTGTAGGCGCCATAGGATGCGGGATCAACGAGATACGGGGATAGCCTCATGGTGACCTGTATAAAAGGACGTCTCCGGGGCATATAAGCTGCCCCAAAAAAATCGTGAAAGAAAAGGTCAATGAAGCAAATATTTCTTTACGAAGGGCACGACCCAGTCGACCATGTCCATGGAAAGAAGCTCCTCGACAGTAGCCCATGTAAGCCCTTCGTGCTCCTCGCTGATGGCCGGCGTGCCGCGAGCCTCAACTTCCAGGATGAGCTGAATAGCGTTCACGTGCGGCAGCTTCACCTCCGCCGCCCCGATATAGCGCTTGATATGCCCGCTCATGCCCGTCTCTTCCCGGACCTCCCGGACCAGGGCATCGTCGAAACGCTCGTTCCTGTCGACCTTGCCGCCTGGAAACTCCCACCTGCCGGGATAATTCCTGGACGCCATGGACCGCTTTAAAAGGAGAATGCGCCCGCTCTCATCGTAAATGACCGCCCGGACGGTCAACCCGTATGGCTTTGCCGACTCCATTCGAATCCCAGTAGCGGCTAATTCGGGCTGATAATATTAATTTTTATCGTCATCGAGGCGCTTTTTTAATGCCTGTTTGATCGCCCCGATGAACTCCGCCCTCGAGAATGGTTTCCTTAGTATGGAGGCCCCGGATAGCTCGGGCGGCATGTCCGAGTTATAGACCTGTTCGGCGGTAACGAAAATGATCTTTGCCCCGCGGTCGTACCGCCGGATCTCCCTCGCCGCCGAAATGCCGTCCAGCTCCGGCATATTCACGTCCATCAGGACGAGATCGGGCTTCTTTTTAAGCTTCTTGTACTTAATGACCGCGTCCCGCCCGTTGCCGGCCATGCCCGCTATATCGTACTTTCCCTGGACGGAAAGCATCTTTTTATACAGGCAAAGCAGCTCGATATTATCGTCTACGATAAGTAGCCTATCCAATCCACTCCAACCCCTTGTTTATATTACCCATATTATAACTGGGCCAAATATACATAAACTTTCCTTATTACCGTAGAAGCAATGGCTGTAAGTTAAATCTTAAGTACGAAAACTACATAGTAGTGAAAAAACGTTTACATATGTGATACCATGGCCCGAAGAAAAAACGTCTCCGGCATTGCCCGGGATGCCCTAGCGTTCATCCTTGAGGCGAGCAGGTCCACGCATCCCCACGAGTTCGCGGGATTGCTGCGCTCGGACGGCCGCCTCATATCCGAGGTAGTGCTGGTGCCGGGCACGACGTCGGACGAGGGCTCCGCGCGCATGCTACTGGACATGATGCCCCTCGATATGTCTATCGTCGGGTCCGTCCATAGCCACCCCGTGAGGGACCTCCGCTTCTCAGAAGCGGACATCGACATGTTCGGCGCCAAAGGCTATTACAATATCATCGTCGCTTATCCTTATACTGATAAAGACTGGGTTTGCTATAGCCCTGACGGGGAGAAGGTCAGCCTGCCGGTCGTGGAGGCAGACCAATGACACGGGTCGTGGCCACCGGTACCTTCGATATCCTGCACCCGGGCCATGTGCTGTACCTGAGCGAGGCAGGAAAGCTGGGCGACGAGCTCTATGTCATCGTGGCCCGGGATAGCACCATAAAGCATAAGCGCAAGCCTCTCGTGCCCGAGAACCAGCGGCTCTTCATGGTAAGAGCACTAAAATGCGTCGACCACGCGATGCTGGGCAGCGAAGATGACATGTTCAAGCCCATCCGCGAGATCGACCCGGACATCATCACTATCGGCTTCAACCAGCACTGGGACGAGGAAGCCCTGCAAAGACAGCTGATAGAGAGGGGGCTGAAAGCTAAAGTGGTGCGCATCACGAAGTGCGATACGGCGCCCTACGCGTCGAGCCGCCACATCAGGGAAAAGATAAAGGAAAGCGACTGCTAAAGCAGTGAAGTTAAATTCATCAATGGTGGAGAGTCTACTATGTTACGAGTCGGTATAATCGGCGGCACCGGATATGTCGGTGGCGAGCTGCTGCGGCTTCTGTGCGTTCACCCAAAAGCTGAGGTAACCGTGGTCACGTCCAGGAGCCACGCGGGAAAGCCCGTTGACGCGATGCACCCCAACCTGAAGGGCCTGCTGGACCTGAAGTTCGAAGACGTTGACCCGTCGGCCATCGCCCATAAATGCGACCTTGTCTTTACGGCCGTGCCCCACGGGGCCGCGATGAACGTGGTGCCCGGATTAGTGGATGCCGGGCTTAAGGTCATCGACATGAGCGCGGACTACCGGCTGCCGGCAGATGTGTTCGAGTCGGTCTACAATAAGAAGCACGCCGACCCAAGGCCGACAGTCTACGGCCTGCCCGAATTACATGCAGAAGAAGTGAAGAATGCCACAGTAGTAGGCAACCCCGGGTGCTACCCGACAGGGGCCATACTAACGGCAGCTCCGCTGGTAGCGGCAGGGGTCGTGGACCGCATCGTGTTCGACTCCAAATCCGGCATATCGGGCTCGGGCCAGGAGCCCAGCGAGACCACGCACTACCCGAACGTCGCCGAGAACGTCCGCCCCTATAACATTACCACGCACCGCCATAAGTCGGAGATCGACCAGGAGCTTCGCGCGTTAAACAATAAAGTGAAGATCCACTTTACTCCGCATGTCATTCCATCGGTCAGGGGCATCCTGACCACGGCACACGCATTTATCAATAAGCCGCTCACCGACGACCAGGTGCGGGCCATTTACAACGAGTTCTACGCCGGGAAGCCATTCATTCGCATGAGCAAGCCAACGCTGGCCAACGTGCGAGGCTCCAACTTCTGCGACATCGCGTTCGAGATCGAGAAGGGCACCGACCGCATCGTGATCGTCTCCGCGATCGACAACATGGTAAAAGGCTCGGCCGGCGAGGCCATACAGAACATGAACATCATGTACGGCTTCGACGAACGCACAGGCATATGGATGAGCGGGCTGCCCCCGTGAGGTATATGATGAAAGTTTCCGAAGTCATGACGAAGGACGTCATCACCTGCAGGCCGTCCGACCCCGTGGACGGCGTCGTAAAGCTGATGAGCGAGAAGGACATCAGCGGCCTTCCTGTCGTGGACGGCGAAAAGGTCGTCGGCATGGTGACCGAGGCGGATATCATGCGCCTGCTGGTCGTCCCCGAGCCTTCCCGCACGCTGTGGATGCCAAGCCCCCTCGAAGTATTGATCGAGATACCGTTGAAAGAGATCATTCAGCTCAGGCGCCTGCAGCAGTCCGTCAAGGACGCGGGCGGGCAGAACGTCGGCAGCATCATGCAAAAGGATGTCCTGTCCATATCCCCGGACGACGACATCGAGGATGCGGCCTCGGCCATGGTGAAGCATAAGGTTAATAGGCTGGTAGTCCTTAAGGATGGAAAGCTCGTCGGCATCATTACTCGTGATGATATCATCCACGGGCTCGGAGGATCTGCTAATACATGAAGACCATTGAGGGCGGCATTTGCGCCGTTAAGGGCGTCAGGGCTTACGGCATTAAAGAGGGTAAGATGGGTCTTGCGGTCATGCTGGCCAAGGGTCCGGCGGCCGCTGTGTTCACGTTGAATAAGGTCCGTGCAGCCCCGGTTTTAGTCACGAAGGATCACCTGAAAACGAATGGTGCCCTTTTTAATGGCATCATCGCCAACAGCGGCTGCGCTAATGCTTTTACACATGAGCAGGGCATCAAGGACGCCATCGGGATGGCGAATATCTTGGCAGCCCGGCTTAACGTAGATCCCCATACGATCGGTGTTGCATCGACGGGCGTCATCGGCAGGCCCCTGAACATGGCCTGGATCAAGGACCACTTTAACGAAGTCTTCGAAAAGGCATGTACGGGCCCCGAGTGCAGCCTCGCTACCAACAAGGCCGTCATGACCACCGACCTCGCGCCGAAGTCATACGCTGTCGAAATAGAAGGCGGCGTCCGCATCGGCGCCATCGCGAAGGGCTCCGGCATGATCGAGCCCAACATGGGCACCATGCTATCATTCATATTTACGGACGCGGACATACCCCACGCCTCATTGCAAAAATGCCTGAAGAAGGCCGTGGACAAGAGCTACAACATGGTCGTCGTGGACGGCGATACGAGCACGAACGATACGGTCACGCTCATCGCTACCGGCGAAGCCGGTAAGCCTAAAATGAAAAAGTTCCAGGAAGGCCTGGAAAAGGTCTGCATGGAGATCGCCAAGAAGATAGCCCGGGACGGAGAAGGTGCCACGAAGCTGATCGAAGCTACGGTCGAGGGCGCCAGGACCGTCAGGGATGCCAGGAAAGGGGCAAAGGCCATCGTGCGCTCTCCGCTCTTTAAATCGGCCGTCTACGGCACCGACCCCAACTGGGGCAGGGCCGTATGCGCCATCGGCTACTCATCCTGCGACGTGGACCCTGCCAGGGTCACGCTCATCTTCTCGAATGGCAAGGAATCGGTCGCGCTGGTCGATAACGGCATGCCGAAGAGCGACGAGGCGACGCTGGCAAAGGCCAAGGCCATCATGGGCGGCGATACGCTCTACGTGACCGCCAGGCTCGGGCTGGGAAGGGCGAAGGCGACCGCATGGGGCTGCGACCTGACGCACAAGTACGTCGACATCAACGCCTCGTACACGACTTAAGGGATGTTCATGAGATTTCAATCGCTCAAGGGGTTCAGGGACTTCTATCCCGAAGAGATGTCCGCCCGCCGGAAGGTGCTGGACAAGATCTTCGAGACTGTCCGGCCTTACGGTTTCCGTGAGGTAGACTCGCCGAGCCTGGAAATGCTGGAATTGTTCCGGGTTAAAAGTGGCGACGAGATACTTACTCAAACCTTTAATTTTGCGGACAAGGGCAAACGTGACGTGACTCTCATCCCCGAGCTTACTCCGACGATGGCCCGCATGGTCGTTGAGCGTGAGAAGTCGCTTAAAAGGCCGATAAAATGGTTCTCGATGCCCAAGATGTGGCGTTATGAGGAGCCGCAGTCGGGCCGCCTCCGCGAGTTTTACCAGCTTAACGTGGACATTTTTGGCGTGCCGGGGCCTGAAGCGGATGCCGAAGTACTGGCGGCCGGCATCGATATAATGTTAAAGCTGGATCTCGAAGGGCAGTTCATTTTTAAGGTGAGCGACAGGAGGCTCATGCAGGGCGTGCTCGAGAGCATGGGCATCGCGGACCGGAGAGAAGCCGTCTTCGCCGCTATCGATAAGCGCTACAAGGTCACGCACTCCGAGTTCAAAGAATTACTTGCCAAAGCTGACCTGGACGATCTGAAGATCGGGCAGCTACTATCGATCCTGGACTCCAGGGGCCCCATGCTTGAGGCCCTCCAGAAGCTTAGGGGCTTAATATCTTTAGAGAACGAGCAGACCCGGGCGGGCTATGAAAGCCTGGAAAAGCTGACAGACCTCCTGGTCATGTACCACATGGAGCAGTACTGTGAGCTGGACCCGTCGGTCATCAGGGGCCTGGCATATTATACTGGCACTGTGTTCGAGTGCTATGACACGAAGGGCGAGCTACGAGCCATATTCGGCGGCGGGCGCTACGATAAGATCATCGAGCTGTTCGGCGGGGAGCCGATGCCGGCCGTGGGCTTCGGCATGGGCGACGCAGTGCTCGAGATCCTCATGCGCCGTGCAAAAGTGTGGCCCGAAGAGAAGCTTACGACGGATTATTTCATCCTTACGACTTCAGCGCAGTACATGGAAACTGCACTGTTTTTGGCGCAGGCGCTGCGTGAGAAGGAATTTATTGTAGAGACTGACCTGCTGGGCCGCAACTTCGGCAACCAGATGAAGTACGCCAACAGCATAGGCGCAAAGTACGTACTCATCCTGGGCGAGAAGGAGATGGCCGGCGGACAGGTCTCGGTCAAGGACATGAAGACCGGGGAACAGCGGACCGAAGAGGTCATCAGGTTCCTGGATAGCGTGACGAAATAATCGAACGACGATCATTTTTCTATGGCAGGCAGCATGACCACGAACTTGGCACCCTTCGTATGGTCGCCGGGCACCCGGTCCTCCACCCATATACGGCCATGAAAATCGCGCACGAGCGTCTTCACCAGGTAGAGGCCCAGGCCTTTACCCTTAGCCCGGGTATTGCCGCGCTCGAACCGGTTGAAGACCCGGGTCTTCATCTCATCCGGTATGCCGGGGCCATTATCCTCGATGATGACCTTGTGATATCTCTCGTCGATGCCGTAGACGTGGGTCTGGGTGATATCGATCTCCAGGGGCTTGACCGCGTCCGAATGCTTGACCGCGTTCCCGACGATGTTGATGAACACGTCCTTGACCAGCTCCGTAGCCAGGACATGGCTCTCTGTCGGCGTATAATTGATGGTGATGCGGCGGCCGTTGACCCGGGAGAACTGCTCCTTTACGCTCTCGAGAATTTCCCTCAGGTCGATGGGCTGGAACTGGAATTCCATAGACCTTGCCGACCGGATCTTTCGCACGTTATCGATGAGGCGGGTGCTGTCCTGGATCGACATGAGGGACTTTTCCAGGAGCTCGGCATCCTCCTTCTCGATCCTGCCCTCCTCCTTCAATGTATCGAGGGCGATCTCCAGGTACCCCATGCTCACCTGGTTCATGTTATTGATATCATGGCCCATAAGGTCCAGATACAGCTCGGCCTGCGCACGGGCTTCGGCCAGTCCGGCTTCGGCACGCTTACGCTCTTCTATTTGCCTTAAGAGCTCCTCGTTCTTGGAGCTGAGCTCCCGGGACTGGGCTTCAAGCGTCTCCTTCTTTTCCTGTAAGGCTTTTTCAGTCTGCATACGCCGGGAGATCTCGTTCTCCAGGTCCATCTTTGAAGCGGTAACGGCTTTCAAGCGAGTTACCATCCGGTTAAATGAGCTCGTCAGGTCTCCGATCTCATCATCGGGGTTTTTCACCGGGATGACATGGTCGAGATTACCGGAACCGATTATCCTCGTTCCCGCCTGGAGATCTGCGATCGACCGGACCGTGTTCCCGAAGATCAATAGATAATCGATCAACAGAAATACGATAAACGCCCCCAGCATAGTGAATATCAGCAGCGTATTCGTTTGCTTTACTTGATTTTTTTCGTCGCCTATCATATGCGACAGGCGGGAGGTATCGTAGGCGATCGCCTGCGTTTGGACCTCGATCCGGCTCCACGATATACGGGCATAGGCCAGGTCATCGGCCGTATTATCGTTTTGATGCGCGCTCCGGATAGTCGACGCCACATCGTTGAAGACTTCCTTCAGCCGCTGCTGATTCGCCCGGATGCTATCGAGAAGCACCTGCTGCTCGGGGGTGTCCACGGATATATTCATTATATCATCCGAGAGCGCAGCATATTTTGAGTTCCATCGGTTTAGCTGCGGGCTTTCCGGGTGCAGGAGATAATCATTCGATAGATAGCCAAGCTCACCGGCCCCGAGCTGAATGGAATTGACAAGCTCTTCCTGCTTGCTCAACCTATCTACCTGCTGATCCGTGAGTATCACCGATGTGGTGATCACGATCAGAGCTAAGATAAAGAGGATTATGCTCAGTATCAGCTGTGTCCGGATCTTCATGGTTCCTCGGTTCAAATTACGATATTAACCGACTCAGGCTTAACCGCATTCATGCCAGTGAGATAGATATTGTCCTGATAGTCGGGGACCACGTTCACGTCGGTGAGACCATTATTGATCATCCACCGCCCTTCATCGTCCATGGCCACGATGAGCGACTGGTCGAGCGAGAGCCCGAACTGGGTGTTATTCCATACGGACGCGACATACTTATCGTCCGCGTTCAACCGCTTTTGTACGATCGTCTTCGATTCGGCGGTATGGTATATCGTATATTTTTCCGCCCGGTCGATCGATCTCAGGAATCGGTTGACGAGCTCCGGATGCTGTGCCGCCCAGTCATCCCTGCATATCGCGTTCCAGTATCCTAACTGGCCACTTTGGGCCGGCCAGATGGTCGCATTGGCCCCCAGCTGATCTTTAATGGGTTCAACATAGGGCTCCCATACGATGATCGCGTCGACCGACCCGTTTACGATGGCGTCGGTATATTGTGCCGGCCGGACATCGACGAGAGTTACTTCCGGCAGGTTAATGGCCCGCAGCTCGAGATATCGGCCGAGATAAAATTCCCCCGAGGTTCCCCGGGCAAAACCGATCCTTTTTCCCCGGAGGTCGGAAAAATTCTCGACGCCCCGGTCCTTTCTGCCGATAATATAATGGGTCTGGTATTTTGCGATACTGCCGATGCTGCAAATTTTTTCCCGGTTCAACGCCTTACCGACCAGGACGATCTCGGTGGCTACCGCAATATCACTATTACCCTTCAGCATGTCGTCGACGGCATACAAGCCGGCATCATACTCTTTTATCGTTACGTTAAGGCCGATATCGGTAAAAAAGCCCTGATCGTCAGCGATATAGACGAGCGCGGAAGAATCGAACATCCGCGGGACCCCGATGGTTATCGATTCGGGCGGACCCGCATCGAGCTTTTGCGAGCTCTGAACATACCATGCGGCGTATACCGATGCCGCAATAACGGCGATGACAATGACGAGAGCGATGATGAACTTTTTCATGTTCGTACTCCAAGCCCATATACCCATATACCGATTATCCTAATACATTTTAATATTATTGGACTAAATGCTGGATATACTATTATAAATAGTTTATAATAAACTTATTAAACCCCGATACTGACATAAAACAATAAAGATCGGCTATCCGTCATCCCGTTACCTTATTTGCGGCGCCTTATAGATCACGGCATTTTCGGGGTCCAGCCCGCTCCACTTGACCGTATAGCCGAGGATATTCAAGACGGGATCGACGGCCGTAACGCTCTTCGAGCGGATCTGCGCGGAAGCCTGCGAATAAGGCATTTTGGCGGACAGTGACGTACGGATCGATCTTAGCAGTCCATCGGAGAGCAGCTCATCGCCGGCCAGCGTATAGCCGGCCACGCCGCGCTCTTCGATATACCTGCGGACGGCATCCGCGCCGATGCCCGTTTTGGATACGATGTCCTCGAGGCGGACGATGTCGCCTTCCGGCGACAGCCCTGAGGCGTCCAGCTTTGCCACGCCATCGGCCACTTTTCGCTCATCCCAGACTTTGAGCCGGTCCAGCACTTCCTTCAGCGGGATCTTCCTGTCGAAGAGGATGACGTTCTCCGTGATGCCCTTGAAGGCGTCGCACGAGGACCGCGTGCTGGCAAGCACTATCAGGTTGACGTCTTTTAGTTCGCCGAGCTTCGCCACCTTTCGCTTTAAATATTCGGCCGTCCAGAAGCCGGCGATCTCAACGTAGACCCTTGTGCCGTCCTTTTCCAGTAAAAAGTCGGGTATGTACAGGTAGCGTCCGGCTATGAGCGGCTCCGGCTCGCGGACAATGGTCCATCCCGTGCCGGCGTTCGCGAGCGAATCATAAAAACGCTCCTCGGGCTCACTATCGAATTCCAGGTCTTCATAAGTCCCCGCCGCGTCCCCGAAGAGATGCCCGTGCGCATGCTCGCTCATGCTGAACCGGTACAGCCGGGGGTTGCCATTGAAATCCTTACGCACGATGGATGCGTCCATTCCCCAGCCCGGCGAGGCGACGATGAACGGCAGCAGCTTTGCCAGGGAAGTGCCATACCGCTCAGTAGACTTAATGGCGGACAGCGGCCCGTCTATCGTGATGTCGAGCCTGCCCGTATCATACCCTGCCGTATACATGAGGCCCAGGCGCTTCACGGACCGCAGGACTTCCTTATGCTTCGCTGAAGCCTTGAACCTCATTTCCGTGGCCTTGAACAAGAGGGTCTGGGCCAGCGAAAGGTTGTATTCTTCTAATAGCGCCACTGGCTTCGGAGGGTTGAAGCGGCTGATGATCAGCTCGCTCTCCAGGTCGGCGAACATCGATGCCTCTGCGGCTTCCGGCGACAGGCCCAGCTTTTCGGCAGCGGCCGCTATCGCCTTTGACCGCACTTCGGGAGTCAGCGCAGGGGATTTTACCTGCGTAAAGACCTCCCGCCGGACCAGCTCAGGGGAACCGGCGCTATCAACGGTAAGAGTACACCGCCGCTCCAGCAGCGCCACAAGCCCCCGGACAAGGCGATAATCGAAGCCCTGGTCCTCCATCTCCGCCAGAATATCCTTCAGCTCGCCCAGCTTCTTTCCGGTATGGTCACTGAATGCCTGGATGATGTCCTCTGCGAGAGCCAGGCTATCGCCGTCAGCCTCGACGAATGCGGGCATGATGCGGTCGCCCTTCACCCGGGTCTTCAGCAAGTCAGCGCTAAGCATTAGCGCTCCACCTCTTCAGCATGAAGAGCCTTATGCCTTCGATAAGACGTATCGACCTCGTTGGTGCTGCCCGACACGATCTCGTAGAGCACGGCCTTCTTATCGCCCTTTTTTCGCAGGATGCGGCCCAGGCGCTGGACGAACTCCCGCTTGCTTCCGCTGCCGCTCAGGATGATGCCCACGTTGGCGTCGGGCACGTCCACGCCCTCGTCCAGCACCTTGGACGTGACGAGCGCCCGGTAGTTGCCGGCCCTGAACTCCGCCATGTTCCGGCTGCGCTCGTCCTTGCCGGTCGTATACGTGATGAACGGTATGAGGAACTGCTTCGAGATCCGGTATACCAGGTCGTTGTGCTCGGTGAAAATGATGATCTTGTCTTCGGGCCCCGCGTGCTTCTGCAGCACATCGGCCAGCGCCTCTAACTTGGAAGACGAGTTGAGCGCCGTAACGCGGGCCCTGTGACGGGCCAGTATCGCCTCCCTGGCCCCTTTATCACGGCCGCTCCTCATGACCAGGCGCTCGAAATCCCGGGGCGTCCTCAGTATCAGGTTATTATCCCGCAAATAGTTCTTGTAAATGTCCATGTCCCGAAGGTATTGCTCCTCTTCGTCCGCCGTAAGCTTCACGTAGATACGCCGGAGGTCGAATGGGGCGAGATGTATCCCCTCCATGCTCTCCACGTTGCGCTCGAAGACCTTGCCGCCCACCAGCCTGGGTAATTCTTTATGGCGCCCGTCCTCGCGCTCGTACGTAGCGGTCAGCCCCAGCCTCGCCGGGCAGGCGAACATCTCGGCGATGCTCATGTACCCCGGCGATGGCAGGTGGTGGACCTCATCGAAAACGACAAGCCTGAACTTATTACCCAGCTCGGCGGCCCGGATATATGCCGTATCATAAGTCGCCACGGTTACAGGCCCTAAACGATGCTCATCGCCGCTGTAAACACCAGTATCGATGCCGAACTCATCATCCAGGCGCTCCTTCCACTGGGCCAAAAGGTCCAGCGTAGGCACGATAACGATGGCCGGGCTCGCTAAGGAAATGGCTTTCATGGCGACGTGCGTCTTTCCCGAGCCCGTCGGAAGAACCACGATACCCCACGAACCGGCCCGGTCCCACGCCTGGACGGCACGCTCCTGGTAGTCACGAAGCACCGTCCTCATGGTCAGCACAGGCGATGGCACGAGGTCGAGCACGTCGTCCTTACAGGAAAAACCGGACGAATCCACGTACGACCGGATATCCTTGTACAGGAAAGCCGGTGCCCGGTAAGCGCCCGCCCGCGAATCCCAGGCCGAGCCGGGCACCCGGACGTTGCCGTACACGAGAATAGTGCCCCGGTCGTAGGTGAGGTGTATCATCGTTACCAGAATGCGGGGTATATAAATAATCATTCTGGTCAGCGCCCGGTATTTCAGGGCACTGTACGCCGTTAATGGCCATAAAAAGGGGATATTTCGATAACTTTATGTCGGTAATAAGCGTATAGGCAGTAGAGGCGGGCAGTATGAAGATAATGTACAGGATATTGATCGTTGGAGTCCTGCTTGCGGTAGTGCTATTAACGTTCATTGATTATTTTGCCTTTCATGGCTCGATCGTATTAGGCGGCCTGGCGGACGGCCGGATCGTAAGCGTTCTGGATGATTTCATGGGCCTTTTCGAGGGGCCGCAGGGTAATTCCAACATTCTATACATGACCATCTTCGGAGCCTGCGCCACGGTGGGCATCGTCGCCATATTGTATAAGTTCATCAAGGGCTGACCATGTGATGTCGCCGACGCTTGCCGAAAGACCATAAGCTTTAAATGCATCGCGGGCTAATAGGAAATATCATGTTCGGCTTCGAGGAGTCAGACCCGGTCGTTGTCATCGGCAGAGCGCTGGGCGTTTCGGTCGTCATATCGGCGCTGATGCTGCTCACGAGCCTGGGCTTCATGTACCTGTTCTCGGGCATGAGCCTGCCGCTCTCCCTGGCCATCATCCTCGTGGTCTTTGCGATTTCTTTTATCGCTGCAACGGTTCTCCTGGATAAGGCGAGCAACGACCTGCTGGCCGCTTTCATGGGGGGCGCCGCCGTCGCCCTGAGCGTTACCGTGTTCGTCATCGCCCTGGTCTCCGGAGCATACTTTTTTATCGATAAGATGAAGATGCCGGGCCTGGACGTGCTCCTGACCGGCTTCGCCATATGCCTCATCGCCAGCCTGATCATAAATCGCCTGACGCTGAAGGTATAGTCCGCTGGAAAAATTTTGAACTAAATTCTAATTTATCCAAAAGTATACGCTTGCTTATCGACCGGTCCAGCAAGTATAAATATCTGTTAAAGCGTATATTAGCGTAGGGTTTGGATTGGAGTAGTTGAATGAGTAAAACTCATCGACACACGCTGATTTATCAGCGAAGGCCATCGATATGAGAGGCCTCGGATAATCTCCATTTTACACGCCCTTTCGGGCCGAGTCACTGGCCCACCCTCACATAAAATCGTCCGGTACTTACAAAACAGGGACGGCTTGAGCAAGTCAGCGAAAAAACGTTGTGAAAAACGCTTGAGGACGGAATGCTAAGATCGGGCAAAGGGCATCCACCCCAAACGGATGAAATGACCGCCCATAAAAGCATCCCGTCCATGTATAAATTTGGGGATGGGAAATACAATGGGAATAGATTCTGTTGTGCAAGAAGCACTGAAATACACGGAAATGGAACGTGAGTACAGGAACGACAAAGGGGAGAACACCGTAGGCAACGATTTCGAGGACTTCGGGCTGCCCCAGATCAAGATCGTCGGGTGCGGCGGTGCCGGTAACAATACCATCAACCGTCTATACAACATCGGCGTCAACGGCGCTGAGACCATTGCCGTCAACACCGATAAGCAGCACCTGGACGTCATCAAGGCCGACAAGAAGATCCTGGTGGGCAAGTCCCTGACCAGGGGCCTCGGCGCAGGCGGCTTCCCGGAGATCGGAAAGAGGGCCGCGGAATTAGCCAGAAGCACGCTGCAGGAAGTCCTGAAGGACGCAGACCTGGTCTTCATCACGGCGGGCATGGGAGGAGGAACCGGTACCGGCACGGCACCCATCGTAGCGCAGGTCGCTAAGGAGCAGGGCGCCATCGTCGTAGGCATGGTTTCCACGCCGTTCAAGGTCGAAAGGGCCAGGATGGTCAAGGCAGAAGAGGGTATCGCAGACTTAAGGTCGGCCGCTGACACGGTCATCGTGCTCGACAACAACAGGCTGCTCGAATATGTCCCGAACCTGCCCCTGGAGCAGTCGTTCTCCGTCATGGACCAGCTTATCTCTGAAACGGTCAAGGGCATTTCCGAGACCATCACGAGGCCTTCGCTCATTAACCTCGACTTCGCCGACGTTCGCGCTATCATGAACGCGGGCGGCGTCGCCGTCATGCTCGTGGGCGAGACCAAGAGCCAGGACAAGTCCGACAACGTCGTAAGGAACGCTCTCAACCACCCGCTGCTCGACGTCGACTACCGTGGCGCCACTGGTGCGTTAGTACATATCACCGGCGGCCCGGACCTGACGCTGAGAGAGGCGGAGAACATCGCCGAGTCGTTAACCTATGAGCTGGACTCCCACGCCAATGTTATCTGGGGCGCAAGGGTCCAGAAGGACTACGAGGGCAAGGTCAGAGTGCTCGCCATCATGACCGGCGTACAGTCGCCGCAGATCATGGGCAAGAACGCAAAGGGCTCCGCTATGGCATCGGACGAGATGCCGGCCGGCAGGATCCCGATGCGCGGCAACAACGCCAAGGCCTCTAAGTCCATCATCGACGTGATCAAGTGAAGGTGAACCCTTCACTTCCTTAAATTTTAAATTTTCGATATCCGTAAAAACGTAAAAGGGACGCCAAACCTTTTCTTTTTTAATTTAGAGTATGTTTTATTATTCGTAGAAGCCTATACTGTTATTCATATGGATATCCAGTACCCGGAGATCGGCATATGCGGCCTATCCTGCCGGCTGTGTCCCCGGTATCATACGGAGGGCGAGAGCCGGTGCTTCGGATGTAAGACAGAGTCGAGGATGGCCGCCGGCTGCCCGTTCATCACCTGTGCCATAAAGAAGAAACACGTCGAGTTTTGCGGGGATTGCGAGGACAGCCTCTCGTGCGATAAATGGAAAAAGCACCGGGAGGCCGGGAAGTCGCACGATTCGTTCAAGTGTTATCAAAAGCTCGAGGACGACATCGCCTGCATTCAAGAACATGGCATCCTGCAATTCGTCGAATCCCAGAAAGTACGTGAGGAATTACTGAAGGTCATGCTGCAGGAGTTCAACGAGGGCCGCTCTAAAAGCTATTATTGCATAGCCGCTACGGTACTTACTCCCGATGAGCTTCGTGATGCGCTGGAGGAAGCAAGGAGAAAGGCGGGCGGCGCAGATGTTAAGTCACGGTCTATTGCGCTTCATGCAGCGCTGGATAAGGCCGCGGCCGGTAAGGGTCGCATCCTGCGACTGAGAAAATAGGCCATACGGCTAATTATTTATCGAAGTATGGCTTACCATACGCTGATACGTATGGCGGCGATCACGACCAGGGGATTGGTTAAGAGGTATGGCAGCCTCGAGGCGCTGAGCGACCTGAACGTTACGGTGGAAGAGGGCGAGTCTTTTTGTCTGTTAGGGCCGAACGGGTCGGGGAAGACTACTACGATCGGCATCCTGACGGGCTCGCTGGCCCCCACGGCCGGGACTGCCATGGTCATGGGGATCGACGTCATGGCGGACCCGATAGGCGTTAAAAGGAAGATCGGCATTGTGCCTGAGATGGAATACCCTCCCAGCTTCCTGACGGTACGCGAGTATCTTGACCTGGCGTGCAGCCTCCGTAAGGTCGCCGACCCTAAACCTAAGATAGACAGGTGGATCCAGTTTTTCGGGCTGGAGAGCAAGGAGAACGTGCTCTGCAAGGACTTGAGCAAGGGTACAAAAAAGAAGGTCATGCTATCGACTGCGTTCGTTCATGAGCCGAAATTGCTCTTCCTGGACGAGCCGTTCCTGGACCTGGACCCCATTGTGCAGCGCAACACACGTGAATATTTACGCACCTACGTCAAGGAGGGCGGCACCATCTTCCTCTCGACACACATCCTCGAGATCGCCGAAAAGCTCTGCGACCGCGTGGGCATCCTCTATAACGGCAGGCTCATCGCCAGCGGCAGGCTCGCCGAGCTCAAGCATTCCCGGGAAAGCCTGGAGGACGTGTTCATGAGGCTGGTGGTGGAGGCCGCATAATGGAGTTCCGCCCGAATTTGTTCCTATTGCTCATAAAGGAGGAATACCGGGCGCAGTCCTCCATGTTCCGCAGCTCGTTCCTCGTCTATCCCCTCATGATGCTGACCATATCGCTCGTCATGGGCTTTATGCTCCTGCCGATGCGTACGGCCCTCTCCGTCAAGGATATCGTCATCGTGGGCCATGTGGGAGTCCTCGTCGCGGGCATGCTCGTGGGAGGCTTCGCCATGTTCCAGGACCCCATCCTCGAGCGGCGCATGGGCGGCATGCGGATGCTCCTGGGCACGCCCGGCACGCTGCCGATAACCTACAAAGAGATATTCTCGTATTTTTACGTCAAGGACATCGTCTACTACCTGCTCATTAACATTTTACCGGTGGTGCTGGGCGTTTACATATCCACGCTCTTCACGGGCCTGTACGTCAATTTATTTATGGCGACGATCACATTCACGGCGGCTTTCCTCATGGGCGTTTCTCTGACGTTCGCCCTTTCGACTATTCTAATCAGGAGCAGGGCTGCGCTGGCCGCTATCGGCGTCGCGATCATCGCTGTAGTTGCCTGGCTGTCCATGCAGTACGGCATACTGGACACGCTGGGGATGCTCGTGCCCCCGGCTGGCGCCTACCTTGATAATACGTGGGGCGGCGTCCTCATCGCTCTCGCCGTATTCGTCGTGCTCTCGGCGTTCTCGCTCCTGGCAATCCGCGAGAAGCCCGCCCCTGCCGCCGAAAAACGCTACACCAGCCACTT
This sequence comes from Methanocella paludicola SANAE, assembly GCF_000011005.1. Taxonomy (NCBI): domain Archaea; kingdom Methanobacteriati; phylum Methanobacteriota; class Methanomicrobia; order Methanocellales; family Methanocellaceae; genus Methanocella; species Methanocella paludicola. The sequence continues at coordinate 1,764,824 of NC_013665.1, forward strand.
CCTGGAAACGGAGAGGCGCTTTTCCATCTTTGGAAAATATGGCACCCTGGCCGCAAAAGAGTGGATAGACCTCGTAAGAAGTGGCTCTCTAGGATATGTCATATTCAGCTTCCTCATCCCGCTATTATTCCTCTGGGGCTTCCTGTGGCTCTTCCCTGTCGCTCTCACCTTCCTGATGGGGGGAGCGATGATAAGCTTCGGCTTCAACACCATCTTCTACTCGGTCGTCATCGGGTTCTTCGCCTCTGAGCTGTATGGCTGGCTGAACCGGATGGATACGATAGAGTGCTACAAGACGCTGCCTATTAAAATGTCCGAGGTGATCAAGGCGAAGCTGATCATATTCATGATCCTTAACGTGGCAGTGTCCACCGTGTATCTGGCGCTGATATGCATAAGCAGGGGCGAGTACGGGCTCTTCCCGTACGCATTCTACACGATGCTCATGGTCTCGGGCTATGTGGCGGCCGTCATCGCCTACATGACCGGCGTTTATACGAACTCGCTATTGTTCGATTATAAGGTGCTTTTAACCTACTGGCTGGCCGTCGCGCCGGTGCTCATCGTGCTCATCCTTACGTCGTTCGCGGAGTGGCTGCTTTGGCCCGGCATTATCATCGCTACCGCCGCCGGCGCCATTGCATTATTACTGTTAAGAAGAATAGATGCTAAATGGGGACGGGAGGAGTTCAAAGCATGATATGGAAAGAAGTCGGTGTTCCGACGAGCATGAGAGCGCAGATGGTGGACGTGACGTCTCAAGTAGTCTCTGAGCTCGCGTCGAGCGGCATAAAGTCGGGCATGTGTTATGTTTACGTGCCCCATACGACGGCAGGCGTGACCATCAACGAGAACGCGGACCCCGACGTGGTCACCGACATCCTCAACGGCCTCGAAAGGCTCGTGCCCCTTAAAGGGAACTATCGCCATGCGGAAGGCAACTCGGACGCCCACATCAAAGCGTCGCTCATGGGATTTACTGTGGCGGTGCCGGTCATCGATGGCAGGCTTGCGCTGGGCACCTGGCAGGGCATCTATTTTTGCGAGTTCGATGGCCCAAGAAGGCGAAAAATGCTCATAGGGATCGAAGGAAAATAGCAACCATCAGGACCCCCGGGATAATATGAATCGCCTCTATTTACCTGACTAAATATGGTGGGATTGATATGTGTGTGGCTCCCGGGGGTCTAATGGATACAATAGACCGAACTTTCGGACGTATATAGTTGTATATCTTCTGTATGGTATAATATATAGGTTTCGGTTAACAGTTATACATATGCAGTATAGATATTTATATACCAGTTCAACAAATACATTTTGGGGCATATAGCATGGATAGCCGGAGCATACCCGACCAGATCAAAGAAGCACTGAGAACTAATCCCAGAGGCATGACGGTAAGCGACGTTGCCCGGAGCATCGGCATGAACAGCCAGTCCACAGGGCGGCATCTCGACGTGCTTGCGGCGTCGGGACAGGTGGAGGTCAGGACATTCGGCCGGTCCAAAGTTTACTACTTATCACAGCGCGTACCCATCTTAGCCATGATCAACATGTCCCAGGACATGATCATCATGCTGGATAATGACCTCAGGATCACGAACGTCAATAGTAAGTTCTACGAATTCACAGGCGTTAAAAAAGAAGACGTGTTGAACAAAAATATAGGTGACAGGTCGTTCCCCATCCGGTTCAGCCCTGACATCGCGCCGCATGCAGCACAGGCGCTGGAAGGCAAGCATTTCCGCATCGACGCTCGCTACCAGCGCGATGGCAGAGGCCTCTATTTCCGGATCAAGTTCGTACCGATGCTCTACGATAACGGCAATAACGGCGTCACCATTATATTCGAGGATATCACCGAGCGTAAAAAGATAGAGGCAGAGCGCTCGTTCCTGGCCGCAATCGTCGAGTCCTCGAACGATGCCATCATCGGCAAGAGCCTGGACGGCACCATCACGAGCTGGAACAAGAGCGCCGAGCGTATCTACGGGTATACCGCGGCCGAGATGATCGGCCACGACCTGTCCGTCATCGTGCCGCCCGAGTTACTCGGCGAAGTGACCGGCATCCTTGAAAAAGTGAAAAACGGCGACCGTATCATGCACCACGAGACGGAGCGCATCCGGAAGGACGGAAAGAGGGTCACGGTCTCTCTTACGGTTTCGCCGATCATCGATAGCGATGGCAGCGTACTTGGCGCCTCAACGATAGCATATGAGGTCTCAGGGTATGATAGGCCGTGAATGGCGCGCTGGCCGTATCCAGCTACATATTTTTCGTCTTAGATTTATCGTTCCGTAGCGTATTGTTTTAGCTATGAGCTTGAAAGAGATGATGGAGGAGATCGAGCGGCAGCGCCGTCGGGGCAACTTCAAGGGCTCGGAGAACCTGCTCCGGCTCGAACAGAAGCGCGCCTTGCTCGAGGGCGACGACCCTTACTACCACTTTTTCGGCGGGCTGCTTCTCTATTATTTTAACTTCACAAAGGACGCTTACCTGAACCTTAATAATGCCCTGCTTACCGGCGACCACGACTCCTTCTACGTGGATAAGTACAAAGGCGTTATCTGCATGGATAATGGGAGGTATGACCGTGCGCTGGAGCTTTTTGATAAAGCCTTGCTTACTGCTCAAAAAGCTGCCGACAGTGACTGGATCGCCTCCATGCATAACGCCATTGGTAATGTGTATACGCGAATGGGCAAATTCGATAGGGCCCTGGAATCGTATTTTACCGCATTAAATACAGCTCAGGACACTAACAACAAGGAGTGGATGGAAACGAGCCTGTGTAACGTGGGCGTCGCCTGGAGTAACAAGGGCGACTACGAGGACTCCATCGAGTATTTCGAGGAATCTTACCGTATCGCCGGCGAGATCGGCGATGAGCGCGGCCAGCGCGTATGCCTGAATAACCTGGGCAGCGCTTACAATAACCTGGGTAAGCATAATGAGGCCCTGGATAAGTTCGAGGAGGCCCGGCGGCTGGCGCAAAAGATCGACGATAAGTATGGGCTGCGAGTGGTCTTTAATAATCTGGGCTTTACTTACCGGACGCTGGGTAAATTCAAGGAAGCCATGGAGTGCTATGAGCTGGCTTTGACCATCGCCCGGCAGATCGGCGATGACCAGGGTGCTGCAGTTGCCAAGTACTGGATCCTGGCCATTTATGATGAGCTTGAAAAGGCGGCTGCCGCGCATTAAGAAAAAATGTCTTTATCAATTCTTTTTCTTGAGCTTGATGCGTTTTGTCTATAATAAGGGTGTGAGAAAAAATTAATGATACGCCGGCACATATTACCTTAAAGAGGGGGCTATCGTCTTGCTGAACAGGCTAAAGGGCATCCTGGGCAGCTCTGAAAAGAAGGAAGAGCAGCCAGCCGAACTACCAGTAGTGCAGCCATTCATCGGCACGGACGTGGAGACGGCGCCTGCGCCCATCCATAAGCCCGTCCGCGTCAAGGCGGACATCGACCATGCTGGCCACATGCGGACGATCTCGCACAATGACGACGAGGCAAAAGCCCTCGAAGCCGAGGCGTTACGGGCCGCAAGAGAAAAGAAGACCGTTATGTACGGCGAAGACGCGGTATCCGCATACCTATCGAACCTTCCCTGCCTGAAGCTCATTACGATAACGAAGAACGGGGAAACGCTGTGCAGCTTTCCGTTCTTCAACGCCGGCAGGCCTGTTGACTTGCGAATTACCGAGATAACGGAATGCAGGAACGGCTACGAGGGACAGCTCGAGGCATACGTAAAGGGCTCGATCATCAACTTTTTCGACGCGGCATATTTCAAGAATAAGAACACCTATTTTCCGGGAAAGGAAGCCAGGGTGCTGTTAGCGGGCATAGCCTACGTTCTCTCATGCAAGAGAGCGGATAAGAAGGCCCGTGAATCGGCCGACTCCGACCTGGCCTTCCACTACGAGAACGGCGACGTCGACGACTACGTATTCCGGGGAAAGGTCAAGGACGTACGCGAGTGCCAGGTACTGGGACGGAAAGCCCAGATAATACTGGTAGATTTCCGCACAGGCGCCGACTCAGTGATCGACATGTACGTATGCGCCACGGAGAACGCCATAAGGGAAAAGGTCCATAAGGGCGACCACGTGAGCGGCATCATATGGCTACAGGGGTTCACCATATAAGCCACACAAAGACCTTATTTTAAGAATTCTCGAAGACGTTTTTCAGCCTCAAAGACCTCAAAGCTGGCCTGAAGTAACTCGAAGACTAATTTAAAAAAGATGGGGCATCAATTAAAATTATTTTTAAAATTCTTAGAGTCACTTCAGGCCAGCTTCGAGTCGCTTCGTGGCTGAAACCGCCTTCGAGCAGGCTTTTTACTTTTAGTGTGTCTTGATTAAAACCCTAAAGAGTATATATAAGAAGAAAAGCCTTATAGCTGTTGAAACACATAAGTCTGGAACAAGTTCAGAGACTGCGTTATAATCGTTTTATCACCGAGGGTGTCATCATGGATTTTAAGGCGATCGAAGAGAAGTGGCAAAAGCGTTACGAGGAAGCGAAGGCCTTCGAGCCGTCCGTCGAGCCGGGCAGGCCGAAGTACTTCATTACTTATCCGTATCCGTATATGAACGGGTATTTCCACATTGGCCGTGCCTTCAGCGGGCTGAGGGCCGAAGTGCTGGCCCGTTATAAATTAATGCAGGGCTACAACGTGCTCTTCCCGTTCGCGTTCCACTGCACGGGCACGCCCATCGTCGCGGCCGCCGAGAGGATCGCCGAAGGCGAGAAGAAGCAGATGGACATCCTCAAGAAGGCGGGCATACCCGAAGAGGAGATCCCGAAGTTTGCGGATCCCGTCTACTGGACGGAGTACTTCTCGAGGACCACGAAGGAGGACCTGAAGAAGGTCGGCGCGGCCATCGACTGGTCACGCTCCTTCCGCACGACCGCGCTCAACCCTCACTACGACCGCTTCATCAAGTGGCAGTTTAGAAAGCTCAAGGAAGGCGGCTATGTAGTCATGGGCGAGCACCCCGTCGTCTGGTGCCCCCGCTGTAAGTCGCCTGTCGGCGACCACGCCCGCCTCGAGGGCGAAGGCGTCACCCCCGAAGAGATCTTTCTCATAAAATTTAAACTGGGCGAGGCCATCCTGCCCTGCGGCACGTATCGCCCCGAGACGTCGTTCGGCGTCACCAACCTGTGGCTGAACCCGGAGGTCACCTACGTCCGGGCGAAGGTGAACGACGAGGAGTGGCTGGTCTCCGAGGAGACCGTGGAGAAGCTGGCCAACCAGAAGTACGTCGTCACCGTCATCGAGAAGGTTAAAGGAAAAGACCTCATTGGCAAGAAAGTCCTCAACCAGATCACTGGCCGTGAAGTGCCTATCCTGCCCGCCGTGTTCGTCGAGCCCGGCAGGGGCACAGGCGTTGTCATGTCAGTTCCGGCACACGCCCCATACGACTACGCCGCCCTTCGCGATATCGAAAGCAGCCCCGCGGATTTCGGCATCAGCCCCGACATCATCAAGGACATCCGGCTCATCCCGCTGATCACGATCGAAGGCTTCGGCAAGTTCCCGGCTAAGGAAATTATCGAGCAGATGAACATCAAGGACCAGAACGACCCGAGGCTCGAGGACGCGACCAAGGAGATCTACAAGAAAGAGTTCCACACGGGCGTCCTGAACGAGAATTGCGGCAAGTACGCTGGCAGCAAGGTCATGGAGGCCAAGCTGGAGCTGGAAAGCGACTTCGTCCACAGCGACATGGCCGCCATATTCTACGAGCTCCCGCAGCAGGTCGTCTGCCGGTGCCTCACGAAGTGCGTCGTCAAGATCGTCTCCGACCAGTGGTTCCTTAACTACAGCAACCCGATCTGGAAGGCGCAGGCGCACAAGGCGCTGGACGCCATGACGCTGTACCCGGAGAAGGTCCGCAAGCAGTTCGACTACGTGCTCGACTGGCTGAAGGACTGGGCCTGCACCAGGGAATACGGCCTGGGCACGGAGCTTCCCTGGGATAAGCGCTGGATGATCGAATCCCTGTCCGATTCGACCATATACATGTCATATTACACGATATCGAAGTTCCTGCAGGACCCCCACTACGGCATCAAGCCCGAGCAGCTGACCGATGAGTTTTTCGACTTCGTGCTGCTGGATAAGGGCACCGTCGAGGACGTTTCGAAGAAGACGGGCATCATGCAGGGTCTCATCATGAAGATGAAGCAGGAGTTCGAGTACTGGTACCCGTTCGACATGCGGTGTAGCGGCAAGGACCTCGTGCAGAACCACCTGTCCTTCTGTATTTTCAACCATACGGCCATCTTCCCGGAGAAGTACTGGCCTCAAGGCATGGGCGTCAACGGCTTCCTGCAGCTTGACGGCCAGAAGATGTCGTCGAGCAAGGGTAACATCTACACGCTCCGGCAGGTCACCGAAATGTACGGCGCCGACGCGACGAGGCTCACCCTCATGTACGGCGGCGAAGGCCTGGAGGACCCCAACTGGGATAGCGAGTTCGCCCGCACGGCCGGCCCGAAGCTGGCCCAGTGGTACGATTTCGCCCTGGAGAACTACGGCAGGGGCCGGGACGACGAGAAGTACATCGACCTCTGGCTGGAATCGGTCGCTACCAAGACCATCAAGCTCACCAAAGAGGCCATGGACACCATGGACTTCCGTACAGCCATCCAGCGCGGCTACTTTGACATGCAGCGCTATCTGCGCTGGTACATCCGCCGCTCCCCGGTGCCCAACAAGAGGATCATCTCCTGGTTCATCGACGTCCAGACCAGGATCCTGGCGCCCTTCACCCCGCACATGTGCGAGGAGATCTGGCAGCAGATCGGCGGCCAGGGCTTCATCGCAAAGACCCCGTACCCGACCTGGGACGAAAAGATGATCGCCAACGAGACCATCGAGCGCTCCGAGGACTTCATCCGAAAGGTCATTGAGGATGCCCAGGAGATCATCACCGTGGCAAACCTGACCGAGGCGAAGGAGGCGTACATTTACACGTCGGACGACTGGAAGTATAAGGCGCTCCAGATCGCGGCCGGGAAGAACATGGGCGATGCTATGAAGGCCGTGATGGCCGACGAGGATATGCGTAAGCACGGCAAGGAGGTCAGTCGCTATATCCAGAAGATCATAAGCGAGCGCCTGGTGCCGAGCGGAGTCGATGAGCCCGCTATACTGAAAGAGGCTCAGGAGTTCATCGCCGGCGAGATCGGCATGAAGGTCTCCGTGAACGCCGAGTTCGACCCGCAGAATAAGAAGAAGCACGCGATACCGGGCAGGCCTGCCATTTTCATTCAGTCGTGAGCCGGCCCTGCTTATTTTTCTTTTAAATCGCCCCAAACCGTTAGGTATATATGTCAGGAATCACTATGAAGTGCTGCGAATTTTTATTAGGGCACGTAGATCAGGGGTAGATCGCTTCCTTGGCATGGAAGAGGCCTCGGGTTCAATTCCCGACGTGTCCATTTTTCCAATAATTGCCTTGATGTACTCCGATTTTGGTAAAAGGCACGTTTTACAATTCTCCCGACGTGTAACCCGACGCATTCGGGAATGTGTCGATATGGAGAAATTAAGATTCAAGAAAGTAGAAAGGAATAATACGACTTTTAAACCCGCTGACGTGCTAACTACAATCGAGAAAGTAAAAGAATACATGCTTTACGAACGTCGATTAAGCCAATATAACACAAAACAGGCAGTAGCACTATTACGTAAGATTATTAATAATTATCGAGTCTTGAAGCCTTCTAGAGAATTAGGATATCGCATAGAGCACGATCTAGCAGATAAGGGCAGAAAGCCACGAACAATAAGGAATCATCTAACTGTGCTCGAATTATGGGCAGATGCATTTAAAATTAAAGACTCTGACGGAAAGCTGCTCAAATTTAAAATGCCGAAAATCGACAGTCACAGGATAGACAGCTTAACATCTGAAGAAGCAAGAGCATTACTCGACTATGGAGCTTTAACGCTACGTGATAACGCTATATTGTACTTGCTTGTTTATTGTGCTATCCGTCCTAAAGAATTAATAAACGCAGATGTTGAAGATGTCGATCTCATTGAACGTAAGTTCTATGTTAGGGCAAAATATGACGTAGATATCGAGAGTCCAGGTATTAAATCACACAGAGAAAGGGAAATACCGATAAGTCGTGAATGTGCAAAAGCTATTAGGACATATCTTGATGAAGGTAGGCCTAATTACCCTACAAAAGCGTTATTTTTCACAAATCTCGGCAATAGGATTGCAATAAGAACGCTTCAGGATATCGTCAGAGATGCGGCTAAAAGGGCAGGAATCAAGCGCAGGACATACCCATACTTATGCCGCCATAGTGGATGCACGTTAATGGTTGAGAGCAACATAAATTTGTTGTATATCAGTAAGATAATGGGCCATAGCACATTGGAACAGACTCGGGCTTATAGTCACCCTCAATGGAGGGCGATGAGAGAAGCGATAGATAAAAATTTCGTGATATAAAAGCTTTCAGCGAGTGTGTAAAAGCAAAATAAAAATTATTTAAATTTTATATTTTATCACCGCTTGGTATAACTAGACTTTTTTACAGATTTGTGAACCAGCTAATCTAGATAATGGATAACGTTAAAGTGTTTAAGCTTGTTTATTAGATACTATCGATTGAGCCATGACCGAAGAAGACTTACTTGATATTACACAATTTGGTAAAGTAATAAAAGAATACAAAGGCGTAGGTGATATAAATTGGATAGATGGGCAGTCTAACGAATGTACTTTAAAGTGTGGACAATTATTACGGGGAGATATCATTTGTAAATGCCTTGTAAGAGATTTAAGCGTAGGTGATGCCCTAATAAATTTAAAACCTATTATTAATATAACTGGAAAGACAGATTCGGGGGATGCTTTTACTTTAACTCATTGTAGAATTGCATTTTACAGCTTACCAGGACCATTTGATATAACTATATTATCGCAGGAATTAGCTATAGAAAAAAATATCGATATAAAAATAAATGAAATCAAGTTTTATCTTATTAATTGTTCATTTAATAAACCGATTTATTTAGAAATTGATAGTTATGATGTGTCAATTGAAAGTTTAAACGATCATAGAGAAAGAATGCATTATTTAAAAGTAACTTATGACGTTGCCATAACATCGATTCTAACATTTAAAACATCCGGTCACGAAAAAAGTAATACTGAAATTATAAATGAAGTAAGGGAGATTGCAACAAATATATGCTATTTACTCTCTTTTGCAGAAGGCCATAAAATTTCATGGCATTATTATGATGTTATCAATAAAAAAGGCGAATTGATTAGTAGTTACTTAAAAAAGACAAGAAAAATAACTCCATTTAATTCATGGTGGACAATATTCCCTGATTATGATATCGATTCATTTTTAAGCCAATGCTATAATAATTTTATAAATCACAAACAGGTATATAATATTTTTGAAGTTCTAGATCAATTCTTAAATTCTATATCAGAAACGAACTTTTTAGAGCTGAGAGGGCTTGGACTAGTGGCATTATTAGACCATGTGACAAAGTTAAAATACCCTAAATTGACCGATTTACCGAGTAAATTAGAAAATTTAGCCACTCATCTGAAGCTGGATATAACTCGAGATGAATTTGATGAATTTAACGATATAAGAAATAATCTTGCCCATAAGTCTCGTTTCTTTGACCTGCATGAGCCTACAAGAATCAAAGATGGGAAAGTGGTTAGAATAAATGAAAGGACAATATTACAACAATATTATTTTGTATTGTCCGTAACACAACGGATACTGTTAGGGATATTAGGATATGAAGGATATTATTTTGACAGAAGATATTTTATTCCAAATACTTGGACAAGTGAAAATGTTAGTGGAAGGGTTCGAATGGCATATAAAAAATAATTATTTGTTCAAAGGTTTGAAAATTTGGACAATCTCGCCTATCTCATCCTTCCTTTCTAATTCTTCGCGGTATAATTTTTCTCGCTCGGCTGATGCATCCTTTTCCACCTGTTCCACACGGTTTACATATCCGAATCGGTCATATGAATGAATAGCGTTCATCTTGATATTACGTCTATTATTAATTTCAGCTTCGCATTTTTCTAGTAACCGTCTTCTGTAGTGCCATCGCAATGAATAAAGAATGATTACAGTCAGACCAAAAATTACGCTGACAACAAGTCCCGCTATAACAATTGAATCCACAGCCATGAATGAAAATAATTTCGTTTAAGAATAAAAGCTTACTGTAATTTATGGTTTTGTAATGTCGGAATTTTTTAACGGCAAGCAAATATTTAAGTCAAGATATTTTATATTGTTGGTTGGGGCAATATCGCTTGAGCTTAGTAGCAGACTTCGAATTCATCAAGACCGTTCTAATAGTTGCTATATATACCGTGTATTTAATAGCGTACGCTGTGTGGGCGTTATTCAAGTGGAAGCTGATCATAGCCGTAGCAATACCTGTGGCGGGATTGATTTATAAGTATCTGATAAGCCGCCCGCATATACGGAGTCGGTATTAATGACTGACTTTATCGCTAGTAAAATTTCGGCATTATTCACGGTCATCATAACATTCGCATTCGGTCATCATAACATTCGCATTCTCCGCATTAGTGAGTGTCATAGGCGAGTTAAGATTTCACGTAATATCGAACATTATTAGCTTTATAGGATCAATATTCGGTTGGGATGTATCGCCCATCCTAAACTCGCTATCGCTAATCTCACAAATCGCATCGATTATAGGGGATTTAGCTTATATCGGTGTCTTTTTAATCATTATTGGGATTTTGATTTCTATCGTTCTTGCCCCGTTTACATTTTTCATGGGGTTACTTAAAAACATAAAGTAGCATGGCTGATTGCACCTACTTATATAACCTGCCACACCTGCAAGTACGAGTTCTCCGGATACTGCAACTTCCGGGTATTCATGGGCTTGGGAGACCGGATAAAAGTCAACCTGTGGCTAATCATGACCTACGAAGACTGCAACTGTTACCAACCATATGATAGCCTCCAACTCGATATCATTAAATGAAAGAATAAGAGTAGAAATTAGGGTAATAAATTTGTTTTAAGTTATCACTTACCCCGTTATGAACTGGTATACCGTATTATAATAAGATAGATATATCAGTAAATCAACAATAATTTTCTAGGTAAGTGGTTGCTGTGTTTGGTCTAGGAAAGCCTGATGTTAATAAATTGGAGTCGAGAAGGGATATAAACGGGTTAGTCAAAGCTTTAGATTATAAAAATGATACGATTGTTCGACAAAATGCCATTAAAGCTTTAGCTAAAATAGGCGGCGACAGTGTAGTTGGATCAATTCTAACAGCGTTCAATGATAGGGATGCCCAGGTTCGCTGTGAGGCTGCCCGGGCGTTTAAAACGATAAGGAATTCTCGTGCGATTGACCCTTTAAAAAAATTACTTCGTGACGAAGAACCGAGTGTCAGGGCTTGTGCGGCTGAAACCCTTAAAAGTATGAATTGGATTCCCGGTAATGATGAATTATCAGCCCGTTTTTATATCGTTATATCCGACTGGGATAAATGCGCCGATCTAGGGGCAATTGCAGTTGATCCCCTCATGTCCGTACTTAATAACTTGGATAAAGATGACCTTCGTCGGGTCAATATAATTAAGGCTCTCGGAAAAACTGGTAACGCCTATGCTATAGAGTCGGTTATTAAAGACCCGAAAAATTTTGATTATCTGGAAAAGGTTGCGAAGGCAATATTAAATGAACCTAATCCAAGATATATTGAATTCTTAATTAAGTTGGTCGCCGAAGGGAACAAATCTGGATTGGCGTCAATTTCTATTGCTGCCGATTATGCGGCAAAGGCCCTGGGAAAAATCCATGATAAACGTGTCGTGCAGCTTTTAATAAATTACTTGGCAACTGATATTTATTTATCAAGGGCAACAAATGTTGTCAGAGCATTGGCCGAGATTGGGGACCCATCGGCTATCGAGCCCCTGGTGAACTTATTGGAACCTAAACGTTCAAGAAATTCGAATTCCGATCGGGATTTTCATGTGGGCGTTGCCTCGGCGCTTGAAAAGTTGCAATGGCAGCCTGGGAAAGATAGAAGCGGGGCTTATTATTGGGTGTGGAAAAAAAATTGGGCCAAGTGTGTTGAGATTGGTTCACCGGCGGTTGAGCCATTATTAGCAGATTGCTCGACTCATTGGGAAGCGATTGAAGCATTGGGGCTAATAGGAGATAAAAGAGCAGTAATACCTTTGACTGGTGCTTTTGAAAATATTGGTTTAGGCGGCTGGGAAGGCGCAAAACTATGGTATGACGTATCTGCGAATGCTCTTGCTAGGATAGGTGACACCAGAGCGATAGAACCTTTATTTAAACTATATACCGGTAGATACTGGCGGGCAAAAACAGTTGGTGAAGCTATTGCAATTTTAATTAAAAAGGATCCACAGCCCCTAATCCGATATATGAACGTCAACGATAGATCTATAAGCGGAGATGCAGAAAAACTGCTTAGGATGGCTGGATACTCTGGTGTTCTTAATGCTTCAACACAGGCGTTAAATAATGGTGGTAGCAACGTAATAGAGCCAGCATCAGAAACTAATCATAAGATAACGGCTGGTAATACGCCAAAACTTGATAAAACGGTCACTAAATCAAATGAAAATACGACGATGTATGAATACAATGACGATAAACATTTACCGATAAAAGCAAGCTCAGGACTTGAGCCTCAAGGCATGAAAGGATCCGCGTTAATAGATGCGGTAAGAGCAAAAAATTGTGACAGTCTTAGAGAATTATTGATTTCAGGAACTAACCCTAATACTTTTGATGAGGATGGTTTTACAGCTCTGATATTAGCAGTATATACTGGAAAAACATGTATCATCGAGTTACTCATCAAAGCAGGCGCAAACCCTAACCTTACCGATAAAAATAATAATGCTACTTTGCATCACGCCGTAAGTCTTGGGCATAAGGATATCGTAGAGTTGCTCATCAAAGCAGGCGCAAACCCTAACCTTACCGATAAAAATAGCTTTATGGCTTTGTCTCGAGCGGCAAACCTTGGGCATAAGGATATCGTAGAATTACTCATCAAAGCAGGCTCAAACCTTGATATTAAGGACATTAATGGCAGAACTGCTTTGATCTACGCGGTAAGAAACAGGCATAAGGATATCGTAGAATTACTCATCAAAGCAGGCTCAAACCTTGATATTAAGGATATAACAGGCTGTACAGCTCTGATCTACGCAGCAAGCCTCGGACATAAGGATATCGTAGAATTACTCATCAAATCGAACGCGAACTTAGATATTCAGGATATCCCTGGCAGTACAGCTCTGATCTACGCAGCAAGCCTCGGACATAAGGATATCGTAGAATTACTCATCAAAGCAAAAGCGAATCCTAACCTGATAGATAAAACAGGAATGAATGCTTTGGCATATAGTGAAGCTAGCGGGTATAAAGATATCGCACTCATTATAGAAAACGCATCAAAATTCTAAAATGGCTCGACCATTATGTACCAACTCTATAATGAGCTAATATCAATGATAGCTCATTGTAATTCTTGTATACCAGAATAAAATGCGCTTTGTTGCATGGGCGCCAAACATGGCCAAATCTGAGGTGCTATTTCCCGAATATGGCATATATTATAACTGATCCTATCATTGCACACTCGCCGAGTTGTATTAATTGTCCTGCAAGTGACATATCATTGGTAACAAATGCCGAACTTGCTAAGGTCGCCAATCCGCCGAATAGCAAAAAAAGACATAATATAGTTACTTTTGTATTTTTAGCCAATACCATTTGATACACCCTTTATCAGAAGAACCGGATTAATCGCTTAGATAATAAATATTTACTATAAGCTAAGTCTACTTCCACAAATACTTATTTGCAGCAACGTGTAGAAATGGCCAAATCTGAGGTGCTATACTCTATCCCCATAATATCATGGGGCCGTCTAAATTTGAACATGGAAATTAAAATTGGGACAAAATATACGTCCGATTACTCATAGTCAAAAATTTCCTATCCCCCAAGGCAAAAACTTCGGGACTTAAATTTGGCGTTATTTAGCATCCATTTACAATTCACAGTATATTATAAAAATATTTTAGAGTATTTACCATTAATTTGGTTACGCTGTGTCGATAAATATTTATTTATCGGCAAATAGGCTATTCAAGGCATTATTAGTGTCAATTTATGATAAAAGACATATATAAGCCATATTAATTAAAATGTAGGCATGGGGTTTAGGGTTATATATTGCTGAAGCAAAATATGCCCCATGCCTACAAATCGAGCAATAAGCACTTATAATTATATAAGCGTTTATCTGTCGTGGTTATGCGGCCAGGTTATATGGTAGGCGAGCGAAATTATGGTTGTTGGAATACCCTATAGCCTATATTTAATATTAGTTGGCCAACGTATGAACTAATATTTAGACGTATGCTTTGTTCTCGATCACATAAACATAAATTGATTTATCATAAAAAGTATCAAATTTTGACTTCTAAATATCAGCAATTTTCGAGAGGGAAATAAGAACGCACTTTCAGAGAGAAATTTTTGTCCTTTTGTAGATACTTGGTAGTCACTTAGTAGACATATCTTAGAAAATATGAAAGGCATGCGTCATCATTTTAGACACTTTAGACACTTTCTTCCGAAAAAAGTTTTTTATTTTTATTATATCATTATTTTGTAAATTTAAAAGTTTTTTTAAAAAGAAGTGTCTAAAGTGTCTACAAAAATAGAAAAATTACTGACGTTCATCGAAAAAATTGTAGACACTTCTAAAAAAAAGTGTCTAACGAGTGTCTACAAGTGTCTACCATTTTCACTTATGGTTGGTACTCGGTACACTCACCCTAACGCCTTTCCAGTACCGAGTATCCTTACGTTCCTGCGGAAAACCCATTCCTTTTAACTTGCTGGATAGTTCCCGCTGTGTTATATTATTGCTGTAATCTCACTCGTTCATACAGAACTTTTTAAATTCCAGGTACATTACAGCATTATCCATAGTGCTTTTCTCATCCCTGAAAATGCAGGTATTAACGAATGCAGCGACCATATCAGCTTCGTTCCAAACGTCCTCTGTTGCATCTGCTACAGCCTCGACCATATTTTTAGGGTTAGCCTCGCCATCGCAGGACATGTAACCTTCAATAAGCCGGTTCAGAATTCCGCTAATTTCTTTTAGGAGCTTATCCTTTAACTCCACATCATCATTTTCATCATCGATGTTGAGGTTGAATGGTATTACCCTTATTCTTCGGGACATTGCAAGACTCTTGTTCATCTTGGGAGTGGTATTCGTTAAAATTATCAGTGTCCCGCATGGCTTGAACATGAAAGGATCACAGTATTTCCGCTCAGCGGGAATCATATCTCCACCAGCATATTGCTTAATCAATGCCTCGTTGAATGCGCTACCGTCAGCCGGTTCATTAACGAATATGATACGCTTTTCTATGGTGTCGTATAGATCGAACCGTCCCTCTCCCTCATGTTTTTTGGAGAACACCTTACCTGGCTTTTCAATAGCGTAACCGTCAAGGATATGCTCTATGACATCCCTTAGAACGCCTTTGCCGTTCCGTCCCGCTCCCTTGAATATAAATGCTAACTGCTTATCCGTCCGGCCACTTATGCAGTAACCGAGTGATGTGAGCAAATATTTTTTCAAGTCGGCATCCTCGCAAGTTATTTCATTAAGGAATTTATCGAATAAGGGGCAGATAGCCTCTGGATCGTATTTCACATTATAGATATGAGTGAAATACATCTCTTTCGTTTGCTCATGGTGTATTAGTGTCCCTTTATCCAGGTCGAGGACGCCATTTAAACAGTTTATCATACGGCTGTTCTTGTCTAGATCATTCTTTTTAATGAATAGTCCTGTTGCCTCAGATTTAAGCTGTATGATTATACCGTTTTGCCTGTTAGTATTTTCCAGGCTATTCGTATATTTAAATGCAGCATTCCTCGCTTTTTCGTCCTTGATGTGTTCCGTTCGTGCTTGGAATTCAGGGGCCATTAACGAGATAAGCCTGCGCACATTTGTATTGCGGTCATCCAATTCCCAGTAACGCCCGTTCCAGACTAAAAATCGATCATCTTCTACAACATACTTTACATCTTTATTATAGAAAAAGTCGAACCAGTGGGCCATACAAGCCTCTGTATATTTCAACTCGACCGCTGGAGGATTGCCAGCCTCATTCTTAAAGGCTGACGTAAGCGTTTGTAACGACTCCTTATCAAGATATGGGTGATCAGCAATCATTGGTTAACGCCTTCCTGGTATTTCAGCATCCATATAGCCGCTTGTTCATAGGTAAGCCTCATATCACGAAGTTGACAAGCGAAAACGTACCCAGAATTATTCCTACCGATGTATTTTGCTCTCCGTATAGCCTGACGTAGAAAGTCATTTATTATCCGGTTCATTTGCTTACTCGGTATTCTGGATAATTCAACACGAACGCCTATACACTCTTTTTTCGGTGGTCTGGCAAGCACTTCCAGCAGTTCTGGCAGATCTTCAGGTCTGGTGTTTAAAAGTGTCTTTTCACTAGTGAACGTATAGCCGCCTTTCTCGGTTACAGTGGGGTAGCAGTATGCTAAATTACGTCCTGCCGTGACTTCTATGCTTATACCATCAATCTGAACTGTATATTTGCCGCCTTTTATTCCTTTGAAGTATACGTGTCTGCCGTCACCCTGCGTTTTTTCAATGATACAGCCCTTGAATGTTCCGACTTGCTCAAGTTTATGGTATACTGTCATACCATTAGGTTCCGCTGTATGTGCATCAAAATCGACATAACATACTATATCTTCGCAGAGGATGGCACAGTTGGCATTAGCTGGTTGCCCTTTCCATACTTCATCGAAGTCATAATCTTCCTTATGGACTGTTGACCAGTAGTAATATGTTTGCTTTTTATTGGATATCGCTGGTATGGTGAGGTATCCATTATCATTTATAGTCCTGATATCTGGATTTATGGCCATTTTATGCACCCTGGACCTAACAGTAATTCCCGTCAGCATTGACGGACAGATGGCCATTGCAGAGCATGTACCAAAGGGTAGCCTTGAGCTTTCGTTCGTCACACGGACTCATACTGTAAATAATCTTGGACTCGTTCACGGGTTGAAGCACATTAAAGACTCCAATGAGCTGCTTGTTGAATGTCAAATTTAAGTATAGGCCATACTGCTTCATGTTTAAGCCCTACGCTGTTTAGGATATGGCCGACTTCCTAAAGTAACAATAGTGTGCCATACGTCTATTTTCAAATTGATATAATCACATTCGGCCAATAAGCGAAGGCGTCTCAAGGTTTTTGTACGTTGACTTACTGTAAAGGCCTCTCCCCATACTCCCCTGATAAGATCGATAGCTCTTAATTCTCGATTTTGCGCTTTGACATAGGCGATTATCATGGAGTCGATGCTATCATATTTCAATTTTTTTGGACTTGTTTCTATCATAGTGGTTGCCTTCAAATTTTTTAGAAAAGTCGGTTAGGGCAACCCGATAGCAAGTGTTATATATGAACGAGCGGATAAATGTCTTTTGTAAGTATTAAACGCTCGCTCCAACTTGCTTAACTTGCGAGGTCATGTCAGGTTGGAGCCTGCCGACTTATCCCTTAATTATATATTAGTTCGACCTTATTTAAATACTCGATATATCGGCAACATAAACATGTGGTTGCAGTTATACACTTTCGTATCATTACGAATGTTATATAAAATATAAAAAAAATTCGTAAGAATAATATTAACAGAATATTGCATATTAAACGCTACTTATACAATAGCTATTTAGTTATTGAAGTAAATATTATGGGATTAAATTTTAACATATAGATAAGTCATCGATATATTATTGGGGTATAGAGA
The DNA here is from genome assembly GCF_000011005.1 of Methanocella paludicola SANAE. NCBI lineage: Archaea > Methanobacteriati > Methanobacteriota > Methanomicrobia > Methanocellales > Methanocellaceae > Methanocella > Methanocella paludicola. The sequence continues at coordinate 1,782,800 of NC_013665.1, forward strand.
ATGGGATTTAAGGAAGAACTACAGAAGCTTTCTATTCAAATAAACGAACGCAAAGCACACATTGTAAATGAAGAAATGACAAAGCAGGCATTAATTATACCTTTTATTCAAGTTTTAGGATATGATGTCTTTAACCCTCTTGAAGTAAAGCCAGAATTTATTGCCGATTTTGGCATGAAGAAAGGCGAAAAGGTAGATTATGCAGTTTATAAAGGTACTGAGCCTATAATGTTTATAGAAGCGAAATCTGCCGACGCAAATTTAGTTAATCATGATGCGCAGCTTTCGAGGTATTTCAATGCAGTATCCAACGTTAAATTAGGTATTATCACCAATGGTCTTGAATATCGATTTTTCACTGATCTAAAGACTCCCAATGTCATGGACGAAAGCCCATTCTTAGTAATTAACATTTCTAACTTGAAGGATAGCGATATCGAAATACTTGCAAGGTTTAAGAAAGACACCTATGCGAAAGATAATCTCTCTGAGTTTGCCGAAGAACTTGTGTATACTTCAGCTATTAATGATACATTGAAATATCAGTTCAAGACTCCGACTGATGAATTTGTAAAATATTTGCTTAAAGAAGTTGGCGTTACGCGTGTTATGGCAAAGGACATAGAGCGTTTCCGTCCAATCGTCAAGAAGGGTATCTCAAATGCTATTTTAGATATCGTAAGTCAAGGCCTTTTACAACAGGAGATTAATAAAGCGGAACCCGAGCAAGAAAAAGTTGACGTAGGCAAAGATCAAAAATCTCAGCCTGTGAAAACGACCGAGCTTAAGGCTGATGACATATCTAAACTGCAACCTGTTACAACAGAAGAAGAGTTGAAAGCCTTTAATATCGTAAAAAATATCCTTATAAATGCTGGTAGGGATACAAAGGATCTCACATATAAAGACACTGTAAGTTATTTCTCAATAAATAATCAAAATATACTAAAATGGTTTATGAGGATTAATCTGGATGCCGTTAGTAAGAATGTTGTTATAAGACTCGATCAACAAACTACTGAAAGCCTTATTAGCGGTTTAACGATTGAGCCAGCTCCAAAAGCTTTAGGAGAAACAAGAATCTTCATAACAAGTGCTGAAGACCTGAAAAAGTTTGATAAGCTTGTTCCGATCTGCTTCGACATGGTGAACAAGAAAGATACCTTACTCTCACAGACATAAAATAATAAAAACTATTTTTATATTTTAAAGCGATATTAGTGTAATATCGCACATGGCTAGCCAGGTTTTATCAAACACCCTCATTCGGTAGCATCTTCATCCATGTAGCCGTCATCCTCATCTTCCATATCCTCGATACTCTCAAGATATCGACTGTATGGCGAAGGAACACATTTTGAGCATTGCTTACGATTCTCAGTCATGTATCCGTCGCATGTCGGACACTTTTTCAATCCTTTATGGATTGCATAGTGATATCGATTGCAGAGTACAATGACGTCATTAAATGCAAGATAAGATTTCTTCGCTGATTCGAGGATTTCGCCATGATGCTCATCACAAAAAGCCTTGAATATCTCTTTTTCCTCTTTCGTGTGGCGAACGGAATTATATTCATGGCCCGTTGATACCCATAATGATAGTGTCCAAAGTCTTATTGACCGCTTCATTGACGTTTTGTGATGGACCACCAATTTAGTTGTACTGCCGCACCATTCACATTTTTCTGCTTTCTCAATTATAGCCTTTGATTTATCTCTAAATTCATCAGATTTGTGAATATCGGCTAAATATTTCATACCTTTCGTTAACATTACGCACGACCTCATATAGTATTAGAACAACCCGAAGCCACCCTTAGGCTTTTTGCCCTTCGGTATTCCGAGATCGAGAGAAAATGGATCATATGCTTTATTCTTCGATTTTTTAGCCTTCGGAAGCCCAAGATCGATATCGAATGGATTAGGCGATTTGGTCTTAGGTGCTTTAACCGTAGGTAGTTCGAGGTCGAAAGGATTATAAGCATCTTTCTTAGACTTTTTCGGCTTTTTCTCAATGTCATCGACGGTTTCCTTTATATGGATTTCAGAGTGACAATTGGCACAGACAGCTATACCATTCTTAACATTTGTTTCGCCGTTTTTCGACCATGCCTTTTTATGATGATAATGAGTGGATGATAACTTCAACTTTTTACCACATCTCGCACAATAGCCATCCTGTCTATCGAATATCAACTTCTGCTGTGATTTTGTAAAAGAACGCTTACTATCTCGCTTATCTTCATTGTCGTCATAAGGGTTAAAATTGTACATTTAAGCTTCTCCCATATTGTAATAAAAAAATTATTTGATACTCAATATTCCATCAAGCCAGATTCAACAAACTTCCTCAATATTGTTTCGCTTTTTGGAAAATCCATGCCATCTATCTTTTTACTCCAATGTCGAGTAAACGAAAGTTCGCTTGGATCGGTTGTAGTACCTATCCTGTGTTCGCTGACTTCTGATGTTCCATCACTGAAGAATATTTCAGATTTTATTTCATAAATTGGCATTGGCGAAATCCGTATTTCTTCAGGTATCTCAGTCATTGATAACTTCTTAAAAATGCCGTTAATAGTTTCCTCGATAATATGGCAATCTCCATCTATTGTCACAGTAGCAAATTTATCACTATCCCTATCTTGAGGGAAATTACCGATAGGTCCAATTATAGCAATTTTAGACTTTACTTTCTTTCCTTTTACTTTTGCTTGTTTGAATTTACCTATTCCAGATTTCGGATCATGTTCAATTACTAACTGTGGCTCCCCGTCAAGGTAAATAGTATCGTCACCGCCAGGGTGTATTTTTTTAATTTCTAGTACAACTTTAATTTGAGCCATAATGAAAATAAATATTAACACTAAAGCATAAAGCTATCGGTTATATAACAACTATTATTATCACGATAACTATAAGCCGTAGCAATCTTCATATCATTAATCTGAATGCGTCGGGTTTTGTAACCCGAACGTGCTCTGAAATAAACCAAAATTAGAACAAAATAAGAATAAATTTGGATGATTCCTTGGTATGGAAGAGGCCTCGGGTTCAATTCCCGAAGTGTCCACTTAGCATTTTTCAAAAATTTTTATGACCAGTAAGTGGTTATGGTCTCAACAGTGCCCCCGGGGTTAAACGTTATCCACTTGATCTCTTCACTATTGAGAATTTCCAGCCTTTGTTTCTCCAGGTTTGCGTATTGCTGGTTAAGCGTGCTTCTCCTCGAATCAAGCACATTACCGCCGGTCGGAGCTCCGGGTATTTTTGCGATGTTCGTATCATACCAGCTCTTATATTCTTCATAAGTCATTTTGTCGTTCTTGTATAACTGGTATTGTCTTTCGTTCTCGGCGTTGAAGGAAGTGACGGCGCTATTGTGTTTGGCCATCTGGTCATTGTAGCTGTCGTAGTCGGCCTGTAATTTCAGGAAACTTACCGAATATGCATCGACAGCCTCGAGATACTGGTTCACTTTATCCTTGAACGCCTCAATACGTTCCATACGGTCGGCGTAGAAGGCGTAATTCAGGTTACCGTTTGTCTGGTTATCCGGCAGCTCTCCCAGGTGCTCTCCGACTTGCAGGTACACGTTATTGTCCGTGGCTAAATAGCCGTCATCTATGCAGGTCTGGTTGATGCCCGTACAGTCGATGAATACGATCCCCCTGTCGGTCGTCTGGAAAGCATTGAAGGCGTGGCCGGGGATGGCCTCTTCAAATGTAACTGAGACCATGGCGCATTTAATCCCTTTCGCCTGCGCATTGTTAAATAGGTCAGCGGAGAAGTCGACGCACGTATAGCCCGGCAGGACGTACAGGCTGTCCTCGGTATCGTCTTCATTTAGGAATTGCATAAGCGCATTATAGCTTACCGGCGTTGAATTACGATACGTCGTGATGTTCAGGTACCGGTCATTATAGTCTGTCCAGGGTGTCGGCGTAGTCCAGTGGTCCCGGAGCAACCGGATCTCGCCGAACGGCACAGTATAATCCTCCTGGGACACATTCATGGCGGTCGGGTCCACGTAGACCGGGCCTTTATCGGTAGTAAGGAAAGAGACGATGGCGTTCAAGGGCACTTCGTTAACGATACCGCTCCCGATAATGGTGCAATTAATGCCGCTCGCTTCGGCCTTATCGTGCAGCAATGCAGCGTACTCCACGGGCTTATAGTCGGGGTCGGCATATACCAGGTACTCGATGTCGTTAGCGGCGAGGAAGATAGTCAGGTTCTCGTACGTGACGTCCGTGGCATTACGATACATGGTAACGGCCTGGTACTGGCCGGTGCTGTTTTTATAGGGGAGCTGCTCTGTCCAGACGGGCGGGAACAGAATACCATAAGTAACAACGCCGCCAATGCCTAAAATTAAAATAATGACAATAGCCGAGATGATAAGAAGTATATTTTTCTTTATGCTAACGTCCCCGGAACAGCTAAAATTACTTTTATGTTTTAGTAACGATCGATGATAAAAATATCCTTTGGTGTACTGTTAAAAAAAGTATAAGCGTTAAATAAAATTACCCTATTACTTGACGATCACCTTGCCCTTCATGTAGGGATGAACACCGCACTCATAGTTGAAAGTGCCCGCCTGGTCGAACTTCTTAGAGTACTGTCCCCCGTTCTTCAATATTCCAGACTCGGAGTCCGCAAATTTCACGGTATGGCTCGCCGGGCCCGGGTGAGTCCATGTGATCGTATCCCCCTTATTGACCGTGATCGTGTCCGGCTGGAACTTAAAGTCCTTAATTAAAACCTGCGCCGTGCTTGCCTGTGCGGCACCCGAGAAAAAGACGAGGACCGCCACGAGTACGATAACCCCTGCCAGCTTCATAAAACCACCAACGGGACTCTGGGTGGCCAGAAGATAAAATTATGCGCGGGATGGGACGGTCCTTTGGCCGGGAGTTTTTCACCTATTCTGCCGACGGTAGCGTAACGATGAAGCGGCAGCCCTTTGAAGGTTCCCTGGCAATACGGTCTTCCACTTTAACTTCCCCGTGGAAATCTTCCACGAGCGTCTTGACCAGGTAAAGCCCGAGCCCGCGGCCACCTATCCTCATGGACTCTCCCCTGTGCGAGACAAATAATCGCTGTTTTATGTCGTCGGGGATGCCGGGGCCGTTATCCTCGATGTCGACGATACAATATCGCTTATCGCCCACCAGGGCTTTCTTAAGATTAATGCCGATGGTCAGCGGGCCGCGCGAGTGCTTGATGGCATTACCGATGATGTTTGAAAAAACATCCGATAGCAGGTCATTCGCCATGACGTGGCACGCGCCTTCAGTCTTAAGGTCAATTACGATATCCCTTCCGGCGATCTTAGAATATTGCGGGATAAGCCTGCGGATCGTCTCTACTACGTCCACCGCGTTGAGAACGAGAAGGTCGCCCCTGGCGCGCTGGAGTTTTCTCACGTTGGATATCAGCCTGGTGCTGTTACCTATCGCCTCCAGGGGCTTGGAGATGAGCTGTCTCGCCTTTTCATCCAGGTCGAGCGTATCCAGTGCCAGTTCGAGGAAGCCCATGCCTATCTGGTTGAGGTTGTTAATGTCATGGCCCATCAGGTCGAGGTAGAGTTCGGCCTGCGCCTTAGACTCCTGCAAGGCCTCCTCCACCTGTTTGCGGGCCGTTATGTCCTGAATGATACCGTAAAGCCATATGGGCCTGCCTGCCTGGTCCTGTCGGAGCTTATCGGCCACGGAGTTGATATAGCGTACAGACCCATCGGCCGTGATTATGCGATAGTCGATGTTAAAAAGCTTGTTTTCTTTTATTGCCGCAGTTAAGGCATTTGTTACCATTTCCCGGTCGTCCGGGTGTGTATGAAATATGAACCAATCATTTGAAGGCAGAGGGCTGCCTGGTGAGAGCCCCACTATACGGTATATCTCATCGGACCATTGGACTTCGTTTTTCTTGATGTCTAACGCCCAGTTACCGACATGGGCAATGCTCTGGGCTCTCGATAATATCGCCCGGCTCTTTATGAGCGCTTTCTCCGTCTTTTTACGTTTTGATATATCGATACCGGATATGAGGCCGGTAGGCACACCACCGTAAGTGATGAGCTCTGTGGAAATATCGAGCCACTTCTCTTCCCCGCCCTTCGTCAAGATCCTTACCTCGTACCGGGAAGGGTCGGGCTTGCCGTGCAGGCAGGATCCGGTACGGGACTTTGCTTCATCCCGGTTAGCAGGATGGACGAAATGCCAGGGTTCGCCGGATAAAAGCTCGTCCCTGCTGTAGCCCGTTATCATCTCTATGGCACGGTTCGCGTAGATGAACTTATCATCCTGGTAGAGCATGGTGACGGCCGGCGATGCCTCGGTCAGCACCTTGAATTTTTCCTCGCTCTCGCGCAAGGCTTTTTCGATGTGCTCGCGCTCCGTGATCTCATTCTTCAATGACACGTTCATGCGGCTAAGTTCGGCTGTCCTTTCTCTCACACGGGATTCCAGCGTTTCCTGTGCCTGGCGTAGCTTTTCCTCCGAGCTTTTCAATATACTTAACAGTGCATCCTTCTTGAGGGCGATCCATCCCACGATGTATGCGATGATCAGGAACATGAAGGCCCGGAGTAGCGCATCGTATGTTAACGAGCCATCGGACATGTAATTGAAAATAATGTGAACCATGCCGAACAATAGGGCCACATAGACGGCTTTTCTGTGATACCAGATCCCGGCGAGGATGATCGGGATGTAGAATAAATGGGTATACACTACATCGATCCTGTGCAGGATGTTCATATAGAAAGCGATGAATATGGACGCAAGTATCGCTAAAGCCAGAATGGCCGGCCTATATTGGTCAAACCTACTTTTCTCACTACTACAACCTATAAGATCCCCTCAAATATCGACAAGCCCATGAGCGATTAATATATTATTTTATATTATATATTATCGCATAAAATAAGTATTGGGTTAAATATTTTCAGTATCACCGAATTAAAACTGACAGGCCGGTAAGATGGCACAGTAAGAAATAAAGGTTCTTGTGCGTTTTTGGGATGATATATTGCTTTGGCTGATGCCTTCGCTCGTTTTTATGTTATGCCGTCGTTGAGTGGTCCAACCACAGGGGCACGGAGAGCGCTGAGTTTCACGGAGTTTTCTTATAAATGGAGGCTCAGAGGGCACAGGGGACGGGTTTATAACTTTCCCGGGGCACGGAGTTGAAAGAGGCACTGCCGAGGATAAACCGCATTATTGTTTATTGGTCAACCGAGCCTCAATAAACTCTGTGCCCCAGGCAAACTAATAAACCGGGCTCTGAGCTCTCTGAGTCTCAAATTATTAAAAAATAACTCTGTGAAACTCCCGTGCGCTCCGTGCCCCTGTGGTTGGACCACTCAACGACGGCATAACTAGAAAAGGATAAAAATATTCATCCCAAAACCGCGGAAGAATCAAAATAAAATAAATTTTAAACGGACGTTTCCCGGAGCATGTCCCACCTGCCGTCCATGATGGCGCTCTTCACCTGGCACCCTGCGACCGTGATCTCCGCCTCATGGGGAGTGATCACCTGGGCCAGGTACTTGCCGGTCCTGTCGCCGTAGCCGCTGTGGCGGCAGTCGAACTTTGCCTTGAACGTATATTCGGAGGGAGCCAGCGGCATGGCGATCTTCATCGTCATGGCCGAAAATTGAGGCTTCACGACGTCGCTCAGCATGCCGGCGTGCTCTACCCGGAGGCTCAGCGTATCAGACATGCCGTCGAACCTGAAGGTCTCGTCATTCTTCACGAACTGTTCCGCCACGAGCGATGCGCCATCCCGCGTATCGCACGCTTTATCGGCCGTGGCCGAGCCCCTGTATGAGCATAGTATAACGGACATGAGCGCGCAGACCAGAAAGAGCATTTTTACCGTTTTGAAGCCTGTATTGTGAGCCATTTTTATCCCTTGCCTGATTAGACATTATCCAATCCACGGCGTATAACCGTTGTCCGGTAATGAGGCAAATTTAACCCCTATTATGACGATTTGAGCTGAATTTACCGCGTTTTTATTTTTATAAAAAGAGGCTTATGAATGTAGCTGAAAAAAGGCCCGACGTCGACGGCCCGTTATAAATAAGGGCAAACCTATATATATCAGGATAGTATACATAAGACTAGTAGGTATATACCTACAATACGTACAGTGAGAGGTATGCAGTCAGACATCGAAAAGTGGCTTAAGGAGCTGCGAAAGGGAAGCACGAAGCTCGCAATGCTCACCCTGCTGAACAAGCGGGACATGTACGGCTATGAGATCACGAAGGAGCTGAGCAATATCACGGGCGGAGCCATTGCTCTCAAGGAAAGCAACGCCTATCCGGCCCTCCACACGATGGAGGCGGACGGGCTTATCACCAGCTACTGGAAAGAGACCGAGCCGGGCATGCCCCCGCGAAAATACTATAGCATAACACCGGCAGGCAAAGGCTTCTTCGAAGATATGAAGAAGGAATGGATGAAGCACAACGAAGCCATGGAAAAGGTATGGAATTACTAGGAGGGCTTCGCATGGAATTTACACAGGGCGCTAAAGACCTGATAGAGAAGAACATTAAGATCATTTTGGAAAAGATGACCCTGAGCCAGAAGGACAGGGCCGACGTGGAGAAGGAGCTTCGCTCGAACTTTTTCGAGGGCTCCGAAGTCAAGGCAAAGGAGAGAGGAGCGAGCGTCGTCTCCGAGGAAGACGTGCTGAAGGCAGTAAGCGAGGAAGGCAATCCCGAAGAGATCGCTGGCGCATATATGTGCTCTTACGCAGGCAGCCTGAAGAGGGCTGGCTTCTGGTGGAGGTCGGCCGCGTACATCATCGACATGATCATCGCCGGCATCACCATTGGCATTCTATCGCTGCCCTTCCTGGCGCTGAACTTCCTGTTCGAGACTCACGATACGCCGTTCTGGATCGCCGGGATCGTCGTCCTCATGAACCTGGCCATCGGCCTCATCGCGCTGGGCGTGCTCATTTCCTACCTCGTCATACTGGAAGGACGCTACGGCATGACGGCGGGCAAGTACATCCTGGGCCTGAAAGTGCTCAAGGTCGATGGCACTCCGATAGACTACAAAGACGCGCTGCTGAGGAACATCCCCAAGTTCTTCGGGAATTTCATCATCATCGACGCCTTGATCATGGTGATATTTTTCAATAAGGAAAAGCAGCGGGCGTTCGATAAGGTAGCCAACACGATCGTTGTCCATACCCGTGGTTAACATACCACGGGTCGATCCTCCTATTTTTTATCCCCAAGATGCGTTCGAACACCGCTGATGATCTTGTCTTTCTTTTTCGCCTCTTCGAATATCCGCTCCTCGGCCCGCTCCGAGTCGATGATGGGCGGCGATATCTCGGGGGCTGCGGCCTTTTCCGGGGACTGCACTTCGTCTCTCTCGTCTAAAAGCTTTTTGAGGCTCCGCATCGCGTTCACCCGTCCATATCGTGGGCTTACGCGTTTGAATATGTTTATTGTGGTTTTACCAGGATGAGCGTCAGCGCCGGTGTTCCTGGCGAGAATTCCTGGCTGTAGAATGGTATGGCTCGCACGTCCCGTGGCAGCGCCGTGCCCTTGCCGTAGAGCCAGCGGTCCCATTTTTCGATGGGCGGCGTGAGCTTCATGTCCCCCCTGGCGTCCACAACACGCTGTAGAGACTCTGTGAGCCATTCCCGTAGCTTGAACATGATCTGCCCGTCGTCCATGAATGCATTGGCCGCCTCATAAGACGCTTCAATAATAACGAATATCTGCCCTCGCCCCAGGTCCGCTTTAAAAATATCGTAAGTCCGGCCGCTTATCTCGCTCAGGCGCTCCTTGTTGTTGAACTTCTCCTCCACGAGCCCGAAGAACTTGAGTGTTTTCATGTTCCTGTATGTGCGGTAGACTTCGGCCAGAGCGCTGTTCGGTATGGATACCGGTCCCGAATACGCTGCCAGCTTGCCTACCTCGCGCTTTAAATCTATGTCGACGGTCGTAATGCGATTAAGGGGTGTTATGGGCATTATTGAAAGATTTAGAGGCTGCACATATGTAATTTTTCCGGCTGAGCGTTGATTTGTTTGGTCGGTAACACGAACCTCTCCAAAGGAATTAAACCACGAATTTTTCTTTTTAGATTTTACTCACGAAGCCTCGAATGCTCTAGCCCACCGTCAATGCCCGAACTCTCGAATACACAGGGCAGTGCTCTAAGCCTCTAACGCGCTAACCCGAAACGAAGGCTCGAAGGCTCTAAATCACGTTCGAAACGCTAAACAGTGGAGCACAAATACTCTAAAAGCCCGGTCGATCCCCCACATTTTGGGTTTTAGTGCCGTTAGCGGTTTAGCCGAGCATTAGAGAGTTAGTGCAGGCTCGTTTAGCGTTTCGAACGTGCATTCGAGCTTTAGAGCCTTCTTTTCGAGTTTGAGGCTCAGGGCGTTCGTGCAATGCCCAGAGTGTTAGAGAGTTCGTGCTTTGACGGTGTTTTAGAGGCTCAGGGATTTAGTGAGTAAAATCTTTAAAAAGAATTCGTGCTTTAATTCCTTTGGAGAGGTTCGAGATACCAACCGAACTAATCAACGCAACAGTCAACCGGTAGTTTATTTTGCCCTAATGGGCACGATATACTTACCGTACCCGCTCTCGACGACTACGGCCTCGACCCCATAAACGCTATTAATATTCTGCACGGTGAGCACATCCTCAGGCCTACCAAAAGCATACAGCCGGCCTTTCTGCATCATGGCCACCTTATCCGAATACTTCAGGGCAAGGTTAAGGTCATGCAGGGCAACGATCATCGAGGCGCCCTGATCCTTCGTAAGCCTCTTTGTAATCTCAAGGACCTCGATCTGGTGCTTCAAGTCCAGGTTACTCGTGGGCTCGTCCAGCAAGTACAACTGAGGCTGCTGGGCGAGCGTCCGGGCGATATATACCTTCTGTTTCTCGCCGCCGCTCAGCTCGTCCATGAACTTACCGGCCATGGACGTGATGCCCATGTTCTCCAGCGCCTTCTGGACGATGTCCAGGTCATTTTTTGACACCTTCCACTTGATATGGGGCTTACGGCCCAGCAGCACGGTCTCCATGACGTTCGAATAGAACAAATAGTGGAAATTCTGGGGGACATAGCCGATCAGCTTTGCGATCTCGGAGATGTCTATGGTCGACAGGTCCCGTCCGTTCAGGGATATCCTGCCGGAGGACGGCTGGATGATCTGGGCGATGGACTTGATGATGGTGCTCTTGCCCGAGCCGTTGGGGCCGATGATGCTCACCACTTCGCCGGGGCCGACATCGAAGGAGACGCCGTCCGCTGCCACGTACTTACCATATTTTACCACGACGTCCTCGAGATTTATCCTCATGGTGCCTCCTAATAGATGTGGCTCTCCTTCCCCCGAAGGATCAGGAAAAGGAAGAATATCCCTCCGATGATGTACATGATGATGCCGACGGGAAGCTCGATGGGGCTCACGATGGTGCGGGCAAAGGTGTCCGAGACCAGCAGGATGATGGCGCCGGTCAGGGCGGAGCACGGGAGAAGGTACCGGTAATCGTTGCCGATGAGCATGCGGCAGATGTGCGGCGCCATGAGGCCGATGAAGCCGATGACGCCCGTAAAGGCGAGACAGCTCGAGGCGATCAGCGTCGTCAGGAACAGGCAGATCAGCCTTAAACGCTCGACCCGGATGCCCAGGCTCTTCGCGATATCGTCGCCAGCCGAGAGCGCGTTGAGGTCCCAGGAGATGAGCGACAGGAGCAGGACACAGATGAGCGTGATAGGCGCGAGGATGACTATTGTGTCCCAGTTCGCGCTCCACATGCCGCCCATGAGCCACATGACGATGTCCTTGAGCCGCTCGTTGTTGGACAGGTACTGGAAGACGAGCACGCCGGCCTGGAAGATATAGCCGATGACCACGCCCGCGAGTATTAGCGTCGCCTGGCCCGTGCCCCGCATCCTCGAGATCCCGTAGATGAGGAACATGCTCAGGAGGCCGAAGGCGAAAGCGCTGATGACTATCACGTAATCGTCGCTGATCATCATCATGGCGGAAAGGCCTGCGCCGAATACGATGGCGAGGGCGGCGCCGAAAGAGGAGGCCGAGGCAAGGCCGAGGGTGAACGGGCTGACGAGCGGGTTCCTCAGGATGCCCTGCATGACCGCTCCCGCGACCGCCAGGCTGATGCCCGTAAGGATGGCCAGGAGGATCCTGGGCAGGCGCATGTTCACGACGATGGATTCGGCGATGCTGCTGCCCGGCTGCATGGCCGACGCGTCTAGCCGAAAGCTGAAAGGAATATAGTTATCGACGAAGGTGAAGATGCCATTGATAAAGGCGATGAACGCGTGGCCTATGGACAGCCCGACATCGCTGATGCTGATGCTGGCCGACCCCGCAGTCACGGAATATATCGAGGCCACGACCAGCAATATGAATAGCGCAATGAGCAGGCTGACCTTCTTAGCATGGCCTTCCCGGTAAATCTCGCTGACGAACGCCTCTTTTAACGAGGCCTGGCCCTCCATCCATACACCTCTATCAAATAATCGAACACGGATTTATCCGTGACCCTATCATATATCTTAAAATGATTGATATCGTTTTCCCCTGATAAAAGAAGGGCATGAAATTCATGCCCTTCAGGGGGAGGGATAGATGTAGACGTAGTCGTTTGCGCCGGGGACGAACTTTTGCGCATACGTGTCGAGCGCCTTTTGCGCGTCCACGTCGCTGAACCTGTCAGGATAAAGGATCTTGCCCATGTACAGCATGCCCATGAATCCCTTGGGGCCGTATGCCACGGCGGTGGACATGATGTAGACCCTGTTGTCCTTGACGGCGTTCACGTTCTCCATGCCGGTCCTGTTCTTGATCTCAGCGATCTTGCCAACCATGTAGTCCTGCGACTTCACGTACCCGACGGTCTGGACGACAATGTCCGGATTACTCTCGAGTATCCACTCGGCACTGACCTGCGGATACATCTGGGTCAGGTTGCCCGCGATGTTATAGCCTCCGGACATTCGGACCAGCGTGTCGCCGCCCGATCCCTTTCCGGCTGTCGAGAGCGTTGTCATGTTCTGGCCCCAGTAGACCTTCGGCTTTTGGCTCTCCGTCACGTTGGCGATCCTGTCGGTAACGGTCTTCATGTTATCCTCGATGAAGCCCACGTATGCCGTGGCGTTCTCCTCTTCGCCGCAGATAACGCCCATCTTCCTGATGTCCGATGTCAGGTTGTCCATCTTATAGCAGTCCAGCTGTATCAGCGTAATGTTGGCCGCCTGGAACTGTGCCAGGTTCTTAGGCTTCCAGCTCGCGTAAGAGATGACCACGTCGGGCTTGAGCGCGATGATATCCTCGATGCTGGGGTTGTCCCATACGCCGACGCTAGTAATATTGCCCAGCTGGGATGCCATGAGCGGCGTGTTGTTGACCGTGTTCACGATGCCCACTATCTTGTCCTTCGCTCCGAGAGCTATGAGTACTTCTGCCGCGTCGGAGTTGGTGACGATTATGCGGTTCGCTGCCGCAGGTAACGTAATTGTTTTACCCGTCGAGTCAACGATGGTCACGGGCTTTGCGGTCGCAGTCGGTGTTACGGATGGCGATGTCGTCGGGCTCGTGCAGCCGGAGAGTGCCGCGGCCATTATCATGATCGAACATAATACGAAGCATAGTAAGCGTTTGTTATAGATACCTGATTCCTCCCTGTATGGTTGCTTATTACTGAAGAGTATGGTATGCAAGGTATAGTATTAATAATTTATCGATTTTTCATACTAAATGTGACAATTATAAACAATTATAATAAAAGTACTGAATAAAAATATACCAGGTTTAAGACCCCTAAGAGGTATAAGACCGCAAAAACGGGCAGAAAAAAGTTTTAAACAGGTTCCCTGGTCCTGGGATAAGTCATCTCGGGCGCCCTCACAGCGAACGAGGCACCATACTTCTCGCAGATGCGCCGGGCCATCTCAATGGGCATGCTCAAGGCCATGATATTCTCAGGGAACCAGGAATTACCATCCGGGGCGTTCGGGCCGAGGAAGGCGGTATTTTTTGGGGCGTTAGCGGCCATGCCCGAGGGGTAGGCGACGAATAAAGAGCAATGAGAGCCCCACGGGGCCATTATGGGGTTGAAAATGCGGGTCTCGTCGAAGTGGACGAGGGCGCAAAGGTTCCGGACCTGCTCGGCGCTGCCGAAACAGACAACAGACAGCACATCGGCTTTTCCAGAGATATCAGCGGCCGCGCTGGTGACGATGTAGTCGGCAGGGGGCGTGATCCTGCCGATATTCTGCAGGCTCAGGCGGCACACTTCGGGCGACGATTTCAGGAACAGGGCCTCGTCGTCGCTCCTGCCTACCAGCATGTCCTCCATCGAAGTAGGAAAATTAATGAAGCCCAGCCAGGACTGTGCGCCATAGCAGCAGCCCTTGAGCACGTCCTCCCCCAAAAAGAGGGGTGGGATGCCGTCATGAGCAGACTGCTTGAACATCGCCTTTGCAAGGCAGCGGTGCCCGGCCTGTAATATCGAGGACACCTGGACGGCGCCCTTCGGGGCGACGTCGGAGCCATATACATATATCGGCCTGTAGATGAGCCGGCCGGCCTCAATCAGCCGCTCGTTTATTTCGTTGATGGAAAGGGACATTATTCGAGAAACCCCGGAATGCTAAAATATTGAAGGCTCATATAGCATAAATTTTTATTCGGGATGTTAAATCACCTGAATACGTTAATATACAAATCAGAAGATAGTTATTTTTAATCAAGGGAGGGCGTGCCATTAGCATAACGGAGGACCTGCTGGCCGTACGCGAAGCGCTAGATAAAAGATTTAAGGAGCGGACGGAGGAGATCAACTGCGCGCTGCTGGCCATCATCTCGGGTGAGCACGTGCTCTTTCTGGGGCCCCCGGGCACGGCGAAGTCGCTGCTCTCGAAAAGCGTGTGCGAGGCCATCGACGGGTACTTTTTCTATTATTTGTTGACGCGCTTTACGACTCCCGAGGAAGTGTTCGGGCCGCTGTCGCTGAAGGCCCTGCAGAGGGACGATTTCCGCCGCAGGACCGAGGGGTACCTGCCCACGGCGCATATCGCTTTCCTGGATGAGATATTCAAGTCGAACAGCTCCATCCTGAACAGCCTTCTCACGATACTGAACGAGCGCAAGTTCACAAGCGGCAGCCACGTCACGGACGTGCCGCTTCTTACGGCGTTCGGCGCCTCCAACGAGATGCCCGAGGATAACGAAAGCCTCGAGGCGCTTTATGACCGTTTCCTGTTCCGGTGCTCGGTGAAGTACGTGGAGGACGAGTTGAATTTCGCCGACCTGATATTTGGTACGGATGAGTCTCTTGCCCTGGGCTCAAAGCTGTCCATACCGGATATCCAGGACCTGCAGGTGAGGGCTAAAAACGTTAGCGTCGATGCCGATGTCCGAAAGATCGTGCTGGAGACGAGACGGGAGTTAAGGGCCAAGAATTTTATCCTGTCGGACCGCCGCTGGAAAAAGATGGTCAACGTCATGAGGATAGCGGCCGCGAGCATCGGCCAGAGGACCGTGGACCGCTCCATGGTGCTGCTATTACAACACATGGCCTGGGATCGGCCTGAGCAGAAGGAGCATATCAAGAACATGCTGATGGACTTGATGATCTCGGGCGGGGAGAGCCTGAAAAAGCTCAAAAAGGAGACCGACGACCTGCTGATGCTGGTGCAGCGCTCCGTGGACTTCAAGTTCCCGCTGCGCATCCGTTGTTATGATTGTAATGAGATGCTCGAGAGCTCGAAAAAGCTGTACATGCATAAGACGATATTCCCCGAGCATCTTTATTATGACCCTTACCGCATCAGCCTGCATCTCCGGTACTTCGGCTACCACGAGCTGCTCAGGGTGCTCCAGGAGGAGTACGGCTGGAACTTCGTGGAAAACACGCCCCAGCGCATCCACGCCTACATCGTGGAGATGACCGGCATGCGGGACAGGCACGCCCAGGCCCGGGTCAAAGTAGAAGAAGAGGTTGAGACGCTGAAATGCATGCTGGACAGGAACGTCTGGGTCACGCAGAACGACCGCACGGCGGTCATGAGCCGGTGCCAGTATAAGATAAACCTGCTCCACGAGATCGACCACACGTTCCACATCATCGAGTCCATGATCGAGCAGGATGGGGCGGTGAGCCTGATGGACCGCGCTTTTGTGTTTGAGGCTGAAGCGCAATGAGCGCCGCGGGCGCATTTGAAGCTGCGCTGGACGAGGATGAGATCCGTGAGGTCATCACTCAGCCCCGGAACATCCCCCGGAGGAAGAGGGAAGAGATCGCCTCTATACTGTACCGGGAGATCGTGCTGGGCGAAGATTATGAGGTCAGGGATATCGCCCGCTTTATCGAGCACTACGGCGTTTTTTATTTGATCCTCGTCTCGTTGAAGGGCTCCGACGATTGGGCCCATGTAAAGAAGCTGGCGTCAGTGAGCAGTATATCGGCGCTGATCATGCTGCGCATCGTCCTCGAGCAGATCTTCGATATGCTGGACGACTTCTCGCGCTTCGAGCCGGAGTTGAAAAAGCTGGCCAGGGGAAAGATGGCTTTCTATTATCAGCAGTTCAAGGCGATACTGGAAAGCACCCTGGATCTATGGCACCGGAGGACGAGTAAAGAGACGCCCAGGTCAACCAGGAGGGCAGCCCAGGAAAAAGTAGATATCGTCGAGCGGGTAAGCCGGTTTGAGAATGATAAGGCGTCCAGGAAGTTCCTGGACTTGCTTGCCGGTAGCGTGCTCCTTTCGGGCATCATGGGACAGGTAAGTAACGTGGAGGACCATCTGGAGTCGCTGGAGATGCTTTCGCTGTTATACCCGGGCAGGGGCTGGGACCGGTCCATGCTGGAGCTTCACCGCGTCTACTTCGCCAACCTTCACAAGTACTCGAAGATCGTGGAGCGGAACGAGGACTTAAAAAAGATTTTGGATACGATTGGCCGTATAGAGATGGAGTATGGGTCGAGGCGCCTGTCCTTGTCGAGCTATAGCCATTCCGAGGTCTACTCGGTCACGACGTCGGGCGACCTGCAGCACATGCTGCCCGTGGAGAGCGTCAAGCTGCAGGACGAGACGCTCAGGAATCTCTTTTTCGCCCACTGGATGGAGAAGAAGCTGCTCACATACGAGCTTAAGGGGGTGAACTGGACGGATGACTCGAAAAAGAATAGGGGTCCCATGGTGGCCATGGTGGACACGTCGGGCTCCATGCATGGAGACCCCGAGATCGTGGCCAAGTCCATCATCCTGGCCCTCGTGAGGCGCATGATGAAGGAGAGCCGGGACGTCAAGGTATATTTGTTCTCGTCCGAGGGTCAGACTCACGAGATAGAGATCACGGATAATAAGAAAATGGCCACAGAGTTTTTGGATTTTCTTAGCTATACGTTCGAGGGTGGAACAGACTTTGATACTGCGCTTCGGGAGGGCGTGGAGTCGCTGAAAAAGAAACAATATGTGAACGCCGATATTCTCTTCATTACGGATGGCCTGTCCGTCGTGAACGATAAGTACGTTATCTCGGGCCTGGAGCAAATGAAGAGGGAAAACGGCACCAGGCTGTTCACCATTATCGTGGGTAACGATAACGCTGGCGGCATCGACCGATTCTCGGACCACATTTTCATACTGGGCAAGGCCGACCACTGGGACCCCGAGAACGGGCCTGCCAATGCCATACGGCTCATATCGGCAAGATGAGGCCTCATAGTAAAGATGAGGCCATCTGTACGATGAGGCCTCATCTTTACGATGAGTTTAAATAAAGCTGGCGAGTACATGGCCATTGTCATGGAGCAGGTATATCCGTCCGGGCGTGCCCGTGCTGTCTTTAGCCGCATAAAAAATATTAAAAAGAAATGTGAGCTGGGAGAAGCGCTCGCCTTCGAGCTTGGGCGCCTGAGTATTCTGGACCTTCAGGCAATGAGCGCCTTTTTGGAATACGAGATCAACAAGCTTCCATCGCCTTACCGGGAAAGTATACACCCATATTTCACCGAGCAATTATTTGGCAGCTATTTTAAGCTGATGCGTATGCACGGCGACGGCTCGCTTAAAAAGATCCCCGGCGAGATCGAGGACCAAAAAACGTTTCTGGAATATTGTGCCATGATCACTGGTGGAGAAGACGGTCATCTCGAGGAGTCGTACTATGGAGGCTATTATCATCTTGTCAGTTGTTTCACGATCTTTGTGATGGATGAGCCCGGCCATCCCGTGGGCATGCCGTTCCCCGGCGGCTTCCGGGTCGAGCGCCGCCCGGAAGGCTTTTATTGCCCCATCAGGGATAAGGAAAAGGACGTGCTCTTCTCCATTTGCAACTTTTGCCCGGCGAAGCAGAGCGAGCTGCCCTAAGCGACGGCCATTCTACTGATTTAACGGCACGGCCATGGCCTTTTTCATCTGCAGGTAGCGCCAGTAAACGAACCCTCTTCGGGCGATCATAGCCCCCACGGCCATCATCAGGAATATCGACGTCACCAGGCCCACATCGATCACACCGATACTTTTGATGAAGTCCTTGCCAAAGATCTTCAGGCCTATGATGCCTGCCCACAGGAGCACGGCCAGTATGGAGCCCTTAAGCAACATGGAGCCATCCTTTTCGTCGACCTGGACCTCCATCATCGAACCGACCGCAATGCCGATGCCCGCGCCTATGATTAAGCCCAGCCCGACGAATATGATCTCTAACAAACCCAATGATAGTTCAGGCATGACCATCGGGATACTGAAGAGCAGCATGATCAACGGCATGATCACGAGCCCGAAAAACCTGACACGGCGTCTGCGAAGCTGAAAGATAAGTAAAATAATAACGACCAGGAAAAAGATGCTCTCGAACGCCAGGCTATTGGACATCATATCCTGGCTGCCGGAAAAGTCATATTGCAGATGGCTCACCCGCCCCTATTTTTCCTCTTGATTATATATAACGATTTCCTGTATTGACATTATAAATTAATCGACCGTCTGGAATTACACGGCCCCGTTACCCCGATAAAAGGTATATATTCCATGAACAGGGTACATCTCAACGTTAAAAGCGTCCACACTGCCGTGGATAAGCTTAATAGTAAAACAACCGATTGATAACCTAGAGGAATTATGCCGTTCAGGATCGAGGTCGCGTTAAGGCCCGGCTACCGGGACGCCGCCGGCGAAGGCGTTAAAGCCGCCATCAAGGACAATCTGAGCATCAGCGCCGACAACGTGAGGACCATCAAGGTCTACACGGTCAATGCCAGTCTGTCGGAAGACGAGAAAAAGGCCGTTGCATCGGGCCCGTTCTCCGATGTCGTCGTCCAGGAGTACTCGCTGGACAGGCCGCTGGCCGCGAACTTCGACTGGATGATCGAGGTCGGCTTCAGGCCCGGCGTTACGGATAACGAGGGCAAGACAGGCCGCGAGGCCATCGAGGACAGGCTCGGACGGAAGCTGAAGCCGGACGAGTCGGTGCATACCTCCATGCAGTACCTCCTCAACGGCAAGATCAACCACATTCAGGCTATCCGCATCAGCAAAGAGCTGTTAGGCAACGAGCTCATCGAGCGTTTTAACATTATCAGTAAGGACGAGTGGGACGGCAAAGTTGAGCCTTATGTGCCTTTAGTGAAGGACGCTCACAAGCCCCACGTCGGCGAGATAAACCTGGACGTCAGCGATAAGGAGCTTCAGGACATCAGCCGGAAAGGCATCCTGGCGCTTTCTCTTGAAGAAATGAGGCGCATCCGGGACTATTTCAAGGAGCCCGCGATCCTCGATGCACGCCGTAAGGTCGGCCTGAGCGATAAGCCCACCGACGTCGAGCTCGAATCGCTGGCCCAGACCTGGAGCGAGCACTGTAAGCACAAGATCTTCAATGCCTCCATCGACTATTACGAGGACGGCAAGAAGGAGACCATTGACAGCCTCTTTAAGACGTATATCCAGGGCTCTACGAGCGAGATCGCAAAGAAGGCCGACTGGCTCGTATCCGTTTTCAAGGACAACGCCGGGGTCATCAAGTTCACGAATGATCATAATATCGCTTTCAAGGTAGAGACGCATAATAGCCCGTCCGCCCTGGACCCGTACGGCGGGGCCATAACGGGCATCGTGGGCGTCGACAGGGACCCGTCGGGCACGGGAATGGGCTCCAAGATCATCGCCCACACGGACGTGCTCTGCTTTGCATCTCCAAATTACACGGGACGCCTGCCGCCCCGCATTTTCCACCCCAAGCGCATAATGGAAGGCGTCGTGAGGGGCATCAAGGACGGCGGCAACAAGAACGGCATCCCGACCATCAACGGCGCTATCCTGTTCGATGACCGTTATGGCGGTAAGCCTCTCGTTTACTGCGGCTCCATCGGCATCATGCCGGCTATCGTCAACGGGAAGCCATCTGAGGATAAGAAGGCCGACGCCGGGGACCTCATAGTCATGGCCGGCGGCCGCATCGGGAAGGATGGCATTCACGGCGCCACGTTCTCGTCCGAGGAATTGCACGAGGGCTCGCCCGCGACGGCCGTCCAGATCGGCGACCCCATCACGCAGAAGAAGATGCTGGATATGCTCCTGGAAGCCCGGGACATGGGCCTGTACCGCTGCATTACTGACAACGGAGCCGGCGGCTTATCCTCATCCGTGGGAGAAACGGCGGAATCGTCCGGCGGGTGCGAGATGCACCTGGAGAAGGCTCCCTTGAAGTACCACGGCCTGGACCCGTGGGAGATATTGCTTTCAGAAGCGCAGGAGCGCATGACGCTGGCCGTGCCGCCCGAAAATATCGATGCGTTCATGGCATTATGCAAGCGCAGGGGCGTTGAGGCGACCGTGTTAGGCAAATTCACCGGCACCGGCAAGTTCCACGTCCTCTACGACGGCAAGACCGTCGCCTACCTGGACATGGACTTCCTGCACCACGGCCTGCCGAAGATGAGCCTGACGGCGAAGTGGGCTGCGCCAAAGTACAAGGACCCGGAGCTTCCTGTTGAGGGCCTGACCGGGGCGCTCATGACACTGCTTTCCGACCTTAATATTGCCAGCAAGGAATGGGTCATCAGGCAGTATGACCACGAAGTCCAGGGCGGCTCCGTGATCAAGCCGCTCACCGGCAGGGACAACGACGGCCCCGGCGATGCTGGAGTCATCAGGCCGCTCCTGGACAGGATGACCGGCCTGGCCGTCGCTAACGGCATCAACCCGTTTTACGGGGACATCGATACATATCACATGACGGCCAACTCAATCGACGAGGCTATCCGTAATATTATCGCGGTAGGCGGCAGTCTAAAGCAGATCGCTTTACTGGATAATTTCTGCTGGTGCGATCCCATCTATGACCCTGAGAAGACGCCTGATGGCGAGTATAAGCTGGCTCAATTAGTACGGGCGAATAAGGCGCTTTACGATTATACGACCGCCTATGGAACGCCATGTATATCGGGCAAGGACTCGATGAAGAACGATTACAAGCTCAAGGGCGAGGACGGGAAGGAGTACAAGATCTCTATCCCGCCGACCGTGCTGTTCTCGGCAGCGGGCGTTATTCCTGATGTCAGGAAATGCGTCACTATGGATGCCAAGATGCCGGGCGATGTCGTGTTCGCCGTGGGCAAGACGAAGGATGAGCTCGGAGGTTCAAGGTTCTATGCGATGCTCGGCGCCGTCGGGACGAACGTGCCGAAGGTTGACGCAGCAGCGAACAAGCGGACTTACGAGGCACTTTCGAAGGCCATCAATGCCGGCCTCGTGGCATCATGCCACGACTGCTCGGATGGCGGCCTTGCCGTGGCCCTGGCGGAGACGGCCTTCGCAGGCGGGCTTGGCATGGATATAGACCTCCTGCGTGTTCCGTCGGAGCGGCTCAACAGGGACGCCCAGGTGCTGTTCTCCGAGTCCGCGGGGCGGTTCGTGGTCACCGTGGCCCCTGAAAATGAAAAGGCGTTCAGGCAGGCCATGGAGGGCGTTGACTGCGAGTCCATCGGCACGGTAAGGCAAGACGACCGATTCCTCGTAAGAGGCCTTAAGAGCATCCGCATCATCGACACGATCACCGGCGCCATGAAAGAGTCCTGGCAATATCCGCTGAGGTGGTAAACATGGCCGTGAAGTCTTTAGTATTAACCGGATATGGCATAAATTGTGAAATGGAGACGGCATACGCTAACAGGCTGGCCGGGGCCGATGCGACCATCGCCCACATCAACGACGTTATCGACGGCAAATATAAATTAGAAGATTACCAGATCTTGAATTTCCCGGGCGGTTTCTCTTATGGAGACGACCTGGGCAGCGGTAAGGCGTTCGCCAACAAGGTGCTGTACGCGAAGACGCCGAAGGGCCCCATCATGGACGACATCCGGAAGTTCATCGACGACGGCAAATTAATAATCGGCATCTGCAACGGCTTCCAGATCCTGGTGAAGATGGGCCTGCTGCCCGCGTTCGATAAGGACTACAGGGCCCAGACCACGACCGTCTTCTACAATGATAAGGGATTCAGGGACGCCTGGGTCAACCTGAAGGTCAACCCGGCGTCGCAGTGCATATTCACGAAGGGCATCGAAAAGATGTACCTGCCGATCAGGCACGGTGAGGGCAAGTTCATCCCGGGCGATAAGGCCATACTGGACCGCCTCTGGAAGAACGGCCACGTCGTCATGCAGTATGCGGACGAGAGCTACAAGCCCAGCATGGAGTTCCCGATGAACCCGAACGGTTCCGTGGACTCTATCGCCGGCATTTGCGATGAGACGGGGCGGGTCTTTGGATTAATGCCCCACCCTGAAGCTTTCAACCACATCGTCAACCACCCGCACTATACCCGGATGGCGGATGAATACCGGCGCAAGGGCAAGGTCATGCCGGAAGAGAGCGATGGTATTAAGGTGTGGAGGAACGCCGTGGCCTATGCGAAGGAAAAGCTAGCCTGAGACCGCAATTTCTATATTCTATATTTACCTTTTTCTCTTCAGTGTTTATCATGGCAGAGGAATTGATCATTGTAAGCACGCCTTACGTGCCCGGTTATAAGATAACGAAGACTATGGGCTTCACCTGGGGCCTTATCGTGAGGAGCCGCGGGCTGGGAGGCAATTTCATCGCCAGCCTGAGGACCATCTTCGGCGGCGAGATCCACGAGTACAGCGAGCTGCTTAACCAGTCCAGGCAGCAGGCGCTGGACCGCATGAAAGAGCATGCTAAGGCAATGGGCGCCAACGCCGTCATCAGTGTCGACTTCGACTCGTCCGAGCTCGGGCAGTCGATGACCGAGGTGCTGGCGTGCGGGACGGCCGTGTTCGTTGAGAAGGAGACGGCGCCGGCGAGCCCTGTAAGGCTATCTTGAGATATTATCATTTTTTTAAAAGAAAGTGTAACGGTTTTTTCCTTTATCGGGTTATCTTTGTAGTCATCGTCATGGCCGGGTATAGTGAAATATATAACAATTGACAAGTAACATAAAAGGTACGATAGATCAGGTGCAATACCATATGTCGATTTTTACGAAGATAAAGCGAATTCTGACCGACGATGACAGCCACGACAAACACTATGCCGAAGACAGCCAGCACAAGGATCAACACTCTGGGAGTGATCATCACCATGATGACCATCATGACCACAGCCATAGCGATCACAAAGACCATGACCATCATGACAACCACGGTGAACACCACCACCACGACCACGACCATGAGCACGATAAGAAATATAAGAAACACAAGGACGACAAGTGGGACTTTTTCGATTAAGTGTCTCTGACGCCATTTCCGTATTTAACGTACGGCCATCGGCATACTGCAAGCCTTGCGTGGAAAATCGGTAGCTAAGTAAAAATCTTTATATAAATCCTGCGAGAAAAATATCTATTCTATGGTTAAACTCGGCCACTACTCCGGCATTGAAAATATCAAGGGCCTCAGTAGCCAGGAGGCGGCCGAGAGGTTGAAGGCAGAAGGCTATAACGAGCTCCCTGCAGGTAAAAAACGGACATTCGTTGATACGGCCCTCGATGTTATAAAAGAGCCTATGTTCTTGTTGCTGATCGCTGCGGGCGCTATATATTTGCTCATCGGCGACTTCGAGGAAGCTCTGATGCTCCTTGGTTTTGTATTTGTCGTCGTAGGCATTACGATATACCAGGAAAGGAAGGTCGAGAGGGCCCTCGAAGCGTTAAAATCGTTGTCTAGCCCGCGGGCGCTCGTCATCAGGGACGGGGTCGCGAGCCGCATACCGGGGCGAGAAGTGACCCGCGGGGATGTCGTTATCCTCGCTGAGGGGGATCGCGTGCCCGCAGATGCTTTGGTATTATCCTGTAGTAATTTATTGATAGACGAATCGCTTCTCACCGGGGAATCGATGCCCGTGAGGAAAGGCCAGGCGGAAACCGATATTGCTATCGGGAGGCCCGGTGGCGATGACCTCCCCTTTGTATACTCGAGCACGCTGGTGGTCCAGGGGCACGGGGTTGCGGAAGTAAAGAGCACCGGGGTGCACACTGAGATCGGCAAGATCGGTAAAGCGTTACAGATCCTTGAGACGGAGAAGACGCAGCTCCAGATAGAGACGGAAAGGCTGGTTAAAGCGTTCGCGGCCATCGGGATGGCCGTGTGTGTCACGATCATCGTTATCTACGCCCTCACGCGGGGCAACTGGCTCAATGGTGTGCTTACCGGGCTTACGCTCGCCATGGCCTTAATACCCGAAGAGATCCCCGTCGTGCTGACGATCTTCCTGGCGCTGGGCGCCTGGCGCATGTCGAAACACCATGTGCTGACCCGGCAGCTCAAATCTATCCAGACTTTGGGCTCCACGACGGTGCTTTCCGTCGATAAGACCGGGACCCTGACCATGAATAAGATGGCCGTCAGGAAAATCTACGCGAACGGAAAATTTTTTACGGTCGACGAAACGACGGTGGTGCTGCCGGAGCCTTTCCATGGGCTCATGGAATTCTCGATACTGGCCAGCCAGCATGACCCATTCGACCCTATGGAGAA
Organism: Methanocella paludicola SANAE; assembly: GCF_000011005.1. Taxonomy (NCBI): domain Archaea; kingdom Methanobacteriati; phylum Methanobacteriota; class Methanomicrobia; order Methanocellales; family Methanocellaceae; genus Methanocella; species Methanocella paludicola. The sequence continues at coordinate 1,807,841 of NC_013665.1, forward strand.
AGCAATTAAAAGTGCGGGCGAGAAATTACTCGGGGGTACGGAGCATTTACACGACAACTGGACGCTGGTACAGGAGTACGCCCTATCGAAAAAGCTCCTCGCCCTTTCCCACGTATGGGCTTCCCCCTCCGGCAGTGATCTTGTGATCGCCTCCAAGGGGGCGCCGGAAGCGGTCTTCGACCTCTGCCATCTGGGCGAGAGTGATATTGCCCTGTTAAGTTCCTGCGTCCAGGAAATGGCCGAAGACGGGTTAAGGGTCCTGGGCGTCGCGAGGGCGTATTTCCTGAAGCCCGATCTGCCAGCCGATCAACACGACTACGATTTCCAGTTCATCGGCCTTATCGGGTTCAGCGACCCCCTGCGTCCAATGGTAGCAGGTGCGGTCAAAGAGTGCTATGAGGCGGGCCTCCGGACCGTCATGATCACCGGTGACTATCCTGTAACAGCGCAAAATATTGCCCGTCAGGCCGGTATCAAGCCCTGTGATGAGGTCATCACCGGCCACGAGCTCGAGGCCATCAGCGACGATGAACTTAAGGACCGTATCAGGAACGTGAACGTGTTCGCCCGTGTTGCCCCGGAGCAGAAGCTCCGCATCGTGAACGCCCTCAAGAGAAACTGTGATATCGTAGTTATGACGGGGGATGGCGTAAACGATGCGCCAGCGCTGAAGAGCGCCCACATTGGTATAGCAATGGGTGGCCGAGGGACCGAAGTAGCCCGTGAGGCGGCGGCGTTCGTCCTGCTGGACGACGACTTCTCAACCATCGTTCAGGCAGTGAAAATGGGCCGCAGGATATTCGACAACCTGAAAAAGGCGATGGCCTACATCTTTGCCGTACACGTTCCCATCGCCGGTATGTCGCTGCTCCCCGTTCTCCTGGGCTGGCCGATCATGCTCTTCCCGGCACACATTGCCTTCCTGGAGCTCATAATTGACCCTGTTTGCTCTGTGGTATACGAGGCTGAGCCTGAAGAGAAGGACGTCATGAAAAGACCACCTAAGAAAATTAACGAGCCCGTCTTCGACGGGAGGACCATACTACTAAGTATTCTCCAGGGTTTCGTTGTTTTCATAGTTGTCCTGGCTGTTTACCGGTTCGCCCCGATGCTTGGCGAAAGCGAAGCCCAGGCCCGCGCGCTCGCCTTCACGACGCTGGTGCTCGCGAACCTCGGCCTGGTCTTCACTAATCGTTCATGGAGCCGGACCATCCCGGAAATGCTCACGACGCCGAACAATGCGCTATTATGGGTATCGGCCGCTGCCATTTTCTTCCTTGGACTATCGCTTTATGTCCCATTCCTCGCGTCGGCTTTCAAGTTTGGCCAGCTCCACTCTGTCGACCTGATCATCTGTTTAATGGCCAGTATCGTCAGCATCCTCTGGTTTGAAGTGCTGAAGATCATCAATAGAAGGTTCGGGAAGAATCCTTCGCCCTTAAAAGCCTAACCTTAAGCAAAGTCGGCAATATAAAAAAATTAAATTGAGCCTCGGACGACGAGGACCGGGCATGGCGCCTTTTTTACTATGGCTTCCGAAACGCTGCCCAGCAGCAAGTGCTCCAGGCCGGTCTTTCCAAGGTTGCCCACGACAATCATATCGACGCCTTCGGAGGATGCCAGCTTTATGATTTCCTCGGAGGGGTAGCCGCGGACCATCCTGGTAGATACACCTACTCCGGCCTCCCGGCACTTCGAGGAGACGTATGCCAGCGCTTTCTCTCCATCGGCCTTCAAGGCAGCATCGGCCCCTGTGTAACCTCCAATATCATCATGATGCCCAAGGGCATACATTTCAAGGCTCTTTAGGTTCACGACGTATAAGGCTATGACACTGGCCCCCAGCTTTTTCGCCATGCTGATGCCGTAGTCGACAGCCATCTGGCTATATTTCGAGCCATCCGTAGCGATCTGAATCTTATTGGACATTTGCATTCTCCCCATCGCATACTTTGCAATTAGCTCCCATTTCCTTACAGGGCTCTATGTGGATGATCACGCTCGCCCTGGGGAAGCGTTCCTTGATATCGCTCTCGATATGATCGGACAGTATATGAGCCTCCTCGACGCTCAACTTTTTATGTACGACCAGGTGCAGGTCTACGAAGCGGTCGGATCCCGACTTTCTGGTGCGCAACTCATGGAACTCGACGTAGGACGCCGAATGATCCGCTATGATCCGCTTGATCTCGTCCTCTTCCTCCGTCGGCAGCTTGATGTCCAGCAAATCCTTTACGGACTTAATGGTCAGATCGAAGGCCGCTTTCAATATGAATAGCGCGACAAGGATGGCGAGGATCGGGTCCAGGATGGCTATGCCCGTGAGCTTGATGGCCACCAGGCCTGCGAATATGCCCAGTGAGGTGAGCACATCCGTCCGGAGGTGCCACCCGTCGGCCTCGAGGGCGATACTGTCCGTCCTCTTCGCCGTCTGGAGCAGCTTCTGCGATACGAAATAGTTCGCCACGACCGAGATCAGCATGACAGCGATACCCAGGCTCACGTCCTCGATCTCGACGCCATGGACAAGCTTATTATAGGCTTCCCATATGATGAGGCCGGCGGCGACGAAGATCAGGACCGCCTCGACCGCACCCGATACGTTCTCGATCTTTCCGTGGCCGAAGGCGTGCTCGGCATCCGGAGGCCGGCTCGATTGCCGGACGGAGAAGTATGCGATGATGGCCGCGACCAGATCGATGCCAGAGTGAATGGCCTCGGAGATGACGCTCACCGAGCCGATCATGATACCGACTGCAAGCTTTAAGGCCACCAGCATGGCGTTCGAGATGATCGATAATCGTGCTATGCTCGTTTTTTCCTTGTTCAGCGCTTCGATGTTAACGTTGTTGTTTACCATATTTCAACCCGTGATTTATCGGTAGCCCTCCCGGTACGCGCTCAACATATATAGGGTTTTGTATTATTATTTGAAAAGCCCTGGGATGATGCTCGTCACGACCAATAGCACCGTGAGGATCGACATGATGATGGTCGTCCCCCAGGCCAGGACATTGAAGAGCTTGCTGTTCGTGTATTCTCCCATAAGCTTTTTATTATTGATGAGCAGGAGCATGAACACCAGCACGAACGGCAGCAGCATGCCGTTCAGCACCTGGGAGACGAGCATGATGCTGATGAGCGGCGCCCCCGGGATAAGGATAGCCAGCGCGCCCAGGACGATCAAAGACGTATAGAGCACATAGAACTGCGGTGCGTCGCTGAACTTTTTATCGATGCCCGATTCCCACCCGATGCCCTCGCAGACCGTATAAGCGGTGGCGAGAGGCAGGATGGAGGCGGCAAAAACGGACGCATTAAACAACCCGAAAGCGAAGAGCCACGAGGCGTATTTACCGGCAAGCGGCGCCAGCGCCCGGGCCGCGTCCGCGGCCGTCTCGATGGGAATGCCCTGCAGGTACATCGTGGCCGCACAGGTCATTATGATGAAGAAAGCCACGATCGAAGTAACAAAACAACCCATAATAACGTCGAGCCTGGTGAACTTATAATCGGAAAGCCTGACGCCTTTTTCCACGATAGCGGACTGGATGTAGAACTGCATCCAGGGGGCGATGGTCGTGCCCACGAGGCCAATGAGCATTAAAAGGTATGAGGGCTGGAAGCTGAATGACGGCACGACCGACTTCTCGATCACCTGCCCCCAGTTCGGGCCCGCCAGGAAGCCCGATATGACATAGGTCACGTAAAAGGTGCTCGCTATCATGAATATTTTTTCGACGAAGCTGTAGGTGCCCTTTACCACGAGTACCCAGACGAGGGCCGCGGCTATAGGCACGGAAATGTACTTAGAGACGCCGAATATCTCGAGGCTGGCCGCCACCCCGGCAAACTCGGCCATGGTGTTGCCCAGGTTCGCCAGCACCAGCACGATAATAAGCAGAACGGTAATGCGGACGCCGAAATTCTCCCGTATCAAATCCGATAATCCCTTGCCCGTGACCACGCCCATACGGGCGCACATCTCCTGGACCACGATGAGGGCCACAGTGATCGGCACCAGCGTCCAGAGAAGCATATAGCCAAAACGGGCGCCTGCAAGGGAATAAGTCGTGATGCCGCCGGCATCGTTATCGACGCTCGCCGTAATGATGCCAGGACCAATAACGGCTAAAAAGAGCATGATATTTTTCAGGCTAATTCCGCCGCTCTTAAGCTCCGGCACGACGGCTCACATCCTGTGTACCCGGCGGGTAATATGGTAATTTGCGGGCAGGCGGCTCTTGATGTCCTCGGGCAGCATGTACTCGAGGGCGTCGTCGAAGGTCACGATGCCGAGCATCACGTTGTCGTTGCCGACCACCGGGAGCGCCAGCAGGTCGTAGCGGGACATGACGTTAGCGACCTCCTCCCGGGAAGACGTAGGGAGGACCGTGATGACCTCGGCGAGCATGATGTCTTTTACCAGCTGCTGAGGGTCGGCAAGCAGTAAGTCCCTTAAAGAGAAGACGCCCAGCAAGCGCTCTTTCTCGTCGAGGACATACAGGTAGTATATCATGTCGATGTCCCGGCCTTCCGCCCGAAGCTTCGCAAAAGCGTCCGAAACCTTCTGGTCACGATGAATATGGATGAATTCGGTGTTCATCATGCCGCCTGCCGAGTTCTCCCGATACTTCATAAGGTCGCGGATATCGCTGGCATGCTCTTTACTGACGGTGCATAACTGCCTGAGGACCTCGGTCGCGCGGTCTTTGGGCATCGTGATAAGAATGTCAGCGGCATCGTCCGGGTTCATGTTATCCATGATCTCGGCCACTTCCTTCTCCGACATCTGGCGCAGCATGATCGTACGGATGTCGGGCTCGACCATCTCCAGCGTTTCGGCGGCCGTCTCCTCGTCCAGGGACTGCAGGATCGTGAACCGGCCCTTGTTGTCCAGTTCTTCGATGATGTCCGCGATGTCGGCCGGATGCAGGTCGTTCACGTTCTTCCTCGGTATCCGGAGGTGGACCTTCCGGAGCGCCGGGTTCAGCGGGTCGATGTATGACCAGGAGATGATATGCTCTGGAAATTTTAAAATATTTAAGCGCCGGGGCACCCACGTGAGGCCCAGGCGGCGCATGATGCCGTTGAAGCCCACGTCCACGCCCACAAGGCAGAGCGAGCTCTTGATCCATGCCAGCAGCACGTCGTTCACCCGCACGACCTTCAGGTCGTCGATATCAACGATCTGTTTGTCGAGGATCGTATCCGTGATGAGCATCTCGTTCTCCGAGAGCCTTCCGGGCGGTATGTCTTCCCTGGCGACCTTGAGCTTGATCTCGCCATCAATAGAGCTGACATTGGCCATGCCCACGATGACGTCATGGCCCAGCACCTCGCTCAAGAGGCCTTCCCCGTAGACGACACCGGAGACTTCCAGTAATGACTCTCCGGGCTTGATGCTGAAGTCCTTTAGCCTGCCCAGTATATGGCCGTCCTTATCGACCACATTCCTTCCAAGGAACAGGCTAAAGAATGTGGCGCGGCCGCTCTTCAGCAGCCCGGATAATTCCTGCCTGGTGCCATCGTTCCTGGCGCCCTTCGCCTCGCTCATCGTAGTTGATTTTTCAAAGAATGAAAATAAATAGGGTACTGCTAATTAATGCTAAATATGCCCCTTGATGTCCGCACGAAGCCCCTCGAGCCGCTCCAGCCGCTCTTCCACGTATTCGTACTCCTCCGAGTACTTAGGGCCCATGGTGATGAAGCTCTTCTTGTAGTCGGCCAGCCGTAATTCCACGGAGTTGACCATGAACTTTTGTTCCTTGAGGCGCTCGGTCTCTTTCCTTATGAAGTTCCGCAGCACTCGCTCAAGCCCCCACTCGGCCAGCATGTACCATTCCAGGGCCTGGTTCATGAACCGGCGACGCTCGCCTTCCATGCGGTAATTTGGTATGATGTCGCCGTACAGGTCCATGACCGCGGCGAAGAAGTTGCGCATGAGGCCGTCAGTATCGTCTAAATTCGTATAGTTATCGATGATGGCCTCGATTACCGGGCGCAGCACGACCATGGCCGTCCCGATATCGCCTTCCTGGTATATGTCCGAGGCGTACTCCCTGAATATATCGAGCTTCTTCACGATCTCCCGGACGTTGAGGTAATCGACGAACTCCTCCGAAAAAATGTTCTTCATTTCCCGCTCCACGAAGCCCGGCAGCTCGGGCCGGGGCAGCAGGCGCAGGTTAATGACATAAACGACGTCCGGGTCATACTTGATCATGTCGATGATGGTCTCGACCAGCGGGCCCTTATCCATCTTTTTTAACAAGTCCTCCGACTGCCCGAGGTCCTTGAACATGCCCGGCTTCTTGAGCCAGCCGTACAGCACGGCGGCGATGTGCTTGCAGTAGCCTAAAGCATAGGGGCAGGTACAGGAGGCCACCATATTGCCGCCACGCAGGTCGACGCGTATATAATAATTCTCGGGGAGCGTGCCCTGGCACTCGGCCATGATGCTGTCCCGGTAGACGAAAGGCCGCAGTATCCGGCCCTGCTCAAAATACTTGATGCCCCGCTCCATTATCCGGTCCTCAAAGAGCTCGCTGACCTGCTCGTCGGTCAGGCTTTTGAGGTCCCTCAGGGCGGGCGGAGCACTCGCTGGCATGATTGAGAGTATTAGCCGGGAAAATATAACGTTAAGCAGAAAAATATATTGTTTTTACTTCGCCTGCCCGTAGACGCAATAATACATTTCTTTGAGCTTGTATTTTTTATATACCGGACAGCCGGCCGGGCAGATACAGCCCTCCATGTTCACCTTCAGCGGGCTCTTACCGTGGCCGCAGTACTGCTTCTTATCGCCCTGGCCGGGGTAGCTCGGGCAGCCGTCGCAGATGCATTCGCTCGTGTTCTCGTCATTTACGGGTGGTGTCGTCATAGGCTATCAATAATAAATCGCTTTTTTATTATAAAAATGTGCTTTCGCTTTTAGACAAGGTTCGTGAGCCCCGCCTCTTTTGCTATCTCCCGGGCCCGGGTTATTTCGGCGCCAGTGAGCATGCGGTCGATCTCCGGGAAAGTGTGAGCCCGGTACTCGGGGAAATACTGGAACATCATGTTAAACCGCACGTCTTTTTCTAAATTTTTTGCGCACCATTCCACGATGGGCTTCGTGCAGCACTCCACATGGCCGGGAAGCACGAGCTGCCGGACCAGGACGTCGGCCTGGGCTTTAGCTGCCAGGAAGGCCCTCGTGGTGACGGCCCAGTAGTTGGCGCCGCTCGAATACCGGGAAGCGTGCTCATCGTTGCCGTATCTAAAATCGCCCAGGTATACGTCCACCACACCCTCCAGCAGCCGCATGGACTCAGGCGTCATGTACATGTTCGAGTTCCAGACGACCGGAATATTGGAGGTCAGGTAATTGACGATCTGGAGTATGGTATGCAGGTGAGGGGTCGGGTCGCCGCCCACCAGGTTCACGTTCTTGCTGCCCTCCTTATGGCGTATTTCGATGACCTCGGCGAGCTCCCGGGGATCGACCAGATGGCCCCTGATCTCTGTGGCGATGGTCCAGTTCTGGCAGTAGGCGCAGGCGAAGGTGCAGCCCTCGAAAAAGATGGTGTGCGAGGGGATCAGCTCGGGCTCTTCGCCCCGGTGTAAGAATTCTGAATAGTAATGGGAGGTGGCGTCGACGCCGCAGGCTCCAGGGCGCTTATACCGGTTCGCGCCGCACCGGATCTCACAGAAGTAGCAGTGCTCCATGATGCGGGCGGCCAGCTCGGCTTTTACGTCAAGCAGTGAGGGCTTTTTTCCCGTAGGGAGCGTATTATTTTTATCATATTGCTCGTTTAGCTTACGATAATCGGCCATTCGCTCATCGTGCAACTCCCATAACGCCCTGGCCCCGAGCGAGCTGTAATCAGAAGGCACCGCTATGCTCTTGAGCAGGATATGCCTCGACGGCGCCCCTTTTAATATTTGCCTGTAACGCTCCATCTCTTTACAATAATATGAAAACAATCAAATCATATACTTTTGGCGTTGGCTTCACGCACGGCCTTTTGATGGGGGCCCATCGCGCCGGGCGAAGCAACTATCCGGGTTTTGATGAGTTGACCGGCCGAACATTAAGGGAGAATTACGCTAATATAAATATAAAATTATGCAAGCTATGGCCTCGCTTTGGATAGCCCTGAAAATTTTTATATTTACACATCCCAGAATACTAATAAGAAGTTTTTTGGTCAGGAAGGGCATGCCGGGAAAAAAAGAGAAAGCTCCATCGAAGCGATCGAAAAAAAATGAGGGCATTAAGTTACCGGATGCTGATGCCAAAGAGCGTAAGCAGGACGAGGAAAAGCAATTTTTCAACGAGTATTTGGTAGATCAACTCAGGGATATGGCTTTTTGGACGTGGGCCGATGGGCGCATTTTTTTCGTGAACGAGGAGGCCTGTCGATCCCTGGGGTATACCAGGTGTGAGCTATTATCGATGAATATACCGGATATTGACGTGGATTTTACGGCGGAAAAACTATCTGAGTTCATAGAAAGGAATAAACATTTAGGCAAAATATTAGTGGAGTCGAGGTTTAAAACAAAGGACGGCAAGGTTTTTCCCGTAGAAATAAGCTCCAATTATTTCCACGCTGATGGTAAGGAGTATATGGTTTCCCTGTGTCGGGATATCAGCGAGCGTAAGAAGACTGATGAGGCCCTGCGGGAGAGCGAGCGCCGCTTGAAACGGACCGAGCGCATATTATACCGGTCCCAGGAGGCAGGGAAGGTCGGGAGCTGGCACCTCGACCTCCGGAATAACGATCTGTGGTGGTCTCCGGAAACGTACCGGATTTTCGGGCTTCCCCCGAACACGGGGCTCTCTTATGAGGACTTCCTGGCGATCGTGTACGAAGAGGATAGGGCCGGAGTGGACCGTGCATGGAAGGAGGCCCTTGCCGGTAAGCCATACGAGATCGAGCACCGGGTCTTCGCCAACGGCCAGGTTAAATGGGTGTACGAGAAAGCGATCATCGACTTCGACGCGCATGGCACCCCCATGTTCGGGATTGGAACTGTTGTGGATATCACCGAGCGCAAGCGGGCCGAGAATGCGATCGTTCAATCGAAAATAATACTACAGCTAGTCATGGATAACGTTCCCCAGGCGATCTTCTGGAAGGATCGGAATTCAACCTACCTGGGATGTAACAAGATCTTTGCCAGGGCAGCGGGCCTGAAAACTCCGGAGGACATACGGGGGAAGACGGACTACGACCTCCCCTGGTCCCGGGAGCAAGCCGACTCCTTCCGTGAGCACGACTTCAGGGTGATGGAGAGCGATACGCCGGAGTATCATATCATTGAGCAACAGCGGGAAGCCAGTGGAAGGGTCGCCTGGCTCGAGACCAGCAAGGTCCCCCTGCACGATCTCGAAGGCAATGTGACGGGCATCCTCTGCACATACGAGGATATCACCGAGCGCAAGCTGGCTGAAGAAGCCGTCAGGCTGGCAAGTGCGTATAACCGCAGCCTCATCGAAGCAAGCCTGGACCCGCTCGTGACCATCTCCCCGGCCGGGGTGATCACTGACGTGAACAAGGCCACAGAGATGGTAACCGGCTTCGCGAGGGAGGAGCTGATAAACACCGATTTTTGCGATTATTTCACCGAGCCGGATAGGGCGAAAGAGGGATACCGGACTGCGTTCGAACGGGGGTCGGTCACGGATTATGCGCTGGAGATATGGCATAAGGACGGGCATATTACTCCCGTCATATACAATGCTTCGGTCTATCGGGATGATACCGGCGAGGTCATCGGTGTCTTCGCGGCCGCCCGGGATATCACGGAGCGCAGACAGGCCGAAGAAGCCTTGAAGAAGAGCGAAGCCAATCTCGAGCGGGCTCAAAGGATCGCTGCACTGGGGAACTGGGAATGGGACCTGAAGACAGACCAGCTCTCCGGCTCCCGGGAATATTTCCGTATGTTCGGCCTCGACCATCAGGAGGCGGTCCCCTTTGAAAAATTTGCCCGCATGCTCCACCCGGATGACCGCAAGTGGGTGAACGAGGCCATAAAAGACATCCGTTATGATAATCTTCCACGTGACTACGAGTTCAGGATACTACTCCCGGATGGGAAGGAAAGGTACATACACTCCATCGTGGAGGTCATTTTAGACGAGAACGGCAGGCCCATAAAGGTCTTCGGCACGATGCAGGATATTTCGGAGAGAAAGCGGGCCCAGAATGCATTGCAGGATGCCAAAGACCAGGTTGAACTGTACGTAGACTTGATGGGCCATGACATCAACAACATGAACCAGATCAGCCTGGGGTTCCTGGAACTAGCCCACAATATCATCGAGATGGAGGGCAAGCTCGGCGAGGACAACATCGTTTTACTGGACAGGGCGATGGATTCGCTGAATAACAGCTCGCAGCTCATCGATAGCGTGCGGAAGCTCCAGCGGGAGAAGATGGGGCTGTATGAGCCCGAGGTGCTCAGCGTCGGCAGCATCATCGAGGACACCATAAAACAGTTTAAACGCATCCCGGGCCGGGACGTCAAGATCACTTGCAATGCCCCCGGCGATTACCGCGTCCGGGCCAATGTCCTGTTGAAGGACGTGTTCACCAACCTCGTGGGCAACGCGGTGAAGCACTCTAAGGGCGCTCTCGTGGTCAACATCGGGGTGAGCCGGGTCATCGATAACGGTAAAATATATTGCCGCATCGACGTGGAGGACGATGGCCCCGGCATCCCTGACACTCTTAAGAGCACCTTGTTCGACCGGCTAAGCCTTACGACGACGAGGGCGAAGGGTAAAGGCTTCGGCCTATGCTTGATCAAGATGCTCGTAGATGACTACCGGGGAAAATTCTGGGTCGAGGACCGCGTGGCGGGCGACTATACCCGCGGAGCCAGGTTTGTGGTCATGCTTCCTGCCGTCGAGTGATCATCTTAAAAAGGTAAAGCTCTCTCAATATTACCTGGCCTATCATGCTTATCTGATTTATCGTATGAGCAGTAGCCCGTAGGAGTCGAAGCGCGAGTGCATGAACTTCCCGTACTCGTTCTTCCTGCAAGGGATGACCTCTATGGGAAGGCCCTGCCCCCTTACCGTAGTGAACACGTCGATGCCCACGGCCTCCATGGAGGTGCGCACCTTCTCTGCATGCCTGCACTCCCTCTTCATACTCACGTCAACGACGCCTTTAGCCTGCTCGGCCACGCACTCCTCACAGAAGTAGCACGGGTATGCGCCGAACGCCAGTGCCTTATAGTACCCCGAATAAAAGGCGTGCTGCTCCAGCTCATAAACGGTATTGTGTATCCACAATATCAGCCCCGAGAGGAAGGCATGCCAGTTCGCGGGCACCCTGTCCGGGTCAAGCTCCGTCATTCCGGGAATGCCCTTGAAGTGGACCAAATAGGCTTTTTGATATTCTTTCAGCAGTTTCCTGGTGTCCTCTGGCCCCGGAACATAAGGCGGACAGCTCAAATGCTTACCATAGCCCTTACAGCCGAACATGCACTTCCAGCGCACCCACTCGCTCACCACTATGTCGTCCGGCGATACCGGGTATATTTCCACCTTGTTTTTCTTCGCCAGTTCCTTGAGCTCTTTTTCTAGCTTTCCATAATCCTTTTCCACATGATGCAGGGCCATAACACAAAATATATTTTATAAGGGCTTATAATATTTGCCCAGGGGGCATGTCTATAAATGCCGGGCCGTTCCGGAGCAGACAATTCGTAACTACTATACCTCGGAGAACGAGGGAAAGAAGCCGTAAAGCGTTCGAAACCGGTAAAAAGGCCACAAATCCACAAGAAATTAATTTCTATCTAATTTTATGCCATATTAAAGTGATATAACATTAAAACGTCGATTATTCATCATTTTAAAGATAAATTCTAATTACAAGAGCCTCGATGCCCTGCTGGCATTCTTCGACGTAATAGGGGGCTATGATACGATTTTCGCAGGATAAGGCTATTAACATAGGATTTAAAGTCTGTTTTGGTGATTAACCTATGGCAAGGAGAGAAGAACGTGGAGACATGACTGTCAGAGAGGCGGGCAGGAAAGGCGGAGAGACCACGAAGAGGACCCATGGCCACGACTTTTACGTTCAGATCGGCCACAAGGGTGGGCAAAAGGTAAGGGACCTGATCAACAGGGCGAAGAGGTCCGAGTAAGCAGGCTTACCGAGTAAGCAGGCTTAATTAAAGGCCTTTTATCGGGCGGTCCTCGCGGGCCGCCGAGATCTTTTATAATGTTAAGCTATTACTTTTAAACTACACATCAGGTAATTATATATAACCAAAGCTCCTTTTCAAGTAAGCCCTAAATGGCAAGGCGGCCGTAAAAATGCTTAAAGGATTTAAGGAATTGATCTCGCGATTCGACAGGCAGGTATGGGGCCTCGTCGGCGCGGCCATCATAGCGGTAATGGGCAGCTCGCTAGTGATGACCTTCATGTCCATCTACATGTATGAGACCCTTGGCATGTCCATGACCCAGGTAGGCATCGCCGACTTCATTACGGCGATCGCCGGGGCAGGGGCCGCGTATATAGGCGGGGCCGCCTGCGACGCCTATGGCCGAAAAAAGCTTTTAATAGCCGGCCTTTCTCTCCAGATCGTCTCGTATCTCCTGATCAGCCTGGCCATCGACACGAACGCTGCCATTCCGCTCTTCATTCTTGCCCTTGCGTTCAACTCGTTCAACGGGGGCCTGTACAGGGCCATACCGGACGTCATGGTAGCCGACGTCGTGGAGCCCAGCCAGCGGGTAGAGGCCTATGGCTTATTGCGTATCGGGTCGAACCTGGGATGGGTGGTCGGGCCCGTACTGGGCGGAGCATTCATCATGTTCACGTCCTACGGGAACCTTTTCCTGATCACGGCGCTGACCACGTTCACGTATTTGTTGATCGCGATATTCCTGCTCAGGGACACGAAGCCGAAGACAAGGTCGGAGCACTTATCGCTGAAGGACGTTATCGTAGTCGCGAGCGACCGGCCGTTCCTGGCGTTCTGCCTCATCATGCTCTTCATGACCATCCCGTACCAGCAGATGTACACGCTGTTCTCGGTCTATGCGTCGTCATACGTGGGCCTGAACGAGTTCTGGATCGGCGTGCTGTTCGCCCTCAGCGGCCTGATGGTGGCGCTTTTCCAGTACCCCCTGTCGGTCCGGGTCGGCCAGCACCGGATGACCTCGATGCTGGCGCTGGCCGCGGTCATATTCGCCTTCGGCTTTGGCCTGCTGTCGATCTCGACGGCATTCTTCGTGCCGTTCATCTGCATGGCCATCATCACATTAGCCGAGATGATCTGGGCACCCTCGAGCTCTACATTGCAGGCGAACCTATCGCCGGAGGCCATGCGGGGCCGGTATTTCGGCTTCAGCGGGCTTACGGGGAACATCGGCTGGGCCGTGGGGCCGCTCTTCGGGGGCGTACTGAAGGACTCGATGAATAACAACGTCCCCTCCATGTGGACCGTCATCGGCGCGATGTTCATCATTTGTGCGGTCGCGATCCTGGGCCTGAAGCGCCTGGTCCCTGATAGTGCCAACTCATCAGCTAATTCGGTAAAAGAAAAGGAGATGGAAGCGCCTTTGAAGGCTTAGGCGCTTCAGGATATTTTTTAGCCCTGTGAGGCGTCCCTCTGCCAGGAGACCTGTACGTCCGGGTCAGCTGCTCTCCGTCGGGTAGCGCTTCTCGGACCATTCCTGTATGCCGCCCTTATAGTCCAGCACGTCCTTGAAGCCCAGGCTCATGAACTCTTTGGCCGCCATCGTGCTGGCGGGGCACTGGAAGCCGCCGCAATACGTTATGATCTCCTCGTCCTTGTCAAGCCGTCCCGCATAGTCTCGTATCTCCTCGACCGGGATGGATAAGGCGCCCGGTAAATGGCTTTTATCGTAGTCCTCCCCCGAGCGGGCATCGACCAGCACGAACCGTTCGTTATTCTTGAACTTTTGAAGCAGCTCGTCGAAGCTTATTGTCCGGACTTTTTGCTCATACATGGCATATCTCCCGCGATAACTCGACCTCGACGTTAAAATATTCTTCACCGGTAAAAAACAGGCTGCGCGAAAAAGGCCTTACGGGGCTTATGTAACATTTTTTCTACCGTTGTAGCTAAGACTCGACTTTATATATATTAAATAATTAATAATATGCTGTAAATGGTCGGGTGTTAAGATGTTCGTTGAAAACAGCCCAGAGAATAAAAGCATATGCATGCAATATTGTGGCACCTGCCCCAGCTATATAGACTGTGGCAGTAAGCTGCTCTTCTGCTCTCGCGGTAATCTTAATGGTAAGATCGAGATGAAGGGCTGTAAATGCGGCATGTGCCCGGTCTCCATTCAGCACAGGCTCGACGGAGGCTATTATTGTATCCACGGGAATCTGGACACTTTAGTCGATTGATCCTTCTTTTTAATAGTTTAATTCGCAGGGCAGCTTTAGCTCAAGGCATATTCGGGCGGCATCGGACCTCAGGGCCTCGAAGGTGCCATCATTCTTGAACAGCGCCCGCTTACAGGCCTCGGCGATGTCCGGCGCTTTTTCCATCAATATAGGCTCCATCCGTCCCCACAGCCCGGGCTTGAGCCTGAGGCGATCGAGCATGACGTGTGAAGCGCCTGCCTCCTGCACTCTGGCCAGGAGCTCTTCCAGGCGCTCTTTATCGATTATTCCGGGTACCATGGGCCCTACGAATGCCCACGTCGCTATACCGTTATCCGAAAGCGTTTTCAGGGCGTCGAGACGTGCGGCCGGCTTCGATGCGCCGGGCTCCATGATGCCGCTCATGCGCTCGTCCAGCGTCGTGACCGTAAAACCGACCTCCTTATCCTTAAATTCCCGCAGCAGGTCGATATCTCTTACCACGAGCGCAGACTTCGTCTGAACACAGATCGGAAGATCCTTCGCCAGCAGCACTTTAAGGCAGCTCCGGGTCAGCCGGTACTTTTCCTCAACAGGCTGATACGGGTCCGTGACCGTGCTAATGCCTACGACGCCCCGCTTTTTCGTCCTGACCTCTTTTTCAAGGACTCGAGGGATATCAGCCTTCACGTTAACGAAAGAGCCCCATGCATCGGGGCCTGCATATCTTAGCGTAGAAGGCGCATAACAATAGATACAGGCGTGGCCGCAGCCCATGTACGGGTTCAGCGTGTAGTCTAATCCTGGCAACCCCGACATGCTCAACGCAGATTTACAGCTTATTTCCCTGCATATCATATTAGAAATCCGTCAGCCTCTTCTGGAAACGGCTGTCCTTCAATACGAAGCTGTTCAGCGTCCAGCGCTTTATCGGTATGTCGAAGCGGCCCTGGATGTGCGTGAGCGCGGCCTCGAGCGAGTTAAAGGAGTTATACGCCCCCCGCAGGGCATTACGGACGTTCTCGCGCACGTTCCACACGCCCACGGGCATGATGTAGCCGGAATGAGCCTCCCTCAGGATAACCACCTTGGCCTGCCGCTTCTCTTTTAATAAGTATTCTGAAGTCGCCAGACGGGCCGCATAGTAGCAGCCCCCGATCTTCGCGTACGTAGTGCGGCCGCCGCTCAGCTCGTGGTCCGAAATGACCATGATGTCCCGCCCGGCAGGATTCCAGATGGTATCCGGGTACCACGCCTCCACGAGCTCATAGCTCCAGGGCTCGGGCGCCATCAGGACGATAAAGCGGTTATCCAGCTGCCAGCTCTCGAACACCCGGTATTCGTTGATGAGCGGCAGGCGCTTGACCTCCTCTACCAGCGTCTCGCCGATGATGCTGTCCACTGCCGTGATGCTCTGCCTCGTGGGCACGAGCCGGCGGGTCTTTTTGGCGCCGAAGGCGCCCATGCTGAACGCCCGCTGGATGCGGGTGACGAGCGTACTGTCGTGATAAAGTCCTAGAACAGCGTCCCTGGCCATCAGGTCCTTATCATAAAAAGCCTTCTCTATCCGGTCGTCGAGCCTGAAGTTGCCGACCTCCATCTTTTTAAGCGGCGCTGAAGGGCCGAAGGGCTGCACTTCGTCGTCGAGCTCGATGCGCCCCGAGGGCTTCCTCAGGAACTCGGCACTCGTATCGATGGGCTTATCCGCCATCGAAAGGAGCTGCAGGTCAGTGACCAGCTTTTCGGACTTCTCCGGCTTCTTCACATTGACAGTGGACAATCCCCGGACAAGAGCGCTCCTCATCCCCACGATATCGTCGATGGTCTTGCCTATCCACATCTCGGGGGTGTCAAGCTCGGCCGTATCGCCCACGATGGGAGGCAGCAGCGGACCCACAGACACCGCCGGATACCCGTAACGTCCCACGAACACGCCCGGGGCCGAGCCGAAAATCGACGTACTATCGATGGACCGCTTCTGCCTGACGGCCGCATAGTATTTCACCAGCAGCGGGCACCTCGTCTTGGCGCAGAGCATCTTCGTGCCCTTGCATTCTACGCATAGCGAGCGCTCCCGTTCTCCTAAAAAGCCTCCGCTGGCCTTTTCATTAAAGAGCGCCGGGGATGGCATTAGCGTGCTTTCCATGGATGTTCGATAATATGGCCGTCCTCGATATAAAGGAATTTAAAGGGGTCTGAAAGTAATATTTTATAGAGTGATAAAAAATGGTTCTTGTGCGTTTTTGGGATGATATATTGCTTTGGCGGATGCCTTCGCTCGTTTTTATGTTATGCCGTCGTTGAGTGGTCCAACCACAGGGGCACGGAGAGCGCTGAGTTTCACGGAGTTTTCTTATAAAGGGAGGCTCGGAGGGCACAGGGGACGGGTTTATAACATTCCCGGGGCACGGAGTATAACGAGGCACTGGCGAGGATAAACCGCTTAATTGTTTATTGGTCAACCGAGCCTCAATAAACTCTGTGCCCCAGGCAAACTAATAAACCGGCCTCTGAGCTCTCTGAGTCTCAAATTATTAAAAAATAACTCTGTGAAACTCCCGTGCGCTCCGTGCCCCTGTGGTTGGACCACTCAACGACGGCATAACTAGAAAAGGATAAAAAAATATTCATCCCAAAACCGCGAAATAATCAAAAAAATATTCTGTCGTATTATTTTCGATGGCCATCGAGACTTGGTCAGGCCACATGATACCACTATCAGCTGATCTTAGCCAGCTCTTTCTTCACAAGAGGGCTCGCCAGGATCGATTCGGCCTCCTGCGGGCTTACTTTCAATGCCGATACCAGGCTGTCCCGGAACTCATCACGGTTGAAGCCACCATTATGACGCTTCATCTTCAACATGCTCACGGCCAGCTTCACCCGGTGCTCCTTCTCCCGGCTCTGGTATGCCCGGACGGCCCGGATAAAGTCGATCTTCCGGAACTCGGGCCAGAAAGGAGCGGCGATATAGATGGCGCACTCGTTGCCGCTGGCCTGCCAGGGCAGGAAATTCGAGGTCCGCTCGTCGCCGCCCGTCCGGATGATCAGGTCGACCTGCGAGCGAGTCTCACTGCCGAAGTAAAGGTACTTATCCACCATCTCCTCGGTGATGTTCTCGGGCTCCAGAGAGCCGCTCTTAACCTCTTTGGCCATCTTCCGGGCGCCGTCGACGATCTCCTGGCGGCCGCCGTAGGCCACGGCGACGTTAAGATAAAACTTATCGTAAGTGGCGGTCGCAGCCTCCGTGAGGGCGATCTCGTCCTTCACGTCCTGGGGCAGCATGGAGATGTCGCCCACCGACCGTATGCGGAGCTTCGACTCGTGCGTGCGCTTGCTCTCACGGGCCTGACGGGCAAAATGCTTAAAAAGGTCAAAAAGCGCCTTCTTCTCCTGTTCGGGGCGCTTGAAGTTCTCGGTCGAGAAAGCGTACAAAGTAAGCTGCCGAATTCCCAGCTCGCCGCACCAGTCGAGCACCTTCTCCGTCGTGTCGGCGCCGTAGATGTGGCCCTGCTCCACGCTCTTGCCCAGCCGCTTTGCGTAGCGGCGGTTGCCGTCCTGGATAATGGCCACATGCTGGGGAATAGAATGCCTTAATACGTCTCTCTTAAGGGAATGCTCGTACCAGCGGTATAGAACGGGTATATGCTCATACCATCCCGCGTACAGGTCCCATAAAAAAGACTTGATTTGCATAATGAGTGTCAGCTTGTCTCTTCAAGCAGTCTCTTCGAGCGCCACTTTCACGAGGCGCTTATATTTTTCCTTGATGGAGTACATGTTGTGGTCGCCGGTGACGTCGACGCTAAGTATGCCGGTCTTCGAGCCCATCAGGCCGACCATGGCCGGCGTGCCTTTGTTCTTTACGTCGAAATTCTGTTCCCTGAGTTTTTCATCGATATCTTTCGTCTCGTATGGGCCGCCATCCAGGAATATCCTTAACACGGCCCTGCGCCGGCCGTCCTTATCCCTGCTCAGGTAGTCTTTGATGCGGGCGAGCACCATTTCGTCTTCAGAGCTATTCAGAGTCACCACTTCCAGATGATCGTAATGGTATTCTTTCTACGACCAGCCCGTTTTCCATCGGGTATCGCTCGACAATGGAGCAATGTGAGGCGCCGCAAAGGCCCTCGGTCTCTTCAAGGAGCCACCACGCGGTCTCGATGCGGCTGCCGTATGAACGATACATGCGCCGGGGTATGTTCGACCTTTTCAGGATTCGAAGCACATCCGTAATATTACCTTCTATTTCCCCGTATATAATTGTTCCATCAGCGCTTATCTCGTCAAAGGGCCTTGCCATATTTTTCGCGATGCGTTTGAGCCGCTCGCGTAACTGGACAGCGTCCTTAAAACGTGACGAGCAATACCTAGTATAGGCTATATTATTTAAAACTATCTCGTGCCCGGTTTTTTCGCTCCCCAGCACTGCATTTGATATATCATCCTTGAGACTGTAGCCTTTTTTCTTGAGGGCCTCACAATTGGTATCGGAAAACTCGAGCTCGTTGAGGTTGAGGAAGCCGCCTGACTCCCGGATCGCTTCGGATATCTCAGGCACGGGCTTTATCGAGGGTATTTCGACCCCCGTGTCCATGCCCAGCTCCTTCGAGAGCCTGAGGGCATGGTAGAACGGCGTGCTCTTAAAGTTGTCCCAGTCCTCCAGGGGCGGGTGGTACCGGATCTCGTCCAGTCCTGCGTCCTTGAGCTTTTTTAGGACGGTGTCGGAGGGGGCGATGCCAGTGTATAAGTGGATATGGTGGCGCTTCCCGAACGTTCCCTTAAGTAGTTTGATATAATGGATGGTACGGTCCAGGACCATCAGCGGCTCGCCGCCGGTAATGCCCGTGCCCAGCGCGCTCATGCGCTTAGCCTCATCGATGACGTCAGCGTCCGAAAGGACCCGCCTCTCGTTAGCGTACACATCGTCTTTGCCTTTTCGCTCCTCCGACAAAGGACAATAAAAACAATCCCTGGAACACGCTCCCGTAACAAATAAGACCAGCTTGGCGCCTTTAAGGCACAGGCGGCATCCCTTACACAGCCTCGTATACAGGGAGCCCGTCACATCGGGAACAGCGACTTTCATGGATGCAGACCTCAAGGGAGAATATACATAAATACGTTCTTATTTCAAAAACAGCATCAGCTTTCCTTATTCGCCTCGATGACCTGCATCTTCCAGTCGCCCTGCAACTCTTCGGAAAGCTGGCTGATCTTCGAGGGGTTGCCGTCCCAGAGAATGGAGAGGTCCGCGTCCCCGGCCATGAGGCGGTCGGACACGTTGATGGCCAGGCGCCGCAGCGCCTTACGGCGCGAGAAGGGCACGCTGAAGATGGTCTTGTACGCGGACGGGCCCGATTTCGAGTAGGAGACCACGACGTAGTCGTCCAGCCTCAGCCGGTTAATATCGTTGTACTGGCACATCGTCTCATACTCGTAGGCGATGTTGGAGTCCACCTTGGAAAGCGATAGCAGGATCTTCGCGAGGATGTCCTTATCCAGGTCCTTTTTCATGCTGACCGTGATCTTGCCGATCGTACAGGTAAGCCTGGCGTTCTTATCCAGGCGCTCGATGATATAAAGCGTCGTATCGGTCTTCTGCTCGAGCTCCACGGTCATGGTATCACGCTATCATTTTATATAAGGGCCGATCAGCGGCTTCAGGTCCCGTTTTACTTTCTCGGGGATGGCATCCGGGCTTGTGGCAATGGCGCCCTCCAGCGCGTGCCTGCACGGGCAGTCCGTATCCTCGATCCGGCCCACGGCCCTGCGGAGGATGTCCTTCACGGCCTCCTCGTTCTTCGCCGCGTACTCGATGACCTGGCCGATGGATACGGGCTCCTCGTACCAGACGTCGTAATCGGTAATAGTGGCGAGGATGGCGAAGCAGATCTCCGCTTCCCGGGCCAGCTTTGCCTCGGGGAGCGCGGTCATGCCGATGACGTCGAAGCCGAGCTTCCGGTAAATGCGCGACTCGGCCTTCGTCGAGAACTGGGGGCCCTCCATGCACAGGTAAGTGCCCCCGTTGTGAACTCTATATTTTTCTTTTGCCGTCTCGTAGAGGATGTCGGACAGCTTCCGGCAGAACGGGTCGGCGAAGCTGATGTGGGCCACGATGCCGCCCTCGAAGTACGTGGAAACTCGCTTCGTGGTGCGGTCATACACCTGGTCCGGTATCACGATGTCCAGCGGCTTCAGGCTCTCCTTGAGGCTGCCGACCGCCGAAACAGAGATAATGTGGGTGACGCCCAGCTTTTTCATGCCGTATATGTTAGCCCGGTAGTTCAGGTCGGTCGGAGAATACTTGTGGCCCCGCCCATGCCTTGACAGGAACACGGCTTCTATGCCATTCATGGAGCCGACAATAAAAGAGTCACCGGGAGTGCCAAAAGGCGTCCGCACCTTCTGCTCCTTCACGTGATCGAACATGGAGGGGTCATAGATACCGCTCCCCCCGATAATTCCCACTTTGACCATGAAGATCCCTCAGTGCTTTAACGGTTCCCAGATGCCGTCGCCAAGCTGGCGAATGATGCCACGGTACTCCATCTCGCCGAGTACCTCCTCCATGCGGCCGGGCTGGGTGATCTCGAAGTACGTGGGCTCGATCTGGTGATATTTCTTGAGGCCGAGCTTGATGTCCTCCAGCGTCCAGGCCTTGAGGCTGTGCTTCGCCATGACCTGGCCGGTGACCTCGCACATGTCCTCCATGAAGTTCCAGGGGAAGATGACCCAGGCCCACTCGTCGAGCAATTCGCCCACATAGTCGGCCTTCGACTGGGAGCACATCAGGTGCTGCAGCGTGGCCGTGCGGACCTCTTTCGGGCCGTACTTCAGGATATATTCCTTAGCGAAGGTCATGCTCTTGCCCGTGTCCGAGATGTCGTCGACGATGAGAACGTTCTTGCCCTTGATCATGTTCTCGTCCATGGGGTAGCGGATCTTCGGCCCGCTGCCCGGGCTCGCAGTGCCTGTGTAATGCTCGATCTTCAGGCTGATAAGGTCGTTCAGGTTAAGAAAGTCACATAATACCCGGCCGGCAAACCAGCCGCCCCTGGCCAGCGCCACGATGACGTCGGGCTTATAGCCCGAGCTTCGTACTTCCTTCGAGATCTTTCGGCAGAGGCGATAGATGTAATCCCAGTTAGTGATAACACATTTGAAATTTTCAGGTAGCGACATTTTGTCACCGGCATCGATGTTATAATAATAATGTAACACATTGGTATGTTTTGAAAATATTTAAGTCTGCCTTTTTATGAGCAAGCGCTTTTTCAGAAACCTATATATTGCTAATTTGTTATATGCTAATGATTAGGTAAATACAATTGCTTACTCACCAGTGGATGTTGGGTAAGGGATCACGAAGGGGGCAAGGTTAAATTGAATAAAAGCAGTTTTACTGAAAGGTTTAGTGTAACTTATACCGGGTTAAACTTTGGTAAAATTTTAAGAAATATATTCACTATTCTGATGATATCTTTGATGCTGACCGTCAGCCTCGACGCTTTCTACATTAATGATTATGGTGCAGGTCTTGGCCCTTCCGCATATAGGACGGCCGATGCCGCGCCTGTCGTTTATCCACCGATGGCTTCCGTTTCCGGTAAGCTGTTGGACGCCACGAGCACCGCAGGCCTGGGTGGGATAGCGGTTACGTTACACGTCATGGACGGTGTGACGGAACTCTATACGATGACACGTACAACAAGTAATTCTATGCCATATATAGGCTACTTCAACTTTGACCACATCGTCGTGAGCACAGCCACCCACGCGTACGTGACGGCAGACCAGGGCACATGGCATGGCAGGAGCGCAGATTTCCCCATATCAGGAGATCTGACTTCGAATTGTATGGTCATTATGACCGACATGCCGACAGCGATGATCATGGGCGGCATGGTCACGGATACTAACGGGAATGGCATAAGCCTCGCCCCGGTCGATGTACATGTCATGGATGCCGCGGATACTGAAATATACACGTTCAGTGTACTCACAGACTCCACGGGATGGTACCTGCATCATAATGGTGTGGTGCCTGTTGGCGCATCATATTTCTATATAACATGCAGCTCTGGATCTTACCAGGGGCGTAGCGTCAACGTCCCATTGAGCTCCCCCGCCCCAAGTTCGTATCTGGCGAATGTCGTCCTGCACGTGCCCGGTGGCTCCGACCCCGTGCAGAGGGCGGCATGGTCTGGCATCGTCGTCGACTCTTTCGGGATGCCATATGGTGGCCTGACCGTCACATTACACGTATTAGATGCGGCCCATACGCCATTACCTGCAACGTATACTATTACCACCAGCAGCGGAGCCCCGTTCTCAGGAGCGTTTAGCTTTGATAACATAGACCTTTCGGGAGGGGCCGCATACGCTTATGTCACCGCTACTGCGAATCTTGGCGACGGGATATCGGTCAGCGGAACTAGCGATACCTATACCCTGGCCGATCAATGCACTTCTGCGGGGTCCATCGTGCTTCGGATACCGTTACCCGATGAGGTCCGTGTGACCTGCGACCCGGACACGATATTGAAGGGCGGAGACACATCCGTAATAACCGCGCAATTATACCTGGCGGGCAACCCTTACCATAGGTCCAACGTCGCTGTCACGTTTTCATCGGACAATGATCCGGTAGCTTACCTACCAACGGTTAAAACGAACTTAACCGACTTTAACGGGCAGACCACCATCCTCCTTACGTCGAATACGGCCCCTGGAACCGTCAATGTAGACGTAAGTTCCACGACTGCCTGGGGCATCCAGATAACCGATACGAAGCCCGTCAATGTGGTCAACTGGGGCACTATAGCCGGCACGGTCATGGATAGCCAGGGCACTGGTGTTCCACTTGCTACCGTTAAGCTACAGTCATATACGACAGGGGCGGGAACCGTAGATGCAGGCAGCATTTACCCGACACCGGAAAATCCTCAGTTGACCGTGAGTACGTCGCGAATAGCAGAGCCGGGCACGTATACTTTCTACAGGATCCCGCAGGGCAACTACATGGTCACGGCAGAAAAGGATGGTTATCTGTATTATTCGCTAGTGACCGTCAATGAGGGCACTACGACGGCCAACATCGTGATCCCGAGCTATATTTACGGGACGAGCCCACCCCAGGCTACTCCTCCCGCATCCTTCGCAACAGGCTCGGGCACGATCTCGGGAATTGTCACAGATAGCGAACGCAACGGGATACCATTGGCGAACGTTGGCCTTTATAATTGTCTCTACAATGGGGTAACGAATACGTGGTCCAACACTGGCCTGGTGGCCGGCGTACCGCGAAATCCTCAAACGTCGAATGACGGTATGACTAACGCCATGGGCGCCTTCGCATTCCAGGACGTGCCGACCGGCACCTACATGGTCCAGGCGGATACCGCAGGAATAACGAGCTATGCCATTGTCGATGTCTCAAATGGGGGTACTAATGGAAATGTTATATGGACGGGTACGGCAGGAGGGTCCATATCAGGCGCCGTTACAGATAAAAACAAGAATGGCATACCCGATGCCGATGTAACATTATATACCACGACCTATGATCCGATCACCCAATCCTGGAGTAGTGATGCCGTCGTCCCGATATCCGGCAATCCCCAGCAAACGAATGAGGGCATAACGGGTGCTATGGGCACCTACACCTTCGAAGGGGTACCCGATGGCACGTACAAGGTCGTCGCCTCAAAGAAGGATGCCGCTTTGAATGACCATTCGTACTATGGCATCGTTACCATAGGCAATAATCGTGGCACAGTGTCGGCCAACATCGCCATACCGGACCTGGTATTCTTCATGGGTTCGAGCTTTGATCCAGACACGATCATTTCCATGGAGATTGGAGAGCCCAGCTCCCTGGACCCGGCGACCGCATACGATGCTTCAAGCCTGGAGGTCGTACAGAACGTTTACCAGACACTCGTCAGTTATAATGGAAATGAGTCTATGCCGTCGAACTGTCTCGCTACGGGAGCGGATGTTTCGGCGGACGGCCTTACCTATAGGATCTACCTGCGTAGCGGTGTCAAGTTCCAGGACGGGACTGACTTTAATGCCGATGCGGTGAAATATTCCTTTGACCGGGGGGTCATTATGAACCAGGACCCCTGGCGGATGTCGATTACACCCCACCTGCTTGGCGGCCAGGAGTACATCGCCACCGGGGATGCGGCCCAATACCTGGCCCATGACACAGTCCAGGTCATCAATTCCACCTGTGTCCAGATCCACCTCGCCGCACCATACACTGGCTCCGTGTTCTTATTCGCGTTCCCCGCCACCGCCATCATCAGCCCCGCCTATGATATGGCGAACGGAGGCTATAGCCCGAATGTGCCGAGCAGTTTCATGGATAGGCACATGTGTGGTACCGGGCCCTACAGGTTCGTTTCCTGGGCGCCGGGCAACTGCGTAGTTCTCAAAAAGAACGATGCGTACTGGGGGACACAGGCGCTTACACAAAATGTGGTCATCCGCTATGTGCCCGATTATACGACCCGGCTCAACGCCATAAACAGCGGCTCGGCCGACCTTATCTGGGCGAGTGCGCTTAATACGCCGGACCTCGGTAACCCGAATGTCGTAGTGGAAAGCGGAAGGCCCACGCTTTCCGTGAATGCGCTATGCTTCAATTTAGCCCGCTGGCGATTCGATGATAAGCGCGTAAGGCAGGCGTTCGTCGAATCATTCGATGATGGCACCTACGTCGACAGCGCCCTCAATGGCTATGGAAGGCGGGTGAACGGCCCGATCCCGCAATACATCGATGGACACGATAACGACATCCCCATATACCAGTTCGACCCGGAACACGCGCGCCAGCTACTGGTGGATGCGGGCTTCAGTAAAAGTACGCCCACCACGGTGAACCTGTATTATAATAATGGTAACGAGGTCCGCAGGATCGCCTGCGAATTATTAAAGAAGCAGATCGAGAGCTATGACCTGGGCATCACGGTCCAGGTAACTCCCCTCGATTGGTCGACATATCTATCCAGGCAGGATGCCGGAGATATGGATATGTACGCAGTGGGTACCATGGCGGACTACCCGTCGGCGGATGCCTGCCTGGCGCCTTACGTACCGAACGGCTATTATGGGTCGCGTATAGGGTACGTGAACGATTCCGTCACCGCCCTTTACCAGCAGGCATTGGCCGAAACGGATCCGGTGAGATCGCAGTTGATAGGCCAGATCGTATCGGGTATGGATGCCGACTATGCCTACATCTGGTTATCTAACGCCATCCAGTTTCAGCCACATCGCATCGAGCTGAGGGGCTATACGTATAACCCGGCCGACACCGGGCTACGCTTCGCCAGTATGTATAAGGATAATTCCGTGCCTTCTTATACGTTCGACCTAAAGGAAGGCTGGAACCTGGTATCATTGCCCGTGGACAATACTATGTTT
Organism: Methanocella paludicola SANAE; assembly: GCF_000011005.1. NCBI lineage: Archaea > Methanobacteriati > Methanobacteriota > Methanomicrobia > Methanocellales > Methanocellaceae > Methanocella > Methanocella paludicola. The sequence continues at coordinate 1,833,634 of NC_013665.1, forward strand.
ACGGCGAGCGGCCTGGGCGCGACCAATCCGTATATAACGGACATTGTCATGTTCGACCAGGCGACGGGCGAATACAAGATATTCATGGTGGGCTTAAGTCCGGCCGCGTACGATTTCCAGCTACTGCCCGATAATGGCTATTTTGTCAATTGTGCGGACGATACGACCCTGACCGTTAACGGTAAGCCGCCATCCCTCCGATCCACGGACCTGCAACCGGGATGGAACCTGGTAGGATGGGGGACCTATCACGATACGGATGCAAAATCCCTGTGTGAAATGCTGGACGGCACCCAGGATATTGTCCGATACGACCGGGCCACGGGCGAATACCAGGTCTACATGGAAGGCCTCAGCCCAAGTACATATGACTTTAACAACGGGCCCGGTGAAGGGTACTTCATCAATACGGATAGTCATCGAACACTACGATACGGGGTGATATAAAATGCGAATGGTCTATAAAACTTTTGTAGCGTTGTTAATGACAGCGCTGTTCTGCTCGGTCCTTTCGGCGCCAGTTCTCGCTCTTGGCAAGCCGGCCGGGCTGTATGGATACATAAGCTTTAATGGTAAGCCGATTGGAGGTGTCTCGGTCTCTCTCAGCGATGGCCAGCGGGCGACGACGGACAGCTCCGGCTACTACCAGTTCGGAGTTTTTAACGGCTCGACCTATACGGTCACGGCTTCGTATAATGGAGGCTCAGCATCGCGTTCAGTGACGATAGACCAGGCGAGAGTGCAGGTGGACCTCAATATCGTGCCATCGTCCTCCGGCTCTAAGCCCGCGGCCACTACGACCCCGACAGCTGTCCCGACAGCAGTAACACAGGCCACAACGGTTACCGTTACACCAACACCTGCGCCGACCATTACGCCTACCCCCACGCCTACGCCCACGCCGACTCCAACGCCTACACCGGTCCCCGGCATACCATCTCCTGTGGATTACAGGCTACTGCTATTGATCATTGCTCTGCTGGTGATCATCATCGTAGCAATGGGATATTACATACTGTTCAAGAAGCAGTAGGTGCCGGATATTTTTCTTGATTAATTTTTGGTAAAGGGGGACATGAATGAGGGCACTGGATCGTGGGATTAAAGTGGGGCCCATTGCGATATGCGTGATGGTAATAGCCTGCCTGTGGATACCAATGGCGGCGATGGCCCAGGGATTCACGCCGAGCAGCGTTTATGGCTACGTTAGCGTGGATGGCACGCCGGCCGGGGGCGTATCCGTTTCCATATCGGATGGGCAATCGACGACCACGGACGGCTCGGGATACTACCAGTTCGGCATAAGTGACGGCCTAATGTATACGATCACCGCCAGCTATAACGGTTATTCCGCATCGAGCACTTTTACCGCCAGCGGTCCTAGAAACCAGGTCGACCTGAACATCGTTACTAGTGGCGAGGCCACGCCTACGCCCACGGCCACTCCTACCCCGACAGTCACTCCGATACCAACACCGACGCCGAGTCCGGGAGAGCCGACCCCCGGACCATCACCTACCTACGGGCCCACGGCGACCCCGGATCCATCGGCCGCTGCCCCAAATAGCCCCGGTACATTCCGGTTCGTCAACGACAATATGCATGTGAGTAACGGCACTATAGCTGTCATCGTAACGAGGGGCGACGGCAGCGCCGGCACTGTCACGGTGGATTACTCGACCCGGGACGGGACTGCGAAAGCCGGAACGCATTATGTTCCGATGGCAGGCACTTTGACCTTTAACGATGGCGAGACGATCAAAACGGTAACCGTCACGGTCATAAAAGGAGACACGGACAATCTGTCGTTCGGCATGGCCCTCAGTAATCCCACGGGCGGTGCATCGATAGGCCTGGAAAAATGCACTATTACGATCGATAGTCAAATTCAACCGCCTGCATACAGTTACATCTCGTTCGAAAAGCCGGCCTATAACGCATATGGCTACTACGCTAACCTTACTCTGATCATTGTAAGAGAAGGCGATATCAACACTACGGCCACCATCGACTATACAACGGTCGATGGCACTGCGACCGCATATAAGGAGTACGCGCCCGTATTCGGCACCCTGATATTTAACCCTGGAGAGATCATTAAGACGATCGAGGTAACCTTACTGGATAGCGATAATAATGGCACTTTTTCGCTCATGCTGGAAAATCCATCCCCTGGCGTTACCGTAGCTAATACCGCCCATGTAGACATCTATTATCCTCAGACCACTGTTGAAAAACTTACTTCAGCCATCTCCCAGGCGAGGGGCACCGTCGAATCTGATAATAGTATACCGGTGAGCGAATTCATCGACCAGGAGACCATGACGGAAATGGCGAAAAATTCCGCGGCCGGGGTGGTCATGGGCACGTCCGTCGCCCTTATCGCCGTTTATGGCCTCAGGTTCTTAGAGCCTGCGATCAGGGCCATAACGAGGAATCTGCCGGAAACGCTATTGAAAATGCTAAAGGGATACTTCGACGTCGCGACCGGCTACATCAAGGGCTCGTTCTATTACTTCTATTCAAAATTTTTCACGATCAGCCCGGTGGAGCATACGCATAAGATCCTGGGCATATCGTGGACGGAGATTATCGTGGCCATTTTTAGCATTTTACTGCTCGGCCTGACGTTCTCTTTCGCCTATTCGCCCATAATTTCCGGTATAACGATAGAAACTTTTTCCCAGTGGATGGTGGCGGCAGGGTTTACCGTGGTCGTCTGCGACCTGGCCCGCCGGCTGCTATCGTCGAAGTACAAGGCGATGGCCGAGTTCAAGTTCTGGGAAGTGGGCACCTTCACGCTGCTCCTGACGGCCTTCGCCCTGAACTATCCTTTTTCGCAGCCTGGTAAAACCATCGTTAAGGAAGAGAATAAAGACGATGCGCGGTCGCATGGCATCATCTCGCTCATCGGCCCGTATACGGCGCTTTTACTGACGATAATGTTCCTCTTCATGAAGTTCCTGTCCAATATGCCCGATATCATCGGCGAACTCGGAGGCTATATCGGCTCTATCGCCGATAAGGGGATCTGGATCGGCATGGTAAGCTGTGTCTACGGCCTGTTGCCCGTAGAGCCTATGGCTGGCATAGGGGTATATAAGTGGAGCAAGACCGTGTGGCTCATGGTGTTCATCCCGGCGGTCGTGTTATTCCTGTTCATATCCATACTATTCCAGCCCGTTCCCACTCCAGAAAAATTTTTCATACCCCAGATAAGGGCTCTAATATTCGGCATATAGCATTTTTATAAACACCATTTTTATATCCAAAAGTTGATATTCTAAAATAGTCTAGATACATCTGTCCTTTAGGAACAACTATATTTGAATGATAAGAAATGACTGGCATCAAACGATTGGTATTGGACGTACTTAAGCCGCATCAGCCGTCGATCCTGGAGCTGGCGAAGGCTATAGCCGCGCTGAAGCACGTGAACGGCGTGAACTTAAGCCTGTACGAGGTCGACACGCAGACCGAGAACATCAAGATAACCGTAGAGGGCGTCAACATCGATTTCGATGAGCTGCAGCACGTCATCGAGGACATGGGCGCCGTTATCCATAGCATCGATGAAGTGGCCGCGGGCATCAAGCTCGTAGAAGAGGTCGAGACGCTGCAGGACCGCTAACCTATGGCGCTACTTGAGGAGACCGAGCAGGGCCGCTATATCATTTTAGGCACTATCGACGGCATTCTGGCTATTTTAGGCATCATCGTGGGCCTTTCCTCCGCCACCCTCGACCCGGGCGTCATCATCAAGGCCGCCCTCGGCGGCGGCATCGCTCTTTGCCTTACTAACGGCATCGGCTCCTACTTAGCGGAGACGGCCGTCGAGTACGGTAAGCTGTCCGAGGTGGAGGCGGCACTGCTTCAGGACCTTAAGGATACGAAGATCGAGAAGCTTACTAAGCGTAAGATCATTAAGGACTCGATCACACATGGCGGGTCGAGTTTCGTCGGCTCTCTGGTACCTATTTTGCCTTTTGTCGTTGTTTCTGGCAGTATGGCGGTGTATGTTTCCATTGTTCTGGCGCTTGCGGCGCTGATCGTCCTGGGGCTTTTCTCCGGAAGGATATCGGGGCAGAGCTATTTGAAGTCGGTTTTGCGCATGGTTTTCCTGGGCGCCGTCGTGGTTATAGCCTGCAGCTTGCTAAGGCTGAGCCCATAAAATAAAATTACCGTATTTCCTTTAGGCCCTTATTAGTTCAGTCGGTATCACGAACCTCACCAAAGGAAATAAAGCACTAATTTTTTTTAGATTTTACTCACTAAATCCCTGAGCCTCGAACTCACCATCAATGCTCTAACGGCACTAATCCACAGGGCAGTGCTCGAAATCACTAACGCTCTAACCCGAAACGAAGGCTCTAAAACTCGAATGCACGTCTGAAACGCTAAACGATGGAGCACGAACACTCGAAGGCACGGCTAAGACTCTAACTGCACTAAACGATTGCAGGCGCTGTCCCGAGTTGTCTGTAAAATTATATTTTTGGTGTTATATATTTAGCCCTGTATTCTCATAAGGTATTTTGGAGAGATACAATATGAGAAGTACAAGGCCAATTAGTAGTACGGAGTCTGATGAGAAATATTTTGAGTTTGATAAAGATGCGGTGAGGAATGTTATCAGGGAGTTTTTGAATGGCGTGATGGAGGCCGAGGCCTGTGAGCAGGCCGGGGCCCGGCCTTACGAGAGGACCGATGGGAGGATGGCTTATCGTAACGGGTCTAAGAATCGGGACCTGGTCACTCGGTATGGCAGGGTAGAGTTGAAGAAGCCTCAGCTTCGTGGTGTGCCGTTTGAGACTAGCGTGTTCGCCAGGTACAGTAGGGCGGAGCAGGCGATCGTGAACACGATCTGCGAGTCCTACCTTCAGGGCATTAGCACTCGGAAGATGAAGAACGTGCTGTCACTGCTCGATGTGGACGTGAGCAGAAGTACCGTGTCAAGGATCACTAAGGAGCTTGACGAGGCGGTCCATGAGTTCCTCTCGAGGCCATTGGGGGTGATGCCTTACATCTACGTGGATGCCACTTACATTAAGGTGAGGGATCATGGCATGTACCTGTCCAAGGCAGTGTATACGGCTATGGGCATCAACGAGGAGGGGTACAAGGAAATGATCGGTGTGAGGGTGATGCAACGAGAAGATGAGGACTCGTGGAAGGAGTTCTTCCAGGAACTATTGAAAAGAGGGCTGCAAGGAGTGAGATTGGTGGTCAGCGACGGTCACAGGGGCATAAAGCAGGCTGTTCGAAAAGAGTTCCTGGGGAGTGCATGGCAGTATTGTCACGTCCATTTCAGGAGGAACGTGTTGAAGACAGTGCCAATGAAGGAGAGGAGGGCGGTGAATGAGCTTCTTAAAGAGCACATGGAATCCCCTCACCTGCTGGCAAACTTTTCAGAAGAGTTGAAGGCTAAGGGGTATGAGAAGGCGGGGAGTATCATCGAAAAGAACCTGGAAGACCTGTTCAATTATCTTGCGTTCCCCGCTTACCAGTGGCCGAAGCTTAGAACAACAAACACCCTGGAAAACATCCACTCAGTGATCAAAAAAAGAATCAAGCCCATAGGAGCCTTTCCAAACGACGATTCAGTACTGAGAGTCGTGGTTTCCATGCTTATCGACGTAAATGAAGAATTTGCCACGGATAAAAGACATATCAACGTATACCGAAACGAACAATGAGAACCACGGGGCTAAAACACCAATTTACAGAAAAAACGGGACAGTCCCCGATTGCACATAAAACTCGTGGTTCCAACCGTGTTCTTAGAGTGTTGGTGCAAGGCTGTTTCGAGTTTCAAGCGTGTTTTTGAGCTTTATAGCCTTCCTTTCGGGTTAGAGCGTCCGTGTCTTCGAGCACTGCCCCGCGTATTCGAGAGTTCGGGCGTTGACGGTGTTTTAGGGCATTCGGGGCTTCGTGAGTAAAATCTTAAAGAAAAATTCGTGTTTTAATTCCTTTGGTGAGGTTCGTGATACCAACCGAACAAATCAACGCTACAGAAGCCTTAGAATTATCAAAATATAATTAAAAAAATCGGCCGGCACAGTAGCCGACCTATATCCTGCGCTCAGGGCGGTGTACGGACTACTGGCCTCGTCGGAGCCGCCGCACGCCTGGCCACCCACGTGAACACCGCGCCAAGGATCGCGCCCCAGATGATGGACGCTATGAACGAGGTGACGATGCTCGCGAAGGTCACGCCCGCAGCCCGCGCCCCGGCGCCAAGTCCCAGGATGAGCGGGATCAGCAGGCCGAAGATGACCCAGATCGCCACCATGAAGACGACGCCTTTGCTGACGGCACTGCTCGTCGGTATACGCTCATACAGGGCCCCGAAGACGATGCCCAGTATCAGGCCGACGATAGCCAGGAATATCAGTAAGACGATCGATGCCGATATCGTCAGCCCCGCTCCGCTCACCCCTGGAAGGAAGCCTCCCAGCACGTTATTGATGTTAATATACTGCCCTATGGATGCCAGGCCGATAGCTCCCAGTATGATCGTCAGTAAGCCAATTATGAGCCCCGTAATGGCCCCCGCTATCGCCCCATCCGTGATGTCTCTCGCTGCCATGATTTACCTCCACCTACTGGATGAGACTATCAATTCTCTTTTCATAATGTTTGGCCGAAATTATCACAGTGCCAAGAAAATTTAAAGCGTAGAATGACCATTATAGTGGTGGAAGTTATCGAGATGGCATCGGACGATGTTTGGACAGAGAAGTACAGGCCGAAGACGCTCGACGAGGTCATCGGGCAGGAGCAGATAGTCCGGAGGCTTAAGTCGTACGTGAAGACGGGTAATTTGCCCCACCTGCTGTTCTCGGGGCCGCCCGGCGTCGGAAAGACGGCCTGCGCCGTCGCGCTCGCCAAGGACATGTTCGGCGATACATGGCAGAATAATTTTACCGAGCTGAACGCCTCCGACGAGCGGGGGATCGATGTCGTCCGGAATAACATAAAGAATTTCGCCCGGACCGCGCCCCTGGGGGACGCCAGGTTCAAGATCATCTTTCTGGATGAGGCGGACGCCCTCACGTCGGACGCCCAGTCGGCCCTGCGCCGCACGATGGAGCGCTACACTGCGACGTGCCGCTTCATCATTTCCTGTAACTATTCATCCAAGATCATCGAGCCCATCCAGTCCCGCTGTGCCGTCTATCGTTTCGGCCCCCTTGGCCCTAAGGACATCGAGACCATGGCCCGGCGCATCGAGAAAGGCGAGGGCATTAAAATCACTAAAGACGGCCTGGACGCCATCATTTACGTGGCCCGCGGGGACATGCGGAGGGCTGTTAACGCGCTGCAGTCCGCTTCCACCGTGTCTAAGGACATCACCGCCGAGGCGGTCTACGAGACCACGAGCACGGCCCGGCCTAAGGAGATCGAGGAGATGCTGAAGCTGGCGCTTAACGGGCAGTTCATGGACTCCCGCAACAAGCTTGACGATCTGCTTATCAAGTATGGGCTGTCGGGCAGCGATATCATCGACCAGATCTATGCTTCCATGTTTTCGCTGGGGCTTGACGAGGATGTACTCGTTGCGCTCGTGGACCGTATAGGAGAGGCTGACTTCCGGCTGACCGAGGGCGGTAACGAGCGTATCCAGGTCGAGGCGCTGCTGGCTCACTTTAAGATGCATGGCGAGGCCATGAAAAAATAAACTCAATATTTCTTTTCAAGGACTTGCCGGTACGCTTCATCCACGTAAGGCTCGATATTGAGCTTTTTCTCTTTAGCTATAATAAGTGCGGCCACCTCGGGCGTCACAAGGCCGCCATACTCCTTCTGCTTCTTACCGATCATTTCGAGAGCAGTCGCCCGGTCAATGCCTGCAGAAGCCAGCAGATCCAAAGTCCTGTCAAAAAGGCTCTTTTTTTCTAAAATAGCCATACCGGGCTTAAAATCGGCAGGCACCACGACTCCCTTCACGTTAAAAGTGGGCGCCAGCTTACCGCCTTCCTCCTTAAGCAGGCCCTGCTTCAAGGCCGCATCCAGCACATCCTTACTCTCCTCGGGCGTGAACCACTTGAGCTCGTATGCAAGGGCAAAGGTAAACTCCGTACGATTAAGCCTGGACTTGCCCCGAAGCTGAAAAGCCCGGGCAACGGCCAGCTCCAGGTCGCTCACGGCGCTCGTCCCCTCCGCAGAAGCATGCCGCCGGCCAGCGCGGCAAGAGCGAGCAGGATGCCGGGCGCAGGGGAGGGCTTGGCCGTAGGCGTCGGGGTGGTAGAGTTCGAGAGGGACACGAGCTTGACCTTGACGTCGATGTCCGCATTATTGGGCATGAGCACCTGCTTCTCGGTCATATAGCCTGGCGCGCTCACGCTCAGCACGTACGAGCCGTTGGTCACTGCGTAAAGGAAAGCGAACTTACCTGTCTGGCTGGCCGATATTTCGACCGTGTCCAGCACTACGGTGGCGCCCTGGATAGAAGCGCCCGTGGAGGCGTCGACGATCGTGCCGGAAACGTTGTGTTTTGCATTATCGCCCGGAATTATAGTCGGCTGTGTCGTGGGAACCAACGAAATAACTGGCGATGGCGTCGGCGTGACCGTCGTGTTATTCGGCTTAAGCGTAGGAGCCGGGGTAGGCGCGAGGGACGAGCGAAGCTCGCGGGCGATCATGAACACGCCCTTCGGCGACTGTTTCGTGTATTTATAGCGCAGCGAGATGGAATCCTGGAGGCTGGAGGAGGATACGTCGGAAGTAAAGGTCACCGACGGGCTCGCACCGTCAATGTAGAGCATTCCCACGTCGCCCCGGGTAGAAGCGTCGTCCGGGTTGTCGTCTTTGCCAATAGATAATTTAACGTGCCGGCTATCGACGAACCCCTTGTCCATGAACGGGTCGTACGCCACCCAGGCGCCTTCGTCCGGGTAGTAGACCTCGACCCATACGTGCGGGCCGTTGCCCCAGGTGATCTTCGTCACGCCCTTTCCGCCGTCGACAGTATACGATACGGTATATTCGTCGCCATAGACAAGCCCCTGGACACAGCGTGCCGGTATGCCCGCGCTCCTCAGCAGCGCCAGCGCAAGGTGGGCGCGGTTCACACAGTTGCCCTTCGAGCTGCTCAGTGAGGAAAGCGCATCCTTGGGAACGTCCGGGTCGTCGACGGGGATGCTCGTCTTGACGAAGTTCATGATCCTGTCCACGGCCTCAGCCTGCGATGTCACGCCCGAGAGCAATACGTTTTTCTTGTTGATGATGGCCGGAGCGTCAGACTGCACCATGTCCGTCGGCGCTCTGTACTCGGGATATGCGGACGTGCCAATCGTGTCCTCATAGGAGAGAGGGCTAAGGTCGCCCTTGATGTCCGCATAAAAGCCGGTCGTGACGACGATATCAAAAGACCGGCTCGAATTACTGTCGATGTCCCAGGCGAGCTGCTTGTACTTGTTCCCGTATTTGTCGGTCATGATACCGGAAATGGACGACGGTGCCGGATCGGCGTTGATCTGTACGCCGGATGATGAAATGAAATAGCCGTTAACGTTGGATGAGGAAGGGTATGACGCGTTATAAAGGATCTTCGACCCGTTGGGGATCGTCATCGGGTCAAGGCCTGACACGCTGATTATCGTCGTCTGCGTGATGCGGACCTGTGACCGGGCGGTGCAGTCGAAGATGTAGGTTTCCGCAGAGGCGGAGCCTGCCGTATAAGTGATGATCAGGCAAAAGATGGTAAGGATCGAGAGAATGGCGCGGGCCATCTGTTCTTTTTTCGGTGACGACGGCACTACGCGGCTCCTCCGGTATTATCCCTTGAAGTGTTCCATCACCGTCTCGATGGTATTCGCCACTTCTTCGGGTATGGTCCTGCCCTGGCCGTGGGTCTGGGCGATCTGCAGCGTCAGGTCGGCGTTCATGGTGGCCCTGACAAGGAATACGTCGTCGACGAGGGACATCTTGTCGTAGTTCCTGTCCATGTAGGTGTAGCCGACCGTGAACCGGAAGTCGACAGTACCGCTCGCCGGTATCGAGGGCAGCTCCTTTTGCAGCGTCACCTGGCTCAGCGGAACGAAGTCGAGCCGGTTCTGGACGATGTCCACCTTGATGTCCCGGCGCGCCTTGATCGCATCGGGGTTCCGCTTCACGTTCGGCCCCACCGTGTCGATCTCCATGTGGCCGGACTTGCCGTACATGCTCGCCATGACCCGGGCGAGATATTTCAGGTCGCCGTTAAATCCATAGCGCTGCTCGAAGTCTATCTTCTGAGGAAAACGATAGTAGATCCGATCCATAACCCATGCTCCTACAACATTACTATTAGAAAAAGAAAGGCTTGTTGTGTCATATACTTTACGTAATGGCATGGCGCTTGCCATGCAAGCGTTAAGAACATCGTTTTTTGGCCGAATTTCCGCTAAAAACATAAGTTGCTTTCTAATACTCCCGCGAGGATTTCCAGAATGAGGGTATCCATATGATAAATGTCGTAGAGCTAATAGTCGATAACGAGTTCATGGATGTCGGCCAGCTAAAGTCTATGTACCTGCATGGTATCCAGGAGTACCTGACCCCGTATGGCTTCGACGTTTCGCATGTGGATAAGAGCGACTGGTACAGCTACGAGCAAAAATTGCTCGTGGATACTGACGCCCCGGAACTTTTCATCAGTAAGGCGGTGGACGAGCAGAATAAAAAGCTGAAGAACGCCTACGGTGTGCTCGTTGAGTGACCGCATGACCTATAAAAAAAGGGAAAATGGCATATAACATGCCTTTTCCAATTACTTTTTATCCATAAACTCCGAAGGCTTCTCGGCGCCTAGCTTCTTGAGGTCCTTCGTGGTCTTGGCGGTATCCTCAAGGTCCTTCTTGAGCTGGGACTCGATGCTTGCTACCTCAGCCCTTAGCTCGTCGGGGTTGGGGATCTTGCCGAGCACGTCCTCGGGCTTGCCCACGAGACGCTCGACGTCCATCTCGGCACCAACCTCGGGGACCTTTTCTTCGGATGCGCCCAGGTACTTTGCGGACTGCTCGACGAGCTTCGAGATCTCGAACGGGAATATGATCTTCGTGGCCTGGCCGTTGGACATCTTCGAAAGCGTGTCCAGCGAAAGCACCGTGAGGGCCTTCTTATCCAGCGGCACTGCGCCCAGCGATATGAGCCGAAGCGACTGGGCCTGGCCCTGGGCCTGCAGGATGCTCGATACACGGGTACCTTCGGCTTCCAGGATCTTGGACTGCCTCGAGCCTTCTGCCTTTAAGATCATCGACTGCTTGGCACCTTCGGCCTCCAGGATAGCGGAACGCTTGTTACCGTCGGCCAGAAGGATCGCGGCCCTCCTGCGCCTCTCGGCGGAGGTCTGCTCCTCCATGGCAGCCTTGACGGGCCCGACGGGGTCCACTTCACGGATCTCGACGGCCTCGACCCGCACGCCCCAGGCGTCCGTGGACTTGTCCAGGATGTCCCTCAGGCGGTTGTTGATGAGGTCACGGTTATACAGCACTTCGTCGAGCTCCATGTCGCCGATGACGCTCCTTAAGGTCGTCTGAGCCAGCGCGATCGTCGCCATACGGTAATTGGTGACCTCGAAGTATGCCTTTTCAGGGTCCACCACTTTAATGTATATAACGGCGTCCACGTTCGTGGGCGAGTTATCCTTGGTGATGACCTCCTGTTTCGGTATTTCCAGCACCTGCGTACGCAAGTCCAGCTTGATGACGTTGCTCACCAGGGGAATGACCCAGTTAAAGCCGGGGTTTAAACGGCCCCTGTACTGGCCCAGCAGGATCCACAGGCCCTGCTGGTAGGGCTGAATGATGCGGATGCCCGATACTAATATGAGGATGATGACGCCGATGAAGAACAGCACAACGACGCCAAATAGCACTTCTGCTCCGGTTAATGCTTGTAGTAACATGATCATACCTTCTTAACAATGCACTCCAATGCTTTACCTTCCTAACGATTATAGTTAAATCTAACGAATTGATATATTTTTTTTCTATACCTTCTTAACGAACAAATGGACTCCAGATACTTTAACGACGCTTACCTTCTGGCAGGCATCGATGCACTCGTCAGACGTGGCGCTCCAGACCTGGGAATCGATCTTCACCTTGCCGTCGATGGAATCCGGCGAGACCTGCGTTATGACTTCCCCGACCCGGCCTACGAGCGAATCCATGCTGGTAGTGAATGGCTTCTGGACGGGAGCCAGACGCTTATAGAACGCTATCGTAAGAGCGCTGACGATAATTGTTAACACGACCAGCAGCGCGACACCGAGGGGAGACGTGACCAGCCCCGGGAACAGGATCATCAGCCCGCCCACGATCACCAGGATCGTCCCGGGCACGACCGCAAAATACCCTGGTAAAGCCAGCTCAACCAGCAGGAAGAGCACGCCTGCCACCAATAATATCCAGCCCAGTTCCATATTCATCAAGCTAATATTACGCTTTGTGGCCTCTTTATTGTTACGAGGGTTCATTTGAACAGGCTGCTCAGCAGCGACGGCTTTACGCTGCACGCGTCGGAGTGCCCGCATGCGCCGCACCATTTGCCCCGCTCCGCCTCGGGCATCCTGCCCCGGTCCATGTCCATTACCCTGTTTCGTGCATAGAGAGCCTTTCGTTTATCCTCGTATCTTATCTCTGCCCGCCTCAGACACCATCCGGGCACGTATTCGACGGCGCCTAAAGAGCAGAGAGCGTCGTACTTTTCTCCGAGGAGCATCGCATAAGCGGCGAGCCGTATCCGGTCCGATGCGTAAACCCCGTTTTTCGGGGGCTGTGATGGGGAAATGATCACCGGAACGGGAGCACCCCCGGCCATAACTATCTTATCGACGGTGCCCGATATGCGGAGCTTTTCGGAATATAGCGTGGTGCCCGTTGTGCGAGGAAAGAGAATGCCCATGAGCGCTTCCTCTCCATGCTGGCCCTTTTCCTGTATTAGGCCTGTGACGATCTGCATCGCTATTTCCCGGGCCTCGGCCGCTGATCCCACAATAGTCTGCTCGTATGAGGGACCGTATATGAGGAGCGAGTCGTCACTTGCCCTCGTAATGGCATCGTCGAGGGCCAGTTCCGGCCTCGGGGATAACATGACTGAGCCCAGTGAGTGCGATAACGCTTTAAAAAAATCCGCTCTGACTGCAGCAACGGCCAGGGCATGTACCTGGCGCCGCTGAAAGTACACGAGCCTCGGGCACATATAATATGAAGAGATATCCGAGGCACGGACATACTTAATTTCGTTATGTTGCATATAAGCCCTTATCGCCTTAGCAGGGTAAAAATATTTCGAAAGGCCGGCTCACCGGGGCTATCTACACATGATCATACAATTCTCGCAGCCCTCGCGCTCCTGGCAAAAGAGGTTCTCGTCAAAATAGCACCAGCAGCCATAGTTGCCTTCCTGCTCAGCACGGGTCAGGGCCATATAATTGGACCGGTACATGCGGGATAAGCTTTTATCGACTATCTGGTACTTCCTCATCAAATTATAAAGACATTGAAATAGTGTTTATAAGTAATCGCCGATATGCACACGAAACGTGACCGGTAGTAGTGGAAAAATCGACCACCAGGTCCCGTGTTTAAGGTGTAATCGTTTACCAGGTATGCCTCGTGCAAATGAGTTGGTCGGTATCATGTACATCACTAAGGGCATTTAACCGCAAATTTTTTTATAGAGCAGGCCCGGGACGGTCAACGTTAAGCTGCCACGCGTAGTTAATGTTAATGTATGACCAGGTTCGCCGTGCCCGTCGTATCACCCGAAGGCCTTGGATCGAAGATTAGCGAGCACTTCGCACGGAGCGAATATTTCGCGATCCTGGATGCGAAAGAGGGCAAGTTGGTTTCTGTTAAGGTCGTTCATTGTGTGCCCGACGACGACAAGAAAAAGGCCGGGCTTCTCTCGGACAGGGGCGTAGAGGTCGTGCTCGCCGGCCGCATCGGCTCCTGCATGGTACGCGTTTTTATGGATAAGGGGATCCCGATGTTCAGCGGTGCCGAGGGCACGGTAAAACAAGCGTTTGAGGATTATATGGCAGGAAAGCTGGCCGAAGTAAAGCCCAACCCGTACCAGCTATGACGGGATGCGAAAACTTATTCGTCTTTAGCGGCATACGGTAATCGTTAAAGACCAATAGGGGCGTACCAAATGCCTTTCCATGTGATGCTGATCCCGACCCTGGGCTGCCCGTCTAAATGCAGCTATTGCTGGAGCTCCGATCCGGACTCCCCGAAGATGAGCGTCGACACCATCAAAGAGGTGGTCGAGTGGCTGAAAGAGTTCCGGCCGGGCGAGGCGGTCACGTTCACCTTCCACGGCGGCGAGCCGCTCCTCGCCGGGGCCGATTTTTATAATAAATCGCTTGCATTGCTTTCGAAGAGCTTGAAGGACCGGAAGATCGCGTTCGCCATGCAGACCAACCTCTGGCTCATGACGCCCGAGATAGCGAAGGTCCTGGCGAAGTATAATATCCCGATCGGCTCCAGCCTGGACGGGCCCAAAGCGCTGAACGACATGCAGCGGTCGGAGGGCTACTACGACCGGACCATGAAGGGCTACAGGATCGCAAAAGAGAACGGCCTCGACGTTAAGTTCATCTGCACGTTCACATCCTATTCAGTAAAACAAAAAGAAAAAATATTCAACTATTTCCTGAAGAACGACCTGACCCTGAAGCTTCACCCTGCCCTGCCGTCTTTACGGAGTAACAAGCCCGGGGAATGGGCCCTCGACCCGGAAGAGTACGGCGAATTACTCGTATACCTCCTGGACAAGTACCTCGAGAACATGGGAAAGATCGAGGTCATGAACATCGACCACTTATGCAAGTGCATCTTCACCGGCCATGGTACCGTCTGCACGTATGTGGACTGCATGGGCGACACGTTCGCCATCGGCCCCGACGGCAGCATATACCCATGCTACCGCTACGTCGGCATGCCCACCTACGTTATGGGCAACGTCCACGACCACCCTACGATGGAGGATCTGATGGGCTCGAAGGCGGGGAAGCTGATGCTGAGGTACAAGAAATACGTGGATAAGCACTGCAAGGACTGCACGCATATTAATTATTGCCGCGGAGGCTGCCCCTATAATGCGATGGCGCCTTATGATGGCAAGATCAAGGGCGTCGACCCACACTGCATAGCCTATAAGCGTATCTTCGACGAGATCATCGACCGCATGAATAGCGACATGTTCGGCGGCTCGTCGAGCCTGGAGTCGGCCTCGTTCGGGTTCCCGCCCCAGCAGTCCTCGAAGCAGGGCATCATGGCCATTATGCTCAAAGAGATATAAAATGCGTCCTGGGCATCATCCCCGGGAACCTGCGAGCCTTACTGGCTGTGTAAATATTTATCCAGCCGGTCCATGCCTTCTTCGATATTTTCGAGGCTGTTGGAATAAGAGAACCTGAGGTAGCCTTCGGCGCCAAAGTCGAGGCCCGGCGTTACGGCGACTCCGGCTTTTTCGAGAATGTCCCTGCTGAAGCTGAGCGAGTCCATGCTGTACTGCCGGACATCAGTCAACACGTAGTAGGCGCCCGATGGCTCGCTTTTCACCGGCAGGCCGATCTCGCCAAGCCGCCTCAACATGTACTTTCTACGACGGTCATACTCGGCGACCATGGATTTAATATGGCCCTGCGGCCCCCGGAGGGCAGCCACTCCGGCGTGCTGCACGAAATTGTTGGCGCAGATGAAAAAGTTCTGCTGGAGCTTTTGGAGCGGCCTGACGCAGTCTTTCGGGGCGATGAGGTACCCGAGCCTCCAGCCGGTCATGGCGTATAATTTGGAAAATCCGTTGAGGATGAAGGCGTTGTCCGTGAATTCGAGGATGGAGTGGTCTTTACCTTTGTAAACGAGGCCCTGGTAGATCTCGTCTGAAATAACGGGTATGGTCCCCGCCGCCTCGCAAATATCCCGATATTCTTTCGAGTCCATGACGTGCCCCGTAGGATTGGCCGGTGAGTTAATGAGGATTGCCTTAGTCCTCTGGCTTATTAGCCCTTTTACCACATCGGGCTCTAACCTGAACCCGGCCGTCTCTTTTGTGGGGGCGAACACGGTCTTGCCGCCCACACCGTCGACGAAGTTTGGATAGCAGGCATAATGCGGCCTCGCCATGATCACCTCATCGCCGGGCTCCAGCAGGCCCATGAACAAAAGAAGCATAGCCGGGCTTGTGCCCGAATTTACGATGACCTGGTCGGGGCTGATGTCGACGCCGAACTTTTCTTTATAGGATCCGACGATGGCCTCACGAAGCTCAAGAAGCCCCATGCTATGAGTATATTTCGTATCGCCCCGGCCCAGCGCCTCGTTGGCCGCCTCCACGATATGGGCGGGCGTGGGAAAGTCCGGCTCGCCTACTTCAAGGTGGATGATGCTCCGACCCGAGCGCTCAAGCTCCTGGGCTCTTTCTAAAACTTCCATAACATAGAAAGGGGGCAGCTTCGAAGCTTTAGGCGACAGCATGGTAATAAGCCATTAGGATTTACTATTGATAAGGTTTTCCGGCAGCCCCCAAGGTAACGCGTATAAAAATGATCTACCGTAAGCTTTTGCTGACGGTAATATCCAGCGTAGCGTGAGAGGCCTTATGCTACCCTTAGATGTGCTAACCCGATGTCAGCCAGTAGCGCGTCCGCCGACGAAATGAACTCCTGCTCTACCTGCCTTATATACGAGATATAAAGATCCAGGTTCTCATCATGCAAGCTCAATGATACATCGGCAAATTCTTCTACTGCACATACTTCCATCATATTTGTTCCCCTACTGAACACTATACGTGTTCAAATATATTTACAGGGTAATCCATTAAAAACCTTTCTATTATACTAGAATTTATTATAATGTTTTCGATTGCCAGATAAAAATGATCGCATGCGGAGTTATCCGGAAAGATGGAGTGCAAGCTTGAGCGGCGAAGAAAAATATTATAGCCTGTCAGCCCTGTAAATTACTGGATGAACGGTCTAATATTCAGGAATATTACGGAATGCCCTGGTATACAGGAAACTGTTGCAGGGTGGCTATGGGGCTTCTGGGGCAATCCTCGCAACTTCGAGTTTTACCGGAGCCTGGTCGCCCACGGCAAGGATAACGACATTCCCCTGGTCTACGTGGCATTTCTCGATGGTGCGCCGGCAGGCGCCGTGGCATTACTACGTGCCGACCTGTTCTCCCGGCAGGACCTATTCCCGTGGATGGCGGACCTTTTCGTACTCCCCGAGTATCGTTCCCGGGGTATTGGCTCCTCGCTTCAGGACTTCATCATCGAGAAGGCAAAAGCGCTTGGATACCGGGAAATCTACTTGTACACGCCACTTAAGGGTTATTATGAGAAAAAGGGCTGGAAGTACATGGGCGACGAGATGGACAGGGACGGCGAGATGGTAAGGATATATCGAAAGGATATCATTTGATCACTCGAGGGGCCGCATATGGATGTACTTGAAGCGATAAGTAAGCGCAAAAGCGTTCGAGCCTACGCCGATAAGGACATCGAGAAAGAGAAGCTGTTTAAGGTGCTGGAGGCCGGAAGGCTGGCGCCATCGGCGAAGAACCGGCAGGAATGGCGTTTCATCGTGGTCAAGGACCGGGAGACGCGACGTAAGCTTGTTCCGGCGTGCATGGGCCAGAGGTTCATCGAGCAGGCCCCCGTGACGCTGGTAGGCTGCGCGGTCGGGACCGATTATTATATGCCCTGCGGGCAGCTCGCCTACACCGTGGACGTGTCGATCGCCTTCTCGTTCATGATGCTGGAGGCCGTGGAACTTGGGCTGGGCACATGCTGGCTGGGCGCCTTCCACGAGGACGAGGTGAAAGAGATCCTTAATATTCCTGATGCGATGAGAGTAGTCGTTGTCATGCCCCTCGGGTATCCGGCAGAGAGTCCCGGCGGCTCATTCATAAATAGCTCTATAAGGATGCTTGCGACTGGCTCGTACCGGAAGCCTCTCGAGGATATCGTTTTTTGGGATAGCTACAAGGTTTAAGCCCATGGCGGCATCGTCGGATATGGCGTCGGGATCGGGGAGGCCGTAGGCGTTGCCGTTGGCGTCACCGTAGCAGTCGGCGAGGGCGTAGTGGTCGGAACAAGCGTTACGACCGGCGTTGGGGTCGGCGTAGGCGTCGATATCCACTGCGAATACGGTGATTGCGACGGCACGTTCACCGGCACCGGCACGCAGCAACAGCAACAGCAGCCGCTTATCCCGGCGGCTACCGAAATTAGAAATATTAGTAACAAGTACTTCATGCTGCTCACATTCATTTATTTATATAATTAGCTTATCTATTTAACTGTTAGTGTAAAAGCGTAATCGCGATGGCCATTATCTGGCCAGGTTCAATCGCTTTTTAGTAAAGCGGTAATTATTATATAGAATTGGCATGATAAGTATTTATCAGGTGTTTTACAAATGGGGCGTAAATCTTTGATACTGTTAGTCATAATGATATTTGTCGTTTCGATCGCGATATCGGGCTGTTCCTTCAGCCTGAACCCGTTCGACTGGTCCAACGATGATGGTGGAAATAAAAACCCGGCGCCTTCGAAGGGAAGGCCGACGATCCAGCAATTTTCGCCTAAACCTACACAAAAGTTCGGCTAGCTGCCTTTTTATTGATCATTTTATTCGGTAATTACATTAAATAAAAAAAATGACGCGGTGTGAGTTATTTCCACCGCGTCAGGATCTCTTCCCGGTCAAAAATGAACTTACCCAGACGGACGCTGATGGCATCGACGATGAACACGATGACGATCATCGCCAGCATGATCCTCACGTCGATCATGGCCAGGCCCGACATCTGCATGATGAACAGAGCCATGATCGGGATGATCAGCAGCGCGCTGATCTGCTGAGCGACACGCGGGTCGCTGACTCTCGACGAGACCATCACCGTCGACATGATGCCTAAAAAGGCGATCAGCGGCGCAAAGATCAGCATCCCAAGGCCCCATATCACAAAATCGGGGAGTATGAGCCGGTGCAGGAAGGCGATCGATATGCCCGACGAGATCAACATGTAAATGACCGCCGATATCCAGGTCGCCACGAGCGACGGGATGAGCGATGAGAGCGCCTTGCCGATGATGATGTCGTAAACGGACACGGGCGCCGCCAGTAATGGCTCAAGCGTGCGGTTCTTCTTTTCTCCGATGATGCTATACGACGATATGATGGCCGGCAGGAACGCGGGCATCATCATGAAGAACGGGAGCACGGCGCTCGAGAAATACTTGAACAGCGATCCCTGGACATCATTCTTATCGGCCCCCGGGAGCATGTTGATATACGTCTGCGTCTCGTTATCCGACAGCCCCGCATCGCCCGTCATGAATACCGGCAGCAGCATCGCCAGGGGCATGATGATAGCCATGATCAGGGGCATGAGCAATAGCGACGAGAGGATCATCTTGTTCTTCATGATCTCGTCGAACTCTTTTTCCACGATAGCACGTATCTTTATGAGGCTCATTTCGCCGCCCCCATGATCTTAAAGTACACTTCTTCGAGCGTATGCTTGTTCTCGTACACGAATTGCACATCGGCGCCCATCGAGACCAGCGCTTTGACCAGCGCCGGGTTATCCTGCTCCGGCGAGGCGACGTTCATGGTGATGGTATGGTCTGCGATAGCCACGTTCTTCACGTAGCCGAGCGCCTCGAGCTTTTGCACGAGCCCCGGCTCTATGGTCTTCAGTTGTATGGAAATAGAGCGCCCATACAGGTCGTTCTTGAGCCTTGACGGGGCATCGACGCCCAGCAGGCTCCCCTTGAAGATGCCGATGCGGTCGCAAATACGGTCGGCCTCATCCAGGTTATGGGTACACAGGAAAATCGTGCGGCCTTCGCCCTTCAGCTCCATGATGAAGTCCCTCACCATGCGGGACGCTTCGGGGTCGAGACCGGATGTAGGCTCGTCCAGGAAGAGCACTTTAGGCTCGTGGAGCAGGCAGCGGGCGATGGCCATCTTCTGCTTCATGCCCTTCGAGAAACCTCCGACGGGCTCGTCCCTCTTCTCCCAGAGGCCCAGCATCTTGAGATAATGCTCGATCTGCGCGTCCCTCTTAGCAACGGGCACATCATAGAGTTTCGCGTAGAATTCCAGGTTGCGATGCGCGCTCAGCGTGTCGTACAGGCCAGGCGATTCGGTCAGCAAGCCTATCTCCTGCCTTATTTTCATCGCGTCCTGCTCTTTGCTGATGTCCTTGCCGTCAAGGATAGCGGTCCCCTCGGTGGGGCGTATCAGGCAGGCCAGCATGCGTACTGTCGTAGTCTTCCCCGCGCCGTTCGGGCCAAGGAAGCCGAAGACTTCGCCTTCGTTTATAGTAAGGTTAAGGTTGTTCACGACCCGGTTGTTGCCGAAGGAACGTGATAGCCCTCGCATCTCTATCATCGGTTCACCCGTTTTTTGATTATTATAAGTGTATTATGCTTTAATCAGTAGGGTGGTATTGTATTTATGGATGTTGTTCGAGCGGCCGGTGCGGGTCAGAATAATCGAGGATATGGGCGTTGAGCTTATCGGCTCGGTTCATTCGTTGAGGGAGGCTGCCCGGGATGTGCTCATAGAGGTCGGGCGTTTCTCTCCTGACTATGTTTGTATTGAGCTCTTTGAGCCATTGCAGCCGACCAGGTCGATCGAGCTTGAATTGGTTCGGAAGCGCTACCCCGACCGTATCGTATGTATCGACCGGTCCATTGATGTGACCGTATCCAGGTATTATAGCGGCACGTCTCCTGCCGTGTTTTTAAGTGAGGCACTCGTCCGGTACTTTTTCCTTCCATTCAATGTCCTTTCTACATTCGCTTTCAACCTCCGTCCCGGCATTTTCAAAAAGATGACAGGAGGCAGGTTTTTTACCTTCGGGTGGTCGGAGAGGGACACCATAGCCTACATTTACGAGCGCGATGAGTACATGGCCGGGACGCTTGCTAAATTAATAAGGTCGGGGGAGCTTCGGGGAAAATGCGCCGTCCTTGTCGGCAGACGCCATGTACCGGGAATGACGTGCATCCTTAAAGCGTTCCATACTACCGGCGATATCGGCAGCTATTATGCAGGGGGCCGCATGCACGACCTCTTTAGCCTTGAAGAACTCAACATGCCCTACACGCTTAGTTACGAGCAGAGCAAACGCAATTTTACGGTAAACCGTATCACCGAGGCTATCCTCAAAACAGTCTTTTTACTCGCCTACGTGTTCATACTCTTCTTAATAATAGCAGCTATCCTGCTGATAGCGACAGCTATACTGCTAACAGTATTAAAATAAACAATATAAAGAAGGGGAGTGGCTTACGCCACAAACAAAGATCTACTCGCTAATAAGGACCGCGTTAACTTCGCCATCCTGGCCCGGGCGGCTCGTGATCTTCGCCTTGCCGAGCTCAGTCATGACGACGGCGCCCTTCGTCAGGATGTTACGCCTGACGTAGTTCTTGTTCGCGGGGTTCTCGACCTCAGTGGTCATCTTGGCCTTCTGGGTCTTGCCCGACTTCGGGTCGGTGACGTTCACGACGTTTTCCTTGAGGACCTTGACCTTGGAGCCATTGCCCATTACATTTAGGACTTTTCTGCTGGTAGCACCGATGACCGGCTGCGTGATCTCGCTGCCCAGCTCGAACTTCCTCTTGCCGCGGTTCGGCCTGAGCCTGCCTCCGGTGGGCTTCCTTATAGATTTTCCCTGAGACTTCATTACATTACCTCTATGAGATTTAATTCAGCTCTGATGGCTGGTACAGCCTTGATGGCTGAAGCATATCCGTTTAATGATGGAAGTAATATAAATAAATATTGGGCGCAATCGTGTTTTTCTAAGATTATCATTTTTATGTCATATGCCATTATGCTTATGGTGAGGGGATGTACAGGATCGAGGAGGCTGCCGGCATGGGCGACTTTGCGCCCGACTTCAGGCTGAAGGACTCGCGCGGCGAGGAAGTTATGCTGTCTAACTTCAGGGACAGGGTGAACGTGCTGCTCGTGTTCTACCGGGGCGAGGCCGACCCGTACAGCATGCGCTGGCTGTCGCAGCTTAACGACGACTACCTCTTTTTTCGCAGCCTCGACGCCGATATCCTGGCCATCAGCCCCGACGACGTCGATAAGGCCCGCGACACCGCGACCAGGTATAAGATACCGTTCAAGCTCCTTGCGGACCCCGGGAAGAGCGTGATAAAGGAGTACGGCGTATACGACGACCTGGAGAACGGGGACGACGCCTCGATATTCATCATCGACCGCTCGGGCCGGATCCGCTACAGGTTCGTGAGCAAGTTCCCGGGCGAGATACCGCCGAACGATAAGCTGATGGAAACGCTTCGCCGCCTGACTTAAAATCGGGCCATATTTTTAAACATACGGGTCAACGTATCCATGCTATGGAGTATGGGCATAAGTATGAGCAGCTTTCCGTTGAGCCGGGCTATAAGGCCCCTGACTTTCGCCTGAATGATGAGGATGGCAGGCCTGTTTCCCTGTATGGCTTTTTAGGGGACCGCAGCGTAGTGCTCGTTTTCATCCGTGCCGTGGACGATGCGGACACGGGCAGGCAGCTCGACTATTTGAAGGACAGCTACCAGCGTATCCTGTATCATTGCGGCGACGTACTCGTCGTTTCCTGGGGCAGCGTCGCATTTAATAAGTCCCTCGTAGAGAAGCATAAGCTGCCGTTCCACATCCTGAGCGACGAGGACTGCGCCGTACTTAAAAAGTATGAGATCTATAACCCTTACGATAAGCTGCTCGGCCCGAACGTTTTTATTATGAATTGTGCCGGCCTTATCATGTTCATGTACAATGGCAAGAATCCCGACGACATCGTGACCATGGCCGACATCGTCGCCGTCCTGCACGATATTGCAGAGTCGGGCGGCACGGAGGTCTATGGCGGGGTCGCCAATAGGAATATTTAGCTGACCGATATGGTTTTATGGCGAGATGCCTTTATAGGGAACGATGCTGACGCTGGGCCTTTATAATACATACGACAAGGTGAAGGTAGTTGAGGCACACTACCGTGGCATCGCCCGGGGAGCGCCAATCGCCTATGCCTACGGCTTCAACCTGGCGTTAGTGGGCTTCCCTTATGATTTCAGCCAGCAGGAGCTGGTCGCGTTCGTTAAGGATAATACGACCATCGGCGGCTCGGGCCTTTACCTGCAAAAATTGTACGATGAGAAACGTCTCTACGTCATGGATGTGCCCGAGAAGGGCTTTCCCGCCCAGTTCGGTGCTTTGGTGGCTACTACTTCTAAGCCTGAAAAGAAAAAGAAGGCTTCGGCGGAAGAGATCGCCGACATGATGGTAAAAAATAAGCCACTGTTCATTCTTATTGGCCTGGGCCGCAAGGGTCTGCCCAAGGAATACTTTGAAATGGCACACTACCACCTCGACATCACTGATGGTAAGGGTATCTCGCTAGAGACCTGCACCGCCATCGGGGCGATTGCTGCCAGGTTGTATACGCTGGCTGAGCAGAAGAAAAAGGTAGTAAAAAAATAATCTTCTAATAGTTTATTGGGAGCTGTGGGCGCTGGTTTGTTTGGTCGGTATCACGAACATCTCCAAAGGAATTAAACCACTAATTCATTTTTTAAGATTTTTCTCACGAAGCCTCTAAATCTCTAGCTCACCGTCAATGCCCGAACTCTCTAATACACAGGGCAGTGCTCTAAGCCTCTAACGCGCTAACCCGAAACGAATGCTCTAAGTCTCTAAACCACGTTCGAAACGCCAAACGACATAGCACGAACACTCTAAAAGCCCGGTCGTTCCCCCGTATTTTGGGTGTTCGGGCCGTTGGCAGTTTAGCCGAGCCTTAGAGAGTTTTGCTTCGCAATTCGAGCAGTGCTATGTCGTTTAGCGTTTCAAATGTGAATTCGAGCTTTTGGGAATTCATTTCGAGTTTGAGGCTTCGGGCATTCGGGCACTGCCCTGTGGATTAGCGCCGTTCGAGCATTGACGGTGTTCTGGAGACTTAGTGTTTTAGTGAGAAAAAATTCTAAAAATAAATTTGTGGTTTATTTCCTTTGGTGATGTTCGTGTTACCGACCGAACTAATCAGCGAAAATCGATAACTCTGTTAAGGAACTAAATATAAATATTAAAAGGCTGTGCCAGTAAATTCAAAATATGGAAAAGAAAAAAGTTGCTTTAGTAGGACTTAGCAACAAGCACGACCTTATCCGAAGGCTTACCACAGACGGGGCAAGTACCGGACCCGGTCATACCCTTGGGCTCACCAAGCAGCTTACCGCCAGTGACATTCTCCATTTCCAGGCCGCAGGCCTTCTCGCCGCACCAGGACATACGGGCCCAGCCCGACTCGATCTGGGCTTTAGCCTCATCCAGCGTGGCGCAGTCTTTGATGCGCGACCACATGAAGTCGGAAGCCTTCTTTAATAATTCCGCCTGGAAGTCCATGAGCTTGTTCTGCACAGTCTGCGATAGCCCATCCATGGGTATGGACTGCTTGACACCATCACGGCGCACGAGCATAACGGCGTTGTTCTTGATATCCCTCGGGCCGATCTCGATGCGGAAGGGCACGCCCTTCATTTCCCATTTGTAGTACTTGGCGCCGGGGCGCTCGTTAGTATCATCTAAAACGGCGGTGATGCCCGAATCGTTCA
The DNA here is from genome assembly GCF_000011005.1 of Methanocella paludicola SANAE. Lineage (NCBI taxonomy): Archaea > Methanobacteriati > Methanobacteriota > Methanomicrobia > Methanocellales > Methanocellaceae > Methanocella > Methanocella paludicola. Next base: position 1,858,282 of record NC_013665.1, read on the forward strand.
AGATAGCCTTGACCTTCCGGCATACGTCCAGGACCTCTTCTCCGCCGGACTTAAAGACGATCGGGATGATGACCACTTGCGTAGGCGCTGCGTTCGGGGGCAGCACGAGGCCCTTATTATCGCCGTGGATGCCGATGACCGCCGCGATGCACCGCTCGGAGATGCCGTAGCACGTCTGGTTCACGTACTGGCGCTCCCCTTTATCGTCCTCGTAGGTGATATCGTAAGTCTTTGCGAACTTGGTGCCCAGGTGGTGGACGGTGCCGATCTGCAGCGACCTGCCGTTGGGCATTAACGTGTCGAAGGCCATCGTATAGTCGGCGCCCGGGAACTTGTCCCAGTCCGGCCTCTTGTTTATGACGAACGGCACGGAGAGCTTCGTGAAGAAGTCGCTGTACAGGTCCATCGCCTCGTGTACCTGCTTTTCTGCATCTTCCCACGTAGCGTGAGCGGTATGGGCCTCCTTGAACGAAGTGATCTCCCTCAAACGGATCAGCGGGCGGGTCTGCTTCGTCTCATACCGGAACGTGTTCACGATCTGGTATAATTTCAAGGGCAGGTCCGCATGAGACCGGATCCACAGCTTATACATCGGATAAATAGCGGTCTCACTGGTGGGGCGCAGGGCCAGCGGGATCTCCAGGGGAGACAGCCCACCGTGGGTGACCCAGTACACCTCATCCTCAAAGCCCTTAATATGCTCAGACTCTTTAAGCAGTTCCGGCTTGGGGATAAGCATCGGGAAGTAGCACTCCTGGTGGTCGACGTCCATGAGCGCACGCAGCATGTTATAGACCTTCTTACGGATGGAAAAGCCGAACGGGTACCAGACGTAGATGCCCTTGATCGGGTAGCGCACGTCCATGACCTGCGCCATCATCAACAGCTCATTGTACCATTCGCTGAAATTATCCTTAGGAGGCAGTGACTTTGATTCTTCTTCCACGATAACATCCTCGCCTTATGAAAGTTCTAAGCTCCCTATTACTATTTATCATTTTAGGGTTAATAGCCCTGGAACTCGCCGTCCTTCATGAGCACTTCGCCGGAGTCGGTGATGATGCTCGGGGCCTTGAACAGGAAGTCCCTGTGCGTCTGGCTGTTGTTCTGCCCTCCGGGCATGTCGGTGTTGTTGCCGAACGCGATGTGCAGGGTCCTGCCGGCCTTCTCATCCTCGAGCAGGTTTCCGGTGAGCCTGGCCTTCGGGTTCAGCCCGATGCCGAACTCGCCCGCCAGAGACGCCTCGCGGTCGACTTTTATTAATTCCTTGACGCGCTTCTCCAGCGCCTTATCCTTCGACTTTACATCGACGACGAAGCCGTCCTTGACGGTCATGATAAGGGGCTCCTTTACCTGCCCCAGGTCGCCGATGCTGCCGTCGACCACGATGGTGCCGTTCATGCTCTGCTCTACAGGAGCGCACCATATCTCGCCCGCGGGGAGGTTGCCCATGTGGCCGGGCCGGATGGTGATGTCATCGTTAAAGTCGCGGCCCTCGATCTCGAAGCTCAGGTCGGTCCCGGCAGGCGTGGTAAGCCTCACTGACCTCACGGTCTTGAACTTCTTCTTCAGCGCTTCCGCGCGTGCCTTCATCGTCTTGAAGTCGGCAGTCATGGGATACTCGAACATGCCCATCTCGACGCCGGGCGAGTGGCCCACTTTGGCGCCGAACTGCGACTCCTCGTGGTGTAGCGCGATACGGAACGGCGTCTCCTCCGCATAACCCTTCAGCTGATTAAAGAACAGGTCCGGCTTGATCTTATCGATGATAGCTCTTAGGTCTTCCGGAGTATCCTTCAAGGGACGCTTATCCTCAGGTAGCTTATACGAATAAACCTTCACGCCCTCAAGTTCCAGCGCCTTCTTCGTGAGCAGGCTCACGTCCCGGGCATGCTCGTCGTGAACGATCAGGGCCTTCTGGCCAGGGTGAATGTCCATAAGCTCTTTAAGTGAATCGTGTATCTGGTGAACAATATCCGTCATATCAATACCTCAGCTTTCTCTCCATTTCCTTTATCAGCGGGTACTCGTCAATTCCATAGTATCCGAGGCCCTTAGCGTGCTGGTCGGCCGTATACTTCTGGCCCGTACTCCACATCTCTTTAAGATATTTACCGCACCCCTTCTCTTTCCACCATGTGCTCCCGAACTGGTCGGCAAGAACAGTTCTCAGCTGGACTTCGAACATCCAGGCGCGCAGGTAGTTGGCCGAGTAAAAGCCCGAGTCCACGTCGTACAGGTAGTGTATTTCCGGGTGCTTGAACTTGAGCGCGTCCTCCAGCGTCTTAGCGTACAGCTTCTCGGGGTCCTTTGCGCCCGAGTGCAGCTCCAGCTCGTAAAGGAGCTTGGCCGCATACCGCCGGACCATGTAGAGCGTCTGGAAGTTCAGGAATTGCGACACGTCCATGGCGTCGTTCTCGCTCATCCCCATGGTCTCCGAGAGCCAGGCCTTATCGGCCACCAGGTGCTCGAAGAGGAAGGCGAAGCCTTCCGTAACGGAATTATCGCCTAAATACTTGAACTCGAAGGGCATTTCCGCCCTCACGTTGCTAAAGTGCTGGGAGTGGCCCATCTCGTGGAACAGCGCCCGGTAGTCGTCCAGCCCGCCCTTAGGCAGGATGCACAGCATGATCTGGTCGGGCACATGGACCGGGGAGCAGAAAGCCCGCGGGCTCTTCTTTTCCCGGACTTCCGTGTCCAGGCGGATGTTCGGGTTCTCGCCTAGGGACAGGCCGATGCCGTCCAGCGTCGTGTTCAGCGCCTTCATCATGCTCTCCTGGCTGAACAGGCTGTCGAAGCCCTTCGCCCGGAACAGGAAGCCGATGTCGTGCTTTCGTACATCGGACTGGTTGAGCTTCAGGATGTTGCTGCATGCCAGCTTGAAATATCGTGCATAGAGCCGGTCGGTGCGGCTCAGGACGTTCTGCATCTGCTTTTTCAGGCCATAAAGATCGATGCCGCCGGCGTCCCTGCACATCTCCACGTAATTGCCGTACCCGAGCGCCTTTGCCAGTTCGTGGTCCTTGTTCATTACCTCGAGGCGAAGCGGGTTGACGGCTTCGAACACCGGGTCCCGGGCCCTGTCGATGATCTCCCTCTTATTATGGTCGGGCTCATTCGCCAGAGTAACGGCAGAATAGCGGAACGGTATCTTTTTCCCGTCCACCTCGACCTCCATATTGGTCTCCATGGTGCTGATCTTATCGGCCAGCTCCGTGGTGGTCCTCGCCAGGTAGCTCGACAGGATCAAAGAGTATAGGTAGTTCATTCGCATCCGGTCGGGGCCGCGCTGGTACACGCGCCGGTTCTTGACTTCCTCGACCAGCGTCTCGTCCGTAAAAATACCGTTATACTTGCCGTATATGGCCGAAGTGTTCAGATCCTCCTTCTGGCCCGAAAGATTATCGTAATGCTCTTTTTCGATCTCCTGCGTGAACTTTTCTAGCTCCGCCCTGATGGGCTCGATATCCCTCATAAAATGACCTGCCTTTTTAAAGAATTAAAGCGTCGAAAGTAACTTTGACTAGTTTATACCTTAGCGGCTATAAGTCTTTCGACGAATTCACCATCAGGGCCGGCAGAAATGAGTCACAGTAATCGCCCGTTCCTGTACGCCATACGATGCCGGCCCTTATTGAATAAATTAATTATTCTGGACTTTTTCTTATGAAAATAGTCGTATAATATTACTTTTCTAAGGCTGGCAGCAGGACCACGAACCTGGCGCCCTTCGTGTGGTCACCCTGCACCCGGTCTTCGACCCACACCCGGCCACCGTAACTGTCGACGAGCGACTTGACCAGATATAGTCCGAGGCCCATGCCCTTTGCCTTTGTGGTGCCCCGCAGCATCCGGTTAAAGATCTTACCCTTGAAATCATCGGGGATGCCCGGGCCGTTATCCTCCACCATAACTCTGCAATACTTTCTGCCGTTATCCTTTAAAATATCCATGTCGATCACGACGTCCGCACGATCCCCGGTGTGTTTGATCGCATTACCCACCAGGTTGGCGAATACGTCATGTAACAATTCATTGGCATGGACCAGGCATTGATCGCACCCATTCATGTTTAGAGTAATGGCCTTGTTTGGAATTGTACCAAACTCCCGTCGCACACCCATGAGCACCTCGCACACATCGACTTCCTGGGTCTGGAACACGCCCTCCTGGAGCTTCTGAAGCTTCCTCACGTTCAGAATGAGCTGAGTACTACGTTGTAACACTTCAACGGGCTTTTCCAGAAGTTTCGCTTGCTCTTCACCCGGCGGCATAGTACTGGCCAATTCAAGATATCCGAGTGCCACCTGGTGCATGTTGTTGATGTCGTGGCCCATCAAGTCCAGGTACAATTCCGATTGTTGTTTTGCGGTTTTCATCTCCTCTTCAGCTTGCTTACGCCCGCTAACGTCCTGGATAATGCCGTACAGTCGCCTTATCCTTCCCGCATTATCCCGGACCGATTTATCCACGATCGTATTCAAGTATCCCACGGAACCGTTCCGCCTCTTTATACGATAATCGACACTTCCCAGGCTTCCATCTCGAACCCGGGCCACCATGAAATTATCCAATATTGAAAGGTCCTCGGGCAGGACATGGGACCGCACCCATTCACGGCTTAGCTTAACCTCGCCAGGCTCATATCCGAATATCCGGTATACTTCATCCGAGCCCGTGATTTCCCGGGTCTGAAGATCAAACGCCCAATTGCCCACATGGGCCGCTTCCTGGGACTTGGTGAGAATATGCTTCTCCCGGATCAACGCTTTCTCGGCCCGCTTCCGCTCCGTGATGTCTCTTCCGACCGCCTGATACCCTGTGGGCCGGCCATGCTCATCGAAAACGATACGGTTCTTCCAGTCCGTCCACGAGAGGCTGCCGTCGGGTCGCTTTACCCGCTGCTCGATGGAGGCTGCAGGATCTTTCTCGCTGAGCCCGGCGATACTGGCTTTTACGGCCTCCCGGTCCTCCTCCGAGACCAGGGTCAGGAGCGTATGTCCGACCAGCTCTTCCCGCTTCTTCCCAAAATACCTGCAGTAGGCGTCGTTCACGAAAGTGATCACCAGGTCGATATTCAGAAGAGCGATCAGTTCGGTCTGGTCCTCGACGATGTCCCGGTACCGCCTTTCGCTCTCCTGCAAAGCCTTCTCGGCCTGCAAGCGCCGCGTGATGTCCCGGGATATGCCCTGCACGCCCACGATCTTCCCGGCCTCATCGGTAATGGCCGTGGTGACCACCTCCAGGGGAGTACGGCCGCCGTCCTTATTCATGCTCCACGTTAAATAAGGAGCGATCTCCTCTCCACGCATACGCTTAAGCAACTTTTTTCTAATAAAATCGTGGCACTCCGGCGCTATAAAATCCCAGATGGGTTTACCCACCATCTCGTCCGGCCGGTACCCGTTCACCTTCTCCACGTTGCCGCTGACGAACGTCCACCGTGCCTCCATGTCCATCTTCCAGATGACATCCTTCGAGTTCTCCACCAGGAAACGGTACTTCTCCTCGCTCTCCTTTAATGCCTCCTCTGCCCGCTTGCGCTCGGTGACATCATGATTAACTCCGCGATATCCCCGATACCGCCCGGACTCATCGAATAATGGAACGGCGGTCGTCTCTATGGTCGCTATGCTGCCATCCTTCTTGATCAAACGGTTCTCTATCCGTTGTATAGGGTCATGCCTCGCTATGGCGGGCCCGACGATCAATTTTATCCGTTCAAGCTCGTCTTCAGGCATAAAACTGAACGGGAGCCTTCCGATGACCTCGTCCGGTCCATAGCCCAGTATCTCCAGCCCCCTGGGGCTATCGTACGTTAAAACAAAGTCCTGGTTGGTTTCCCATACCCAGGCGCCGGCACTCTCGACAAGGCTACGGTACCTTTCCTCGCCGACACGTAGTGCCTCCTCGGCCCGCTTACGATCGATAAAGTCGATAGGAGCGGTCTTTTCCCGGCATGACCGAAGCTCGTTTTCCAGAATAGCAACGCGGTCTTCAAGTTCTTTGATGCGCCGATCCTTATCCTCGGGAGCTACGCTACGGGTGCTGCTTGTCTTCTTCCGAGACCCCCGTTTCGCAGTCATGCATCGACCTAAACCTAAGAATTAGTGATTAAATAGTTAGCGTTTATATCTATAAAAAATTCCACGAGATAAAACCTCTACGGCTTAATATAAATATTTTATAATAATGTAAGAATAACTTTTCCTGCGGGCAGAGTGACCACGAACCTGGCGCCCTGCGTATGGCGCTTCGTATGCGGTCTTCGGCCTATACCCCGCCATCGTCGCTATACACGAGCGACTTGACCACGTAAATTAACACGGCAGTGCCGTACAAGAAAAAACAATACACTTACCAGTATGTACTTAGAGACAATGTACAAACGCTCGCGAACTATGTACTTGACAAGCAGAAGGAACTGCACTTCAACGTGCCCGGAGTACCCATTAAGCGTAACGACGATACTGCGACCAGAGAGTATATCTTGAACATGACGCCTGAACAGCGAAAAGAATTGGGCATTAATAAATCCACGCTCTGGTGTATCCAAATCCACGCTCTGGTGTATCCAGAAGAACCTACGCGAAGGTAAGAAAGTCAAGTTATACATTAAGGTCAAGGCTAAAATGGTATAATATACTTGTTTTATTAGTGGTTGTTGAGGCCTGAAAATATATATAAATATTCGTATTTTCTATTTCTTTATAGCGGAATTTTATGAATCCTCGATTTTCTTCGGGCATTCAAGAAGATGATAAGGCCAGGGACCAGCTTTTATCCGAGATAAGAGAGCTTAGGGCCCGCAATGCGACCCTCGAAGGCTATAAGGCTCGGGTGGAGAAGCTTGAGTCCATCCTGAGGAGCGGCGAGGAGATGAGCCGGCAGTTTCTCGAGCAGACCTTGTATGGGGTATGGGTCAACGTTGACAGTAGGACCGTCTTCATTAATAAAGAGGGGGCGAGAATTCTGGGGGCATTCCATCCCCGCGACATCATCGGTAAATCTATTTTCGAATTCATCCATCCCGACTACCATGAAGTTGCTAAGGATCGCATCCGCATGATCCACGAAACGGGCGATCCTATGGCGATTGTCCAGGAAAAATGCATACGCCTTGACGGCCGGGCAGTTGACGTTGATATCTGGCTAATGAAGTTCAGGTACGAGGGGAAGCCCGCCATATTCGCGGCGTTCCGGGACATTACGGAGCGCAGGCAGGCTGAAAGAGCATTAAAAGAGAGCGAGGAGAAGTTCCGGGCCCTCGCCGAGTCGGCCAAGGCCGGGATCATACTCACGAGAGCGGATAAGTTCATCTATGTCAATCCAGAGACGATCAAGGATCTAGGCTATACGAAGGATGAGCTGCTGGCCATGAAGTTTTGGGATGTGGTTCATCCGGACTCTCGGGAGCTGGTACGAAGCCAGGGGCTCAAGCTGCTTCAGGGCTTGCCAGCACCTTCCACTTACGAGATCAAGGTCCTGACGAAGGGTGGCAAAACGCTCTGGGAGGAACTAACAGCCACTATTATCGATTATATAGGCGAGCCCACCATCCTTATCACGAGCTTCAACATCACGGAGCGCAAGCGGGCCGAGATAGCACTTCGGGAGAGCGAGTACGAACTGAACAAGGCCCAGAGGATCGCTCACCTGGGCAGCTGGGAGTGGGACCTGGCGAGTAATAAGGTGAGGGGCTCCGATGAACTGTACCGTATGTTCGGCCTTACTCCCGGCCTTGAAACGCCCTTAGATCAATTCATCGAACAAGTTGCTCCGGAGGATCGACAGAGACTCATGAATGCGCTGGGTGAGACGGTCAAGTATAACAAGCCCTTCGACATGGAATACCAGGTACTCCTCCCCGACGGTACCCGGCGGTTTATCGACGACAAGGCCGAGGTGTCCTACGAAGGCGGCAGGCCGGCGACAGTATTTGGCACTGTCCTCGACATCACTGAACGCAAGCGGGTTGAAAATGAGTTAAAAGCCGCCAAGATGCAGGCCGACCTCTACGTCGACCTGATGAGCCACGACATCAGCAACATGAACCAGGTGGGAATGGGATTCCTTGAAATGGCCCTGGACATGCTGGATTTGGACGAGATGGGCCGGGAGATGTTGCTGAAGCCCAAATCGGCCTTCGAGAACAGCTCGAAGCTGATTGACAATGTAAAGAAGCTCCAGAAGGCGAGGTCGGGCAAATATTCGGAGAGGGAGATGGATATCGGACAGGTGCTCGGGAAAGTACGGGACAATTATTCAAAGCAGTATGGCCCGAACGTCACTATTAATTACCTCATGAGTTCTGGATACATGGTCAAGGCAAACGAATTATTATACGATCTGTTCTCGAACCTCGTGGAGAACGCCATAAAACACGCTAAAGCTCATCCCATGATCGACATTAACGTTGAACCGGCGAGGGAAAACGGCCGTGTCTACTACAGGGTTACGATCGACGATCAGGGCCCTGGCATACCGGATGAGCTTAAATCCGTGATATTCGAACGTAAACTGACGGGCGACATTAAATCGAAGGGCAGCGGTATCGGCCTATACATGGTGAAAACACTCGCCGATATCTATAACGGCCGGGTATGGGTCGAGGACCGGGTGCCAGGTGACCGCACGAAGGGCGCAAGGTTCGTGGCCATGCTGCCGGCGGTAGAGAAGTAATTATTATTCACTGATTTTTTTAAGAAAAAGTCAAGATACCATATCTTTCTTATAGAAATGAAGCGGATTTGTCTTTAGTGAAATTGGTAAATTGGGTTTTTATAGGGCTTATTAAGAAAAATAAAATGAAGGTTAAAACATGAATAAGCTGTACGGTACAATAATAGGTGGAGCAGTAGGCTTTATTATAGGCATAACTGGTTTACTACTCTTAAGGGTAGAGTATGGTTCGACACGTGCAGCTCATACGCCGGTAATGATCATATTAACTATAGTCCTACTCATTATCGGCGCTATTATCGGATACTTCATACCAGGAAAAAAGGAGACCATAAAAACGCCCACGAACACAGTGCCGCCCAAAATGACAAAAAGTAGAATCATCGCTGTGATCGCGCTGGGAATTATCGTGGGGGCGGTGCTGGCATTCCTCACCGGAGGCACTCTCATTTACTATGTGGCCCACTCTATGGAAACGAATGTCAATGGCTGGAGCACCACCTTGAATTACGGTGAATGGGGCAACGACATTCTTTTACGGGCAGCATTCGCCCAGGTCCTTTCCGCCGCTAATGTGCCTGAGGAGGCGGTGTACTGGTCGACGACCGTGGACAGCACGGGTAGCAAGCTGAACGGAACACATGACTATATAATGCACTTCCCCGCCGGAGGGCTCCCTCCGAACAATGCCTTCTGGTCGTTGACAATGGAAGACTCAAACTATCTGATGGTGAACAATTCGATAAATCGCTATAACCTCGGTTCATTGTCGAACCTTACGCCGAACGCTGACGGGTCCGTTGACATATACATACAAAACGCACCTCCATCCGGCAACGAGTCCAACTGGCTGCCGGCGCCCTCCGGCAACTTCATGCTATGGCTGCGCGCCTACCTGCCCGGCCCGGCGATCCTGAACGGTTCGTACCAGGTGCCACCCGTCATGGAGGTGAGCTGATGCCGAATATCAAACACAAGCAGCTGCTCTTGTTCGCCTTAGTAATGCTCGTAGTGTGGGGAGTGGGCACCGTCGCCTACATCTACTATTATCCACATCTAATTTACAACGCGTTGGATAATGCGGTAATCAATAACGGCGGGGGAGCAAATTCCTCCGTCCCCGTTAATACGCTCTATACGCTGACAACCCTCGCTTCTCCATCTACACATAACAATTTGGCAGGCGGAAACCACGACACGCTCTACACTCTAGGTGTGCTTGATCTGAGTAAAGGGCCGCAGGTTTTAAGCGTGCCGGACATGGGTGGACGATACTACAGCATAGAGTTCGTCGACCCCTGGGGTGACGCCTCCTATGTCGGCCAGCGCACCACCGGCACCCAAGCAGGCAGCTATCTCCTGAGTGGACCCGGCTGGAAGGGGAACCTGCCCGCTGGGATGAAGCAGATGGCCTTTTCGGACAATACCGTGCTCGTCATGGGGAGAGTGCTCGTGTATAATGACAGCGACCTGACGACCGCCTATAACCTTTCGAAACAGATACAGCTCACGCCACTGACATAGAGGCTACCGGGTGTTTATCCAGGGTTATTTTATTTTTTTATTGTATTCGTCAATACCATTTATAATACTGAAAAAACAGACTTAGTTGCAGTGGCGCCAAATTATAGCAAAATCAGGGGTGCTATATATATCCCCGAAATAGAAGTGGGGGGGTATATGGTATCTTTTAAATCTGGACTTTTTCTTATAAAAATAGCTGAATAATAATTACTCCTGGTTCAACCTTAAATCATATTATGTAAGGCTTGTTCTCGTATCATTCGGAAAGCTTCTTCGGGCGAACCAATGCTGGCTATTTTGCCGTTGTCCATGATGGAATATGTGTTTCCGATCATCCCCGCTTCCCACGGGTCGTGCGTTATGTATATTACGGGTATGCTAAATTCTCCTAGCACATCTTTGAATGTGGGCAGGAGTTGCTCCTTTTTAGCCCGATCCACCTCGGTCATAGGTTCGTCCAGGAGCAGGACCCTTGGCCGTGACATGATCGCTCTGGCCAATGAAACCCGACATTTGTATCCGCCGCTAAGCTCCCCGGGCCTCATCAAAAGATATTTTTCCAGGCCTAAGAGCGAAACGACGTTTGCGAATGCTTCTTTCGATCCTCGCCCGTTTTTCAGGCTATAGGAAATGTTATCCTCAATGGTCAGGTGGTTGAAAAGCGAAGGGTGTTGCGGCACATAACCCACGTTTCGGTCCTCAGGGGGTAGATTGGTCACATCCTTTTCGTCGATCTTGATGACGCCCATGTCAATCTTTATGACGCCTGTTATGGCCTTGAGAAGGGTTGATTTTCCGCTCCCGTTCAAGCCTATGATGACTCTTGTTTCGCCGTCTTTGACGGCGATGCTGGCGCCGTTTAATACGGGCCGGTGGTCATAATACTTTACGAGGTCGTGGGCTTCGAGCATCATTTCCCTCCCGGCAGAGGTATGGCCTTCATTTTCCGTATGCCTCTTCTCGTGGCCATATGCCTGTTCCACAATCGAAGGGCGAGCACAAGGGATAGCGATAGTAGTACACAAATGGCGCTCGCCGTGACGGCCATTTCCACCTCACCCTCCTCCACCTTTGTGAACACGTAGGATGCCAGCACCTGAGTAGCGCCGGGCACGTTGCCCCCGAACATGATGACCGCGGCGAACTCGCTCAGTGAACGCGAGAAAGCAAGGATGAGGGCAGAAATGAGCGCCTCGCCAATCAATGGTATAACGACTCGGATATAGGCCTTTGTCGGAGTATCTCCGAGAGTCCTGGACACGTCGATCGTCTCCCGATCCACTTCGTCTATGGCCGAGGCGATCGCCCTCGATGCCAGCGGATACGATACAAAGAACATGGCAAGGGAGACGGCAAACAGTGTGAAAGCCAGGCCGGTGCTGCCCGCAAAGCCGAATGCTTTCCTGCCGAACGCCAGAAGCAATGCGAGTCCAGCCACGGTGTGAGGGAGGGCTATCGGGAGGTCGTTCGTGAGGTTGGCTAGCCTATACATCAGAGTACTTTTATGGAAAATATAATAATATCCGAAACCCATGGCCAGTAAGACCCCCAACAGAGCGGCAAAGGTAGCGGCCAGTATAGTGTTTATAAAGCTATTCCAGAAAAAGGAATCGGAAAGGGTCTTATATATGCCGACCAGGGTGACGTTGCCCACGATAGCCGCGACGGGGTAGACGATTAGTAATAAAAAAAGGGGAATGAATAGTATTTCGAATGGGCTGATCTTACGCATATCTTTCCCACCCGTACCGCTCGAACTCTCCGGCGTTTTGGATAAGGTAATCCATGAAATTCTTGGCCTGCGCCTCATTTCCACCTTTTATGGTTCCGAGGCCGAAGGTGATGTCTCCGCTCTGTGCTGGGGAGTATTTTTCCGCGTAGTGGAGGCCATATAGGTTGGCCGTGCTGGAAAAGACGAATGCTGCATCCACGTCGTCGTTCCTGACCATCAATGCAGCCTGGTTTACCGTCACCGGCTGGGCCTTGATATTGCCCTTTTTCTGTAACGTATCCCATATGCCGAGGCTCTTCAGCACGTTCTCCGTATACCTTCCCACTGGAGCGCGCTTATCGCAGACGGCGACCGTCATACCATCCTTCGTAAGGTCTGTCGCTGATTTTATGCCCTTTTTCTCTCCTGTTTTTGATACGATGAGCACGACGTGGTCCCTTAGAAATTTTTTTGAATCTACTATCTTTCCCTCGTTTTTAAGCTTATCGATATATAGCCAATCGGCTGGAAGGAACAGGTCACAGGGCTGGCCTTTCTCGATTTGTGCATAGAGGCCACCCGCCGATCCATAGTTGGGGATGACAGTTACACCCTTTTCCTTATGGTACTTTTCTATCAGCGTGTCCATTGGCTTCTTAAGCCCCGCCCCCGAATCCAGCATCAGCGGTTTTTGATCCGTCGAGGACGCATATCCGGACATAAAAAAGGCTGATGTAACCAAGGCGGCCAAAACAAATACGCAAATTAACCTGGCCATAATATTTTTCGTTGCCAATCCCCCCCACAACGACAATGCCATCGCGAATCTGAAGTAAATTATGCCGACGATAGCATATGCAATATAAGTAATTATATTAAATTTATAATATTAACCATTTGGCACGGATGCGGGTTATTTTTTATCCGCCGCCCATAGTTTTATAGCTTTGACAAAATTATTTTAGGGTAATCCTTTTTGCACCATTTGGCCCGTTTTTACAGGGATATGGGCACTTCCCCGAGCCATGATTATCCCGGCTCGCGGCCCATTTTAACAGAGGTACGATGGCACACCTTAGCGATTTCCCCTCATCTGTCAGGTAATATTCTACACGGGGTGGTATTTCGTTGAACGACTCTCTGCCAATCAATTGTTCATTCTGGAGGTCTTTGAGCGTATCGGCCAGAGTCTTGGGGCTGATCCCTTCCAGGTCCCCCTCGATCTGCTTGAACCGCGCCCTGCCCCGGTTCCCGATGGAATTGATGATGAGTAGAGCCCACTTCTTAGAAATAATATTGATGATTCCATCCAGGCGGCATATGCAGAGGTACTCGCTATCTTCGGGCATAGTAACTATATTACTATAAACTTGATAGCTTATACGCTTTACTTTTAATAGTAACATTGAAGGCGATAACGTGTGTAACACCCATATGATACAAAACTGTGGCTGCCACGAAGAATGCTGCTGCGGCATGGAGGCCGAGGACGAGGTCCAGATGCTTGAGCTGAAGAAAAAAATGCTGCAAGTGAGGGTCAAGGCCATCGACCGTAAGATAGTCCAGCTTAAAGAGAACGAAAAGGAAGCCGGGAGCTAGACAGTCCCGGCTATTTTTGAATCGCGAAGGCAGGATATGACCGAGGCCATAAAAGCTCAAGGGCTCACGAAATTGTTCGGGCGAACCGCAGCCGTCGACCACGTTTCCTTCGAGGTCAGAAAAGGCGAGGTCTTCGGCTTCCTTGGCCCGAACGGGGCAGGCAAGACCACCACGATGAGGATGCTCACCGGGATAATCAAGCCCGATGAAGGTGCGGCATCCGTCATGGGCCATGACGTAGTGAAGGAGACCATCCTGGCAAAGCAGGTCAGAGGAGTAGTCCCCGACACATCGAACGCATACGTGGACATTTCCGCGTGGCAGAACCTAATGCTTACGGGTGACCTCTATGGCGTTCCTCGGAAGCTAACGGAGGAGAGGGCCGAAAGGCTGCTCCGGAGGTTCGGGCTTTATGAGAAAAGGAACCAGGTCGTAAAAGGCTACTCCCGGGGGATGAAGCAGAGGCTCATCCTCTGCATGGCTTTGGTTAGCGAGCCCCGGTATTGTTCTTGGATGAGCCGACTTCGGGCCTGGACGTCGAAAGCTCCCGGTTGATCAAGGACATCGTCCGCGAGGTGAACAAGGACGGTGCCACCATCTTCCTAACGACCCACAATATGGAGGAGGCGAACCAACTCTGTGACCGGATTGCGATTATAAGGATGGGCAGGATCGTGGCCGTTGATAGTCCGGAGAAGCTTAAAGCCCAGAGTAAAGGGCTTCAATCGATCGAAATCAGTTTTGACCGACCGGTGGACCTTGACAGTGTGCCCTTGAGCGGTATCACCAAGGCTGTCAAAGTGGGGGATAAGTTCAGGCTCTACACAGGCGATCCCGACTCCGTAGTTAAGCAATTGGTTGATTACGCGGAGGAAAAACGACTGAAAATCATTTCCCTTAACCTGCTCTCGCCGTCCCTGGAGGACGTTTTCGTTGAATTGACCAGGAAGGAGGCCTGAGCATGCTTTCCCTTAACATGTTCATGGAGCAATTAAAGCGGTCGGTCGCCATAGCCCGGAAGGACATGAAGATCTACTACATGAAGGGGCCGGTGATCACCTTCGGGCTGATTTTCCCGTTCTTCCTGATCGTGGCGTACACGCTGGGGAGAAACGTCCCCATTAAGGACCTTTACCCTGGCATCATGGGCATGACGGTGTTCTTCACGGCGACGTCAGTAGGCCCGGCCATCATTCCGTGGGAGGTGCGCTCCCAAACCTTCGAGCGGCTTATTTCCATGCCCGTCGCGTTGTGGGCGATGCTTTTCGGGGACGTGCAGGCATCATTCTGCTTCGGCCTGGTGATCTCCCTGCTGACGGCATTGATCGCCCCCATCATCGGCGTCTCCATCCTGCACTTACTGGTCTTTAGCTTCGCCCTCCTGCTCGGAACATTATGCTTTGCCACGCTGAGCATCCTACTCTCTGCATACCCGCCCACGGACACGCCCGGCAACACCATGATGCTCGCCTCCATGATCAAGTTCCCTCTCGTGTTCATCAGCGGCGTGTTCCTGCCGATAGGGCAAATGCCGGAGTGGGGCAGGCTGGTCTCGTATTTCTCGCCACTAACATACTACACGGACCTGGTGAGATATTCCATCGATGGTGTAAGCTATTTCCCAATCCTAGTGGATTTCACGGCTATAGCTGTCTTTACCGTCGTCTTCATGTTCGCCGCCATTAAGATCCACGAAAAGGTGCTGACACGGAGATTAACCTGATATTAATCGTTTCTTTATACAATACACCGGCTATGATTTATTCTCAGGACGTCAGTTGGAAATATTTTATCATTCCCCCCGGTCTTATCATTATCGGAATTTGTGCCTGCGTGTATGATACATTACCTTCGTAAAGTGACATTAGATATTTTAACGTTTATTTAAATACCGTATTATTACTATGAGCCTGATCGATTTAAGTGCCTTAATTGAATTTTCGAGAGTGGGCCGGGTGAAAAAGGATCTGATAAAAACGAAGGGATTTAATGCGATCCTCGTGTGCTTGGACGCCGGGCAGGAGATATCTCCCCACCCCGAGCCTTACGAGGTGCTGTTCGTTGTAATCGAGGGTGAGGGAACGATTACCTGTGGAGATGGCCGATACGGTGTCAAGCCCGGGAGCGCTGTCTATGTTAAAAATGGCGAGGACCGCGGGATTAGGTGTGATAAAAGGATGGCGGTCGTGGGGATACAGGAAGCCCATTAGCGGTGGTGATGCGAATGAGCTCCATTGAAACCCGTGGGCTGACTAAACTTGGTCTCATACATTAGCTGTGAGAATCTTGTTTTTCCAGACAACAGATGCTATCATTAAATCATTGATGTTCGAGAGGTTTCGGAAAGAATACGAAGGCCATCGGCAATGGCTTGGGCCTTTACCTGGTCAAGTCGCTCGTAGAGTACTTCCGCGGTACAGTCCATGTCTAAGACCGTGTGCTAGGCGACCATAAAAGGGCATCAGGTTCGTGCTCACGCTGCTGGCTGTTGATAAATAATTATTATCCAGATATTTTTATAAGAAAAGTGTCCAGAAAGTCGATGCCTAACTATATCCCCGAAACATAAGTGGGGGGGATATAGTTAGCAGGCCAGAAACCGGACTGTTTTCTTATAAAACAAGAAGTATAATAAATAGTAGCTATTCAAGGGCGTATTTTATAACGTTGTGTAATTAAACAATATTAAAGGTTATTTACAGATTAATTTGTCATTCTTCCGTATATACCCAAGCAGTAGTGCTTTTACCGGTGTTTAGGCTTAAATATATAATATAAATTATATAATAATTATATTTTAAATAATAAGCCTTAGAGGTGTTAACCATGAGAACAACACGAATGATAATTGTGGCCATGCTGGTGATAGCACTACTTGCCGCGGCCATTACTCCAGTGTCCGCTGTTACAGATCCTTCTAATTTGAATAAGAACAATGGTAAAGACTTCAAGAGTTTAGAAAAAATTTTGAAAATTCTCGAGAAGATACATAAAAAGGTTACGAAATTCTTTGAGAAGCAGGGGTTTGTGGCAGGTGGCGTGCCCGAAGTGTTTAAGACTTTAACACTCAACCCCGATGGGACATGGCACATCGCCATATACCAGACGGTACCCACGGATTTTACGGGGTTCATCTATGATTATCCGGTTAACCTTGTGCCCATTCCAGGATCGTTCACTCCTATACAACCTAACGTAGTGAATGAGGGGTATATAGAATATGATAACCTACCACCGGGCACCTATGTGCTACAATTCAACGCAACACAGCCCGTCTCGGGATACGTCGCCGACGAGGTATACAGTAGTGGTATTAATATCCCTGTTGCATACTGGTCCAGTTATAATGTGACAGGATATAACGAATTTTAGATATGACGAGTATGGAAATGAGGCAACACCGGCCTGCTGATGTGCCGGTATTTTATCATATTAACAAAGTAAGCTATTATTATCCAAATATTTTTGATTCTTCCGCGGTTTTGGGATGAATATTTTTTTATCCTTTTCTAGTTATGCCGTCGTTGAGTGGTCCAACCACAGGGGCACGGAGCGCACGGGAGTTACACAGAGTTTTCTTATAATTTGAGACTCAGAGAGCTCAGAGGCCGGTTTATTGGCTTTCCTGGGGCACAGAGTTTATTGAGGCCCGATTGACCAATAAACAATAATGCGGTTTATCCTCGCCAGTGCCTCTTTCAACTCCGTGCCCCGGGAATGTTATAAACCCGTCCCCTGTGCCCTCTGAGCCTTCCTTTATAAGAAAACTCCGTGAAACTCAGCGCTCTCCGTGCCCCTGTGGTTGGACCACTCAACGACGGCATAACATAAAAACGAGCGAAGGCATCAGCCAAAACGATGAACTATACTCCCCCAATTAAATCTGAAATTAGGACCAGGCGGTTCCGGGTGTAACAACAGAATATCCGATGTACGAAGTGTACAAAGAAAAATGGGCGAGAAGGCTGCCTTATATTAAGGCGAGGCCCTCGAGCTCCTTGACGATATGGTCGACGGCCGCTTCGGCGTCCTCGGGCTTCTTGCCGCCGGTGACGACGAGCTTGCCGCTGCCGAATAACAAAACTACGACCTTTGGGCTGTCCAGCCTATAAACTAAGCCCGGGAACTGCTCGGGCTCGTACTCGATGTTCTCGAGGCCGAGGCCGATGGCGATGGCGTTCAGGTTAAGCACCGAGCCCAGGTCTACCGATGAGACGATGTTCTGCACGACGATCTCCGGATTTGGCATTACCTTGATGCCGACGCTGCTCATTTTTTTGAATACCTTATCCAGGCCTTTGCCCACATCCTCGACTTTCTTGGCGCCCGTGCAGACGATCTTGCCGCTTCTGAAGATGAGAGACGCCGTCCTGGGGTCTTTTGTCCTGTATACTGATCCCGGGAACTGTTCCGGGTCATAGTCCCCACCCATATCGAGAGACACACGTGTCAGATCATCTATCTCATGTCCGATAGCAGTGGATGCCACGACGTTCTCGATCCTTATCGTTTTTTTCGCTTCTTCAGCTTTACTCATAGGCATACATCTCTAACATTTTCCAAATACCCACCAATAACGAGTATTTATCAAATATTTGCATTAGGTACTATTTGCTAGTACCTACGGTCACCCGCCATGGCGCCAGGAATCCATTACAATGAAAAGAACTGGAGAATAAAAATGGGCGCCAGTAAAATTGACACCACATAGGCTAAAATAGGCGTGAAGGCTGTACATCTGTGTCAATATAATAACGAACTTCAAATCTAAATTCCAGAATATACCTAACAATTGCTGAACAAGTAGGTGTTTTACTATTTAACTATTTTTATAAGGAAATAGTCCAAAAACGAGGAACTGACTATATACCCTGAAATAGAAGTGGGGGGTATATGGTATCTTTTAAATCTGGACTTTTTTTATAAAAATAACTGAATAACATTTTTTATAGTCACATCATCTGGCGTCTCTTCAGCGACAACCTCACCTCCATTTTTCCCACCATCGGGCGTCTGTCCATAATCCGATGCGTGTGTTGTTGCACTTCGGGCTGTCTGATTTCTTACTATTATGTTTGTCACCGGCCATGGGGCAACTTATTTATACATTGTGACACACAGTATACTGTGTGGCAGTATAAATTGTGCCACATGTTATCTGGCGAGAAAAGTGATACAGATGGACGCTATCTTGGAACGGTTCGAGACGGAGGTCAGGCGGGGTGTGATGCAGGTGACCATCATGTGTCTCCTCGATCAGGAATCCTACGGCTACGACATCATCCGGAACCTGAAGGAGGTCGGCATTGAGGTCGACGACGGCACGCTCTACCCGATCCTCCGCCGGCTCGAAGACGACCAGCTCCTCGTGAGCCGCTGGGAGATGAAGGGGCCGCGCCCCAGGAAGTACTACGTGATCACGGAATACGGAAGGGACGTAAGAGAGAAAATGCTGACTTCACTCGCGTCGATGAACACGGCGCTGGAGACGATGAAAAGCCGGATACGGAGGAAGGACTGAATGTACGAGAGATTGATCGACGAATACGTTGGAAAGGTCACGAAAGACATGGGCGCAAAGCAGCGTGACGAGGTCGGCAATGAGCTTAAGGCGCACATATACGACAGCGCCGAAGCTATCACGGCAAAGCGGGGCGCCGGTGTTGACGAAGCGGCCGTCCAGGAAGTGCTGTCGAAGATGATGGCGCCCGAAAAGCTCGCGGCCATGTACCCGTCTAAGGAAACGTTCCTGCGAAAGAGCGGGGTGTGGAAAGCCGTCCAGGCCCTCGCGGGCATAGCCGTCGCCTTCCTACTGCTGGCCGCGATCATATACGCCGTGGCCCCCGAGGCGGCCGGCATATCGGTCGGCGTGATCCTCTCGGTCGTGTCGGCGCTGGCGCTGGCGATCGTCGCACTGGTGGCCATATTCTTCCTCATCTACCTGTATGAGTCCAGGCTCAAGCTGACCTACGAAGCCCGGCTGTGCAGGCTTGTCAAAAGCCTCGAATACCCCGCTTCGCCCCTCGAGGTAGGCATCGTGATCGCCCTGTCGGTCTTCGGGTTGATCTTCATCTTGTTGCTCTGGCCCTACGTGCCCTTCCTCGCTGACTTCGGCACCGGCAGGCTGGTGCCGCTGTTTTCGCCGGCATTCGCCACGTTCGTACCCTACTACGTGCTGTGGCTGGTGGCAGAGATCGCTGTCCAGCTACTGTACCTGGCGCTACGGCAGAAGTGGGTGCCGTCTCTCGCGGAGACAGGGCTGAGCCTTGCCAGCGCCCTGCTGACCTTGTGGGTCCTCCAGGCCTTCCCGTTCAACCTAGAACTATCGGTGACGATCCAGGCAGGCATCAAGGTACTGCTGGCCCTGTGCATCCTGGGCACGCTGATCGACGCCGCCCAGAAGCTATGGCAGACTGCCAGGTTTTTCATCTATGGAGATTTCCGGAATACCCCGGTGGATTAGGCCGGCCTTCCACCTTCCATGAAAATACCCGGACCGGCCGTCGACAGCCGGCATAAGCCTTGGTCGAGGCCGGGATGAAGAAAGGAAAAATGTCTTGACATGATAGCTGTCGCTATCGCTATGAAACGTAACAAATAAACTCATGCTGGAGGAAAAGAAATGGCAAATCATTCTGTAAAAATACTGGAAGATGTAAAGATAGACGTGAAGCTGAAGATTGCGGCATTGTGGACGACGATGATGCTGTTGTTCGCCTACGGGGATATTTTCAGCTATTTCCGCCCGGGGCTTATCGAGGATATCCTCAAGGGGACGGTCGCAGGTAACCAGATCGATCAGGTATTCCTGATGTTCACGACGGTATACGTTTTGATCCCTAGCCTGATGGTTTTCCTGTCCCTGGTGCTGAAGCCCGGGATTAACCGCCTGGCCAACATCGTGCTGGCAGTGGTTTATGCCGCCAGTATCATGTTATTCTGCGTAGGGGAGACGTGGGCATATTACATCTTCCTGAGCATCCTGGAATGCGCGGTTCTGGCAATGGTTGTATGGTTTGCGTGGAAGTGGCCCGCGCAGGGATCACCCATAATAAAACCTAACGATAAGGCTTCGAATACGGCAGCCCCTAAAGCCATCCAGTAACCAGGTACTATATACCGGCTGCCGATAACCTGGTAAGGACAAGTGGCCGGGTTTCATCTTTTTAATTATAGTTCCCCATACTTGATATGCCCACGACACACGGGGCTTGAGTCATAAGACATAAACATCTCCGCGGGGCAAATGATCGCAGAGCGTTCGCGCAATAAAAGCCAAAGAAATTATTATTCTATTATTTTTATAATAAAAGGTCCAAAAACGCCATTCTGACTATATATCCCGAAATCGAAGTGGGGGGTATATTATACACCTTTTATTTTGCCTTTTATCATGTGCGCCATATAATTAAATGAGCGTATGCCACGCGCTGAAGACAAGCGCCCCCTGCAACTAAGTATAATATATGGCACCATTTTTCTGTCCTTATATACATTGATTTGAAAATATGTATCTATAATAAGTATTATTTATCTCGGGCATCATACTATAATCGAATCTATAGGTGAGTTATAGGGGTAGATATATGGCGCATGATGTTTTCATCAGCTATTCATCCCGTGACAAGGCGATAGCTGATGCCATATGTAATAGTTTGGAAAATCGTAAGATACGTTGCTGGATTGCACCCCGAGATGTCTTGCCTGGAATACCGTATCCAAAGGCTATTATAGATGCTATCAATAGCTGTAAGGTTTTAGTCCTCGTATACTCGGCCAGTGCCCTCGAATCTAAAGATATTGAGAGCGAGGTGGGAAGGGCATATAAAAAAGGCATACCAATACTGCCCTTTAAGATCGAGGATGTGCCGCTGAACGATATCATGGATTATTATATCGGGAATGTCCATTGGCTAGATGCCATGACGCCGCCGCTGGAAAAGCATCTTCAGCAGCTCGTCGATAAGATCCAAGTGCATATATCCGACCCGAATACAATCCATGAAAAAATTACTTCAGAAAAAATAGAACCCTCCGTATCTGCACTACAGAATAACGTAGAACGGACACAACATTTTGTGAAGTATCTTAAAAAAACAGCCTTGATAAGCATATTTTTCGGCATTGTTATCACCGTGAAATCGCTAGTATTTGGGTTTTGGTTGTACGATAAGGTCGTCAACCACATCCAAACTGGTGACTTTCTATGGGATATGCTAGTCGAGGCTGCGATAATTGTTATTGCGGGTATAACCATTATCATTGTTAGTGATCGCGTATTAAAAAAATTGATAGATGCCGTAGTCATTGCCTTTTTTAGCGGATTAATAATGGGTCTGACAATCGCAGTTATGAACCTGATCTTTTTCTTAGCGACAAATAGCTGGGATAAACCTTTAAATATTGTAGTGAATGCGGGGGGAATAATCACAATAATAGCTTCGGAATTTGGACCTCAATTTGAGTTTGAAGGTGTATTATTCAGTGGACTAATGATTATTCTATTTAGTACGATTGCTTTAGGTATATTTGGTGTCATTTATTGGGGATATAGGTGGTTCCTCAAAGCATTCAGCTCATTAGAAAAAGGGCAAACTCGCGGAGAATAAGCATAAATTCGGACAATGAGGTAATTACACCCCAGATTTTGCTATAATTTTGCGCCAGTGCAACTAAGTATATTAAGCAATTATTTAATATTTATATGGTTATTACATGGGCCTTTTTGTTATTACCGTTAATTAATTAATAAAATTATATAAATACTAAAATATTATAGTTATATAGCTTGATAGCCAGCCCTATCTGAGAGCATCGCTGTTCCTAGAAACAACGAACATGGGTCGGCTCTAAAAAAATAAGGGAGTGATATGTGATGAATAGGAAACTAATCGCGTGGCTTCTCGCCACGATCATGGTATTCGCATTCTTCGCCGCTGCTATCGGGCCATCGACCGCGGCGAGGGAGAAAACAACGGTGGTCGAACCTGCTATTGTATGGCAAGACACTTACGGCGATGACGACCTGTTCGCCCATGATGTCATCCAGACGAGCGACGGGAACTTTGCGGCGACCGGAGAATTCATATTCTTTAGCCCCAGCGGGCTGGAGGGCGGAGCCATATTCCTGCTGAAAGCCGCCGGAGCCGATGGAGAGAAGCTATGCCAGACCTTTGAGAGCCACGGGTTAGCACGCTTCTATGACGGGGAGTTCATACAGCAGACCGAAGACGGATATGTCGTGGCAGGCTCGGGGACTGAATTGTTACCGCCCACATCCTTCTTCTACCTTGTGAAATACGACGAGAACGGTAACGTCCTGTGGAGCAATAGCTATCGCCCGGTAGGCGGGAACAGCCAGTGCACAGGAGCCACCGCGACGCCGGACGGCGGCTATCTACTGGTAGGATACACGATTGAGCCATCCAGTGCATCATATGCCTATGTGGTCAAGACAGACGCGCTCGGAAATAAGCAGTGGGATACCGTAATAACCGATCCGGCTGGCCTGGGCGTATCATCATCGATCCCGCGCTCGGTCACCAACGCTCCGGGAGGATATGCCATTACCGGTGAAGTCCTCAATGAAGAAACAGGATTGAATGAAGCGTTCCTGTTGAGATTAAACACCCATGGAAAAGTGATCACGACCGAGCACTATGTTTTCGCTCTGCCTGACACGTTAAGAACCGAATTAGACGGTGCATCCATACAATATACGAAAGACGGTTTCATCATAGCAGGTCGTGCCTATGGCTATGGTTTGATCGGCATTAACGCGAAGGCAGCATTCCTGCTCAAGGTCTCTGTAAATGGAAACATCCGGTGGTACAACACCTATGGGCGGGATACGTTTAGCGGCGCCTCATCGGTAGCCCAGACAGTAGACGGCGGGTACATCCTTACGGGAACAACCAACTTTATCACCGCCGGCTCACCGATCTATGCATACATCGCGAGGACGGACTCGGACGGAAACCTTCTGTGGAGTAAAACCATCAGCGGTAAAACCATCGGACCCATAGTGGTTCCATATGCTACGGCATCCGGTAGTAAGGTAAAAGTGACCTCGGACGGAGGATACATAGTGGCTGGAATGGCCGTACCAGGCGGCTCTTCCGATACCCTTCTCGTGAGGCTTGCGCCGGATATCGTTCCCCTGAGCTGAAGGCGTTTCGACCTAAAAAACGGTGGCATTTGCCACCGTTTTATTCTTTAATTTTAGCAATTAGAAGGCCATAATAGCATATTATTATAAAATCAATTTTTATATTAGTGCATTTAAAAACATGCCGCCCATTACCCCGAAAATGAAGCGGGACACTCATAATTTGAATAGAACACCAATCAACAAAAGAGTAAGATATAATTATAATAATATCTTTATAAATGCAATAAATAATATTAGCTATTTCCCATAAGTGAGCCGCTCGGCCATCAGGTCCGGCAGCCCTTCGGCGAGGATCTTATCCTGGACCTGCTTCAGGTCATACTTGACCCGGCGAAGCTCGAACGTCCGTTTCTCCGTATCCCAGATGGCATAGCTCGCTTCGCTGTTGCCGTCCCTGGGCTGCCCCACGCTTCCCGGGTTCAGGATGATCTTATCTCCGCACTCCTTGATAAGGGGGACATGCGTGTGCCCGTACGTGAAGACCTTGTGGCCGACCGAGTTGAAGACGCTACACATCTTCTCGGGCTCGTACTCGATGATAAGGTCCTTCATGTTCCCCGGGTTGCCGTGATAGACGGTCATGCCGTCCAGCTCGATGTGGTCAGGCAGGGATTTAATAAAATTAAAGTTGTCCACTGTAAGGTGCTTGATGGTCCACCGTAGAGTATCTGCAGTGACCCCGTTAAACCACTCCGTGTCGCCGGTGATGATGGCCTTATCGTGCTCCCCCATGACGCACTTTACATCATATCGTCTTAAAAGCTCGATCGTCTCGTTGGGGTACGGGTTGTACCCGACGATGTCGCCCGCACAGATAATGGCGTCCACGTCGCCCATGTTCTTTAATACGGCCTCCAGCGCGACCGCGTTAGAATGGATGTCGGCTATAAGCCCGATCTTCATTTCCCTCTCGTCCTTCTTGTATTCTCAGTGTCCTTTTTTAATAAATACTTTATATGCTTAGCCTAAGAAAAGAGCAGGCCAAATGGATTATTTCCGCTTAGTAGCCCCGCCTCAAGATGCGTTCCAGTTCTGACGCATGGGGCATTACCTTTCGGATCTTGTCGCAAACGCTATCGATGTCGTACTGCACCCGGATTATTCGGGCATCTCCCGTGGCCGTATCCAGGCTAAGGCACGACGCCCGGCTGTCGCCGTCCCGGGGCTGCCCCACGCTTCCCGGGTTCAGGATCGTCTTATCCGGTAAAGATACGATCATCGGCTTATGCGTATGCCCCACGGCCAGATAGTCGCAGCTTATGGCGCCTGTCAGCTCGGCGAGGCGCTCTGCCGGCGTATCCGGGTACATATAATCGAAGAACGACCCCGGGCTTCCGTGGGCCAGAACGAGCTTAACCCCGTCCACCTCCTTTTCAAGGAGCAAAGGTAGCCCCTTTAGAAACGATATATCGTTATCGTCGATAGAGGCCCACGTGTACTCCCGGGTAGCCTCCGATAGATGCTTATATACATAGCCGCACCCGCAGTCGACCCTATATGCCACCGCATTATCGTGGTTTCCTCGTATGGTCGCCACGTTATTTTTCCGTAACCAGTCGATGCATTCCGCGGGCTCCGGGCCATAATCCACAATATCGCCCAGACAAAATACGATGTCATAGGGGACCTCGTCATTCACCGCTTTCAGCGCCTCAAAATTGCCGTGGATGTCCGAAATAAAAAGGACCTGTGTCATACGATCACTTGATCCTGACACGCTTGCCGGTGGCCCGGTAGATGGTCCACGATGCGATGACGCAGGCGTGGTCCGCCGTCCGCTCCAGGTACATGGCCACGAATGAGAGGTGCGAGGCCATGTCGATGGACGACGGGTGCTTCACCATCTCGTCTATCAGGGCTCGGCGGATCTGGTCGTACTCAGCGTCGACGGCGTCGTCCCGGGCGCCCATGCCCCGGGCAAGCTCGACATCTCCCGACACGAACGACTTGAGGCTGTCCTTGACCATGCCATTCACGAGTTTATAGAGCTCCATGAGGTCGTCGATCTGGGGCAGTAGAGGCTCTGTATCGATGCGCAGGGTGATCTTGCTGATGTCCCAGGCGTACCGGGAAAGCCGCTCGAAGTCGGTCAGGATCCGCAGCGTCGTGACTAAAAATCTCAGGTCGGAAGCCATGGGCTGCTGCAATGCCAGGAGCTCGATACACTTGTTCTCCAGCTCCATTGCCCTCATATCCACATTCTTGCTGCCATCCATGACCGTATTGGCCAGCGCCTTATCCTTATTGATGAGCGACTTCAGGGACAGCGAAAGCAGCCTCATGCACTCGTCGCCCTCCGCTATCAGGCCGTCCTCCAGCTCCTTTATCTGTCTAACGTAATATTCTCTGGACATATCATTCACCCGAACCTGCCCGTGATGTAATCCTCTGTTCTCTTATCCTTCGGCGCCTCGAATATCTTTTTCGTATCGCAGTACTCGATCAGCTCGCCCATGAGGAAGAATGCCGTCTTCTCCGATACCCGGGCGGCCTGCTGCATGTTGTGCGTGACGATGATGATGGTGTACCTATCCTTGAGCTTCTGCATGAGGTCCTCTATTTTGGAGGTCGCGATGGGGTCCAGCGCCGAGCAGGGCTCGTCCATCAGGATGACTTCCGGCTCGACCGCCAGGCACCTCGCGATGCAAAGCCGCTGCTGCTGGCCGCCCGACAGGCTCATGGCGGAGTCGTGTAGCCTATCCTTCAACTCATCCCACAGGGCGGCCTGCCTCAGGCTTGTCTCTACGGTGATGTCCAGCTTCGCCCTGTCTTTTATCCCGTGGATACGGGGCCCGTAGGCTACGTTATCGTAGACAGACATTGGGAAGGGGTTAGGCTTCTGGAAGACCATGCCTATGTTCTTCCTCAGCTCGACCACGTCCACGTCCTTGTCGTAGATGTTCTTACCCTTAAAATTCACAGTGCCTTCTACGCGCGTGCCCGGTATCAGGTCGTTCATCCGGTCCAGGCACTTGAGGAACGTGGATTTGCCGCACCCTGACGGGCCGATGATGGCCGTAATGCTCCGCTCCGGTATGTCGATATTTATATTTTTCAGCGCATGGGTCTTACCGTAATAAAGGTCAAGGCCTTCGACTTTGAAGGCCGGCTTATCCGTTGTCATTATGTCTTACCGCCCAGCTTTGCTATGTATCTTCGAGTGATGATGCTGCTCGTTATGGTGATGGCCAGGATCATGATCACCAGCACGGCCGAGGTGCCGAAGGCATTCTCGATCGAGATGTTCTCCATGGCCAGGATGAACGTGTGGTATGTCATCGTCCTGATGGGGTCGAACAGTGAATCGGGTACCTTGGCCACCGTGCCCGCCGTAAGATAGACGGCCGCCGTTTCTCCCACGGCCCGGCCCATGCCCAGGATGATGCCGGTGAGGATGCCCGGGAGGGCCGTGGGAAGCACGACTTTGCGGATGGTCTGCCACTTGCTGCCGCCCAGGGCCATGCTGCCCAGGCGGTAGGACTCGGGCACGACCTTGATGGCCTCTTCCGCTACTCTCATGATGATAGGGAGTGCCATGAGCGCCAGCGTAAGCCCGCCTGCAAGCAGGGAATATCCCATTTTCAGATAGTACACGAAAAAGATGTACCCGAACATGCCGAACATGATGGAGGGTATCCCCGACAGGCTGTCGGCCCCGAAGCGCACCAGCCGGGTCAGGATGTTATTGCCCGCGTACTCCGACATATAGATGGCCGCCCCGACGCTCAGCGGCGTGGCGACCAGGATAGCGATGGCCGTGATCGCGACGCTTCCGACGATGACCGGGAATATGCCGCCGGTCCGCCCCATGTTCTTGGGCATCCCGGACAGGAAATCCCAGCTGATCACGCCGATGCCGTTCACGAGCACGTACCCGATGATGACGAGTAGTATGGCCAGCGTAAGGGCCCCGGATAACCATAATAAGCCTATGCCCATGTCGTTGAATAAGTATCGGCGGCTTCGGCCCATCATATCCTCTCCACGATACGTCCCCGGTTTGTCATGTATACGGCCAGGTTCAGCAGCATGATGATCGCCAGCAGCACGATGCCGATGGCGAACAGCGCCGTCCGGTGGTCGCCGGAGGCGTAGTTCCATTCAAGGGCGATCTGGGAAGACATGGGAGCGACGGAGCTGAGCAGTGACGTGGGGATCAGTCTCGTGTTGCCGCTGACCATCCACACCGCCATGGTCTCGCCGATAGCGCGGCCCATGCCCAGGATGGCGGATGCCAGTATGCCTGAGCGGGCGGCGGGCACGACGATGCCGGCGATCATCTGCCATTTCGTGGCCCCTATGGCGAGCGACCCCTCCCGGTATTCCTTCGGCACCGAGCGTAGCGCGTCTTCCGAGATACTGATGATAGTCGGGAGTATCATGATGGCGAGCACGATGCCGCACGCAAGGACGCTAAGTCCGCCACCTCCCAGGTTGTTCATGATGAACGGCACGATCAGGATGAGCCCAAAAAAGCCGTATACGACGGAAGGTATGCCGGCGAGCGTTTCGATGGCCGGCTTCAGTATATCCCTCGACCACCGGGGCGCCACTTCCGATAAGAGGATGGCACACCCGAGCCCGAGGGGGAGGCCCAGTATCAGGGATAGTGCAGTGATCGCCAGCGTGCCGACGATCATCGGGAATATGCCATAGGTGCCTCCCTCGGCGGCGGGGTCCCAAACGCTGCCCGTGATAAACTCGACGATGCCGACTTGTTTTAAAGTGGGGAGGCCTTCGTTCACGATAAAGAACAGGATAAGCAGGATGATCAGGATAGTCGATAATGCGGTAATTAAAAGGCTACCTTCGACGATCTTTTCCATATACTTCATTGTGCCACCAGAAATATAAGGGCGGGAGGTCATCCCGCCGATCGGATCTATTTTGTTATGAGGTTGTGCTTAGCCAGGATGGCCTGCCCATCGGAGCCTAAGGTGTAGTCGATGAACGCCTTCGCCAGTCCCCCGGGCTCGCCCTTCGTCACGAATAAGAAAGGCCTCTGGATCTTGTAGGATCTGTCCTTGATGGACTGGGTCGTAGGGGCTACTCCATCAACCTGGACTGCCTTCACGGTGTCCTTGAGCGAACCGTAGGATACGTACCCTATCGCGTTCTTGTTCGTTTCCAGATAGGCCGTGACGCTGCCCGTGCTGCCCTGTGTGATGGCGCCCGTCGTTATGTTCGCCTTCTTCTGCATGACCAGCTCCTCGAAGGCGCCCCTGGTGCCGGAGCCCGGCTCCCGGGTCACGACAAAGATCTGTGCGTCGTTGCCGCCGACCTGCTTCCAGTTGGTGATATTGCCGGCATAGATCTCACGGACCTGAGTCGTCGACAGGTTCGAGACCGGATTGTCCTTATTAATGATGACTGCTATGCCATCGATGGCGATCTCATAGGTCTTTAAGCCCTTCGCGGTCTCGGCCGCGGTCAGCTCTCGCGAGGACATGCCCACGGCGGCCGTGCCGTCGAGGACGGCATTGATGCCCGCCGTGGATCCTACCTGCGACACATCCACGCTGGTCTTACCACCGTTCTTCTCGTCGAACGCCACGGCGAGCTCTTCCGCGTACGGCCCTACGGACGTCGAACCGATGACCTGTAGTGAGCCGGAAAGCGGTGCAGGGGTCGCCGAGCCGGCGGCCGGGGTAGGAGTAGGGGTCGTGCCCGTACATCCGAGGATTAAGGCGCTTGCGCCTATGATCGCAATTGTAAGTATTGTGATCGCTAACTTCTTATTGTCCATTTGTCTGTTCACCTTATGCGGTTAGAGTCGGCATGGGGTAATAAAAATAATCTCCATACCGTATATATCACTATATAGAATATTTATAAAGAGGCGTATGCCGATTGATAGCGAATATCAATTCTGTTTATTGTGATATGAGAAAAACGTCCAGAAAAATGTGGCAAAGGGCGATGCCCTTTTTAGCTTTTATATAGTTTTACTTCTGCTTTACCTGGCAGTCTACCTGTCCCTGGCGGCACTGATACCAGAAGATACAGTCGCTACATGTGCCGTTGTTGATGGCCTTTATGCCCGTGTTATTTTGGTTTTTCATCTCTTTCACCATTACGAAGATAGAAAATGGTTATAATATATATGTTTTTAACATAAAATATATAGTACTATATAAAAAGGTGAGTGTCAGGGGTTAGACCCGGACACGGCTGAATTAATGGCGATCTCGGCGATATTACAGCCGTAGTCGCTGGTCCTCTCGATACTATCGAGGATGATCCCGACAGGCACGGAGAGGTCCGACTTTAGCCCCAGGACCGATTCCTCGCTTACCCTGATCCGCTTATTAAGGTCGTCACGCCTTGCGAACGTCGTATTCGCCAGCTCGATATTTTTCTTGAACAGGGCGTCGGTCGCGTCGTCAACGATCTTCAGGGATAACATGTTCATATCGTCAATAGCCCGGACGATGTCCGCCGGGACTTCCTTATCCCCGATCTGGACGACCGAGTTACAGATCTTCGTGGCGTGGTCGCCGATCCTTTCGAGGGACGTGGAGGCCAGGCGCATGTCCAGGTGCTCTTCCATGCTCATGTCGAACTTGTCGGCGATGGATATGTCGCGCATGACCATCCGGAATTGTTTGGAAACCAGCAGATAGAGCTTGTCGACCTCGCTGTCCCGGTCCATGACGTCCTTGGCAAGGTCGAAGTCCTTTTCCTTTAGCGCACGGATGGCGTTCTCCTGCATGGCCCGGGTGATCATGTGCATGCGGCGTATGCTCTTTTTCACGGAAAGCTCGGCCGGGTTGAGGATATCCTGGAGCACGATCTTGTCGAGCGTCTCCTCGATGATCTCGGGGCCTATGAGCATGTTGACGGTCTTCCGCACTACATCGCGCTGCTTTGAGAGGATCTTGTTGGCTTTTAGCTCGATAGACGTATAGCCGGCGATATAGGCGGCGATGACCTCCCGGACAAGATTATCGCCGTCCTTGCCCTCGATGTATATTAGCTTGGTATTGTGTATCTCGGGAGCCGTCCTCGTCCGGAGGGATAGTGACCCGTCGGACTGGGGCTTGAGCGTTACTTCGTCGCCCGCGCTGAGATTGACCTTGTTGACCCAGGATTTTGGGAGGGAGACGATGAGTGTCGTGCCCCCGGTAAGCTGAACTTTGCGAGTTTCCATGGCCTGACTTCCTCGTGACTTAATGAAATCTATATATTTTTACGTTATAAATAACTATCATATATAGTTTATTTAGTTCTATTGTGGATAAGCGCATGCAGGCCGGGTGTTCTAGAAAGGTAAATAATGTATGATGCACGTTCCTTGTGTAGGGATCATGCCGACGAAGAAAAGGGATTTTTACTATAACAAGGCCAAGCAGATGGGATACCGCTCCCGCGCCGCCTTTAAGCTTAAGTTCATCAATGAGAAGTTCGGGCTCATCAAGAAGGGCGACGCGGTCGTAGATCTGGGCGCCGCCCCCGGCGGCTGGCTGCAGGTGGCGAAGGAGATTTCGGAAGGCACCGTCATCGGCGTCGACCTCCAGCGTATAGAGCCCGTCGAGGGGGCCGTCACCATCAAGGGCGACATGACCTCTCCGGAAACGCAGGCTAAAATATTTGAGAAAGTGGAGAAGGTGAACGCCGTGATCTGCGATGCGGCGCCTAATTTGTCCGGTAACTGGGCGCTCGACCACGCCCGTTCCATCGACCTATCGAAGACGGCGCTCGACGTCGCTGCTAAGATCTTAGCGCCCGGCGGGAACTTTTTAGTCAAGGTCTTCCAGGGCGACCTGTACCAGGGTTTCGTAGACGAGGTCGGCAGGCGCTTTTCCCGTGTCTACACGTACAAGTCCCCGGCCTCCAGGCAGCAGAGCGCCGAGATATACGTCATCGGCAAGGGCTTCCTGACTACGGGCATCCGCAAAGGCGACGTCCTGGACCTGGCGATCGACGGCGTCGGAAAGAACGGCGACGGCATAGCCCACGTCGACGGCTTCGTCATTTTCGTCAAAGGGGCGAAGCAGGGGAGCAGGGTAAAAGTAAAAATCACCGATGTGAAGCCCGAGTTCGGGTTCGGTAAAATAGAAAAAGGTCATTAATAACAAAAATTTTTTAAATATTTACCGGATAAGCATTAAATTAGCCATGGCTTACTAAGCAATCTATATCAATAGGTACTCCCAGATAATGAGTTTAATTCCCATCGAATGTTTCCCCGGAAGCAGCAGGGGAACATATATGACGGGTAATACAACGAATCTAGGTGGTTAGGGCATGAATCAAAGTATCAGACGGCTAGTTAAGCCTATCTCGTTTTGTATGATATGCCTGGCAGTGTTTTTATCGCTTGCCAGTGCCATGTCGGCGGCGGCAACGGCCCCGGCAACAGTATGGGAAAAGAGCTACGGGAACGACGGCTTCGTGGACACGGGCGCCTCGGTCTGGCAGACGAGTGACGATGGCTTCATCATCACGGGCCTCACGTATTCGAAAGGTACGGCCTCGGGGATCACCAGGGTCATGCTGGTTAAGACCGACTGGCAGGGCAACCAGGTGTGGGTCAAGTACAACGACGAGGGCAAAGAGGGTAAGTTCGTCCGGCAGACCAGCGACGGCGGCTACATCGTGACGGGCTCGGCGGGCGGTAGTCTTTTCGTCCTCAAGACGGACGCTAACGGCGATAAGGTGTGGAGTAAGATCTACCCGCGGCCGAACGGCAAGACCGTCGACGGCGCGTGCATCCAGCCGACGGCCGACGGCGGCTACATCGTTGCCGGAAGCATTAACATGGGCGGCAAAGACGGCTCGGACATGTACGCCACGAAGATCGATGGCAGCGGTAACCAGCAGTGGGAAAAGATGTACGGCGGAGATGATGGCGAGGTCGGGAATGGGGCCGATTTCTGCTATTCCGTCTGGCCGACCAGCGACGGCGGCTATATCCTGGGAGGCAACGACTGGTCTTCGACCTACTGGCCTAAGGCGGCCCTGGTAAAGATCGATGCGAACGGGAACCAGCAGTGGTATAAGGTCTTCAGCGAGTCCGACGCCCGCATGGACGGCTCGTACATCCAGGTCCAGCAGACCCGGGACGGCGGCTACATATGGGCAGGCATCCGGAGCGGAAAGATGTGCTTGCTCAAGGCCGACTCAAAAGGTAATGAGCAGTGGAATAAGTCATATGATAACGGCCAATGCTACTCCGTCCAGCAGACCTGGGACGACGGCTACATCATCACCGGCGGAGCCGGGACCGGCGCGGACAATGTTACTGTGATCCGCACTGATCCCACGGGCAGCGTACTCTGGCAGAAGCAGCTGAAAGGCCTGGGCCTGGGTAAAGGCACGTCCGTACAGCAGATTGGGAATGGCAGCTACGTCGTGGCCGGGTTCACGAAGAAGGACAAGAATACCCAGGATGACTTTTACCTGGCTGAGCTGGAGAAGGATATGACCCCGGTGCCGAACGCTAAGGTCACAAAGGAGAACATCCCGGCGCAGTTCGAGGCGAACCAGTCGTTCACTGTCTCGGTGACCTTCGAGAACAACGGTACGAAGCCCTGGACATTCCAGGACGAGACCATGTTCAGCCCGGTAGGCGGAGCGAGCGGGGATGCGGCACAGTTCGGGGTAACGAAAACCCAGACGATACCCATCGGTACGGTGATCCGGCCGGGCCAGAGCATGACGTTCGAGTTTGTCATGACCGCCCCCGCGATGAACGGCACCTACTATCCTGAAGTGCGCATGCTCTGGGAAGGCCACGACTACTTCGGCCAGCCCGCGGTCAAGGCTGTAAAAGTAGTTAACGGCACTCCCGATACGAGAAAGCCGACCGCTACGGCCACGGCAATAGCGACCGGAACGGCTAACCCGACGACTGCGCAGGCTTCGTCCACGCCGACGGGAACCCCGACGACAGAGAGTAAGTCCGGCTTACCCTGCTTATCGGTCGTCTTACCCCTGCTCATCGTAGGGACGGTCTCTGTCGGGCTGTACAGGCGCAGAAATAAGTAAGAATAATGGCATTTT
This sequence comes from Methanocella paludicola SANAE, assembly GCF_000011005.1. Taxonomy (NCBI): domain Archaea; kingdom Methanobacteriati; phylum Methanobacteriota; class Methanomicrobia; order Methanocellales; family Methanocellaceae; genus Methanocella; species Methanocella paludicola. The sequence goes on from NC_013665.1 coordinate 1,891,974, forward strand.
CTGCCGGCACCACAATATGCCTGCCGGCAGAGCCCTTTTTTATTAAAAAAATATACTATTTGTTGGACTTCAACATCGACTGTACAGAATTTTTTATGATAAAGGCATGATAGGTCACATAGACGGCGACGACGATGATGCCGAGCACGGTGAGGATATCCAGGTATATCCAGTACTCCTCGAGCAGGCTCCAGTTGTCCCCAAGGATCACTCCCGCGTAGGCCAGCGCAAAGCACCATGGCACCGAGCCGACGAACGAATAGAAGGAAAATTTCTTGAAGTCCATGCCGATAATGCCCGCCGGCAGCGAGATGAACGTCCGGACGATCGGCAGCAGTCTCGCGACGAAGACCACCTTGACGCCGTACTTGCCGAACCAGCTCTCGGCCATCTCAAGATCATGCTTCTTGATGAGCACGACCTCGCCGTAATTATCCAGCATGGGTCGGACAATGCGCTGCCCTATCACGAAGGACAGGATTGAGCCGGCAAGGCACCCGAGGCTGCCCACAAGGCCGACCATGATGAAGTCCAGGCTCCCGCGCTGGGCGGCAAAGCCGCTGAAGGGCATCACGATCTCGCTGGGCACGGGCATGCACGCGCTTTCCAGCGTCATCAGAATGAAGATCCCCAGATAGCCGATACTGCTTATAAAATCAGTAATATAAGTGCTCAGGAACTCGAATAATACCAAATTACTTCACCAGGTCCGACAGAAGCTCTTCAATTGTTAAGCACCGCACATCATATATCTTTTCCGCTGTACCGGCGACAATACCTTTAAGAGGGATGCGGCTTAAGCACTTGCATACCGGATAGCGCTCGATTATGGTGGGGTCCCAATGATATCGGTCAACGAAAACGTTACGAAATTTATCGACAAACTGCTCGACCGGGAGGAAGAGCTGGGCATCAAGTCTTATTATCTGGAGAACAAGGCAACGGTCATCGACTGCGGCGTCAATACCGTCGGCAGCATCGGCGCGGGGATACTGTTCGCCGACATCAGCCTGGCCGGGCTGGGGAAGGTTTCGGTCGTACCCGGCATCATCGACAGCTATTATATCAATTTCGCCCAGGTCTACGTCGATCGCCCCGCCATCGCATGCCTTGGCTCCCAGAAGCCCGCGTGGAAGCTCAAGTCCGAGGGCTTCGTCGGCACAGGGTTCGGCCCCGCAAGGGCGATCTCCCAGAAGCCGAAGAACATCTACGCCGCCATCAACTATACGGACGACGCCGAGACGGCCGTCATCAACATCGAGACGCAGGTATTACCTGCAGCAAAGGAGCTGGACTATGTTGCGAAGCAGTGCTCGACGGACCCCGAATGTGTGGTCGCCCTGGCCGCGAGGCCCAATTCTATCGCCGGCTCGGTCGTGAACGGCACAAGGGTCGTCGAATGGGCCATGAACCGCCTTTTCCAGCTGGGCTATGACGTCAAGGACATCCAGTCCGCTTCCGGCGCCTGCCCTATCGCGCCGCTCAGAAAGGAGGAGCCCATGTTCATGGGCGCCTCGTTCGACAGCATCGCCTACTATGGCATGGCCTACCTGTACGCGGGGACCAGGAACGATACGTTCAAAGAAGCCGTTTCAGCCTCCTCGAAGTCATACGGTAAGAGCTTTAACGCGCTGCTCAAGGAGTCACAGGACGATTTCTCGAAGGTGGACCCGGCGATGTTCGCTCCCGCCAGGCTCATGATCAACGGCATACAGGACGGGTCCCTGGAAACTTATGGTAAGCTCGATCCCGCCATGCTGCTTGAGTCGTACGGGCTTAAGCGCTGACCGTCAGGAAAAAATTATGACTCTTCCGCGGTTTTGGGATGAATGTTTTTTTATCCTTTTCTAGTTATGCCGTCGTTGAGTGGTCCAACCACAGGGGCACGGAGCGCACGGGAGTTACACAGAGTTATTTTTTAATAATTTGAGACTCAGAGAGCTCAGAGGCCGGTTTATTAGTTTGCCTGGGGCACAGAGTTTATTGAGGCCCGGTTGACCAATAAACAATAATGCGGTTTATCCTCGCCAGTGCCTCGTTATACTCCGTGCCCCGGGAAAGTTATAAACCCGTACTCCGTGGCCTCCGAGCCTCCATTTATAAGAAAACTCCGTGAAACTCAGCGCTCTCCGTGCCCCTGTGGTTGGACCACTCAACGACGGCATAACATAAAAACGAGCGAAGGCATCAGCCAAAGCAATATATCATCCCAAAAACGCACAAGAACAAAAATTATTAAAAAGGTTTTTACTTTTATCGAACTCAGGAGGGAATAAAGCCGGTATCAGGCCCGGATCCCGTATTTAGATATCGCGATGTTGATGTTTCGCTTGTTTTCTTCAACTCTTTTCTCGATCTCTTTAAATCTACTCTCGAACTCTTCAAGCTTAATTTTATTATTGAGCACTTCTCTGTTCACCAGTATGTATCCCCCGTGGAATTAAGTTATGTATAGACAGTGCCATTCTCGAAGGACATTTTTTTTACGTTGTAGACCGGCTTGCTGTTAATGTGCCAGTTGCCGTCATAGAACAGCTCGACTTTGCTGCCAACCGGATACTCCTTTTCTACAAATCGCCTTTGCCGGACGTCGATCGGGATCGTAACGGTCTTATCCTTGACCATAACGATAACGTCGGCTTCTCTCTTAAACGGGTTCAGATTTTGAGAATATTTTAAAAGTACACCGGTTACTCTCGATGCTGTCAATTCCTTATTCATCATTTTGCCCCCTGAATTAATATTTCTAGCTTTATTCGACCAGTATTCGGTCTTTGACCCGAAGATGAGACAGGTTAAGCATTTCCAGGACCTCGTCCACGCTTTCCGAAAATTCCCGCTCTACGTTCCTGATATACGCGAGGTCTTCTTCCAGCGTAGAATTTAAAGCTTCCATGCACACTTCGGTATCATTTTCCATTGTCATTCATTGCCCCCTATCCAGTAACCGTTTATTGCACAATATATAATAGTCAGTACCTATAAAAAACTTTTCGATTGTTACACAAATAATCGAAATTCTTTCGAGTATTGAATATTATGTTCTAACCAAGGGGATAAAATCGCATTATTTTTCCATGCAAATAAAGAAACAATCAACAAAAATGCTCAAATAAAAAATTTTTTATCGATATAAGCCTATCATCGGGCGATTCAAACGCCGATAACTCGCCCGATACCCTTACTCTTACCCTCGCGGAAAATGAACTTCTGGCCGGGTTCCACCGCGTACGGCCTGAACTTAAACCGGATACGTGCCTTACCCCGCTCTCCGGCCATCATGTACTTCCGGTCCAGGCCGACGATCTTCACGGCCTCGCAGATGGTCTCCAGGTGGATGACGGGCTCGTAGCCGATGCCTATACGGGTGGGATGGTTCAGGATGGCGATCTCCGCCTCGAACTCCTGCACTACTGCAGGCTCTTTTTTCGACAGGACCATGCCCCGTGCGATGTCCGATGCCTTCAGCCCTTTGACTGCGATGCCGACGATGTCTCCGGATATGGCCTTATTGACCCGGTAGTGGTGCATCTCGATGGACTGGACCCGGACTTTCTTGAACGAGCCGTCCTCCATCGGGCCCAGGTAGACGGGGTCGTTCTGGTGTACGATGCCCTGCTTGATGGTGCCGCTCACCACGACGCCCACGCTGTCTACCGTATATATCCGGTCGATATACATCTCGAACGGCTCTTCGCTCGTCATGTTGCGCTTGGGCAGGCGGAAGATAAGATGCTCGAGAATGCCGTAGCCTTCTCGGGTGACCGAGGATGTGTGCAGGATGGGCACGATGACGCCTTCGGGCACTTTGCCGATGATCGTCTCTACGTCTTCGGGCGTTTTGACTCGATAGGGTACTTTGCCTACCAGTCGCAGCGTCGTGTGGATGCTCGCCTCGGTCTTCTTGAGCTGCTCCGGCGTCGCCAGGTCGATCTTGGTCATGGCGATAATGACAGGGAGGTCCATGGCCAGTAAAATGCCCAGGTGCTCCCTCGTGATGTGCGTAATGCCGTCGTCCGCGGCCACTACGAGCAGCCCGTAGTCGAGCTTCTGGCCTACGATGCCGCGGATAGTCGTCCTGAGCCAGGGCTCGTGGCCGACGGTGTCCACGAATGAGATGATCTTGTCGGACTGCGCCACGACGCTGGCGCTTTCCCGCTTATTCAGGGGATTCTTGAGATGGATGATATCCGAGCCCTTGATGCCGTAGACGGCATACGACAGGTCGGCAGACAGGCCCCTGGCGATCTCGTGTGGCAAGACGTCGAGATAGATCCGGGTCCTGCCGGCGCCGTCGTCGGTCGTGCCGGTCACCAGCGCCCCGACGAGAGTGCTCTTGCCGTGGTCGACGTGCCCCGCCGTGCCGATAAGCAGGTGCTCGCTGGATTTGACGTTGTTCTCCACGGAGACAAGCCCGACTAGCCCGCCGTCGACCTTATACTCCTCTACGCTCGCAACGTCCGCATCGATTTTCATGGCTATGTTCTTTAATACCAGAACAGTCTCGTCGAACTCTTCCCTCGTCAGCCCCTTCATGCTCCCCGCGTCCGTCACGCCGATGATGTAGAGCGCTTTGCCGTTGCCCGCGAGCACCCGGTGCTTCATCTGGCAGGACAGGTTCTCCGTCCTCCGGGAGTTGAGGTGGGTCTCCTCGTTGAGGAACTCCTTGAACTCGATATTTGAGGTCTCTCCGGCCGATACAAGGGTCTCGAGCTCGAGTTTGTTCATTAGTCTTTATCTTTTATTTATATGGTGTTATAATCTTTGTGTTGAACTTAACGCCTTTTCCTGGATATACATAGAGAAGTGGCTATTGCCAGTAGCGCCAGTATTGCTGATGGTCCCGGCGATGCTTTTGGGCTCTCGCTGCCGGCCGGCACTGGCGTGCCGGATTGGATCGGCGTCGGACTCGGGGTCTGGATGACGGTGGGAAGCGGCGTCGCCGTCGCATTTAAAAGTGTAAAGGGAGGGATATGGACGTTCGCGGTCTTCGTGCCCACGTTCTCCTCCATGTAAAAGATGGTATACCACCTGTTGCCCTGGTTGTCAGCCTCGAGGTAATACCACTGCCCCGACGGCACCTGCGGGAACGTGTACATGCCAGGCGCGGCCAGCGCAGGGTCCATGTTCACGTGCTGCGGGTTGTCGGGCATGGGCACGATGTCGCCCTTCGTTGCGTTCGCATTGTCATAATGATACAGCGTGACAGTCGTGTTGTACATCTGGCCGAGGTCGGGAGTGCCCTGCATCGTCGCCGGCAGGCTGGCAAATATTAAGGTAAAAATCGTAAAGACCAATAAGGCGAATATCCATGGCTTATTCGGCATTTAACCTACCAGAATAGAATGGGACCCCTTATGGTCTTAAACATTTTCCTGCACCTGCTGTGTTGAATTAGCCTTATTTATCGGAGCATCCCCGGGTTTAAGCACACGAAGCTGGTTAAGTCCGCGAAGACTGTTTCGAGCCCGAAGACCGCAAAGCTTACGCGAAGACCGCGAAGATACATTAATAGATAATTTAAAATGGTTCGCGTAACTTTTAGGATGATAAATTGCATTAGCTGATACAGATTCTCGCCTTTCCACGTTGTGCTGTCCTGGCGTGTCATCAACCACAGAGGGACCGAGAAACGGGATGCGCAGAGATTTTTTAATAATGGAGGCTCCGAATGCACGGAGGACGGGGTTATACTTTCCTGAGGCACGGAGTCGTAAGAGGCACTGGCGAGGATAAACCGTTTAAATTCTTTATTGGCCAACCGTGCCTCAACAATCTCTATGCCTGGCGAAACCCAATAGACCAAGGACAAAAAAAATCATATAAAACTGCGTGAGAGTCTTTAAAACATAGATGAATAGGGTAAAAAATCTAATATTAATATTTAAGATAGTCTTCGCGGTCTTCGCGTAAGCTTCGCGGTCTTAGGGCTCGAAACAGTTTTCGCGGACTTAACCAGCTTCGCGGGCTTTGAAAGCATTAGCGAGATGATAGTAATTCAACCAGTACCTGCACCCAGTTGTACACATAAGTATAAGTTAACTCATATAATGGCTTTCTGGCCACCCTCTTTCGATTTAAAATATTCTGAGACGTCGCCGGCCCTCATGTATTCGAACTCGAGAGTGGCATCGTCGATCCTCGTTATGCGGGCATACTCACGATACCCGCTCTTACCGCTATCGTCACCTTCCTCGATGATATCCCCGGCCTTCAGGCCGTCCACCGAGTACCCGCCGGCTTTACCCCTGGTATCGTAAAGCGAACGCCTGAGAAAGTCACGGCTTAGCCCGAACTTCTCGTCCAGCCCGGTGATCTTCGCCATCCAGTGCTTTTTCTTCGTGTCGACGGGGCATACCTGTCCCGAGCTTATCGCCCTGCCCCGGGGTGACTTGATGATCTCGATCCTCATTTTTTGACCATCTTTAATTATGGGATTATTATATATGTACTTTCACCCCGAGGAAATATATTAAAATAGGTTTGCAGTATGGCGAAATCATACCCGAAAAAAATAATGCATATAATTATTTTCCATCAGGACAAAGTTTTTAACTATGCCTGCTTTTCAATTCATTGGGGTTTATATGGCTGCTAGAAGAAGGCTTATTGACCAGGGGCCCAGATCTAAAATAACTACCGCCCAGAGTATCATGGTGCAGATACTCGAATCGGCGCAGGTGGCGATCGTCGGCATAGCCAGCCTCTACATGATGGCGACCAATAAGTCTGTCAGGGGATATCTAGACAGCCTGGGAAGCCACAATGACAGTAAGAAAACATGATAATACAGGAGGACGCCCTTGAATAATATTTTCATGCTCGGCATCGTGATGGTCGTGCTTCTAACGGCCGGCTGTGCCGGGCCTCAGGATAATAGCGCTCAGCCGGGCGCCGGCCATTCTGGCGTCATCACTCCGGCATCTGGCGGCATGGGCTTTTCTCAGGCAGCCCCGGCACATATCGGCGAGACCATCGCCTTAACCGAGCGAGTGAACGATAGCGGCCAGGGATATGCTGATTACTCTGCACGATTAACCCTTCTCGAAGTCCTGAGGGGAGATGCGGCCTATGAAAAAATAAGGCAAAGTTATCCATATAATCTGATCAATATCCAGCAGGACAGGGAATTCATGGTCGTCCGCTTTAAGTACGAGCTTACGGATACGAGCGTTGCCGGTGTTTCACGCCTGGTGAACCGGGACTCTTTCGCCATATGCCGGGATGGAAAATTCGATTCTGAAGACAACAGGTATATCATAGGCGCTATGCCGGACTTTTATGGAAGGGTCACAAAGGGCGGGTCCGTGGACGGCTGGATCGCCTTTACTGTGCCGAAGGACGCCTCATGGCCCCGGATAGCCTATGGAAGCGCTAACTTGGGGAGCGGCGGTATCTGGTTTGAAACTCATTAAGCCGTAAAATAAAACGTAAGCGCTGAGGGAGAGATTTGAACTCCCGCGAGGCGTGAGCCTCAACAGCTCTCAAGGCTGCCGCCGTGGTCCGCTTGGCTACCTCAGCACGTATGCTAAAAGCAAAATACAGTTACGTTCCATCGATATAAAGCTTGTTACGGCCGGGGAGACCGGCAAACTTTTATCGTCAGCATGGATAGTAATCGGGTGCAATCATATACCGGCACGGTCAATGACCGGCATTATGAGGTGATATCTGATGAAGTTGATTAGCGTTTTAATGTTCGTATTACTGGTCGTGTCCGCCATGACGCTGGGCTGTATCGGCTCTCCGGCGCCTACGCCTACGCCGACGCCCACGCCGACGGCAACTTCGACGCCCACGCCTACGCCTGCTCCGACGGTGACTGTAGCGCCGGTCACTTCCGACATCTACATGCCCCAGGAGACCACGAACGGCCGTACGTATCCGAGTGCGACTGTACCCCCGTCGAATAGAACCCCGGGGAGTGGCGGGCTGATTACCGGGGAGTTAGGCCCCCAGTAATATTTATTTATTTTTAATTTAGTGCGATGAAAGATTTTTTATGATAAGGCCGCATCATAGCTCTTATCATGGCGACCCATTACATCGTAGGCTGCGGGGCCGTCGCCCGTGACGCCGAAGGCCGGTTCCTGATGGTCAGGCAGATGGGAGGCTACTGGAAGGGCCTGTGGATCTTCCCCGGCGGCAAGCTCGAGATCGGCGAGACGCTTGAGCAATGCGCCCGCCGCGAGTTCGCCGAGGAGACGTGCAGCGACATCAACATCAAAAAGCTCATCGGCGCCTACGTGTCCTACGACCCGGACACCGAGTTCGAGAAGCAGGTGGTGCTCGTCTATTTCCTTGGTAATAGTCTGTCCTCAGAGCCCAGGGTGGGCGAGGGTGTCACAGGCATAGGGTGGTTTACCCTAAGTGATATCGAGGCTATGGAGAAAAATCGGCAGACACCTGGGATCATCTCAACGGTCGCAAAAGACTCGATAAAATTATAAATATTATTCATCACGAAGTTTTTTAATTTCCTGTGGGCGTTGGATTGTTTGGTCAGTAACACGAACTTCTCCAAAGGAAATAAACCACTAATTTTTCTTTAAGATTTTACTCACTAAACCCCAAAGCCCCGAACTCACCGTCAATGCACGAACTCTCAAACACTCTGGGCATTGCACGAACGCCCGAAGCCTCAAACCCAAAAAGAAGGCTCTAAAGCTCGAATACACGTTTGAAACGCTAAACGACATAGCACTAACCCTCCAATGCTCGGTTAAACCGCCAACGACACTAAAACCCAAAAATTCTGGGGAATGACCGGGCTCTTAGAGTGTTTTGCTTCGCAATTCGAGCAGTGCTCCACCGTTTAGCGTTTCAAACGTGTTTTAGAGTCTTAGAGACTTCTTTTCGGGTTAGCGCGTTAGAGACTTAGAGCACTGCCCAGAGTGTTTGAGAGTTCGTGCGTTGACGGTGAGTTCGAGGCTTAGAGGCTTCGTGAGAAAAATCTTTAAAAAGAATTCGTGCGTTAATTCCTTTGGAGAGGTTCGTGATACCGACCGAACAAATCAACTCCACGGGAATACTCATAGGATACGGTAAGTGTTACCGATCAAACAAATCTACGATTAATAGGTGATTTATAAAAACCAAGAAACACTAAAATAAAAAAGCAGGCGGCAGGGCCTTAATTATGTCCCCATTCCAACCCGCATAAATATGAACTTACTTCTTGGCCTTCTTCTTGCCGTCCTTCTTCGGGATCTTGAACAGCGACTTGTCGTTCCTGTCAAGCTTCACGTACTTGAGCTGGGCGGTGCCGATCTTCTCGACGTTGGCCTTGTAGATCTTGCCCTTGTTCTCCTTGGCCGCTGCCTGGATCCAGGCCGGGGCGTTCTTCGGGACGGCGACGAGCTCTCTCTTGCCGACGAAGTAGTGGAGCTTCTTGGTGCCCTTCTCCCTCAGGACAATGCTGGCCATGCCGCGGTTCGCGACCTTAAGGGCTGCATCCCTGGGCTGAGCGCCGGTAAAGGTGCCGACCTCTTCGCCTTTCTCGTTTACCAATCCAAAGTTTCTCTTTTCCCTGCCTTCTTTAGCTACCATATTTTAATCACTCCATATATCCACAAGTATAATTTTATTAATTGAATGATTTGTTGCCTTATTAACCTTTTGGTGTTTAGCGGTTTTTTTATCATAATTTTTTTAGAATCCGCATATTTTATATCCCTTTTTTATACGTTATACCGCCTGACAGATAGATTGTTGCCTTAGTGGGTAAAAATATCGTGGATTTTATACACTATTAAAATAGCAAAGCCCCAGGGTACCCATCCGTATATGCGGTTTGGGTGAGCCATAGTAATAACTATTATGTCGAAAAAAACGAAAGGTTTATATAGCCACCCGCTAGTTTATATAAAATTACCTTCATTTTAATGGCTAAATCGCCCGTTCGACCGTACGGCAAAAAAGGCCCAGCCATCGTAGATGTCGTTCTTATTCCGGTTGTCGATAACGGCGCCGCGTATGCCCATTTCCTCGAGCGCGGCCGCCAGGAAGTCCATCTCTTCCTTCGTATTCACCGTGAATAGCAGGAACCCGTCGTCTTTTAGCGTTTTCACCGCTTCCTCGAAGATCATACGCCAGATATTTTTGTTGAACTCGTAGATGGTCCCGAGCATGAGCCCGAGCACGGCATCGTACTTTTCGCCTACGAACCTCGTCAGGGCCATGGCATCCACGACCATCGCGCTCTCGGGGTCGAGTGTGCCGTGGTAGACGCCGTTACAAATGGCGCACCGGTCGTTGTCGATGCAGAGTATATCCTTGAACAGCGGCTTTATCGCGGCCGTGGACATGCCGTTGCCGCAGCATATCTCCAGCGCGCTCATCTCTTTGAGGTTGAACCCGTTCTCCTTTGCCAGCCGCTGCATGAGCACACGGAGCCGCTCGTTACGCCCTTCATTAAAAGCAAATGACTTTGGCTCCCGCCCCTTGTCGCACTCGCACAGCGCCTGCTCGGCAAGGCTTACGGCCAGGTACTCCCGGAGCGCCTTTCGAAACTGGCCGGGGTCGACCTTTTTCTTCCTGACCGACGACACGATACCGCCGCCCAAAACGGCGTTCACGAGCTTTTCGGCCTGCTGCCTTGACGCCTTTGCCGCCGGGTACGGTATGACGAACCAGAAGTCGCCACCATCCAATTTATTCTTAAAGGCAGCGCCGATCGCCGACCCGCCCTTATCGACGATCGTAAGAGCTGAATCGATGGAGCCTGCCGGCAGCATGCTCAGCTTATCGAGGTAGTCCAGCGTCCGGAGGTTCATCTCGAGGCCCTCGAAGCTGCCTTCGACGAGGTACGCGTCCTCTTTTAAGCCCAGCGTCTTTTGCAGGAGCATACACTTTACATCGGCGTTATCCGTTTTATACGTTATCGTCCCGGTAAGGGCATATTTTTTATATATTGTTGAATAAATATTATAGTAGATATGGACGAGGAGCCCGGGCAGCAAAAGGTCAGGAAGATCAGCATTTCCCTGTCGAACGACGTGCTCGACTGGGTCCTGAAGGAAAAGGGCGACCTCAAGGTGTCCACGTTCATCAACCAGGTCCTGAGGAACGCCATGGAGCGCCGGAGGGAAAGCGACGTGAGGGAGGAATTCGCCATACTGGAGCACCGGCTGAAAAAGCTCGAGGAGGACATCCACGACCTGCGGGCGGTGCGCAGCCTGAACGCCGGCAAGCTCGGCCGGTCCGAACACGTTTCCATACTCTCCACGAGGCCGAAGGACGTTTTCGGCGAGCTCGTGCACATCAAGAACGTCTCGGCGAAGAACGCCACCGCAGTCCAGGAAGAGCTCATACGGTTCATGAGGGGCCGCGAGTATATCGACAGGCCCATAGTGCTCAAGGAATTATTCCCTAATACGGGCTCCAGCATCACGAACGACATCAACTACTGGTATAACGCCTGCCGCGGCGTCCTGGACAGACTCATCGAAGAAGGCTTCGTCGTACGCCTCGGTAAGAATAAGTACAGGTGGATCGGCGACAGGAAGCACGATTAACTGGTTTTTACGTGCACGATGGCATAACCGGCCGGCTTATAATTATAACAAATATTAAATATAAATGTGTAATGAGGATATATTGAGGACGCAATACTCAGGCCGTATGCGGGCGCTGCGCGCTTCGTGAGCGGTTTGACCCCTCAAGGGCCTCAAAACCCGGCGGGGAACACCCGAGTCAAATCCGGTGTACTTTGCGCCCTCACTATTCTATACAGCCCTACTCATAACGTGCCGCTATTTTATATAATATTATTTTCATATTATCGAGTGTAAGCCCCCGGAGTGATACTTATCAAGATAGGCGCTATGGCAGACCTGCATTTCGGACCCGACTCGTTAAAGACGTACTCGTCATTGTTCAAGTCCGCAGGCGCCGAAGCAGATATCATTATCTTATGCGGCGACCTTACGATGCGGGGGCTTGTCGAGGAAGCCAGGGGCCTGGTGGAAGCGATGGGCATCGCGGACGTCCCCATAGTCAGCGTGCTCGGTAACCATGACCACGAGGCCAACAACCAGGAAGAGATCATGGACGTCCTCGAGGATGCGGGCGTTAAAGTTCTCGAGCGGGGCTCGTTCATCATGCCGGACCGCTCGGTCGGCGTCTGCGGCACCAAAGGCTTTTGCGGGGGCTTCGCTCCGGCCAGGATAGCACCCTTCGGCGAGCGCATCCTGAAGATGTTCATCAACGAGACATACAAGGAAGCGAACAAGGTGAACCGGTCCCTGAAAAGCATGAAGGCCGGCTTCAAGGTCGTTGCGTACCATTACGCGCCGGTACGGGATACGTGTATCGGCGAGCGCTGCGAGATCATACCGTTCCTGGGCTCGTCCATTTTATCGGACCCGGTCGATACTTTCCGGGCTGACCTGGTATTGCATGGCCATTCCCATAACGGCAGTGAAAAGGGCTCGACACTTAAAGGCGTGCCCGTCCGTAACGTGGCCCTGCACATCCACGACCGCCACTACTGCATTTACGATACCGGCTCCTTCAGCCCATCCGCCTCAGAAGCGTCGAAATGACCTGAAGCGGGACAGGTATCACGTGGTCCCAGTCGGTCCGGACGAATAGCACGAATGACAGCGCCCGTTCCGTAAAATTTTCCGTCAGGCGCAAAAAGTAGTCCCAGTCGAACGTTTTATACGTATTCGAGAGCACCGCGATGCAGTCGTACCAGTCGTCCCGGAGGCAGCGCATGGCCAGCACTTTCCGGAAGACCAGGTCCTCGGGCGACATGATGAACATCCGGCAGCCTGAAACGCACATGTACCGGCCGCGCCCGATGGTCTCGTCGGTGGTGAGGATGCTGCCGATGTTCTCGAGGATGAAGTCGACCTGCACGCCGTTCTTGTACCCCTTGGCGAGCCACTTGACGTCGCTCATGGGGTTGATCTCGAACCCCTCTTGCTGGAGCGCTTCCAGCGCATGCCCGGTGTCTTCAGGCTTGATGTACAGGTCGATGTCCTTGGTCGACCTTACACGGCCATATGCGGCTACAGCGATACCTCCGCCCACTACGTAGGGCACCCGGGCCAGCTCCAGTGCGTCGATGGTCTCCTTGTATATGGCAAAGTCGTTTCTCATGAAAATCCTCCGGCGCGAAATAGAATATTATGGCGCAGATATTAAACCGTGACCGAAGAAGTTACCGACGTTCACCGAGTTTTGGCAGGATAATTTTGCGGGCCTCCACCAGGATGAAGACAGAGGACGTCGCTACTGCGATCGCCAGCCAGTCGTATGCCGACAGAGGGACTGTACTGAAGAGGCCCTCCAGGTACGGTGTGTACAGCAGGGCACACTGTATAAGGAGCGATATGACGATGGCCCCGATGATGTACAGGTTGCTGAATATGCCCACTGAGAATAGCGACCGGGTCTCGGACCGGCAGTTCAGGCAGTTCCACATCTGGAAGACGACGAGGGTCGTGAAGGCGACCGTCCTCGCCATGTCCAGGCCCTGAGGCAGGTATAGATTGAACATGAACAGGGTGCCGATGCCGGTCGTGAAGCCGATGAGCGCCATATCGAAGAGCGTCAGCGGTGTAAATATGCCCTCATTCCTGGGCCGGGGAGGACGCTTCATGACGCCGGGCGCGACGGGGTCGACGCTCAGGGCAAGCGCGGGCAGGCTGTCTGTGATCAGGTTCACCCATAGGATCTGTACCGCCATCAGCGGCAGAGGCATGCCCAGCATGATGCCCAGGAACACGACCAGCACCTCGCCCAGGTTGCTGGAAAAAAGGTACTTGACGACATTCTTCACGTTATCGTATATCTTTCGGCCTTCCTCGACGGCCGAGACGATGGTGGCGAAGTTGTCGTCCATCAGGACCATGTCCGCGGCCTGCCGGGATACGTCGGTACCGGTAATCCCCATGGCCACGCCTATGTCGGCCTGCTTGAGGGCCGGGGCGTCGTTGACGCCGTCGCCGGTCATGGCTACGACCCGGCCGTGGCGCTTTAGGGCGTCGACGATCCTGAGCTTTTGCTCGGGTGACGTCCGGGCGTACACCTTGATGCGGTCGATGTCCCCGACGAGTTCCTCGTCGCTCATCTCCTCCAGCCCGGAGCCTGTGACGACCTCGTCCCCTTCCTTAAATATTCCAAGCTGCTTTGATATGGCGACGGCCGTAGGCTTCTGGTCTCCGGTGATCATGACCACGCCGATGCCCGCGGCCTTGCACTTCTCCACAGAGTCTTTCACTTCAGGCCTCGGAGGGTCCATCATGCCTGCAAGCCCGAGCCATGTCAGGCCGTTCTCGATGTCCCTGGCACTCATGGCGTTCGGGTCGCCCGATATCTCCTTATAGGCAAGCCCGAGGACCCTCATGCCGTTTCTCGCCAGCTCGTCGTTCAGCTTTAATAAGTGGTCGCGCCTGGATGCATCCATAGGCACGGCCTGGCTGTCTACCAGCACCCCCGGGCTGGATGCAAGTACGACTTCGGGCGCGCCCTTAACAAAAACATACTTTTTATCCTTGCACACGTTTACGGTAGACATCCGCCGGGTATCCGTGTTGAACGGGATCTCGAATATCCTGGGGCAGTCGTCCTCCATCAAGACCTTGTTGAAGCCTGCCTTCGACGCGGCCACCAGCAATGCCACCTCGGTCGAGTCGCCCACGATGTTCCACTTTTCCTCGAGGCGCTCGTACGTCGCGTTGTTGCATAGGGCTCCTGCCATCAATAACATCGTCAGCACCGGATCCGAAGAAGGCTCGACCTCCCGGCCTCCGGTGATGAATCCGCCTTCGGGAGAATAACCTGAGCCCGTGACATCATATTTCTGGCCCGCGGTCACGATCTGTCGGACAACGATGACATTCTGAGTAAGCGTGCCCGTCTTATCCGAGCATATGACGCTTGTGGAGCCCAGTGTCTCTACGGCGGGCAGCCGGCGGACGACGGCCTTCTTCTTCGCCATCCGCTGCACGCCCAGCGCAAGGACGATGGTGATGGTCGCCGGAAGGCCCTCGGGTATGGCCGCGACGGCCAGGCTCACCGCGACGAGGAACATATCATATATCCCCCTGCCCTCGAGCCATCCGACGATCAATATGACCGCACAAATGACGACAGCGGCGATGCCGAAAAACTTACCCAGGCGGTCTATGGAGGCCTGCATGGGCGTGTATTGTTCCTTGTTCCCCTCCACCAGGCTTGCGATCCTCCCGATCTCGGTGTCCATCCCGGTGCTCGTGACCACGGCCATGCCGCGTCCGTCGAGCACGCTGGTGCCCATGAACAGCATGTTATCCCGGTCGCCCAGAGCCGTATCTTCAGGCAGTACTTCCGCCGTCTTTTTCGCCGGGCCCGATTCCCCCGTGAGAGCGGCTTCGTCCACCTTCAGGCTGGCCGAGTAAATGAGCCGGCCGTCTGCCGGCACGTTCTCGCCCGCCTCCGCCTCGATGACGTCGCCCGGCACCAGCTCAGAAGCATTAATTTTCAATCGGTGCCCGTCCCGGACAACGAATGCTTCCTGGACCACCATACGCTTTAGCGCCTCGAGGGACTGCTCTGCCTTATACTCCTGGACGAACCCCAGTACAGCGTTCATGATCACGATGACGCCGATGATGGCAGCGTCCAGCGTCTCGCCGATGAGGAACGAGATGGCCGTCGCCGCAATAAGCAGGTATATTAAAAAATTATTGAACTGGCTTAAAAATAGTAAGAGCTTAGAGGCTTTTTTCGTAGCCCGCAGGGCGTTCGGCCCGTATTGTTCCCGGCGCCCGGCAGCTTCACCGGGCGTCAGGCCGTTCTCCCCGGTCTTTAGCCTGGTATAGATATCGCCGATATCCAGAGAATGCCAGGGTATACCGGGCAGAGCGTTAGCCTCCTACGTTCTCCGCACCATGAGCACGGGGCACAACGCGTGCCTGAGCACGCTGTCCGACACGCTGCCTATGAGCACTCGCTCGAGCGCAGACATGCCGATAGAGCCGATGACGATCAAGTCCGCCTCGATCTTGCATGCCACGTCTACGATGGCGGTCTTCGGCTCGCCCTCAACGACCATCTCCTTACACTCGACCCCGTTCTCGTCGCAGAGCGCCTTTATCTTCAGGACGGCTTCCTGCGCCGCCTTTTCCATGTCCACCTTGCTTTCGGCATAATGGATGCCGGCGTGGAATGCGAGGGGGGCGTTGACCACGCTGATCGCGTAGAGCTTTGCGCCCAGGACCTTCGCCAGGTACACGGCGTGCTCCGCGGCATAAAATGAATATTCCGAGCCGTCCGTGGGGACGAGGATATTTTTATAGGGTGGTACAGTCATGAGCTCCTACTCCTTCGTGATACAGGTGCCTATGCCCTTATCGGTCAGCAGCTCCTGCAGCAGCGCGTGCGGGATGTTGCCGTTGATGATATGGACGCTCTGGATGCCGCTCTTGACCACGGAGATGCTGGACAGTATCTTCGGTATCATCCCCTTGGAAATGACGCCCTTCTCGATGAGGTCGTAGCACTGGGCGATGTTGAGCTGGGAGAGCAGCGTCTCTTTTTTCGACGGGTCCATCATGACGCCGTCCACGTCCGTTAATGAGACGAGGCTTCGGGCATTGATGGCCGCGGCGATATCGCCGGCCGCCGTATCCGCGTTCAAGTTCAGGCAATTGCCTTCGGCGTCGTAGCCGATCGGCGATATGACGGGGATGTACTCGTTCTCCATCAGTATGTTGAGGATCTTCGGGTTGATGCGGACCGTCTCGCCGACCCATCCAAAGTCCACTTCGGTCTCCTTGCCGTCGATCACGGCCTTCTCCGGCGCCTTTCGCCTCGCGACGATGAGATCGCCGTCGCTCCCGACCATGCCCACGCCGTTGCCGCCGTGCTTGGATATGAGCGAGCAGATGTCGGCGCTCACGTTGCCCACGAGTACCATGCGCACGATCTCCAGCGTTTCCTCGTCCGTCACTCTAAGCCCGGAAACGAACTTCGGGGTCTTGCCCATGCGCTTCATCATGGCGTCGATCTCGGGGCCGCCGCCGTGGACGATGACGGGCCTTGCCCCGAGATACTTGAGCGTTACGATATCCTTGATCATGCTGCTTCTGGCGGCCGGGTCGACCATGGCATGTCCGCCTACTTTAATGACTATGACAGCTTCCTGGTATTTTTTAAGCCAGGGCAGCATCTCGCCGAACGATTCACTTACGTCCATATGATCCTCGACATCAATAATGCGTCTATGATAATAAATATTTATAATGTCATGAAATCTATAATTAATCTATCATAGAGGAACCAGTAGTGGCTGAAGAAACAGTTTATGATGTAGCTATCATCGGCGCGGGCCCGGCCGGATTGACCGCGGCGCTGTACTGTGGCAGGGCGAACGTGTCGACGGTGATATTCGGCGACCCGTTCGACTCCCAGCTCGCGAAGGCGGGCGACGTAGAGAACTATCCGGGATTCGAGTCCATACACGGCATCGATCTCGCCGAGAAGTTCCGTAAGCAGCTCGATAAGTATAAGATCGAGCCCGTAACGAACTACGTGGGCCGCATTACCCGAAATGGCGACCTTTTTGTATTATCCACCGACGTGGGCGAGTTCCAGAGCAAGTCGGTCATCGTATCCACCGGGTCGAAGCACCGTGAGCTGAACGTACCGGGCGAAAAGGAGTACCTTTACCGGGGAGTATCCTATTGCGCCGTGTGTGACGGCTCGTTCTATAAGGACAAGAGCGTCGCGATGATAGGCTACGGCGAGCAGGCGGCCAGCGCCGCCATTTACCTGGCGGGCCTGGCAAAGCACGTTATCGTCCTGACCCGCAAGCCCGACATGGAATCGCCCATGCACGCCGGGCAGCTAAAGGCCCTGGATAACGTCGAGGTCATCGGCGAAGCGAAGATCCTTGCCATCGAGGGCAACGAGTTCGCCGAGCGCATCCGGTTCAAGGAGAACGGCGGCGAGGAAAAGAGCGTCCGTGTCGACGGCATCTTCATCGAGGGCGGGGTCCCCAACTCGGTCCTGGCCAATGACCTGGGGCTGGAGCTCGACGCCAAAGGCAACGTCGCCGTGGAGCGCCCCGACATGGAGACGAAGGTCGAGGGAGTCTTCGCGGCGGGCGACGTGACTGGCGGCCTACACCAGATCTCCAAGGCCGTCGGAGAGGGGGCGTGCGCTGCCGTCAGCGCTGCCATCTACATCAAGAAAAAATTTAAGGCAAAAAAATGAGAAAGGGGCTGATGACCCCTTTTATATCTATACTGCTTTTTTAATTGTTTCTTCGTCCTTTGATGCGGTCATATGCTCAATAGCCCAGACGACAATGAGAGCTATGGCCGACAGCGGAAGCGCGATAATGATCGGGTCAACGACCTGCCAGGGCATTGGAAGGATCGCCTTCTGGCCGAAGAACAGCATCGACAGGCCCAGCGGCTCAGACTCCTTGATGTGCACGAACGCCGTCCAGAGGAACCAGGTCACTGCGCCGACCACGAGGCTCACTTTGGCCGCGTTCGCAGAGGGCTTCTTGCTGAATATCGCGTGGGTGAACGCGGGCAGGAAGGCCGCTGCGCAGAGGCCCATGAACATGGCCGTGGCGCGGGCGATGATGCTGCCGGGCATGATGTATGCGAGCGCGACGCTGACGATGATCATGAGGATAACGAAGGTCTTCGTCTCGACCAGCGACGGCTTCTTGTTCCGGAGACGGCCCCAGATATCGTTCACGGCAGCCGTGCCCATGGCGTGGAACAGCGCGCTCAGCGTGGACATGGCTGCGGCGAGCAACGTGAGCAGGAATATCACGACGAACCAGTCGGGCAGCGCCATGTTGATGTATAAGGGGAATACGGAGTCCGTGTTGCCTCCCGCTGCCGCGACCGCCAGCTTCCCCATTTCCTGGTAGAAGTAGACGTTCGTCAGCGCGCCCACGGTGTAGGCGACGCCGGGCAGCATCAGGATGGCGAACCCGCCGATCGCCACGGCCCGGTTCAGGGACTTGTTATCCTTTGCCGTCATGAACCGTACGATCAGCTGCGGCTGGGCGAGAACGCCGATGCCGACACCCATTATGATGGTGGTCACGAGCGTGAGCCACATGGGCGAGCCGAAGGCCGGCATGGAAGTCCAGCCTGTCATGCCCTGGCTGCGGGCCGCGTCCGACACGAGGCTCGCCATGTTCGTGAGCGTCTCATGGGCGTTCGTGATACCGCCCATGGATACGTATGTAAAGACCAGCAGGAAGGTCATGCCCACGAGCATGATGATGGCCTGGAACGAGTCCGTGTAGATGACGGCCAGTAATCCTCCGACGACAACGTAGATGGCCGTGATGGCGGCGAATAATATCAATGCCAGGTTATAGTCCATGGCGAACGTGGTCTCGACGAACCGGGCGCCCCCGATCATGACCGCCGAGGTGTACAGCGGCATGCCCAGGACGATCACGAGGCCGCAGGCGTACTGCATGAAAGCCGAGTTGAAGATCTTCCCCATCAGGTCGGGGAAGGTGACGGCCTTCAGCCTCTGGCCGATCTCCCGGGTCTTTTTGCCATAAACGACGAACGCGATAAGGATGCCGAAGAAGATGTTAAAGCCGACCAGCCAGATGATGCCCATGCCCATGTTGGCCGCGACGCCGCCGAAGCCCACGATGGCCGAGGTGCTGATGAACGTGGCCGCGTAGGACAGCGCGATGAGCGCCGGATGGACTTTCCGGCCGGCGAGCATGTAGTCCTCGGTGCCCTTGGTCTGTTTCCATCCCAGGTATCCTAAGAATAATACGATGGCTAAATAAACGGCCGTACATAAGGCGAATATCCACAGGTCCACGGCCATTTACTATTCACCGCCTTCGTTCCATTTCAATATGCCGTATAATATGCAAGCGATAGTCACGCCTATCGTGAAAATATATCCGCCCAGAATCCACGGATCATCGATGCCGAACATTTAAACTCTCCCTGACTATGGTATGTCATAACATAGCATTTGGTATGCTATAGCATAGCATTCGTACTTTTGGGATATAAAGATTTTGTCTGTATTGCGGCGTTAAAAAAATTATAGGGCGATCCAGACGAAGAGGATCGCTCCCACGATAAGCGTCAGGAGAATAGAGACGACGGCCGACTTGCGGATGACCTCGCCCTCGATGCCGAGCCGGTCGATGACGGCGGCGGCGTTCACGATCTTGGCGGGCGATATGCCCGATGCGATGCCGCCCGAGACGGCGTGGGCGGCGTAGACCTTCATGAAGTCGATGTCCAGGACATCGGTCGACTTTTTCAGGATGCCGTGGAACATCACGTTCGACGACGCCTCGCTGCCCGATACGAAGCAGCCGAACAGCCCCAGCAGCGGGCTCACGGCAGGGAATGCGGAGGCGCCGAAGAACGCCGCAAGGCTCAGGCCTATGACCGCGTTCATATTAAGGTCTATGGCCCCGGTAGCGAATGCCAGAGCACCGTCGACGACCGACTGCGCCGAATAGTCCATCACATAGGCGATGGCGAAGAAGACTGCGGCCGCCAGCGTGGGGCTCCAGGCCCGGCGGGCCCACACTTTAAGGACTTCCCGTGCCTGGCTTTTCGATTTAACTAAAAACGGGGCCGAGATGACCGTGCTTACCAGCACCCAGAAGTACGCCTGGTTCAGGACCTTCAGGTCGATGACCTTGTTCGAGTAGACGGCGACCTTGTTCAGGCCTCCGGGTATGCCGTGGAGCATGGTGGAAATGAAAGGTATGCTGATCAGGATACAGAACGCTATCAGCAGCCCCCACGGGAGCAGCGCATTCCGCAGCGGCATCCGTGCGCCGCCGTCGGGCGATATGGTGCTATCTGAGGCCGCTTTGATGATGATGGGCTTGCCGCTGACGAGCCTCAGCGAGAACAGGGCGATGATGGCCATGAGGCCGGAGAACACGCCGACAAGCTGGACGAACTCTACCCCGATATAGGGCAGAAGCCTGACGAAGACGATGGCCGAGATGCCCAGCGTCAGGCCGGCCACGACGGCCGGCACGAATCCCTTCCGGACGCCGTCGAAGCCTTCGGCGACCCAGAGCATGCCCAGGGCCAGCCCGGTCGATACGACGGGCAGGAAAATGGAAATATTGGACGAGAGCAGGCCAAGGTCCAGGCCGAAGGCCTGGGCGGGGAGCGTGATGGGCACGGCGAGCAGCGAGAACGACGTGAGCGGGTCGTAGCCCAGGCAGGGCAGCGCTACGGCCGCCAGCGGGGAAAATCCCAGGGCGATCATGATGGGCGGCAGCATGGTGACGGGCGTGGCGCCGATGGACACCAGCAGGGAGCCCAGGCCCACGTTGAGGATCATGACCTGCTCGTACTTCTCCGCGGCGATGGTCTTGATGAACCCAGTGATGCGCTTTATCGCCCCCGTCATGTCCATCATCGTCACCTGTAAGATGGTGAACAGTACCATGAGCGAGATGCCGAACGAGGACAGGATGCCCGCGAAGGATGCCCGCAGGGCGACGTCCAGGGAAGTGCCAAAAAAAAGAACGGCGATGGCGACGGTAAGGGCCCAGCCGGCGATGCCCATGTAGGTGCCGGACTTTTTAAAGAAAACCAGCCCGGCGAAGATGAAGAGAATGGGTAGTATGGCTAAGATAAAGGCTAATAGCTGCTCCATGGTATGCTTCCGCCGGAGTACAAAGGCGCTATTATATCTTAGCCCTTTCGTATTTATCGCTGGCCTTCAGGGGCTTGGTGGCGTCGATGCCCATCTTGCTGGTGATGTTGTCCTCGGACACGGGGTCAAGCGAGCTCCCCCTGACGTTGGAGACGATCATCACGTCCCTGTCGGCCTTGGTGCGGGTGGCGATGGCGTATTCGACGTCCGCCGTGTCGAAGATGTTGATGTCGGTGTCGACCACAACGACGTGCTTGAGGCTCGTGTGGGCCGCGAAGGCGGCCATGATGGCGTTCTTGCCGTCGCCCTCGGTCTGCTTCTCGATCTGGACGATGGCGTGCAGGTAGCAGCATCCGCCCTCGGTCAGGACGACATTCTTGACTTTCGTGACGTTGGCCACGGCATTGTATATTAAAGGCTCGTAGGGCACGCCCATGAGGAGCTTGTGCTCGTTGCCCCCGGGCAGGATGCCATGGTAGATGGGGTCTTTCCTCATCATCATGTTGTTTAAATGGATGACAGGCTCGGGCCGGATATGGTCGTAGGAGCCGGTGATATCGACGAAGGGGCCTTCCTTGACCTTTTCAGAGGGGTCGATGTAGCCTTCCAGGACTATCTCTCCGTGGGGGACTTCCACCCCGTTGTCCAGCGTGACCAGTTCGAGAGGCTCTCCCTTGAGGGCGGCCGCGTATTCCCATTCCCTTTTCGGCGGGACCCTCGTGGAGGCGGCGAACACGGTGACCGGGTCTACACCAATGACAATGCCCACAGGCAATGGCTCATTCTTAGCCGCAGCCTCCTTCTGCATGACGTAGGTATGGCGGGGAGGCACAAGCCTGGCGGCCAGCGTATTATCGTTGACGACCATGAGCCGGTGAATGGAAGCGTTATACATGTCCTTATACTTCGAGACGACGATGCCGGCCGTGATGTACGCGCCGCCGTCCTTCTTGAAGTGCTTCATGATCGGGAGCCGGGATAGATTAGCTTTTGACTTGACCTCGAACATCGGCGAATGATCGACGTGTTTGACCTCGCCGTTATAACCGGTTGAAGTCAGCTTGTTGATGATGTTATCGGGCGAGACGCCCAGGGCCCGGGCGAACGTCTCCCGGGAGTTCATGACGTTCATGGCTGCCCGCATGCCGTTGCAGTCGTTGAACAGGACCGGGCGCCGGTCCTGGTACGCGTACCTCGGCGCCTCGAATATAGGCGATATCGGCTTGTTGATCTCCTGCAGGTTCCCTTCTTTTTTCAGCCAGTCTAAAAATTCTCGTAGACCCATTGTCCGAACTCCTCGATGAACGCTATATTGTCAGAAAACGCCCGTTTCGTTGATATATTTTGTTATTCGGCGCCGTATAATACCGACGCGATAAAATATTAAATCTATCGGTTTGCTATGGGAAGCGTTACCACGAACCGGGCGCCCTTCGAAAAGTCCCCGTTTACGCGGTCCTCGACCCAGAATTCGCCGTTAAAGTCCTCCAGGAGCATTTTAATGAGGCAGAGGCCGAAGCCCTTGCCCCTCGACTTCGTATGCGTGAGGTCGAGCTCCAGCAGGGTCTGCTTCATCTGGTCCGTGATGCCGGGGCCGTTATCCTCGACGGAGACGCCCACGTATTCCTTTCCGGCCTTCACGACCCGGTATAAGCTGATATTGATCGTCAGGTCCCCCGTGGAGTGCTTAATCGCGTTGCCCACCAGGTTAATGAATACGTCCTTGAGAAGGTCGTTGGCCTTGACCGTGAAGCCTTTCACGGGAGTAAAATCGATCCTCACGCGCCTGCCGGGAGTATCCAGGTGCTGTTCCACTACATCGCTTAATACCGTGCTGACGTCCATGATCCTGGGCTCGTACAGGCCCCGCTTCTCCCGCTGGATCTTCCGCACGTTATCGATGAGCAGGGAGCTGTTCTTGATGGAATCCATGGCCTTATCCAGTAAATAGAGATTGTCGGAGGTCAGTTTGCCTTCGTACTCGATGATGTTGCGGGCTAGCTCCATGAACCCCAGGGTGATCTGGTTCATGTTATTGATATCGTGGCCCATAAGGTCCACGTACAGCTCGCTCTCGGCCATCGCATTTCGTAAGATGCTATCGGCCTGTATGCGGTCAGTGATGTCCCGGACCTGCTCGACGGTGCCCGCCACGTCCCCGTCGTCATTGACCAGCGGGTAGGCGTAAAGCTCCTTCCACCCGATGAGGTCGTGCACGACCTCGCGCTGCATGCTTTTTTCCCGGACCGCCCGGATGCTCGGGCAGTTCTCGCATGGCTCGTTTCGCCCATGGAAGAGCCGATAGCATTTTTTCCCCACGAGGTCCCTGCCGTGCCACTTTTCAATGGTCGGGTTATGCCGTACGACGTTCAGGTCTATATCGAGGACTGTGAGGCCGTCCTGTATACAGTTGAAAATATTGTTCAGGAGCGCCTGGCTTTTACGGAGCGAATCTGCCGCCCTCTGGCGCTCGGTGATATCCCTCGCGATACCGACGATCGCTTTTTCCCCGTCGAGGATGATGCCTCGTGAGTTGACCTCCAGCGGGAACGTGCTCCCATCCTTTCGCCGGTGTACCGTCTGGTATACGCAGCCATACTTGTAGCACCGCTCCAGCATGCCCGGCAATTTTTTTCGTTCTTCATCGGTCCGCAGCATGGCGATGTTCATGGACGGGAGCTCGTCCCTGGAGTACCCGTAGGCCCTGACGGCCGCGTCGTTGACTTCGATGATGCTGCCGTCGAGGCGGAGAAAATAGGCGATATCCTGGATGCTGTCGAAAAGAAAATGATATTTATCCGCATCCGCGGTCTTCACTAAAGCCTGCGCCCCCTGCCGCTGCTCAGCTAAAAGCTGCTCTTTTGCCTTACAGGCATCGGATTGGCGGGCGGGACTATTATCCAGACTCATAATTACATGCTAAAAGAGATTAGTATAAATTATATTAATATTTTTAGGTCTATATAACGATAAATAAAATAGCTTTGGCTTAGTGGGAAAGAAGAAAAAATGAGAGCCAACGTCCGGAGTCGAACCGGATTAGGATTGCTCTGCAGGCAATTGCATGGCCGCTCTGCCACGTTGGCGAGTTTTGCAACAGTGTACATACATTTTTTCTATTTAAATCTGTTGATATCGGCATAAAGGGATACAAACGCTGAATTAATCAACATTAATATTATCCATCACGCCGTACAATTATTGAGTATGCCGCAGCGAGAGCTTAACGATTATGACCTCAAAAGATACGACAGACAGATAATTCTCCGGGGATTCGGCGAGGAAGGGCAAAAGAAGCTTAAGAATACGCGGGTTTTTGTGGCGGGATGCGGAGGCCTGGGGAGTCCAATCGCTTACTACCTGGCCGCTGCAGGGTTCGGTCACCTCGTTCTTGTGGACATGGATGTCGTCGACCTGAGCAATTTGAACCGCCAGATCCTTCACTGGGACGAGAATATCGGGGAGCTTAAGGTGAAAAGCGCTTACGAGAAGCTCTCCCGGCTCAACCCGGAGATCGAGCTTACTCCCCTGAACATGGAGATCACCGGGGATAACGTCTATGAGCTGACGGAAGGCTGCGACATCATCATGGACGCCATGGACAACTTCCCCGCCCGGTACATGCTCAACCGGGCGTCGCTAAAACACGGAATACCGTTCATACACGCCTCCATCTGGGGCATGGAGGGCCGCCTGACGACGCTCGTCCCGGGAAAGACGCCATGCCTGGAGTGCATCTTCCCGAATGCCCCCCCTAAGGAGAAGTTCCCCGTTCTCGGGGCCACGGCGGGCGTGCTGGGCACGCTGCAGGTCACTGAGGCCGTTAAGGTCATCCTTGGCACAGGCGAGCCGCTGCTCAACCGGCTGCTCGTCTACGACGGCGAGTACATGGAGTTCCACGAGATCTGTATCGATAAGAACCCGGATTGCCCGGCCTGCAGGCATATGGAATAATTTATTCGATAATACGTCATAAATCGAAATATTTCTATCTATTTTAGAAAAAACTGGTGGTTTTAGGGTAATCAATCGAAATATTTATCAAGCGCTTGTTATATATAATTAATAAAAATTCCGTAGTGGCCCGGTATCTTCCCGGCCACCCGGGAAAAGGGGGCAAAACATATCGAGCTATATCAGGCTATAGCCTTACTCGTCGTAGTAGGGTGCATCATAGTCCTGCTCTGGCTATTTCAAAATGCCATGGGCGGGACGGCTTCGAAGACTCTCATCAGCTATGAGGCACTCGCCCTCATGCTCATCATCATTTTTTCGCTCATCGGGGATTACTTCTTATTCCAGGGCGAACTATTGATCAGGCCCATTTTCGGCCAGAACGCAGTGGAGCGGATACACTATGTTTATGATAACATGGGCAACGATATGAAAATATATCTCGTTTCTCTGATGTCGTTCATCGTGATCTGCCTGTTCCTGGTGTTATACTATATTTCTAAAAAATAGGCCACAACCACTAAAATATCGAGCGCTCATCGATCGGTAAAACATATTCATTCGTATCGACGGGCCGGCTTTTAATGCGCCAGACGCCGTCAAAATAAATTTCGACCGTAGCCCCGATCCCGTATTCTTTTTCTAAGAACGGGATCTGTCGTCTATCGATGGGCACTTTGATCAACGTCCCCTCGACGTTCACCAGAATATTGGCATCATTGACGAGCGGGTTCCAGTGTTTCTTGATACCTTTAAAAATGCCTGTAGCTACCGCTCCAGTATCATGATGCACATTTGCGCCCCCTCGTTAATATCCGTTATTGGCTCGAGTGCCCATAAACGTTTGCTTTCTTGTACGAGCCGATAACATGCTGGCGGTTTTGAGCTTATGGCTTTACCGTATCTTATGTGGTGTGGAGGGTAATACGTCCTGCTTTTTCTGCTTCTGGCCCCAGCGCTGGTACACGTCGTTATCGATGCCTAGCTGATCCAGGATCCGCCCGACGACGTTGTCGACCAGATCGTCGATCGTCTTTGGCTTGTTGTAGAACCCGGGGCTTGCCGGCATGATCACGGCCCCCGCCTGCTTTAGCTTTACCATGTTCTCGAGATGAATGAGGTTGAGGGGCATTTCGCGGGGCACGATGATGAGCTTGCGGCC
Organism: Methanocella paludicola SANAE; assembly: GCF_000011005.1. Lineage (NCBI taxonomy): Archaea > Methanobacteriati > Methanobacteriota > Methanomicrobia > Methanocellales > Methanocellaceae > Methanocella > Methanocella paludicola. The sequence continues at coordinate 1,918,723 of NC_013665.1, forward strand.
CTCCTTGAGCGTTACGTCCGCGGCACGGCCGATGAGGGTGTCCGCGTAGCCGTTCGCCACCCCGGCCATCGTCTTCATGGTGCAGGGCACGATGACCATGGCGTCCCAGCGGTATGAGCCGCTCGCGATGGGCGATAAAAAGTCGTTATCCTCATAATGGAAAGTAGCTTTCTTCAGCAGCGAGCTCACGCTCGTGTCCGTCTCGATCTCGACCAGTTCCCGTGCCTCCTGCGAAAGCACCAGGTGCGTCTCCTCGTTGCCCTCTAGGACCTCTAACAGCCGGATGCCGTACTGCACCCCGCTGGCGCCGGTCATCGCGATGATCAGTCTTTTTTGCATAGTTCACCCGCCAGTGCGCTTATCAGCTCGTCGCAGAGCCTCAGCGTTTCATCTATTTCTTCTTTCGTGATATTATCGTAATGTATGCCTGCCACGATAACGACTGTTTTGTTTAGCTTTTTTGCCAATTTTTCCGCTGCGCCCTTTACTACGCGGTCTTCCCTGTGCGCCGGGACTGTGATGACTGAGGATGTGGCGACTCCTTCGGACTTTATTCCGACCGCCACGGCCCCGATATGCGCCTTACCGCCCGTGATGGCCACGAGCAGGTCGTCGCCCACGTCGACCGCTTTCAGGGACACCGCAATGCGGCCCGATGAGTTCGAGAACAGCCGCTCCATCAAACGACCTCGAGCTTACTCTGCTTCGGCACCTTTTCAACGTTAAAGTAATCCCTGGCGATGCGGCCGACCTTCTCCCGGTATTCGGGCAGCGTGTAAACACCCATGCGCCAGTCGCTCGAATAGGACTCTTCCATGATCTTCACTAGATTTGACACGTCGTCCAAATATTTCAACTGGTCATTTTCCATGAGCACCGTGGCGTTGCGCTCCCTGAAGTCGGGTATCTTCGGGATGTCGATGAGCACGTAGCCGCTGTCGATGCCCGCCATGCGGGCGATCTCGCGCTCGATATCCTTATGTATCCTGGTGTAGCGGACGATGCTCCTGTCGACGGAATCGAATCCGACGTACAGCGCCCTCTTGAAGAGGTTCCGCGAGTTCAGGCGGCCGATCATTTCTGCCGAATATTTGTTGAAGTGCCTCATGCGCTCGTTGAGCTCGTAATCGTCCATGAGCTGTAGCTCGAAGGCGTTCATGTCTCCCTCGCTGATGGCGGCGTCGATGCCGTGGACGAACATGGAGCCCGCGATGCGCCCGACGTGGTGGTCGTATACGGAGGGATACATTAAAAACCGGGACATCAGCAGCGATTCGGCGGATTTGAGGCCCCGGTAGTACAGGACGATGTTGTTGTCGTAGAAGCGGATGTTCCGCAAGAGGTGCTCGTAGTCGACGATGCCGTAGGCGACGCCCGTGTAATAGGAATCGCGGATGAGGTAGTCCATCCGGTCCACGTCTAGCGAGCCCGTGATGATCTGCCCGACCTTCGTTTTCCCCTGGATGTGGCTCGATATGGCCGAGGGCTTGATGCCGTACTCGTCCAGGATAGTAGCGATCTCGGGATTTTCCAGTAAGAATAAGACATCGTCGTGCTTGCGGCGGGTGTACTCCTCGATAATGTCCTCGCTGTCGTGGGAATAGGGGCCGTGGCCGATGTCGTGGAGCAGCGCCGCGATCTCGATCTCCCGGCGTTCTTCCTCGGAAAGCTCGGAGCCCAGCCTGCTTGCGAGATAATAGGTGCCAAGGGAGTGCTCAAACCGAGTGTGGTTGGCTCCCGGGTAGACGAGGTTCGTCCAGCCGAGCTGCTTGACGTTGCGGAGGCGCTGCACTATGCGCGTGTCGAGCAACTTTTCAATGTGAGGTGAAATTTCGATGTAACCGTGTATGGGGTCTCTAATGGGACTCATAGGCATGCTCATGCTTGTTTTATTTTAATACATCTTAGTAGGCGCCGTTAATGATAAACTTGTCCTTCGGCCCGATTCTAAATCCTTATTTAGAAAGGGCGCCTAGATATCTGCTGTTATGTTATCCATCTTATCTGGCGGCACGGGAACCCCCAAGCTACTGAGGGGCTTCAAGGACAGCGAAGACATCTCGGTCATCGTGAACACGGCGGAGGACGTGTGGGTCTCCGGCAACAAGGTAACGCCGGACGTCGACTCGGTCATGTATACTGTCGCTGGCATCATCGACGACAAGAAATGGTGGGGGATCAAGGGCGATACTTTCAACACGTTCAAGGCTCTCGAGGAGATGGGCTATTTCGAGGAGATCATGCTCGGCGACCGGGACCGGGCCACCTGCATCTACCGTACCGATGTGATCAACAGCGGCAGCACGCTGACTGAAGCCACTAAGGACCTATGTAACGTTTTCCAGATAAAGATGAACGTCCTGCCCATGAGCGAATACGATATAACGTCCGTTATCAGTACGCCCCTGGGCGACATGCACTTCCAGGACTTCTGGGTGGGCATGCACGGCGAGCCTGATGTCTCCGCAGTAAGGCTTATGGGGCAATTGCTGCCCACGCCCGAGGTCATGGATGCCCTGAACGCCTCGGATGATATATTCATCGGGCCCAGCAATCCTATCACCAGCATCGGGCCCATTCTGTCTTTAGAAGGCGTGCGAGAGACATTGCAGATCAAGTTCGTTATCGCCGTCAGCCCCTTCATCGGCGACCAACCCATCAGCGGCCCGGCCGCAAAGCTCATGAAGGCCAGGGGACTGGAGCCTTCAACGAAGGGAGTGGCAGAGTTTTACAAGGATATCGTCGATATACTCATCGTGGATGAGCGTGATAAGACCGACCTCTCGGGCTACGATTTTGAGGTGGACCATTACGATACGCTGATGACGAGTGTGGAGAAGAGCAAGGCACTTGCCGATTTCATGCTGAGTAAGTGCGTATAATATACCGTGTTCCCATGGGCGCTGATTTGTTCGGTCGGTATCACAAACATCACTAAATGAATTAAAACACGAATTTTTTTTAAGATTTTACTCACGAAGCCTCTAATGCTCTAAAACACCGTCAATGCCCGAACTCTCCAAGCCACAGGGCAGTGCTCGAATTACACTAATGCTCCAACCCGAAAGGAAAGCCCGAAAGCTCGAAAACACGTTTGAAACTCGAAACAGCCATGCACAAACACTCTAAAAGCCCGGTCGTTTCCCATTAGGTCAGTTTGTAATGGCTTGGTGCCGTTAGCGGTTTAGCCGTGCTTTGGAGTGTTCGTGCTCCATCGTTTAGCGTTTCAAACGTGCATTCGTGCTTTAGAGCCTTCGTTTCGGGTTAGAGGCTTCGAGAATTCGAGCACTGCCCTGTGGCTTGGAGAGTTCGGGCATTGACGGTGAGTTCGAGGCTTAGAGGCTTCGTGAGTAAAATTATAAAAAAGAATTAGGGAGTTAATTCCTTTTGAGAGGTTCGTGATACCGACCGAACTAATCAGCGAGCGCGCATACACGCTTTAAGATATGAGTTACTCTACTTCTCCCTGTATCGTGATCGTCTTCTCGCTCACCGGGATATTCTTCGCAGACTTTTCAAGTGCACGATCAACTACATAGCGCACGCCGCTGCAGCATGGAACTTCCATGTGTGCGACCAGGATGGATTTGATCGTGTGGCTGGAGAAGATATCTGCAAGTTTCTCGACATAACCGTCGATGTCCGAATCCAGCTTCGGGCAGAAGATGATGACGATGCGGCCACGCACGAACTCTTCGTGGAATTCCGCATAGGCGAAGGGAACGCAGTCCGCAGTGATGAGCAGATCAGCATTATCAAAATACGATGCCGCAGGATTCAGGAGCTTGAGCTGGATAGGCCATTGTCGAAGCTCGGACCCAGAATTTCCAGAAGGCTTCGGGCCTGGAGTAGTTAGTTTCCGCGGGATGCTCCTCACTGCAGAGCCCGGGCAAGCTCCGAAATTCGGGTGGCCGCCGTGCATACTGCCAGGAACGGGGATCTTAAGCTCCTTAAGGTATTCGACCGCCTGGTCATACAGGTCAGTCTGCCCGTGACCCTTAAGATGCTCGAGGTGGGCCTTGATAACGGGCATGCCCTGCTTCACGATATTCTCCATTACTTTCTTTTCATCATAGGGCTCGGCCTCTCGCTCAATGACACAGATAGCGCCTTGGGGGCAGGTACCGATGCAGGCGCCGAGGCCGTCGCAGAAGAGGTCGCTTATTAGTCGCGCCTTCCCCTCGATGAGCTGAATGGCGCCCTCCGGGCAGTCAGGGATGCACTCGCCACATCCCGTGCATTTTTCATTGTCGATACTGATGATCTTACGTTTCACAGTTATTTCGTATGTTCACGAACATAAAATGTTTCCGGTTAATAGGTTCAACCCGCCCTGTCAAGCTTTTTATACTGGCCCGGCCATTTTTATGACCATGCCGAAGTTCGCCGTCGTCGTTTGCCCCCACTGCAAGAACGCTTTCATCATGGAGCCCGGCCATAAGACAGTATCGTGCCGTAGCTGCAATAAGAGGCTGGAGGCCTCGCGGCTCAAGGTCTTTTTCGCGTCCGACGACTTCAAGGAAGCCCAGGCGGCCCGGGGCTCCGTCGTGGCCGGCATATCAGGCGACACGGCCGCCTTCGAAGAAGCGCTACCCGGCATTGGCAGGGACGTCATGGAACGCATTGGCGAGGACGTCCAGGAACAGCGATACATGGAAGACAAGCGCAAGGTCAACGAGAAGATGGACGAAGAGGCCCGTAAGACCAAAAAGAAGGGGCAGCAGGCCATCCTCAGGGATACGTTCGAAGAGCTCGCTGAAAACGGCGACATCGACATCGAAGAGTACTGGAAAAAAATATCCTTCAGCGGCATCGACCGCCTCAAGTTCGACAAGTGGGTGGAGAAGCTCGTCGAGACGGGAGTAGCCTATTCTCCTCGATTCGGGTACCTGAGAAAAAGCTGAGGGCTTAAGTGGCCCCCAGCGGCTTGTACCAGACGTTCATGCTCTCGTAGGCGCCGCAAATGTTCGTATTATTCACCAGCCTCCCGCCGTAGGCGTATCCAGCTCGCGAGAATACCTTGTTCATCGGATAAGACGTGGCCCGGGCGATGGTATAGGACAGCTTCATTCCCTCGGCTGCCATGCTCTCCTCCATCTTTTTCAGGAGGAACGCCGAGATGCCTTTACTCCTGTGGCCCTCGAGCGTGGCGAAGTCCGTCATCTCGACGTTCTTCTGCTCATGGTCCATCTCTGCCGATGCTGCGCCCACCATCCTGCCCTTCATGCACATGAAGTAGTACTTTACGTTCTCGCCCATAGACTTCTTAATGTATTCGGCGTCCATGATCGGGAACGGGTATGTGCTGAAGGTCCGGCGGTAGAGCCCGGCAAGCTCCTTCGCATCGTCGGGATCCGCTGTGTGGAAGGTGAAATGCTCCTTAAGTGCCGGCACCTTGAACCATTCGGAGAAGGCTTTCGCTTCGGCGAGCACGTTCTCGAGCAGGCCGCTCCTCTTATCGACGGACCGGGTCCAGTCGGTATACTTCGCCATAAAGTAGCCGCCCTCGATGCCGTTGAAGAAGCCTGGCACGTAGGCTTCGATGCCGTAGCCGGCCTTGATGAATGTATCCAGGGCATAGCCGGGCACCTTGACGAATATCTTCGAGTACGAGTTTTCCAGGGCCATGTCGTAGAGCCGGTGCACGATACGGGGCATATCGTCTTTGGCCAGCCGCATGACGTATATGCGGTCATTGTGGTTGCCGTGCTGGACGACGGACTGCCCGAGCCTCATGATGATGTCACGCATCATATCGCCTCCCTATGCGCCTATTGTTCGAAGGTATGATCGATATGGTCTCATCCCTGTCGGACAGGAGCCTGGCAATGCCGACCTCGTTTTCTGAGCTCACATCGTCGTGCTGTAGATGGCATGCCTGGCAGTTGCCGTCGCACTTCGCCGCCTTATAGGCGTCGGGCTCGGTGTAAGTGGTGATGACGCCCTCGTAGTTTCTCATGACGACTTTGTTCGTGGCGCTTGAGATCAGGTAGTTGGGCATCACGGGTATCTTCCCTCCGCCGCCGGGAGCGTCCACGACGTACGTGGGCACGGCGAATCCGCTCGTGTGCCCCACCAAGTTCTCGATGATCTCGATGCCCTTGGATACCGAAGTACGGAAGTGTGAGAGGCCCTCCGAGAGGTCGCACTGGAACATGTAATAGGGCCTAACACGGTTCTGTACCAGTTTCTGGAAGAGCTTCTTCATTATCTGCGGGCAGTCGTTCACGCCCGCCAGCAGGACGCACTGGTTCCCCAGAGGAATGCCGGCATCGGCCAGCTTACGCAAAGCTTCACGGGATGCCGGCGTCACCTCCTTCGGGTGGTTGAAATGCGTGTTGATCCACAGAGGGTGGTGGCCCTTCAGCATTTCCACCAGATCATCGGTAATGCGGCAGGGGAGCACGACTGGCACTCTCGTGCCGATGCGTACTACCTCTACGTGCGGGATGTTGTCCAGCTCGCTTAATATCCAGTCGAGGTAGTCGTCAGGTAACATCAGCGGGTCGCCGCCCGAGAGGAGCACATCCCGAATGGACGGGTTATCCCGGATGTAGTCGATGCCCTTGAGGATCGTCTCCCTGTCCGGGATATAGTCCACGTTGCCTACTTTCCTCTTCCTTGTGCAGTGGCGGCAGTACATGGCGCAGACGTTGCTTACGAGGAAAAGCACCCGGTCCGGGTACCTGTGGGTAATACCTGGCACCGGGCTGTCCTCTTCTTCCGCCAGGGGGTCGACCATGTCGCACTTCTCGACGTTTAATTCCTCGGGCGAGGGAAAACACTGCTTATATACCGGATCGTTCTTCATGTCCGCAGTATCGATGAGCGAAAGATAGTATGGAGTTATGTTGAGCGGAAAGTGCTCGATGGTCTTTTCGAGCTCCCTGCGTTCTTCTCTGTTGAAGTGTACTCCAGTGAGCTCCTCGAATGAGGGTATGTCCCGGACCGCGTGCCTCATCTGCCATTTCCAGTCGTTCCATTGCCTTACGGCGGCCCCCGGGTCTATTTTCTTTGCCAGCCCTACCTGTTTTATTAATAAACTGACCAATTTGTCACCTTCCTTGTAATTGGTTGCTGATTAATGGGTTGATTTGAGGGTTCAAATATTTTTTCGTGTTTAGCCAACTTTAATAATTGATGAGGTATGGCAGTTTAATTTGGTTGTTATTGAGTTAATATGTTGAATAATTCTATCCTCTCACTTGCCCGGATAAGCCCGTGAAGAGGCACAAGCCCGCGAAGACTGTTTCGAGCCCGAAGACCGCTAAGCTGGCGCGAAGACCGCGAAGACTATCTTAAAGAATTAATATAGCATTTTTAACATTTAAAATGAGTAAATTAACTATCTTTTAATGAAGCTTCGCGGTCTTCGCGTACGCTTCGCGGCCTTTGCGCTCGTATAGTCTTCGCGGGCTTGTGCCTCTTCGCGGGCTTGGTTCTGCCCGGTAAATATGTTAAAAATAATTAAGCAGCTTGCGCCTAAAGCTCGGCACCGATGATGGTCTTAGTCGAAGTGACCATATCGTTTTCCCGAATCGTGTCGACGGTCTTGTTGATCTCGGACAGGCTCCCCACGTCGATGATGGCGATAAAGTCGTACTCTCCGAACACGTGGAAGACCTCCCTGACGCCGGCGATCTTGGTGAGCACGTTGTAGACGGCCCTCTCCTCGCCGGGTATGACGGTGATCATAGTGACTCCGATAACCATAGTTACACCTACCTATGAATTAATGCCTCATTATATAGAGTTTATCATCGCTTTTCCAGTGCTGCATCCAGAGCCGGCGCCCCTCTGCAGACGCCATCGTAGTCCCGTGAGTCAATATTAAAGTAGCCATAATAATCCCATAATGGCCTCCTTATGGTTATTTTTATGACTTATATTGCTTATATGCGTAAGATTTTATGAAAAATATTAATAAGTAAAAAAGCCTCTTACATCTACCGCTTCGGCCATGAGGTCGTCCCTTGAACGAGAATGTGCCTAATTCCTGCCCGCTGAACTATGCGGGTATACCTTCGGGAGGCAAGCTTACGGATGAAGAGCGTAAGCATCTAGAAGCTAAGCTCTCCCGGCTACTGGAATGGGTCGGGGCCTGGGTGCCCGACGAGATCGTTCTTGAAGGGAAAAAATTACCGCTCCACGAGATCATCTGGAACATCGTTAAGAAAGATAAGCTGACCGATAGCGAATTAGAGCTGTTGTTAAGCCTGGAAAAAAAGCTGAATGAAAAGTACCGGCAGGATCTGGCGAATATCAAATACAGGGATACCACGGAAGACCAGGCGATCAAAGATTTCTGCGAGGCCATCGGCCTTCTTCGGGCACTCGTTACCCTGAGGGATATCGAGAAAAAAGAGGAGAAAAAAGAGGAAAAGGATGATGTCATTCTTAAAATGCGTGAAAACTCAAAAGAGCAGGCCCTGTACTGGATGGGTTTCCTAAAACGGTTCAATGTTTTGTGATCGAGCTTTTGTTAAAATAAGCAGGCCTCAGGGGGTCAGAATACCCTCCATCCCGGGCCCGCACGCCAGCCTCATCCTTTCTAGCTGTTTTTCTACTTCTTCTATGGTCCGGCCATGCTCTCGCCTGAATGCGTCTTCGTCGTTCCAGCGCCGGACCGTTGTTCTTTTCCAGTCCTCGAGCATTGTCCCGCCCCGGTCCACCTTATGCCATATGTGGACGTTGGTCTTTCGATGGTAGTGCTGAAAATTGTATTTCGGTGTTTTTACGTGGGCCGCGTGCGGGCGATTTAGCTTAATATCGGGATCTTTAAGCAAGTGACACAATATATTATGAAAAATCAGAACCAGTACAAAATTGAGATGATCAGTAATAATAAAATCTCTGCAGAGTTCGCTCTTTTATTGAATTCCTTCGATGCGACTCACGTACTGCCATTCGGTTTTGCAACACGAAGACCCTAAATTCCTTTTTAGATTTTACGAACACTAAATCATGAAGACACTGTAAACACAATTAAGCCATGAAAACTCAAAGGCACTATTAAGTGAAATAAAACACCAAGCTCACGGTTATTAAGACACTAACGAACGACGTAAGCCACGAAGTGCCACAAAAATAAGACAAATAGATTAACTATAGTTATAGCGATCGATGCAACGCTATTATCGATACCAATTTTGAAAACGATAGGCAACTTAATGGTACCTGGGCTGGCGTTCCCTTTTTGTCTTATTTTGGTGGCACTTCGTGGTGGAGTGCTTCCATAAAAGTAGACAGTTAGTTAAGGCACAATGTTCGTATTTAATGTTTTCTCGTATTCGATTGGTGATTGGTATCCTATTGACGAGTGTAATCGTTTTTGGTTGTACACTTCGTCGATGAACCGTTCGATGTTCTCCATTGCGTCCTTGAACGTCTCGTACTCGTTCAGGTATACCTCCTCGTACTTCAGGGTCTTCATGAAGCTCTCGGCGAACGCGTTATCATACGGATTGCCACGCCGGCTCATGCTAACCCGGATACCGTGCTCAAGGAGGCATTCAACGTACTCCTTAGAGGCGTACTGGACTCCCTGATCGCTATGATGAACCAGGCCGCCTAACTCCGTCCTCCTGGTCTCCAGTGCATTATGCAATGCTCCCAGCGTCAGCCTCGTATCGATACTGTGGCTGAGCTGCCAGCCAACGCACCGTCTGCTGTACACGTCTATCACTACGGCCAGGTACACGAACTCCCTGGACAACTGGATGTACGTGATGTCGGCCACCCACAACTGGTTAATACCTGAAACCCTCATGCCCCCGGCCAGGTTCTCGTACACTGGTTTATCGTGATTCGAGTCAGTGGTGCATACCCGGTACCGTCTTCTCACACACAACAGGTTGTACTGTCTCATCAGCATGTACACCTTTTTCCTACTAACAATGAACCCACGGTTGCCCAACTCCACCCAGGCTCGCCTATACCCATACCTCGGATAGTCGAGAGCTATCCGCTGGATCTCTTCAGTGATCAACAAATCAGACTCCGTGGGCTGTATCATGTTTCGAGTATGCAACCACCTGTAATACCCGCTCCTGCTGACCCCCATCAATTCCACAGCCCTCGATACCGGAAGACTGCCACGGCACTCCAGTATGCTCATATACGATCCCTCCCTCGATCTTCCTCCCGTTTCTTCATGTTGGCCAACGCTCTTTTTAAAAAATCGTTCTCCGCATACAACTGGCCCACAAGCCTCTCCAACTCCCTCGTACGATTCTCATCCACGCGAGCCTTACCCTTACCCTGAAACGCGTCAGGATTCTCCTCATGCTCCCTCTTCCACCTGGCAACAAGAAACCGAGTGAGATCGTACTCCCTGCACACCTCTGCCACGCTCTTACCGCCTTTAAGCTCCCGCAACACCTGAAGCTTGAACTCCCGCGAAAACCTCCGCCGCTCAACTCTTCCCATACAATCATACCTCATAGCAGATGTGCCTTAACTACCTGTCCACAAAAAAGGGAGCAGTCCATGGCTTACGTCGTTCGTTAGTGTCTTAATAACCGCGTCTTAGCGGCTTAATTCGCTTAATAGGGCCTTTGAGTTTTCATGGCTTAATTGTGTTTACAGTGCTTTCACGATTTAGTGTTAAAACTCTAAAAAGAAGAATTTCATGTCTTCGTGTTGTAAAACCGAGGGTCTGTACATGAGTCGCAAACACTGCACAGAAATAAATTTACTTTTTCTTTTTCGTGACGGATTTTTTTACCGGAGCTTTAGTGACACTGCTTACTTTCTTCACTTTTTGTGGCGGCAGACCAATCGCGTTTATAATATCGATAAGCTCAGTAAAAGCACATACCTCGAAGTCGATGATCTCGTCTTTCGTCATGCTGATGGTCATCTCGCCATCCGCTGTCAAACGATCCGGACCCCTGCGCACAAGACGATCAACACCATCCTTCGTTAATAGCTCCTCGATCTCTTTGTCATGCACTAAAGCCCGTCCAGGGAAGATGACGGTCTCTTTTACGTCTTTGAGGTCGATGCCTTCGATGTCCTTTATGGTGATGAGGCATGCGATGTCCTTTTTGACGGGCACGACGTTCACACTGCTGCCCAGTTTCGTGAATATTTCCTGGATGAGCGGCGCTGCGATGGAGCCCGAAATGAGGGTCGCTTCCTTGGTGAGTTTGGGTAATTTCAGGAGCTTCTTGGGCTCGTTGCGTATGGCGAATGGGGAGCCCAGCTTCGGGTCGCCCAACGGCGTGCCCGTGACGCGGAACTTGTACTTCGAGGCGATGTCCTTTACGATGCCCTCGAATTCCTGGATGGTGTGTGGCTTGACGCCCTTGATGAGGGGCGCGTTGTTCAGGATGAGGCCCTGCTCCTCGGAGTTGGCGAAGCGCATTAAGATGACGCCTTTGACACCCCATTTTTGGAGGAGGTCGCACGTCTTGATCAAGTCTTCGCCGTCGTTGACACCCGGGATGAGGACCGACGCCGCATAAACATCACAGGACTTACAGAAGCGCTTGAGGGCCTCGAGCGACTCTTCGGGGTGTTTGTCGTTCATGTACTCCTTGCGGAGCTTCGTGGTGGCCGAGAATACGGTGAAGGTGACCTCTGTGACGCCGTTCTCGATGTAGAAGTCGGCATCATCCGCACTATCAAAGCCCTTACCGCTTGTATAGCCGAGGTGGATGGGAAGGCCGGTCTGGCTGAGGAACGCGACGAGCTCCTTCAGCTCGGGGTAGCAGCTAACGTCGCCGCCGCCGCTGATGGTGATCTTGTCGGCGTTGCGGTTGAACATGAGCGCGCCCATGACGTCGGAGGTGACCATGGGGAGAGGCTTGAAGCCGGGGTACTGCTCTTTTATGCCTCTGGTGCAATAGTCGCAACCCTTCTGGAAGGGGAGGCAATGCTTACAGCCGAAAGCTGGAACTTCCTTGACTAGCTTGAAATAACAATATTTGCAAAAGCCCCGGCAGTCCTTACCAGGACTGCCGCCCACGTCCGCGAGGATTTCAACCATGATGAATCTGAGAGATGAGTTGTGCTCTGAAGAAATAAAGCTTTTTAGATTGGGTGAAATTGTAAAAAAAATCAGTAAAAAAATTAGCTATCGACAGTTTATCAATCTAAAAAATTTAATTGATTATAATATACCATCATATATTACTTTAGGCGTTTCCTGGTAGCATATTGCGGTAACTACGACGTGTGCACCAGCATTTGCGTTAAAAACTTCTGTGGATCCGATATTTTCGTCCAGATTGCCGCATGGAACTTCAATATCATTAATCACAACTCTAAATGGAGTGGTTGTATCGAGAATTTCTAAATCGCCGCCAGAATTAGTTAGGGTTATTGTCGTAGTATCTACTCTCTGAGCTGTAACAACAACATTTTTCGGTTGTCTTATATCTTGAGCTAAACCATAGGCATATGAAGCCATTATACTTGCAATAATAATCGTCAATGCGGCAATTAGAATAACAGCGAGTACATCAGAAATACCTTCATCATCAATAATCAGTGGCATAATACAATCGTATGTAAAGCGAATACTTATATTTATCTTATTATAGTATAACAAAATTATATAATAAAAATAAAAAAAGAAATTTTTGATGATTACAGGATTTATAATAAATAAATTGCATTACTAAATCATTTGTTGATTATATGGATAGGAAAATATGCGATATGATAATCAGACCATGATAATAGTGATATTTTATATGAATCATATAAATCTATAAAATCGCGATATATTATATCTCTTACAATTTATTTGGTTATACCATAAATGATTTATGTTTTATTGTTGATATAATGGTTAATTTGCAGGGGAGGAGCATTGATGGCATCAACAATAGAGCATTCGTATAATCTAATAAAGCCTAATGCCATCGATTCAATAGCTCAAAATAATAGTAATACCCCAACAAATGAGAAATACAGGATCATAGTAGCTATTCCGTGTTATAATGAAGAGATCGCGATTGGAAGTATTGTTTTACGGTCACAAAAATTTGCGAATCAAGTTTTAGTAATTGATGATGGCTCAAAGGATAAAACTTCGGAAATCGCCAGAATTGCTGGTGCCGAGATTATCACTCATAAAACTAATCAAGGAAAGGGAGTGGCAATAAAAGATGCATTTGAATTCGTAAAAAGAGCAAATGCAGATATACTTATATTGATCGATGGTGATGGGCAGCATAATCCCGATGAGATACCACTTCTTCTAGGTCCTATCATTAGTGGGAAAGCAGATATTGTAAACGGTTCGAGGTTCCTCATTAAAAATGGTAACAAAGTACCGGGATATCGACGTATAGGGCAAGAAGTTTTAACTGCTGCGACGAACACCGGTACCAAACAAAAAATAACAGATTCGCAGAACGGGTTTAGAGCATTTTCTAGTAAAACGTTTAATTGCTTTTCTTTTAGGCAGAATGGCATGGCGATAGAAAGCGAAATGCTCATCGATGCGGCACAGGCAGGGCTTAAAGTTCTAGAAGTTCCGATAAATGTTAGGTATGATGTGGAAGGTTCCACGATGAATCCTGTCTCTCATGGGTTTGGCGTATTAAACCCAATCATAGGCCTGATATCACAAGAGCGGCCTTTACTGTTCTTCGGCGTTCCTGGCGGTTTATTATTGGTCACCGCGGCGATCTTCTGCTTCATGGTACTGGATATATTTAATGCTACAAAGGTCGTTGCTGTCGGGTATTCTTTAATCTTCATGCTATGCACTATTTTAGGGATATTTAGCATATTTACCGGATTGATGCTATGGTCTATACAGAACGTTCGAATAAAGATTAGATGAATTTTATTGCTTATACAATTTTTATAATCGCATAAAAATATATCTTATAAATAGAGTTAAAAATTTTATCGACTTGATTTTTTATGGATTCATTAACTATTACTTGCTCAAAAGGTATCCTCCAATCGAGGAGTTTTATAAGTTCTTTATCACTAATTTTTCTATAGCTTTGTATCTCCTTACGTTCTGGTATGACAAGGTTAAGGTTGCTAATTAACCACCAATAAGCCCTTAATTTACTCTGCATATATGGTAATCCATTTAGTATTGCATGTCCCCAAGTGATAGCTTCGGTGACCAGCAGCACTGGCAATAATAGGAAAAGTGTCTTCAGTCGATAGTTCTTTAACAGAAGGATATATCTGTTACGTTCGAGGTAATACTCCTTCCAGGGTGCGATTGTAAGCCGGTATTTATGATAAATAACGGATGACGGCACAAACATTATTTTATATCCGGCAAGACGAGCTCGCCAAGATAAGTCATCATCCTCCATATACAAAAAAAAGTTAGAGTCAAATCCACCCAATTCCTCAATGACCTTCCGTCGAGTAGCAAATGAGCAACCAGATATAGCACCGACCTCGAGTGGTTTTTTAAACGATGAAGAAAGCTGATTGAGCCCGCGGCAGAAGTTAAGACCGGTGTAATGTGAATGATTCGCACAAGTGTTGATTAAATGCTTATCAGTGTGCATCAAAATTTTTGAAGTAGTTATAGCAATTTCTGGATTCATTTGTAGTGGCGCAATAAGCGCAGAAAGCCAGTTATTACCCGGGATAGTATCCGGATTCACGACGACTATATACTCGCCTTTTGCATGTCGAAATCCTATATTGTTACCGGCGGCGTAACCCAGGTTTGAGCCATTTTCAATGAACTGGATATTCGAATAATTCTTTTTAATAAATGATTCCGTGCCATCGACTGAGCCATTATCGACAACGATTATTTCATGGTCGGAGCCAATTTGTTCCAATATAGAAGGTATACACTCCATCAGATCTTGACAACTGTTATATGAGAGTATAATGATGCTCACGGTTTTTTTATTAACGCCGTTATTAGTATACATGGATAAATCCGCGATTCGTTCTAGGATAGCGATATTAATCTACATATGAAGAAGCAACATATTTATCTATTCCTCTTACATGTTATTGCTTAAAAGTCGGATCGATATTCCAAATGAAAGTAATTCTATTACGCGCAAGGGCCACCGATTCTGCCATTTATAAAATAGCAGAGAGCCTGTCAGAAAATGGGATGGATGTAAAATTATTAGTATGGGACAGACAACATACTCTAAAAAGCCCCATAAATTCGCATTATGCTTTTCAAAAATTCAACTTGAAAGCGCCTCTCGATAAATGGACGGTAATATTTTACATGCCAATCTGGTGGATATACGAGTTTATTTACCTCTTGAAAAATGATGCGAATGTAATTCATACATGTGATATTGATACGCAGTGGCCGGCTATCATAGCTAAATTCGTAAAAAGATGCCGGCTCTTCTATACAAGCTTTGATTTTTATGCCAGTACTATACCGGAAAAACGCCCATATTTCATAGTAAATACTATTAGAAATGTGGTCGCTGCGATCGAGATGTTCGGCATTGGATTTGCAGACGTTTTATTCTTAGTCGATGAATGTCGTTATGATGAAGTTAAAGGGGCCAAAATAAATAAGCTAGTATACATCTATAATTCGCCACCCGACCGTTTCAATCTTCAAACAAGTAAAATTAAAGATGCAGCTGATGAGATGGTTATTTTCTATGCTGGAGCTATGCATAAATATCGTGGTATCGACCATATGATAAAAGCAATTGAGAATATCGATAATGTAAAACTAGTGCTAGTAGGCCCGGGATCGGATGTTTTACCATATATGGAGCAAATCAATCGTTATAATAATAAAATAAAATATATCGGATGGCTGCCAACTTATGAAGACGTCCTGCTAAAAACGATGGAAGCAGATGTTCTATTTAGGTTTAATGATCCCCGGGTTTTAAAAAGTAAATACGAGAGTCCCAATAAACTTTTTGAGGCGATGATGTGTGGGAAACCTATAATCGTAAATTCCGAGATAGCTGCGAGTCGAATCGTTAAGGAAGAGAATTGTGGTATACTTGTCCCCTATGGGGATATTGAGGCTTTAGAAAATTTGATAAAAATGTTAAAAAATGATCCTGAAAATAGAAAAAAACTAGGCGATAATGGGAGAAATGCCTACATTTCGAAATATTCCTGGAAAATAATGGAGCAACGATTGATAGACACGTACAATAATAGTAAAATATAGCCCAGTATATCATGTTTTAATAAAATAATCGAATGTTCCTTTCAAAAATCCCTTTAATTCAGCTATATTCCTATAATAGATACCATACATTAAAATATTGTACCAAAATTTGAACAATATAAAATAAGTAAGGAATGAGATGAATTGCGATGTACTGGCATTCTTTCTCATAAAGATGAAGCAATTTCTTGTCATATAATAGCTATTTGTACCGCCTCTTCTATTCGATGTCGCAGAGATCTTATGCCATATTTTTGCATCAGGGACTGATATGGTTTTATAACCAATTTTTCTGCCCCTTTCGCACCAATCGGTATCTTCCCAATATAAAAAATATTGTGGGTCTAATAATCCAATTTTTTCTATTACATCACGTTTTACCAATATGCATGAGCCTTCGACATAATCGACTTCAATGGTCCTGTTATACTGGCCATTATCTACTTCTTTTGCACCTAAATGTCTTACCGTACCTCGCCATTTACTTAATTTTCCT
This sequence comes from Methanocella paludicola SANAE, assembly GCF_000011005.1. Lineage (NCBI taxonomy): Archaea > Methanobacteriati > Methanobacteriota > Methanomicrobia > Methanocellales > Methanocellaceae > Methanocella > Methanocella paludicola. The sequence goes on from NC_013665.1 coordinate 1,935,333, forward strand.
CCAACAAAACTGATAATGTCTTTTCTGCCATGATAATCATAAAAATAAATCATAGGTCCCGCAAAACCTACGTTCTTATAATTCTCTGCTGCAATTACCAGCTTATTTAAAAAATCAGTAGACACTGTAGTATCATTGTTTAGTAGTAAAAGATATTCATAATTATTATCATAAACATATCGTATTCCTGAATTATTGCCCTCGGCAAATCCTAAATTTTTTTTATTTTGTATTATCTCAATACCAGGGTATTTGTTTTTAAATAACTCTACCGAACCATCTGTCGAGCCATTATCAATTAATAGAATGTAATAATTTGGATAATCCACAGCTTTAAGTGATTCGATGCAATCGATTGTATCAGATTTCCCATTCCAGTTTAATATTAAGATTATTACTTTTGGGAAATCCATCGATATCAATCCGGTTGCAATTTATACAGTATGTTTTGTTAAAATATACGATATATACATAAAAGTAATTGGTGGCCACATCACACATGATAAAACAAGATCCAAAATCGATTTGAAATAATTTTTATCTCTAGAATCGATAATATACCTATATCTATAAAAACAGGAATTGACCTGGTACTTCCAGTATATTGGCATTCCATCTAGCAATTTAATCTTGTCAATATTACTTGGTTTAAAAGTTTTATCTAATACCTGACACGTACTATTAATCATCCTTTGCTTATTCTTTGTCATGGATTGCGGGTGAATCCTGTAGTGGGCGATTAAATGATTTAAGTACCCCATCTTATATCCATTACTTAATGCCCTGAGCCACATATCCCAGTCTTCATGGGAATTTAGGGCTACATCAAAAAAACCGCAATAATCGAATACTGCTTTTTTTATTAATAACGAATGTACCGGGAAAAGATTGGTCAACATAAGATCATACAAATAGTTTTTTCGTATTATTGGCCCAAATCTACGTGAAATTGCTTTTCCATTATCATCTATTTGGTCCCATGCTCCATTTACAATATCAATATTAACATGTTTTTCCAGATAGCCAGTCGTTAGTTCGAGCATTTGAGTATCCAAAATATCATCCGAATCTAAAAATACGACATATTTTCCTTTTGCTAACTTTAATCCAGTATTACGAGCTTCTGATAAGCCCTTATTATCTTGATATATATAATTAAATCGTGAATCCTTTTTAATAAACTCTTGAGCAATTATGTCCGTATTATCTGTGGATCCATCATTGACAATGATTGCTTCCCAATCTTTTAGTGTTTGATCAATTACACTAGATAATGCTGATTGAATGTATTCTTGTTGATTATAAGCTGGTATTATTATGCTGACAGTGGGCATATCAATATATTAATTTACTTCAACGAATTTTCAATTAATTGATGATTTATAAGATTGATATAATAGCTTCAACATTATATCTTTTATAGATTGCATTTTAAATATGCCAACTTTTAAAAATATTTTTATACGATAATTAATGCCCATATTCCTTTCTTTTATCACCTGTCTCAACAATAAATACATAACAATATTCGATATAGAATTTAATTCTTTTAAATTCAGATTGTTATTATTCGTATAATGATTATAGAGCTCAAACATAATATTAAAAGCATTTTCCACTTCATCATTATTATTCAATAGAAATCCGTTATATACCCTCTTCATATTTAGTATTATTTCATCGGATACATTATTATTTAAAATTTTTCTAACATTTAATATCATAATGCACAAGGCAATTTTTTCTTGCTCTTCAAAATAGACTGATGAAATACTACTATCGTGTATGTGATAACTCAATAACACTTCGGGGAGATTGGCGATATTCGTAATGCGACTCGCCCGGATCCATAGGTCATAATCCTCACAAAAATCTACCGACTTATCATAATACCCCAACATTTTGATTATTTCACTTCTTATAATAACAGAAGAATGGGCGATACAATTGCTAAAGATAAGGCACCATTTTAATATATTGGGGTTAGTCGGTAATAAATATATTTTTTTATTTCCGTTATCGTCATTAACTGTTTCAAAGAACGTGCCTAATACCCCCACATCACTGTGATTCTCCATAAAATTAACCTGTTTCTCTAATTTTTCCGGGAACCATAAATCATCCGAATCTAATATTGCTATATACTTTCCTTTTGCTAACTTTATGCCTGTGTTCCTTGCATAAGATGGTGATCCTGAGTGGTAGATATTGACATAATTTATTTTATTTCCATATTTTTTTAGAATAGCATTTGTATTATCTGTCGATCCATCGTCAACAATAATAATTTCATAATCCTGGAAAGTTTGATTGAATATACTATCTATGGTGTCTGATATAACATTTTCTCTGTTATATGTTGCGACAATTACACTTACTTTCGGCACAATTTCGGTCAAAATATCCCTTATTTTATTATCTCAACAGTACTTCCATGCTTTGGTTTTCCGATATAAGTAATATCTGATGGAGTGGATGCCCAGGCTATATGCTTGAATATATCGTTAAATCTATGGACGTAAGTGTGTTCTTTTAATGTTCTTATATATCCTGCGTTAGCTATCTGGCGTCTTTCTTCATCATGATTGAGATAGTAATTGATTTTATATAACAGGTCATTCATATCTTCGAAACAACAAACTTCTTTATTAATGTCATAATATTGATCTAGATCTTCGGCGATACCTGTTAACATGAAACTGCCGCAACCAGGTACTTCAAAATTTCGCCCTTTAATCTGATTATTAATATGATTGAATATTATTTTATCGTTCTTGTTTTTTACAAACATAGATTTTATTTTTCCTAAAATATTTATATTATTTATAGTAGAACTGTTGCTCAAATTTAGATTAATACGACTTTGATTGAATATCTTTATCATTTCCTCTTGAGTCACCCTCCCAGATTCCCAACCGGTGCCCCACGTCTCTATTTGAATGTTCGAATTTTTTATTCTTTGTATTATCTCACGCCGATTTCCATGAGGTTGCCCAATAAACGAAGAGTCATACTTAAACTGCAGTTCCATTTTTTTATATAAAAAATTATTACATGCCCACTGGCTTTTTATTACATTCGTATAACCCATTTTTTCGTATTTCGGTAGTGCACTCTTTGCTGTCGTCACGACATAGTTAAAACACGGTGCCCAATATTTTGTAAAGTTATCAAATCTCCAGTGATCATCGCAGAACCAATTTAGTGTAATAGTATCCGTACTATCGGATATTTTTTTTACTATGTTTTTATCGAGCTCTTCCTTAAACAAAACTGTGAACATTAAGTCAGGGTTTTCTTTTTTTACTATCTCGAACAACTTATTATTCATCCACTCTCTTCCATATTGTTGCATGAGTGTCATATAATCAAAATAAAGGATATCGTGACCAATATTAACGAGTGAGTCATAGAAATTATAATGCTCGAAGCTATAACCCTGATTGGGATTGCCATAATCGTACTTCATTCCGACATATAAAATTCGAATAATTATGCCCCCTTATTCTTTCTAAACCAGAAACAGCCGCAACCATATTCCTGTTTATCTGTTATCTCTTTAGATGCATTATAAATGATACCGATATCGTTTTGATTATCAGGGATTAATGCATATTCTTCTAGGGTAAGATCAGAAAAATAACCCATAATCTGCTCATAAGAATATATACGATGCGCATTGAATGCAATTTTTGGTTTTCCAATTGGAACAACAAACAACAAGGAGCCATCTTGCGCTAGTATTCTTTTGAGTTCAGATATCGCCTTTAGGTCTCCCATCGGATTAATTAGGTCCCCGTATCTCCCCAACCCGATATGTTCTACAGTGTGCATACATGATATTGATTTTATACTCATGTCATCAAACGGTAAAGCTAATAAGTCAGCTCTATCTGCGGATAAACCTGTTAATATTATCTCAGCAGGGCGATAATCATAAAATTTTATTGGTATCACTGAAGACATTATTGAACAAAAATACAAGGATGATGAGATGTCCACATGTATCTCAGGTTTAATTTTAATAAGTGTACGAGCTGCCCATGAAAGATGATAAACATAATGTCTGTCAAACCCTGTTGTTATTGTTCTATCATATAGACATGGATAAAAATTCGTCAATTTAATAAAAAAACGATGATCTTTTTTGTTTAATGAATTGAACTTATTATAATCTTCTATGAATCTAAAAAATAATGAAAAAGACCTCAATTTATTATATACCCAAACAAGTAGGTTAATATTCGGAAAAATTTTTGTCATCAATCTTCCCTTGGTTAATTTAACATTTCCATTGACATATCTTTACATTATATTACTATCTAATTGGCCCATTTCATCATTATCAATAATACACCAGTCTATAACTGGGGCTAAAATCCCCGGCCGTTTAACCATCCAGAGTGGAGAATCGCTTAATTCTCCTTGAATTGTAAGGTATATTGATGGCGCATTTATAATTGGTTGTAAAAGCCATTCTCTAAAATGAAGGCTTCCAATTAATTCAATTTTATAAATGCCCTCATTTAAAAGTCTTTTAGGAATCATACTTCTCAAAGTAATCATCCCTAATTTTAAATCTGGCCATTTATTTTTAGTTACATCAGTATGGTATGACCAATATAATAGATTACCTGATTCATCATATATCGCATATCCAATTGTAAGTGCTGAATCCAATTCTTTTATTTCTAGCTCAATATTTATCCATATTTCACTATTATTAGTAAATATCCCCTGTTTGATATTGTTTTTATTAGATAGATAAAATTTTCTTGGCACTAACCAATGACTATTAAACTCATTTCTTGAGTTAATCCATTCAAATGATCTTTCCTCATAGTTAGCATATAAATAATTATGAATTACAGAATTTACACTATTAGAATTTTGAACAATTTTACCTTTATCTAATTGTATAACTCGAGAGCAAAGCCTTTCAATGGCTTCCATATTATGACTCACGAAAAGAACTGTTCTGCCAGCTTTTGATACATCTTCAATTTTGCCTAGGCATTTCTTTTGAAACTCAGCATCACCAACAGCTAAAACTTCGTCAATTATTAATATTTCGGGGTCTAGATACGCAGCTACAGCAAAACCCAGCCGTACCTGCATTCCACTTGAATAATGCTTTAGAGCGGTGTCTAGGAACTTTTCTGTTTCCGCAAACTTAACTATTTCATCGAATTTATTATCAATCTCCGACTTTTTCATTCCTAGGATTGAACCGCTCAAATAAATATTCTCTCGACCGGTCAGTTCTGGATGAAAACCTGTCCCCACCTCTAAAAGCGATCCAACTCTTCCATAAATTTTTGCATATCCCTCTGTTGGATCTGTGATTCTTGACAATATTTTTAATAATGTACTTTTTCCAGCTCCATTGCGACCTATAATGCCTAATACTTCTCCCTTTTCAACATCGAATGATACATCTTTTAATGCCCAGAATTTACTTTCTTGATCGGTTAATCGACTTCCTTCCTTGAATCTTTTTATTGGTGCTGTTATGGTATTTGTTATCGCATCCCTGAATGTCAAATACGGCGCTTTTTGCCCTATGCGATACTGCTTCCCCATATGCTCCACTTGTATCGCTATCTCGCTCATCTTCAGACCTCATCAGCGAATGTCTTCTCCATCCGCCTGAAATAGAATGCTCCGGACACTAGTAGAGCTAACGACACTACTACTGAAGCTATGATTATCATTCCTGGCGCATTTGTGCTTAGCAGCGACCACCTAAACCCTTCTATAACGCCTGCCATAGGGTTCAGCCCATACAGGAATTGATATTGTACCGGTATCATCGACGATGCATAAACCACGGGGGACGCGAACATCCAGATCTGTATCACGAATGGTACTACGTATTGAATATCCCTATACCGGGCGTTCAGGGCCGAAGTCCAGAGCCCGACGCCTAACGATGTCACGATGGCCAGTAACAGGAACGCCGGCATCCAGATAACATTGATCGTGGGCATCACGCCAAAATAGGCCATCATCAGTATAAGAATAACAAACGCTATCGCAAAATCTACAATCGGAGAAAGTACGCTAGAGATCGGCAGCGCCATCCTGGGGAAATAGACTTTTTTTATGATATTAGAATTCATGACCATTGTACTGGTCGATCTCGCAATGCTTTCCGAGAACATCGTCCATGGAAGCAGTGCAGCATAGGCGAATATCGGATAAGGCACGCCATCCGAAGGTAACTTCGCCAGGCTGCCGAAGAACAACGTGAATATCAACATCGCAAAGAATGGCTGGATAATCGCCCAGGCGAAGCCTAAGACCGTCTGCTTATACCGGAGCTTGATGTCTCTCCACGTGAAGAAATATAAAAGGTCTTTGAACTCCCAGAGCTCGTGAAGGTTGATCGGCATCCAGCCCTTCGACGGCTTGATGATTGTTACAGGCAAATTTCTAAATGACATTTCATAAACGCTTGGTTTTACATCTACCTCTGTTGCCTGCATATCCCACCATCAATACCAATGCCGCTTAAATCATTAGCCCGAGTATATTATCTACTTTATGCTGAATAATTGTTAATTTAGTTACTGCAACTGGGCCTTGTACCCCCTGTAATACTTCTCGATCATATGGTCCCACCCCTAGCTGGCCCACGGTCCTTCTTGCTATACACCTCGATTTTAGTACTATCAACTCCAGGCGCTTTGAACAACCGGAACACCAGTATTCTAAGCATGCCCACGATGATGTCCATGATCCTGTCCAAAGTATCCCTGAGTTCTTGCTTGAACCTGGTGAACACGCAGTCGCTAGGTACCCCCTCTAAGCCAAATATTCATTTTATACTGGTAACGCATTGCTCGAATTAACTTTAGTCAAAAAATCCGTATCAGCTCGTGCACGCTGTCCAGACATGCCAACTCCATGTAGAAAAGGTCCTGGATGCAATCAAAACAAGAAATGGGCTTCTACAATCAGATACAAACGTTTTTATCGGGTATAAAAACGACAAAACCGGAAGCTCCAAATACTTTCACCTAATTACATAATACACCCCATATTATCAATAATTTTATGAATATTTTACTTTTATTTAATCATATGAAGAATTATTAATTGAGTTTTAAGTGAAAACTATATTAGATTTTGGAACATAAGAATTTTCACATTTAAATTGAGTAATTAATTCCTCTGGGTTGCTACAGATGAAAAATGGAATTCAATGTGTAAATCAATCAATTGAAAAATATGCTTTACTTATAATTTGCATATTATTTATATCATTAACATTATTAAAGATATTTTTATCGTTAAATTTCTATGCACCCTTCATACATATGGATGAAATCTATTATGATAGTTTGGCTAATAATTTAATAGAAGGTAAATTATATGCTAAATTTGGCGGTTCTTACTCCCCCGGATATCCTATATTTTTATCTCTAGCATATGCTATATCAAATGATAAAGAAGTGATTTATCATATAATGTTAGCAATAAGTGCGATAGTGACAACCTCAATTATTTTTCCAACATATTTCTTATTAAAAAAATATTGTAATTTAATTATTTCCATTATTGGTTCCCTTGCTGTTACTACCCTGCCTTTATTAAATTATAATAGTTTTACAATAATGACTGAAGTATTATTCATACCTTTATTTTTATTTTCAATTTGGTTCATACTCAAAAGTTATGAAACAAACGATAAGAAATGGGAGTTACTAGCATCTCTATCGGTCGTATACTTATATATAACAAGATCGAATGGTATATCAATGCTTATTGCATTTATTCTAACCTTTTTTTATTATTTATTAAGTAATAAAAAGTATGATAGTGTTACTAATTTATTAAAGAAAAAATGGTTTTTAATAGGTACTTTCACGTTATTTTTAATTTCTTGGGTATTTTTTTCCATGTATGTAACAGATATAAATAATTTATGGGGAGAACGCGAAGAACAGTTAGCAAGTTGGACATATGGCTCATCTTATAATGTTTTTACTATATTTTGGCAAGCAGTAAATGGACTATCAACTATAAATGGATTATTACGCATTATAGGATGTCTTATTTATTTAATAAATTACCTTTTTTTATCATCATATTTTTTATTATTTGTTGCCATCTTTTTTTTATTAATGTTATTTATACACGATAAAAAGATCATCAACAATAATGCGTCAGTATTAATCTTTTACTTATTTACTACAATACTTTTTTTAATTTTAACAACGCTTGTTTTTACATTTATTAGTGGTGAAACATTATTAGGTAGATATGTTGAACCAGTTATACCCCCAATTATAATTTTAAGTATAATAAGTATTTACAAAATAGATTGGAAAATATTAAGTGTTAAATATGTTAATTTGTTTATATTATTATTTATATTAATTATTTTAATAGTACTATTTATACTAATGTATAATAGCACAATTATACTTGGGTTTTTAAGTTTTGTAAATAATCCATCATTATATGCATATACTTCGTTCTATGATCCTTTCTTCGGGATAAATTATGGTCAAGCATTAAATATGCCTACATGGAACATACCATCGGCAGCATTGATAATTGTTTTTTTCTTATTATTATTAATGTTGATATACTTATCAATTAGTGATAAACGTTATATTTGCGTATTGTTACTTGTTATAATTATATTTTCATACTTCTTTTCGCTGAATATATATTATAATGAATTATTCCAGTCAAAATATGAATCATATCATGAAAATGCCATATACAATTTCATAAAAAATAATACAAATTCTAATACACTATTAATTTTAGATAATAATGAGTTTAATAACAATTTTTATTTATATAATTATTGGAATATGGGAGATTCGAGTTTACAAGATATAAAAAACAACACATTAGTAAAAAGTCAAAACAAAAAGATATATTTACTATCGAATAAAACTTTAGAATATGATATAGTAGCATGTGATGACTATATGAAATTATATATGATTTAATATGTTATATTGATATTAGATAATAATTGCAAAGTTTTAAATCTATCGTAAGTACTTTGATGTCTTCTTTTTCAAATAATAGAAATTTATTCACAGTCATACTACCTCCCGGTTAGCGCTAATCTAATTTTTCTATGCCTCAGAAACATATAAAGACAGTTAAAAATAGAAAATTCCTGCATCTCACCCATACTCAGTATTTATCTCATCCACATCATTTTAACTAAGAAAAAAAGAACACCTGGTCCAATCACAACCCTAAAATAAAACACCAATCAAAATTTAAAAAAGCAATATGAGTATCAATAGTTTCAATAAGTATGCTATTAAAACAAACAACTACTTTTTAAATGTTTAACCAAATTAAAAATTAAAAATATAGGTAAGCGGATATAATAGCTTACCTAACCATAACCGTGTTATATAATTTTACAGGGTTTGTGTCATTATCACTGATGTTGATCCATCAGCCCACTTAGACGTGACAGTTACAGTACACGGGTTAGCAGCATTAGTTACTTGAATTGAGCTACCAACGGTTGTACCCAATGTACCAGAGATAGTACCACCAACAGCCGATGCAGTTAACTCAACAACCTGTGCGGAATCCTGACCACCATTGTATGTAATAAGGACTGTGTTAACACTTGTTCTCTGCGCAGTTGCCGCAACAGTGTAAGTCTTCTTGACTCCGCCAACCATGCCGAATACGAAAGCCGCGATGACAGCCGCCAGAATGACGGTGACTGCGACCATGAGGATGACACCGATTACGGCGGAGACACCCTCATCATTGTTTGCAAATCTGTTTGCCTTCATAGTTAAAATTTCCTCCACCAATTTTCAGGCGATCTGAGACCATAGGTTTTTAGCCATAGTCGCGAAGGGAAGAATCCCTGCCCCCCTAACGATAGGTATCTAAGCGGTCTCACACCGCACTCTAACAACTAAATTACGAAAAGCTACTATATATATCCTTTCCTTAACAACCCAGTTTTTTAGATAAATTGTCAAAATGGGAGAAATATTTTCATGTTTTATCAGATTCTGGAACAAAATTGCTTAATTTAACATAATCGCTCAATGTAAACAGTTTATTTTAACTTATAAGAGAATTTATATGGCATCAGCGGTATTACTACCTATATGAACAACAATATCTTTATATAGATATTTTGATTCAGGACAATTCTAATTTTAAATGCCTAATTTGTGTAGAAAAAATTGGTTATATAAGTGAATAATCCTTAGTAACATGGATTCATTTTAAAAAATATTACTTTTTTGTATTATTAGTCATAATTGGTTCTGAGGTTACTGTTTAGACCATAAAACAAGTACTTCAGTACTTCAGTAAAACTCATTAAAAAGAAAGAGGGGTTGGGAGAAAACTCCCAACTTACCTGAGCAGGTAATACGTGGTGATCAGGCCGATGAAGATCAGCGAAATAGTATTCATGACCTTGATCAGTGCGTTCAGCGACGGCCCGGCGGTATCCTTATACGGGTCACCGACTGTGTCACCGACTACAGCAGCCTTGTGAGCATCGCTCTTCTTGCCGCCGTAATTACCAGACTCAATGAACTTCTTCGCATTATCCCAGGCAGCGCCTGCGGACGTCATATGCAGCGCAAGCACCAGGCCGGTAATGATCACACCGAGCAGCAGGCCACTCAGCGCTGCAGGCCCAAGGATGAACCCGACAAGCAGAGGAGTCAAAACCGCCAGGATGGCCGGAAGTGCCATCTGCTTCAAGGCAGCGATCGTCACAATATCGACGCACCTGCCATAGTCCGGCTTTGCCTTGCCTTCCATGATGCCGGGAATCTCCTTAAACTGGCGACGGACCTCTTCGACGATGTTGAACGCCGCACGGCCCACGGCCAGCATGCACAGGGCGCTGAACAGGAACGGCACGGCGCCGCCGATGAACAGGCCGATGAGCACGATCGGGTTATCGATGGACAGGTTCAGGGAAGTCCCGGCCGGCATGACGATGTCCGCCTTGAAGGCGGCGAACAGGGCAAGCGCGGCGAGAGCCGCAGAACCTATGGCATAACCTTTAGTCACGGCCTTCGTGGTGTTGCCCACGGCATCAAGCGCATCGGTGTGCTTCCTGACCTCGGGGGGCAGCTCGGCCATCTCGGCGATGCCGCCCGCGTTGTCGGTGATTGGACCGTAGGAATCGATGGCCACGATGATGCCCGTGACCGAGAGCATGGCGACCGCCGCGATGGCGATACCATACAGGCCAGCGAACTGGTAGGCCACGAAGATGCCGATGACGATGACCAGCACCGGCAGCGCGGTGGCCTCAAGGCCCATGGCGATGCCAGTGATGATATTCGTGCCGGCGCCGGTGAGCGACGCCTTGGCGACCTCGTTGACCGGCCGGTGGCCCGTGCCCGTGTAATACTCGGTGATGATGAACAGGCAGGCCATCACTGCCAGGCCCACGAACGAGGCAATAAGTATGCCCATGTTCATGCCGAGCAGGTAGTAGTTTGCTGCAGCGAACAATATGACCGATATGACGGTGGCAGCAATGAGGCCCTTGTAGAGGGCGCCCATGATGTTGTTGCTCTTGCCCAGCCTCACGAAAAAGATGGCGATGATCGACGCGATAATGGCGCCGGCGCCCAGTATTAGCGGGAAGGTGACCAGGTTAGAGACGAAGGACGGGTTCAGCCCGAACTGCGTGGTCAGGGCCGTCTGGACCGCGGGGATGTTGCCCAGCAACATGGCGGCCAGCGCCGTGACAATGTAAGTCTCGAACAGGTCGGCGCCCATGCCGGCGCAGTCGCCCACGTTGTCGCCCACGTTATCGGCGATAACGGCCGGGTTCCTCGGGTCATCCTCGGGGATGCCCGCCTCGACCTTGCCCACAAGGTCCGCGCCCACGTCAGCCGCCTTGGTATAAATACCGCCGCCCACACGGGCGAACAGGCTGACAAGGCTGGCGCCGAAACCTAAGCCGATAAGGGGCTTCAGGTCTACGGGCTGACCCGCCGGGGTAAGGACGTAAGCGGAGATCAAGTAAACGCCGCTAATGCCCAGTAAGCCTAAACCGACGACTGCAAGGCCCGTAACGGAGCCGCCGCGGAAGGCCACGGAAAGCGCCTTGGCCAGGCCGCTCTTTGCAGCCTCGGCGGTCCTCACGTTCGACCGCACGGAAATGTTCATGCCGATATAGCCGGCCACCGCCGACAGGATGGCGCCCAGAAGGAAGCCTCCTGCAACGTACCAGCTGATAAAGAATCCCAGAACGACGGCGATGATCACGGCGAAGATCGCTATGGTCGTATACTGCCTGTTCAGGAACGCCATCGCGCCCTCCTGGACCGCTCCGGAGATCTCCTTCATCCTCGGCGTGCCCGCGTTCTCCTTGAGCACGGAGTAGGCGAAGTATCCGGCGGCCACCAGGGCGAGTAGACCCGCGATGGGCGCTAGTATGGTGAAATCCATATCCTATTGTCCTCCTACAGAATCTGATGTTTATCGTAATGATAGCCTTTTAAAGCTATATGGGGATAGCTTTAGAAGCTATATAGGTGTCATGGGTAAAAGTGCGAGGACTTTCCTATGACTAATCCTTGAGGGGGGTCCCCTCGTGTTAATAATCATGTTTCTCGCATATAACGTTTACTACGATACTGAATCCGCACAAGCTCGCGAAGCTTGTTAAGTCCGCGAAGACTGTTTCGAGCCCGAAGACCACGAAGCTTACGCGAAGACCGCTAAGATTTTTTTATTAATTGGTAATTGCTAAATACTTATATGCATATTATTGTAAATAAGATGTGATTTATATGGAACCTATTCCCGAAGAAATAGAAAAGATCGTGACCCAAATTATCGATGCAGCATACAATGTCCACGCATACACAGGCAACGGACTGCTCGAAAGCGCATACGAAGCATGCATGCTCATCGAACTGGAAAAGAAAGGATTGACTGTTGAAAACCAGATACTATTACCTATTATATACGACGGCCACATCATACCCAACGCCTACCGCCTCGACATCCTGGTAAACAAATGCGTAATAGTTGAAATAAAAGTCGTCGAAGATATACTCCCGGTACACATATCCCAGGTACTAACATACCTGAGATTCACCGATCTCAGAATAGGCCTGATCATAAACTTTAACAAAAAATACTTCGGCGATGCAGTCAGGAGAGTAAAACGAAAATAAAATATTCTTTAAAAAAATCTTAGCGGTCTTCGCGCCAGCTTCGCGGCCTTCGGGCTCGAACAGCCTTCGCGGACTTAACAAGCTTCGCGAGCTTAAAAAGATAGAGAACTTATGTTAGTTCTTCGGGTACCGGTATAGGCGAGGCAACATGTCTCTCAACCGTAAGCTTCTTCGCCCACATGCCGTGGTTATTCGGCTCGGCGATCCAGCACTGGTGCTTGATATCCATATCACATAAGTAATCGGACACGGCGTTCTGGATCTCCTGCGCCTTCTTGTTGCTGTTCGTCAGGCCATAGACAGTAGGCCCGAAGGAGCTCATGCCGCTGCCGTAGGAGCCGGCGTGGTTCATGATGCTCAGCATGTTGGGCACGAGAGGGGACTTCATCTGAACTTCGATGTTCTTGAAGCCGATCTCCTGCATCCGGTTTAAGGCGCTGCCGAAGGTCTCGATGTCCTTCTCCAGGATGCCCGGGACGAGCTGCATCAGCACGACACGGCAGACACGGCCGATCTCGTCCTCGTTAAGGGGGAAAGATGACTGGAAAATGTCGACCTCGGACTGGCCGTGGGAGCCCTCGTCGTTCAGGGGCGTGACCAGCACGAAACGCCAGTCCTCGGGGATGTCGCACCGCAGGACCTGGGGGCCGGGCTTCGCCTTAGAGGCAGAAGAGGGAAGACAGGAGCTCTTTTCCTTGCCCTCGCCGAAGCTGTGGCCGCAGTCAAGAATAAAGCCGCCCTTGTCGAAGGCACGGACGCCGATGCCGGACGTGCCGCCCCGCTCTACAAGGCGGGCCAGGCCCTCGATGCCATTATACGGCATATCGTATTCCTTGCAGATGGCGTAGGCGAGAGCCAGGCTCATCTGGGTCTTGGAGCCGAAGCCGGCGTGGGCGGGGATCTCTTCCTCGACGGTCACTTCGAAGTCGGGGAGAGGCTTGCCCAGCTTATCGCATATGCCACGGGCGATCTTTACGATGCTCGCAGGGTCCGAGCTCGTTCCGTTCGGACAATTAACCAGGAACTTTCTACCCGGCTTTATCGAAATAACGTTACGCGGGTTGTTAATGGCGACGCCGGCGCCGCCATCGATGCGGCCCAGGTTACCATTAAAGTCGATCAACCCGAAATGAAGGCGAGATGGCGTTGTGATCCTCATGTACATTGGCCAATCAGTCCTTGGTAAATATGTAGTACGTACCGTATGTTACTTATACGTTTTGTCTTAATTGGCAGTGGCCTTAAGCCCTTGCTTTTGTCTCCCCAGTAGAAAAAGGAACCGCAGGAGCCTATCCAGGTCTCGGAGGAGCCTATCCGTTCGGTCATTAGAGTAGTACCTTTTTTGTCGGTCTATCGTGCTTATACAGGAAGAATCCGTATAAACATGATTGATAATATGTTTATGTATATTAATTTTTGCGGGTGGAAAAATAGGGCAAAACGTATGGTTATAAATTGAAAAAGTAGGAAGGCCCTTTCGGGCCCGGCTTATGCGTGTCGCTTAATGCGTACCGCTTAAGCGTGGTAGTACTCGCCGCTGGCCGCACGCTGCGCTGGCGAGACCGACTCTTCCTTGCCCGGGACGCCGCAGGCGTCCGCCCTGCACTGCTTACAGAGCCTGAACTGGGGCAGGTACTTCTCGGCGATGGCCCTGGCCTCTTCGAGGTCTTTACACTCGGGGGCCTTCATGTCCTTGAACTTGTACAGCGGGATCATGGGGATGATGTTCATCAATATGGCGCCCCTGGCCGCCGCCTCTTTGGCGATCTTCTCGATCTGGTCGTTGTTGATGCCAGGCACGAGGACCGTGTTCACCTTGACGATCATTCCGGCCTTTACAGCCATCTCGACGCCCTTGAGCTGGTTGTCCCTCAAGATCTTCGCGCCTTCTTCTCCACGGTAAGTCGTATTATGATATCTTACCCATGAGACGATCTTAGCGCCCACCTCGGGGTCGTATGCGTTTATCGTAACGGTCAGGCTGGATACGCCGACCTTTACCAGGTCATCGATACGCTCGGGAAGCATGAGCCCGTTCGAGGCGATACACTCCATGATATCGGGATGCCGCTCGTGAACGAGCTTAAGCGTCTCGAAGGTCTCCTCGTTCGCGAGCGCCTCGCCCGGGCCGGCGATGCCTACCACTTTGAGGTTTCCGCCGAGCTCTTTCAGCGCCTCGTCGACACGGTCTGCCGCCGCCTGGGGCGTCATGACACCGCGGGACACGCCGGGGCGGTGCTCGCACTTGTCGATCTTGCGGTTACAGAAATTACATTGAATGTTACATTTAGGGGCTACGGGCAGGTGTATCCTGGCCGTCGAGAAGTGGGCCTTCTCGTTGAAGCACGGGTGGGCGGAGGTCATGTGTGAGAACTTTGACTTTCCGCCGTCGAACACTTTTAACTCATCCATAGGTCGTCTCCGGTTATATTCAGGGCTGCTTGATACGTTTATTGCACGCTTCAAAACTTTAGTTAGAAAGGTGATTTTGAATGGTTAAATACTTTACTAGGTTGGAGAAAAGGTTATTACTGTTGTAGCCGAAACGCTTGATGTCAGGGGTGTAATCAATATTAGGAAAACATTGTCATTTATTATAGCTATAGCCATAGCTGCGGCGGCTTTTTCGGGCTTTGCCGCGTCCCAGTCGACCACCTATACCATCAGCATATCCGATATGCTGAGTGATCTTGGCCTGGGCGGCGACGATGCGATCATCAACGTCGGGGATGTTTCTCAGGTAACGCTGACCGACCCCGTGGTCGTGATGGGCTCGGGTCTTGACGTCGAGGAACAACAGATCCTGCTTTCGGTCCAGTCCGGGGGCGTTAGCACGGACCGCGTGGTTCCAGATACGGCAACGCAGTATAACGGGCAGGACCTATCGAGTTATGATCTCATCGTCCTGGGAGGCCCCGAGCACAACACGTATGCGAAGAAGCTGCTGGACGGGGGATACCTGAAGTATGAGACGACGGACAAGAAGCTGCCCACGGTCATCTTCGAGGTCGCGGAGGGGACGGGCGGCAATAAAGTCGTCGTGATCGGCGATGCGGCCGGGTACGCGTACCATAAGAAGGACCTTCCGCTTAACGGCATCATTCCCGAGGAGATGGCCCCGGTGGCCGCGGTAGGCACGGGACTGGGCATCGGCCTTCTGGGCCTTATCGTCGCGAAGATCACGGGCATGTCTGGCTCCATTTTCGACTGGCTCCGGAGCTTCATCGCCGGCTACGCGATGACGCACGTCCAGGAGAAGGCCAGCGACCTGGAGGCAGAGGCGACAAAGGTCAAGGCTGGAAAGCCGAAGAAAAAAACGCTGATACCGGGCCTGTCCGGCATGGAGATCCTGATAGCTCTCGCCTGTATAGCCATTTTTGCCATCGCCTATGTCTTTGCGGACCGGAGCGCTTTTACCGTGAGTAATGTGGCCATGTATGTCGTAGTTGCCGGTGTCGTAACGGTTGGCCATGACCTGTCCCACAAGATAGTGGCGCTGTTCTATAAGACCGATACTGAGTATAAATTCTGGACGCTGGGAACTGTCACCATGATCCTTACCTCGTGGCTGTTCGGCACGGTCTTCGCCCAGCCTGCGCGGGCCATCATCAACTCGAAGGACCTCAAGCCCGGCGGCATAGCCCTCGTGGCGTTCGCAGGGCCGGCGGCCAGCCTTTTGTTGTCGCTCCCGTTCCTGTTGCTGGTCCCGTTGCGCTATACGCCCTGGGGCGGCTGGATCGCCGCAGTCGGGGTGCTGGGCTTCTCGATGAACATGCTGTCCACGGTCTACAGCCTGATGCCCTTTGAGCCCATGGACGGTGGCAGGATCTTCGGGTGGAGCAAGCTGCTCTGGGCTTTTATCTTTATCCCGCTGCTGCTGTTCTACCTGGTGATGCTGGTCTTTATCCTTTAAAAATAGGTGGGGCTTTATGCCCCGTATTTCTTTGTTTTGTTGATGAGGTCGAGAGCAATAGGCATCACGTCCATGCCCTTGATGCGGTGGAGCCCGCCCTTGTATGCTATTAGCTCGTTGTAGTGGGCCACGTCGTCCATGCGTACTCCCGGCCCGTGCATGAGAATGGGCACGGGGTCGGCGGAGTGGTCTTTAATGGATACGGGAGTGCTGTGGTCGACCGTGACGATGATGAGGACGTCCTTGAGCGTGAGCAGGTCCTTAAATGATTCATCCGCCTGCCCCA
Source organism: Methanocella paludicola SANAE (assembly GCF_000011005.1). Lineage (NCBI taxonomy): Archaea > Methanobacteriati > Methanobacteriota > Methanomicrobia > Methanocellales > Methanocellaceae > Methanocella > Methanocella paludicola. The sequence goes on from NC_013665.1 coordinate 1,952,704, forward strand.
GGAATTGGGTCTTCTTCTCGAAGTTGCCGTCGTGGCCCGCCTCGTCGGCGCCTTTGATGTTCAGCAGGACGAAGTCGTAGGTCTCGAGCGCCTGGATGGCCTTCTTCATCTTGGCGGCCGCCTGGGAGCCGGATGATTCTATCTCCATGCTGCCTACCGGGAGATATTCCAGGCCGCACATCTTGCCGATGCCGATGATCAGGCCGGCTGCGGCGACGACCGCGCCCTTGAGGCCGTAGCGCTCCTGGAATTGCGGTATGTGGGGCACTTCGCCGGCGCCCCTGATGAGTATGGCGTTGCCGGGTGGCAGGCCCTGCTTTCTTCTTTCCTGGTTTACTGGCATGTCATCCAGCAGGCTGACGACCTGCTTCGAGATGCTGTTCACGATGTCGGCAGTGCGCTTCGCCTCCGGCGTATCGTCGGTCGCGTGGCATTCCTTGATGGGATTTCCTTCCTTCTTTGGGTCTGTGTCGGTTATGGCCGCTGAGAGGCCCTTTCCACGCAGGACCAGGGCGGCACGGTGGCCGGTCGAGCGCTTGAAGATGATGTCCACGCCGGGGACCTTCACTTTCTCATTAATAGCTTTAGCAAGCTCATCCGTGTCTGAGATGCGGCCCGCCCGGCGGTCCGTGACCAGGCCGTTCTCGACCGTGGCAAAGTTGACCCGGAATGCGATGTCGCCGCCCTTCACGTCGATGCCGACGCCCGCCGCCTCGAAGGGGCCACGGCCGGTATAGTACGTGTGCGGGTCATACCCGAGGATGGCTAAGTGGGAGGTGTCTGAGCCCGGCCTTATTCCGGGTCCCACGGTGTCCATGATGCCGTTGATGCCGCCGTACGCCAGTTTATCGAGGTTGCGCATGCCGGCCTCGGAGAGCGGCGTCTTGCCGCCGACGGGACGGTCTGAGGCGCCGTCGAGCACGATGAGAAGGATCTTGTTCGCTACGTCTGACATGAGATATCAACTAATATACAGATGCGCGCAAGGGATAAAAATTATGAGCTACATGTTTATTAAGAGCGTTTATCCATTATAGCGGTTCATAAGTATTTACAAATCAGTTCGGTCGGTATCACGAACCTCTCAAAAGGAAGTAAACCACTAATTCTTTTTTAAGATTTTACTCACTAAATCCCTGAGCATCGAATTCACCGTCAACGCTCGAACTCTCGAATACACAGGGCAGTGCTCGAATTCTCGAAGCCTCTAACCCGAAACGAAGGCTCTAAAGCACGAATGCACGTTTGAAACGCTAAACGATGGAGCACGAACACTCCAAAGCACGGCTAAACCGCTAACGGCACTAAGCCATTACAAACTGACCTAATGGGGAACGACCGGGCTTTTAGAGTGTTTGTGCATGGCTGTTTCGAGTTTCAAACGTGTTTTCGGGCTTTCGGGCTTTCCTTTCGGGTTGGAGCATTAGTGTAATTCGAGCACTGCCCTGTGGCTTGGAGAGTTCGGGCATTGACGGTGTTTTAGAGCATTAGAGGCTTCGTGAGTAAAATCTTAAAAAAAATTCGTGTTTTAATTCATTTAGTGATGTTTGTGATACCGACCGAACAAATCAACGCCTACAGGAAATACGACATATTTGACCGTGATTAGACCCGGCGGCTAGATTCGCCCAGGACTATTCCCGTAGCTATCAGGTGGGCCACGCGCACTGGCTCAGGTATCCGGCTGTGGGTAGAACTTGAACGCACTATCTCGACGGCGCTCGCCTCGTCAATGCCCTTATACTGTATAAATACCGGCTCACCTCTTGTCGTGGACACTTCTACAGCCTTGCCCGCCTTCAGGATCAGCCCATATCGCAGGTCAGGCTCGCTGAGATTATTCAAGGCATTCCTGATACTGGGCATGTCCGGCATCCGGCGCATGACGCTGATGACGGGCGTACCGGTCTTATCAGAGAGCACATCCATGTCCACCACGTTGAACCCGCCCATGGTAACGCCGTTGAGCATGACCACGCGGATCTGGCCGAAGTGCTTACTCCGGGTGACCATCTCGGCGAGCTTATCCGTGGCATCCAGGCCGTCCTTCGTGATACAGGTTCGGACCACACCCTCCAGCCAGTCGCCGCCTCGCATGACGGCCCCGACAACGAGGATATCCTTTGACAGCAGGGGCGAATCGTCAATGCCCAGTATCCGCAATTCCGGCTTCAGGTGCAGGCGCGGCACCTCCGTACTTCTTGCCGAACCAGTACAGGCCTGCCAGCCCTATGACGGCGAGGACGATGAGGTACGCCTCGACCAGGTAATACATGCTGATACCCAGATAGCCGAGATAGTGGGTGAACAGGGGCAGCGGGCCGTCGATGAGCGTCTTGTAGACAACCGCGATAAGGAGCCACTTGAGGTCGGCGAGCTTCACAGCATAGATAGTGAGAACCGTGGCGAAGACGTGGGCGAAGAGGACGGCAAGGCGCTCGATGATCGGTATGGGGATGAACGACAGCTCGAACTGCTGCTGGGTGGATGCTGGAAGCATCATAAATAGCGTCGGCTGGAGCATGAACACGATGACGTTGAGAAGGCTTAAAGCGCCCAGCAATAGCGCCTCGATGCCCCCGAAGCCGATGCCGACAGCCACCGCGTCGTCGAAGCTCATGTTCTTAAGCCTCGTATAAAGAGTCCCGAAGTAAACAGCGCCGTTCTCCAGAATGCCCGTCCTCAGGCCAAGGTAGAGCCCGGTAGCGAGCACGGCGGCGTCGATGGGAAGCGCCCCGCCGAGCCACTTGTAGAGCGAGGTCGATATGGTCAGGTCCATGATGAGCTTGATGGCGATGGCGACGACCCAGAAGAGGGCGCCTGCGGCGAAATAGACGGCTTTCGTGTGCTTTTTACGCCGCCAGTAGAAGATGGCGATTATGGCGACGGCCATCATGCCGAGCCCGGATAACAGGTTTAGAGCGCTTATCATGTGTATCCTCGTATAGAAGTAAGGTATCAATCTATATACTATTTTCAATATACGATAAAATGTGTATAAGAAAATCCTTATCCCTGTGGACGACCAGGAGCAGAGCTATGCCGCGGTCCGGGTGGCGGGAATGATGGCCGCCTGCGATAAGGCGGGCATTACGCTTTTTCATGTGCGGAAACCTCCCATGGAGGTCGTGACGGACATCGTTACGAAGGATAAGCTCTTCGAGCTGCCTCTCCAGGACCAGGACCGCAGGATGTTCGAGAAGTGCATGGGCATTTTATCGATGTTCGGGATCGAGCCGAAGGTGAAGCTGACCGTAACGGAGAACGTGGCAGCGGAGATATTGAAAGAGTGCGGCACGGGCGCCTACGACGTCATCGTCATGGGCCACCGGGGCCGGAAGGCGCTCAAGCAGCTCATGCTGGGCAGCGTGGCCAACGGCGTGCTCACCGAATCTAAGTGCCCCGTCATCATGGTCCACGTTCCCAAACCTGGTGAATGATTCTCATAGACAGTGTACCGTTTTGTCGTTTTATAGGATTTGCACTATAACTCCATTCGCCTTTTACGTTGTGCCATCATTGAGTGGTCCAACCACAGAGGCGCAGAGCGCACGGAGTTACACAGAGTTTTTATTTAATAATTTGAGACACGGAGCCCACAGAGCCCGGTTTATTAGTTTGCCTAGGGCACAGAGATAATTGAGGCCCGGTTGACCAATAAACAATAATGCGGGTTTATCCTCAGCAGTGCCTCTAACAACTCCGTGCCCCAGGAAAGTATAAACCCGTTCTCCGTGCCCTCTGAGCCTCCATATTTAAAAAACTCAGTGAACTCTGCGCTCTCCGTGCCCCTGTGGTTGGACCACTCAAAGACGGCTTTATAAGAAAATTATGGAAAAAAATATTGGATATCAAGGACGTTGCCTTCTCATAATATTTATACGAAAAGCTCTTTTTAATTAAGAGACCATGACCGGCAATTTCCACATCGACGTGGGCGATGGCCTGCACATAAGGCTTCTGGAGGATAAGAACGCCCGCGCCCTTTTCGAGCTTATCGACGCGAACCGGCTGATGCTCAGGGACTGGCTACCATGGGTGGATAAGACGAAGACGCTGAACGACAGCGTGATGTTCATCCGCAGCGCCCTCGACCAGTATAAGGGCTGCACCGGCGTCCACGCCGGCATATGGAAAGACGACACGCTCATCGGTGTCGTTGCTTTCGTGAACATCGACATTAATAACCGCAGGGCGATGATCGGCTACTGGCTGGCGGAGCCTTTCAGGGGAAAGGGATACATGACGAGGGCCTGCGCGGCCATGGTCGACGTGGCGTTCAACAAGCTGCTCCTGAACAAAGTGGACATTTATTGTGGCGTGGGTAACCATAAGAGTAAAGCTATCCCGGAGCGCCTGGGGTTCAAGCCCGAAGGCATCCTGAGGCAGCATGAGTGGGTGAACGACCGTTTCGTAGATATCGTCGCCTATGGCATGCTGGCGAGCGAGTGGCAGGAGAACCGGAAGAAGTTCAAGAAGTGAGCCGTTTTTCGAGCAGGTAACCGATCCCGATCGTCACGATCGGATAGATCAGGTACGTGAGCCCGATATCTTTCATATAATCCGTGAAGCTCATGGCCATCGGGCCCCACGAGAACATCAGCAGATCGAATATGAGGCTGATGGCAAGCCAGATGGTGCCGACGATGATCCCTTCTTTAAGATATTCGCCCTTAACGCCATTGAAATATAGATATGACAGGGCGACTACGGCGAGGGTGATGACCACCGGCATGATGGTCTCGAAAAATACTCTGTCCGAAGTATGGATGGGCGAAATGGCCAGAGATATGATAAAGGGCACTAGCCATAGCAGAAACCCAAGGGCCAGCGCGAGCTTAAGCGACCTCATAGCAATAATGTAAATTATTGTCAGAGCCGGTAAATGTATTTATCCTGCCGCGGGCATCTTGATATGGATGGTGACATGGTGAGCGACCGTAACGTTAAGGAGTTCGTCCGCAAAACGCTGGGCTGCGACTGCGCCGAGGACGTCTTCAAGCACATAGAGAATGAGCAGGATATCAATGTCGCAGGCATTACTCTGAGGAATAAGATCAACGTTGGTAACCGCTTGCTAGTCTACGTTGTCGATGCCGGCGACCTGTCAAAAGAGATGCCGGCGCTCGTTAAAGCGGGCAGGGAGGAGAGAGATGCCCGGGGCTTCAACCGGTTCAGGCTGGTGCTCGTATCGGACGATGCGGCGCTGAGGGAAAAGGCGTTTAAGGCCTTCGCCCGGCTGCCCGAAGTCGACGAAAAAGTACACCTGCACGTTATTGGGAAAGCAGGTGCAAGCGCCCTGTGACAAAATATTTATACATGATTTCGCTAAAAAATATTTTTGCAGACGTGATCTGCGAGTGTAATTAAAATGAGAGACAGTGGAAGTATGGGCCGCAGAAATTTCGGCCCCAGAGAAATGCACAAGGCAACTTGTTCTGACTGTGGTAAAGAATGTGAAGTCCCGTTCGTCCCCGCAGAGGGCCGGCCGGTATATTGCAGGGACTGCTTACCCAAGCACAGGAAACCAAGGCCGCAGTGATCAGCTTTTCATATCATAGCTCATAAGTGACAGATTTAATGCGAAGATCCGTCTTCGCCTCATTTTATTTTGGATGTTGCAAGCCGTTAGTCCACAATATTTAATATTGTTCAAGTAAAATTGACTTATCCATTGGTGGCCTGTCGTGAGGTTTCGTAAAGAGCTATCGGATATCGCGCCCTGCGCGCATGGCGGTAAAGCCTTTGAGATAGCCGGCCGCCTGGGAGTTAAAGAGGGGGCGCTGCTCGATTTTAGCGTGAACCTGAACCCGTACATGCCCCTGGATGCCGGGGATGTGCTGCGTCAGGCCCACGATTCGGTCTTTTCCTATCCCGATAATCAGTATAAGCGGTTCCGGGAAAGCGCTGCCCGCTTCACGAGCGTCCATGCCGATAATATCATACCCGGCAACGGGTCCACCGAGATCATACGGCTTGTCGCCGAGTGCGTCATCGATAGGGGCGACATCGTCTCCATTCCCTGTCCCACGTTCGGCGAGTACGAACAGCAGTGCCGGCTCTTCGGTGCCGCCATCCGGTACGTCCGCTACAGCGACATCATCAATAAGAATTACTGGCACCTGGACGGCTGCCGTATCGTTTTCCTCTGTAATCCTAATAACCCGGACGGCAGGCTTCTGCCCCGGAATGACGTCGAAAGCCTGATCGAATACTGCGCCGGGAAAGATGTCATCGCCGTCGTGGACGAGGCTTTCATCGACCTGGCCGACCCGGAGCAGAGCGTGGCACAGCTCGTCGATAAGTATGAGAATCTCCTGGTCATGAGGTCCCTGACCAAATGCTTTGCCATACCCGGCCTGAGGCTGGGCTTCGGGATCGCGAATAAAGCATCGGCCGAAGTGCTCAACAACGCCCGGCTGACCTGGAATCTGGACAGCATCGCCGCCGAGGCGGGCATCTATTATATGGATAGCTCCGACTCGTACCTGGACGTTTCCCGTGCCTACGTGAAGCGCGAGAGGGAATGGCTTGCGGATGCCATCAACGGGATCCAAGGCATAAAGCCCCTCCCGGCCAGCGCGAACTATTTCCTCATCGACGTTGCGGGCACGGGCAGGATCTCGGGCGAATTTGCTGAGAGGATGCTCCAGGAGCACGTCATCGTCCGGGACTGCAGCTCATTTTCAATGCTGGGCGATACATACCTCAGGCTCGCCGTACGTACCCGGGAAGAGAACGAGAGGCTGGTCGAAGCGCTGCGTAAGGCCGCTGGTAGCTCATGATCATAAAATTTATTCTTGAGGCGTTCCTGCTCGCCATCGTCTTCGACCTCGTTTTTGCCGAGCCCCGCCCCTTGTTCCACCCCACGGTCTGGATCGGCACGCTCATCGGCTTTCTGGATAGGCATGCGGCCGGGCAGTTCAAGCGCCTGTACGGCGTGCTGATGGCGCTTTTCTGTATCGGCATGGCCGCCATTGCGGGCTACTTCATCCCCTACCTGTTATACCAGGTATCGCCTCTTCTGGCGCTCCTCGTCACGGCGTACTTGTTAAAATCCACGTTCAGCCTTTCATTCTTATGGCAGATATCCGGCGATATTTACGGCGACTTAAAAGCAGGTAAGCTCGACGCGGCAAGGGCGAAGCTCCCGGCGCTCGTGGGACGGGACGTCAGCAAGCTCGACGAGGGCCAGATGGCCTCCTGCGTCATCGAGTCGCTGGGCGAAAGCTTCGTGGACGGCATCTTCTCCCCGTTATTCTATTTCGTCATCTTCGGCCTGCCCGGCGCCATGGCTTACCGGGCCATCAACACGCTCGACTCCATGGTCGGGTACAAAGATGAAAAGCATATAAAAGTAGGCTGGGCCTCGGCGCGCATCGACGACGTGGCTAACTTCATACCCGCCCGACTTGCCGTCTTAATCATGGCCCTGATATCAGGCCATCTAATACGAAGCCTCAAAACATCGATGCGGGACGGCAGGAACGCTCCCAGCATAAACTCGGGCTACCCGATGGCGGCGTTCGCCGGAGCGCTGGGCCTGAGGCTGGAAAAATTGGGCTATTACGTGTTAGGAGAAGGATTAAAGCCATGCGGCGCCGATGACATACCTAAAGCCATCTGGCTGAACCGGCTGCTGACGGCGACGCTGGTCATCGTTATCATCGCGGCACTGTGGCTGACGCCGCTGCCGTTGCTCTAAGGTGAAAAAATGGATACGCAGCAATTCGTGAAAGGGCTCAGGTCGGGCATAGGCTTTCTCACTACGCTCCCCGTAGGATGGGACGAGAAAGGCTTTGACGTCTTCTTCAGCCACAATTACTTTTTCGTCATCATCGGCATCATTATCGGCATATCATTTGGCGTGCTGGGATTGATCTTCCAGTGGTTCATCCCCGCTCCGCTCATACCGGTGCTCGTCATTGCGGCGATATACCTGCTCACGGGCATCAACCACCTGGACGGCCTTTCGGACTTCGGCGACGGCTTCATCGCATCGGGCACAAAAGAGAAGAAAGTGGCGGCTATGAAAGACGTCCACGCGGGCGCCGGGGGCATACTGTTCATCGGCATGAACCTGTTGTTCTTATACGCTGCCATCTCTATGTTCGCAGGGATGGGCGGATATTATCTTTTTGCCGGCCTCCTCGTCGCCGAGGTCTGCGCGAAGGTGTGCATGACCACGGCCATCGCTTTCGGGAAAAGCATGCCGGCAGGCATGGGTAAAGCCCTAATGGATAAGACGAAGAAGGACCATTATATCCTCGGGCTCGCCATAGCCGTCGTCGTATGTATCCTGGCGGCGGGCTTTGCAGTCGCACCCTGGTTCGACGCCCGCTATGCGCTGATCGGGTTCCTGTCCGTATCCCTATCGGCGGCCCTGGGATTTTTCATCGCCGACCTGGCCGAGTATAATTTCGGCGGAGTCAACGGCGACGTCATGGGAGCGGCCAACGAGATAGGCAGGATAGCTGCATTAATAGTTCTGGGTATTTTGATATGGAAGCTCTGGTAATGGCGGGCGGTAAGGGCACGCGCATGGGCGGCGGCGAGAAGCCCATTATGACATTACGTGGAAAGCCGATGCTCGCCTATGTTTTAGACGCGCTATCGGGCAGCCGTTCGATCGAGAAGATCAACGTTGCGGTGTCGCCGGACGTGCCCCGGACTGCAGAGTTCGTGCTAATGGACGGAAGGGCGTTGACGGTGATGACGCCCGGCTCGGGCTTTATCGAGGACATGGGCTACGCCCTGAGCGTCCTGGGGCTTTTCGAGCCGGTGCTGGTCGTGGCGGCCGACCTGCCGCTCATTACCCCGGAAGTCATCGACAGGGTCGTCGATGCTTATGAAAAATGCGGCAAGGAAGCGCTGTCCGTGCGCGTCGAGGCGGACATTGCTCCCTGGACCCCGGACACGGTGTTAAACGATACGGAAAAGCCCACAGTACCCGCGGGCATAAACGTGGTCCATAGTGCCCACATGGACAGAGCGCAGGAAGAGCATGTCCTGGTCATAAACGATGCGAAGCTCGCCGCAAACGTCAATTACCGAAAGGATTTAACGTACTGCGAGCATTTATTTGCGCAGGAACAAGAGCAAGGGTGAGCATGAAGGACGAAACGTATGCGACCAAGAAGTGGGTCGTGCCCTACAAGAACATCGTCGCCATGTACGACGGCGAAGGCTATGTGGATATCGTCGAGCAGACCAACTGCTTCGGAGGCGCCTGCTGGGCCCGGTACCATTATGAGCGTACGAGCCCGCTCATCGTGAGCGTCCGGAATGTCGGGAACACGATGCGATATCTTACCCGTGTCGGTAAAGAGGAGCTTAACCTTACGCCTTCCATTGCGGCCGCGGGCATCGAGGCGGTCGAGGTGGGCGACGATACGATCTCTATTACTTATGCAGGCCTTGGCGGAGGCGGCGTCGGCGCGACTATCAGCCGGGCGCTCGCCGAGGACGTCATCGATTATGATCATTCGGAGATCGGCGGCAGCCGGAGTAGTAAAGGCACCATCGTACTGCCGAAGCGTAAGCGCGTCCTCATCGGCGTCGACGATACCGACACCAAGGAGGAGGGCGCCACCTGGTCGCTCATCCACAACATCGCGTCCGACCTGAACGGCAAGAACGCCTACTATATTTCCCATGCCCTCGTCCAGCTCTACCCGGTGCCCTTCAAGACCCAGAACTGCGTCTCGACGGTCGTCGAGTTCGCCTGCCTGGACGAGAGTAAGCTGATGCGGGACTTCGAGGCACTGCTGAGGAAATATACGCTGTCCGAAGAGACCGGCATGGTCGCGCTCACGAAGTTCGATGCCGAGGCGTTGAGAGAGTACGGTAAGCTCGTCAAGTCGAAGCAGATCTCTAAGGAGACGGCCGAGAAGGCTGCCGTTAATGCTGAAGCGGATATACTTATGAATGGCCGGGGCATCATCGGCGCCCTTGCCTCGCTGCCCTATTTTGCGAATCCGATGGATTCGGTGATACTGTAATGCAAATGGATGCCCGTAAAAAGGCTGAGCTTATATCGGTCGGTGGCGTGGAGATCGACGAGTCGATCACGGCGCACCTGAGCCGTTCTACGGCAGGCCCCGGAGCGGGCCTGGACTCGTTCTTCTTTCGTTCCGGACAGCACAGGGTCAGGCTGGGCGTCCGCAAGTCATCCCCTTTTAAAGCTGTTTCAAAGGGCAACGATATCGTCATCTTAAAGAATGGAAAAGAGTTCGCCACCGGCGAGATCGAGGATGCGATCGCCCATTGCCCCGAGCAGGTGTACGTTACGGTGAGCGAGCGCTGCGTATTCGACTGTAAGTTCTGCCCGGTGCCTAAGCTGCACGGCCACATAAAGACGCTGGACGAAGTAAAGAAGCTGGCCGACCAGGGGTTGAAAAGCCCATCGTTCAAGGCGATATCGATAACATCTGGCGTTTGGAAGACTCCCGAAGAGGAAGTAAAGCGTGTCGCCGAAATGGTCGAAGAATTGAGGAAGTACAACGTCCCTATCGGCGTTTCGGTCTATGCGACGGACGATTCCTCGGAAATATTAAAGGAGGCGGGCGCAGTCGAAGTCAAGTATAACGTCGAGACCATCGACCCGGCCATTTTCGAAAAAGTCTGCCCCGGCTTGTCGCTCGACGAAATAAAGAAGGCCCTGGAGCACGCCGTTACGGTCTTCGGGCGCAACCACGTGTTCACCAACATCCTCATCGGCCTGGGCGAATCGGACGAGGCAGTCATCGCCGCCATCGAGGAGTTCGCCGCAAAAGGCATAATCCCCGTGCTGAGAAAAGTCAATCCCCATCCGCTGCGTGCCGGCGAAGCCTATACCGAGGATGTAAGCGATGAACGCCTGCTCAAGCTGGCCGAGGCCGAGCGCAAGATCCTCGATAAAAATGGCCTGAGGGCCGATAAGGCGCTTACCGGATGCCTCATGTGCACAGGGTGCGACGTCACGCCGCACCTCGACCTGTAAAATTAGTTCCCGACCATTTTTGAATAGATCGATTCCACGGTATCCTCGATCTTCTCTTTCGGCACGCCCTTGAGCATGGCCGCGGCACAGATGCCGCCCGCGCCGACGCCTTCCTTGGCCACGCCTTTCTCGTAGGCGAGCAGGCCCGGGTACTTAGACCGGGCGAAGGAAAGGTTTGATACCAGCACGGGGATATCGGCGCCAGTACACTTGAGGATGCCGAGCAGGTTCGCGCTGCGGTCTTCGACGACCCAGCGCGTCGTGCTCAGGGCCAGATCGAGTTTGCTCAAATCCATTATTTTCGAGATCAATAGCGCGACTACGGCCATCTGGGTGCCTCCGGCCAGTATGATAGGGATGCCCTGGGCACCCTGCACGAGGCCGATGGTCGCTGCCATCATCGGGTCGCCGACGGACTCGATGGCCTTTAGCGGATCGCACTGGCCGTTAATGCCGGCGTTCTTCAGGCCTTCCCGGACGACAGAATCTTTCAGTGACTGCGGATTCACGGCCATGCTGCTGCTCGTGACGCCGTTCGTGTCCATTCCCAGGGCACGCAGGACGCCTAACGCCGTTGTCGTGCCCGCGGGCGTAGTCTCGCCGATCACCAGGTACTCGGACTCGGCGGCGATCTCTTTTCCGACTTTCCGGGCGTTCTCGATGGTCTGCTTTGCCGACGGTACCGCCCTACCGGTCCTGATGTCGGCGCCCGGCCCGTTCCCTACACGATAGTGAGCCACAAAAGGTGAGATCTTGCCGCCTGCGTCCACGTAGTACTCCCGGAAGTCCGACAGCGTGATCGCAGCCCGCGTGATGAGGCCGGGCGTGGGTATGGCGTCCGCCGTCATGGCGATATTTTCGAGGGTGAGGATCCTGCCCGTATGGACGAGTTCCGCGTCAAGAGGAGGCGTATAGCACATCAGCTCGGGGCTTGCGCCGGCCACCGTAATGCCCGGTATAGCCGCTGTCTCCGTGTAGCCCATGACGAGTACGAAGGAGCCCCTGCCGCTCAGCTTTTTCGAGAACGTCTCAGCCCCGTTATAGAATGTCAAACTGTCGGTATTCATGCGAAAGCACCAATGATGCCAGCATATAGTCGCTTAAATCAAATAAAGTTTACTATAGTCAAGTAAAATTTATTTAAAATTGTGCTTCAGAGTATACGGTTGAAGTTTTAAAAAATTTTTTTTATCTATACGAAATGTTTAATTATATTGTTAGGATTACACTTATTGTTGTTAAGCTAAGGTTGTATGGGATTGAGCAAGAGGGTCAAGATCAGTATTAATCACATAAGAAAGCTGATCAGACAGGACAGGTTTGAGTTTGATAGTCATGGAATGGATAGGGCTACTCAAAGGACTGTGAGTATAGATCAAGCCGCTCATACTATCCTTAACGGGAATTTAGTGGCAGTATACGAAGATAGACAAACGGATCCCTGGGCAAGATTTGAATGTGTTCAGTAGTTACGTGTTTGTTTAGCAATAGTTTATCCTTGTTATCGTCTTTCGCTGGATTGTTCGGTTTTGTAACACGAAGACCCAAAATTCTTTTTTAGATTTTACGAACACTAAATCGTGAAGACACTGTAAACACAATCAAGCCATGAAATCATGAAACCCCTATTAAGCGAACTAAGCCGCTAAAACACGGCTATCAAGACACGAACGAACGACGTAAGCCACGAAGTGCCACCAAACTAAGACAAAAAGGAAACGCCATACCAGCGCCCATTCGCCTACTTACCAAATCATTACCGGTTAAGCTTTTTAACCTTAACAACGCCCGCTATAACAATAGTTGATCTATTTGTCTTATTTTCGTGGCACTTCGTGGATTAAGTCATTCGTTCGTGTCTTCGAAACCGTGGACTTGGCGTTTTAATTCGCTTAATAGAGCCTTTGAGTTTTCATGGCTTGATCGTGTTTACAGTGTCTTCACGATTTAGTGTTAAAATCTAAAAAGAATTTTGGGTCTTCGTGTTGTAAAACCGAAGGGCTGTACGTGAGACGCATCGAAGGAAATCGATAAAAAAGCGAACACGGAACTACTGGTGTTATTGGTGATAGAACACTTGTCGTAATAGTCATAGAGGCCCGATATTTCCTAACGATACATACTGTATACTGGAAAGGGGAGGCCGACGACGAGGAAGTTTAAATAAATGAATGATCGGATTTATTATTATCAGACGGACGGTTCAAACACATGGTATTACGTCATTGCACAAAATGCGGCGGGAAGCGCAGAAAGGGTACGACTGATTTTATAAAACATATGGATAAGGTTACCCTTAGAATTAGAAACGTCCCTGTAGAAGTATGCGGAAATTGCGGTGAGAAGTTTTATTCATTAAAAGTTGCCAGAAAAATTGAGGAAATCGTTGAAACCTATAAGGAAATGATGTCTAAGATATCGCCAAAAGAGACTATGGCGAGAGAAATCGATTTTTCTGCCCCGGGCGCAGACGAAGCTTGTGCCTGACCAAACAACCTTTTCCTTTTAAAAATACATTTTCTAATTCAACTTTTAGTCTTAACGTCTCCGGGCCGTCATTCGCTCATCACCGATGTTCATGAAAAAAGGCTGGGAAATCTTATTACGTAGCGAGGTTTTAAATCTGTAACATATGTTGAGGCCGGATGTGGAGCTTAAAAATATCGCGGGCGTCGATGCGGCGTACATGGCCCTGAAGGACGCCGGCGTCCGCATGGTCCGGGGCGTGCCGGGCTATCCTATCAACGACCTGTTCACCAGGTTCCAGAAGGATGAGGGCCTGAATGCCGAGTGGGTATTCAACGAAAAGATCGCCTACGAGATGGCCGTCGGGGCCTCGGCCTGCGGCGACCGGGCCGTCGTGGTCTGCAAGCACGTCGGCGTCAACATTTTAGCGGACCCCATGATCATTTCTGTTTCCCATAGCATCGGCTCGGGCATCGTAGTGATCGCCGGGGATGATGTGGGAGCTTTCATGTCTTCGGACGAGCAGGACTCCCGGTGGTACGGCAAGCTGGCCGAGATCCCGGTGTTCGACCCTTCCACGCCCGCGGAAGTATACGATTCTATTCTTGGAGGCCTGGGGCTTTCCGAGCGTATAAGCGCCCCGGTGCTCGTTAGAGTGGTCGATGTTGTCCTGCGGGAGCAGGGCGACATCTCAAGGAAAGTGCTGCCGGTCAGGCATAAGAAGCTGGACAGGTCCATCTGGGACTATACCATGTTCGGCAAGCATCAAAAGTATCTTCTTGAGGGCTGGAGCCAGGCAGCGGAGGAGTCTGAGCGCTCGCCCATGAACCGCTCATCGAAAAAAGGCGCCATCGGCATCATTTCCTCCGGCTATGTGTCCAATATCGCCGCCGGGATCGCCGAAGAGAAGGGACTATCTCATCTTGCCCTGGGGTTCGTAAACCCGCTGCCCAGAGGCCTGGTTGACGATTTCCTATTTGGGCTGGATCATGTTCTGGTCTGCGAGGAGGTATCGCCGTTCCTTGAGGAACAGGTCCATATGCCGAAGGTCCGGGGCAGGCTTACGGGGCACCTGCCGAGGGCGGGCCCGCTGGACGAGGAATCCGTGAGGAATGCTCTTGATAATATAAGCATGCAGGGCGGCATAAGGGACGTGGAGCTGGAAACGCTGGCCGGAAGGGGCTATGCCATCGGCAAGTGCGACGAGTGCCCGTATACGCCGGTCTACGATGCTATAAAAATGCTAAATGTCCCGGTTGCCGGGGACGCAGGATGTTCCATCCAGGCGGCTAACCCGCCGTACAGCATGCTCATCGTGGCCATGGCGCTGGGCTCGGCGCCGAGCGTGGCCTGTGGGTTCAATGAGAAAGGCATCGCCATGATGGGCGATTATGCGCTCCTGCACACGGGGCTGCCCGCGCTGCTGAACGCAAAATATTCGGGTAAAGAAGCGGTCGTCGTCCTGTTCGCCAACCGCGAGGCGGCGATGACCGGGGGCCAGACGCTGCCCGATGTGACGGGCCTGGTCAAGGATATTTTCAAAGAGGATTGCGTGATCAGCGATTCAGGGGACCTGTCGACAGATAAGGTCTATGGCGACCTGAAAAAACTACTGGAAGCTAAGGGCCTTAAGATCTACGTTGTAACTGGCTCATGCCCCGCAGGACGCAAGCATAAAAATATGCTGGCTTAAGCCTGCGTAGTGCTCGCGCTCTCCTTCGATAGCAACAGCGTGATAAGTTCCGCCAGTTCCTCACGGCGCAGCGACCGCTTCGACTCGCTCATCCGCTTGATCTCTTCGAGGACGATATCCGTCTCTGCTTTAGATAGGGTGATGCCCATCTGCCGGGCCATATAGCAGAGCGCCTTGCTGCCGCTATGCTTACCAAGGATGAACTCACGGTTGCCGCCCACGATCTCCGGCGAGAACAGCTCGTATGTCCGGTCATTTTCAAGAAGCGCAGCGATATGGATGCCCGACTCGTGTGCAAAAGCGTTTTGACCCACCACTGCCTTGTTCCTGGCCACGGGGATGCCCGAGTATTTAATTACCATTTCCGAGAGACCTTTTAATAAGGAAGTATCATAGCGGTCAACGCCGTAGTGGATCTTCAACCCCATAAGTACTTCTTCGAGGGAGGCGTTACCCGCCCGCTCACCGATACCATTCACACATGTGTGTAATTGCTTCGCTCCCGCCTCGGCTGCGGCCATGGTATTAGCAACAGCAAGCCCAAGATCGTCGTGGCAATGGACACAGACAGGTATATTGACCATATGGCGGACCTCGCCCACGAGATACTTCATGGTCGACGGCGTCATAATACCGACCGTGTCGGCGATATTCACGTAGTCGGCGCCGCACGCTTCGCCTGCCTGATAAAATCTCTTTAAAAAGTCCGGGCCAGTCCTGGTCGAATCCTCTGCGGCAAACCGCACGATAAGCCCGTGCTTTTTAGCGTACTCGGTTGCGGTGACCATGCACTCGATGGCCTCTTCCTGCGTCTTCTTATGCTTATAAGTGAGATGTAAATCCGAGGTCCCGATGAAAATGCCGACCATGTCGGCGCCGCAATCGATGACAGCGTCAATATCCGGCTTTATGGCCCGGGCCAGGCAGCTGATCTTCGCGTTCAGCCCCATGTTGCAGACCGCTTTAACCGATTCTTTTTCACCATTAGAAGTAATTGGAAAGCCGGCCTCGATTATCTCGACGCCTATCTCGTCAAGCGTCCGGGCGATATCCATTTTTTCCTCTTTCGTGAACGATACGCCGGGCGTCTGCTCGCCGTCCCTCAGTGTGACGTCGCATATCTCCACGTCGATGGGCTCCGTTTTTATGAGCTTCATCCATTCGTTGGTCGAATATCCGGGCACAGTCTCACCGACCGGTATTATAAACGAAAATTTCGCTACCGAAATATTCGTTCACAAGAAACTATAAAATGATGAATGTACTAATAATTTTCCATAAGGACGAGCGTGAGATACGTGGGGACGATCACTGAAGAAATACTCGGGCGAGCCTCAGGGAAAAAGGCTCATGCCGGCGATTTCATTATTGCAAGGGTAGATTATGCCATGAGCCACGACGGCACGTCGGTGCTGGCGGTCAAGGCCTTTAAGGATATGCTGGTAGAGAAGGTCTGGGACCCCGGCCGGATCATTATTCCTTTTGACCATCTGGCGCCTGCCAACAATGAGACGACGGCGCTGCTTCAGAAGGAGCTTCGTGAGTGGGCGGCTGCTCAGAAGATATCGCATTTATATGATGTGGGCGAGGGCATCTGCCACCAGGTCATGGCTGAGAAGGGCTTTGCTCTACCGGGGAAAGTGATCGTGGGCGCCGACTCGCACTCGTGCACGTATGGCGCCTTCGGCGCCTTCGGTACAGGCGTCGGCGCCACCGACATGGCGGAAATTTATGCCTCGGGCAAACTCTGGTTCCGCGTACCCGAGACCATCGAGGTCACAGTGGATGGAAGGTTCCCGAAAGGTGTAACGGCCAAGGATATCACGCTCCGCATCATCAAGGATATCAAGACCGATGGTGCCGCTTATAAAGCGCTCGAGTTTTATGGTACTACCATCGAGGCGATGTCCATGTCGGGCCGCATGACCTTATGCAACATGGCCATTGAAATGGGAGCTAAGGCTGGTATCGTTCCCCCGGACGCAAAGACCGGGGCGTATCTGAAAGACAGGTCCGCCGAGCCTTATTCGCCGGTCATCGCGAATGATCCCACGTATTGCGACTCGTATCATTTTGACTCAAACATTTCCCCGCAGGTCGCCTGTCCGATCGATGTAGATAACGTCCACGATATCGAGGAGGTCGAGGGCACGCATGTCGATCAGGTGCTCATCGGCTCCTGCACCAATGGCCGGCTCGAAGACCTTGAATCGGCCGCAAGCATCCTTAAAGGAAGGAAGGTCAAATGCAGGACGCTCGTTATCCCCGCTTCCAGAAGCGTTATGCTCGAAGCGGTCAATTCAGGCATCGCCGCTACTTTATTATCCGCCGGAGCCACGATCTGTAATCCCGGCTGCGGCCCCTGCCTGGGCGGCCACATGGGCGTCATGGCCGAAGGAGAAGCCTGCATGTCCACAACGAACCGTAATTTCAAAGGACGCATGGGCAAAGGCGCCGATGTATACCTGGGCTCGCCGCTGACCGCGGCCGCTACTGCCGTAGAAGGAAAGATAGCGGACCCGAGGCGGTACCTATGAAGTTCAGGGGAAAGGCCTGGAAGTACGGGGATAACGTGGACACTGATGTCATTATCCCTGGTAAGTACCTGCGAACGGCGGACTTCAAGACGTTCGGCGATCATGCCATGGAGGGCATCGACCCTCGATTCAAGCCTGAGCAGGGCGACATCATAGTGGCCGGTAACAACTTCGGCTGCGGCTCGTCACGGGAACAGGCGCCTCTCGCCCTGAAATATGCCGGTATTAGCTGCGTCGTAGCGAAGTCCTTCGCACGGATCTTCTTCAGGAACGCGATCAATGTGGGGCTGCCCATCGTGGAAGCGGACGTCTTCGATGCCATTCAGAAGGGCGATATAGTCGAAGTGGACCTTGACCGAGGCCTGGTCACCATCGGAGGAAAAGAGTATACGAGCACTAAGCTGCCCGAATTCCTCCAGGACATATTGAACTCGGGCGGCCTGGTAGCGTACAGGAGGGCAAAAAAATGAAAATAGCGGTCCTCCCGGGCGACGGCATCGGGAAAGAGGTCGTTCCGATAGCGGTCGACGTACTCCGGACGATGCTCCCGGAAGCGGAATACGTTTACGTGGACGTAGGGCATGAGCGATTCACCCGAGAAGGAAAAGCCATGACCAATGAAGACATCGAGACGATCAAAAAATGCGACTGCATCCTCTTCGGCGCCATCACCTCACCCCCAAAAAAGTGCTATAGAAGCGTCATTCTCACTCTCCGGCAGGCGCTCGACATGTACGCTAACGTACGGCCTTTTAAGTCATGCTCCATATCTCCGTACAAAGTGGACTTTACTATATACAGGGAAAACTGCGAGGACCTGTACTGCGGCATGGAAGACGTATCGGATGACCAGGTACTCTCGACACGAAAGATCACCCGCCATGCCAGCGAGCGCATTGCCCGAAAGGCCTGCGGCCATCCCGGCCTAGAAATGCTCACCATCGTCCACAAGGCCAACGTGCTCCGCTCCTGCGAGCTCTTCCGCGACGTTTGCATCGATATCGCTAAGAAGGCCGGAGTGCCATACGAGGAAATGCTCGTGGACGCCATGGCCTATAACCTGATACGCAACCCGTCGAGATTCGACGTCATCGTGACCACGAACCTGTTCGGCGATATTCTGTCCGATGAGGCGGCCGCGCTAATCGGGGGACTGGGCCTGTCGCCCAGCGCCAACATCGGCGACCGTTACGCCCTCTTCGAGCCCGTCCACGGCAGCGCCCCCGACATCGCCGGAAAAGGCATCGCTAACCCCATTGCCGCGGTGCTGAGCGCTAAAATGCTGCTGGAATGGTCGGGGCATAGGGCAAAAGCTGAATTTGTACAGGGGGCAGTTGATAGGACGATATCCAACGGCATACTTACCCCGGACATGGGCGGAAAGTTCAAGACCGAGGACGTCGGGCTATCTATAGTAAAGCACCTGGAGTCACAATGATATTTCCCAGCCATTGCCGGCTCATCGGAGTCGTCGACAAGTACGCCCGAGAGGATTACAAGCCCGACGATATCGTTTATTTTTCATCGCAGTACGTGCTCGTCTTCGAGGCGCCCGATAAATGCGAGGTCTACGAGGTGCAGAGCTGTGGCGAGGGGTTTCTCCGGGAAAAGAAAAGCGCGCGGAAAATATCGGGGGTCGACGAGACGCTTGTGTATAGCCCGGCAATGGACATCACCAATCGCGCTCACATGATAAAAAAGGCGGCCGAGCTCTGCAAAAATAAAATCACTACCGTAGTCTTCAGGGGAGTCGACAGGCATTACAACTTCGTCCACAGGCCCGACACGTCCGAGCTCACGCAGGTCGACGTCTTCGACGTGGCCCCGCCATGGCCCGCATGGCTCGCGTACAACATCCAGAGGCAGGACGATGCGGGAATGTACGGCGAGCTCATGTTCGACTTCAAATACAACGTCACCGACCTCAAGGATCTCGAGGACCCTAAAAGGACGACTATTTTCCCCTGCCGGGCCTCCGGCCTCGACGGCCTCTTCCTGGACTCGCTCGACAGGGAACCCGAAGGCGACATAAAGCTCGTCGGGTGCAACACGTCGAAGCTGATCTTCGAGACGAAGTATCCCGGAAAGCCCTTCGAGCACGTCAATGTATGCCCTTTAACTAACGTAAAGCCCGTGCGGCCATTTATTCTAAGGTGCTGCCAGTCCGAAAAGCTTGGCTTAAAAGATATTGGCGGCATCAAGGGCGTGGTGGTACACTGGGGCTCAAACCCCAGAGAGATATACGAAGCGGTCAGGCTGTTATCCTCAAGCCTCGTACAATAACGTTTATAATGCTGCCGCAGCAATGGTAGATGAAGCAGGGTGCGAATTTGTATAATAAGATCCTGATACCCATCACGCGGACCTCGAACATGAAGTTCCTGGTCAACTTCGTCGATCATTTCCTCAAGCCCGGCGGCGAGATCACGTTCCTGCACATCATCGCCTCGGACCTTTTTGCCATATCTCCAGCCGAATGGCGTCGGGCCATGAGCACCATCTCCACGACCCATTTATTGACCGCGACGGAGGGCATGCGTGTCGATTATAGGGTCAAGAATTCGCTGTCCGTCGCCTCGGGCATCCTTGAAGAGGCGGACGCGGGCGATTATGACCTCATATTATTAGCAACTTCCACCTACAGGAAGCGCCTGAAACATATTTTCGGGAGTAACCTGGACGAGATCGTAAAAAAGGCAAGGGTCGAGACCATCGTTTTCAGGTATATGGAAGATAAGGCGATGAGCTATAAGAGAATATTGATCCCGACCTCGGGGTACCAGCATTCAGTGGGCGCGGCCGTGCTGGCGGCGGAGCTGCACAAAAAGCACGGGAGCGAGATCACGGTCCTCTATATCGGGGAGAACAACGAGGATGCGGCTAAAGCGCTCAGGCCGGTCAGCGAGCGGCTGAACGCGGTGGGCATCAAGCACAGGGCGTTACACCGGAAAGGCCCCGTCGTGGAGACCATTCTGGACGAGGCGGACCGCGGCTATGACCTGATGATGATAGGGGCCACGGAGCAGCCCGTACATCATAGCTTTCTTCTGGGCTCAACGGCGGACAGGCTCGTAAAACGGTCACCATGTCCCGTATTGATGGTAAAATCGGTCGGCGGGTAAAATCGTAATCTTTATATACAGGAAGTATAGCTCCGACGATAATGCTTAAATAAGCTTCTTCGACGTTATTTACTTGAAAAGGTCGATATCTATGGCCGAAGCAAGTAAGCCGGTGCCGTCGCAGATCATGGAGCAAAAAGTCGAGGTCATTAAGTTAAAAAGGGACCTGGGCGTTTTCGGATCGTTTTCCATAGGCTTCGCAGACGTAGGAGCTGACATTTACGTTGCCCTTGGATTGGTCTTATTTTTCGCCGCAGGAGCGGCGCCGCTCGCCCTGGCCGTGGCGGCTACAGGGTATATCTTCACCGCCCTCAGCTACGCTGAACTTGCCTCCGCCATACCGATGGCCGGGGGAGCGTCCATATTTTCGAGGGAAGCGTTCAACGATTTCTGGGGGTTCGTCGCGGGATGGGGGCTGCTGCTGGATTACACGATCGATATCGCCCTGTTCGGCTGGATAACGATGGGGTACCTGGGCAGCTTCCTCGGGAACCTCGGCACTGTCGGAGTCCCATTCGTGGGAACGCTCGCGGGCCTTAACAGTATCAACATACCGGGGGCGACAGGCACACCGGTCTATACATTCCAGGCGATAGGGACCATCGCCTTATGTATCTTACTCATGGGCCTGAACTACATCGGCATCCGTGAATCGGCAAAGCTCAACGTTTCACTTTCGATCGTGAGCATATTCAGCGAGATCGCCTTACTTCTCATAGGCTTTATCCTGGTCTGGAACCTGCCCACGTTCATACACAATATCAGTCAGCTTGGGTCCGGGGTATCCTGGTCGGACTTCGGATGGGGCATCACCGTGGCCATGGTCTCGTTCATCGGGCTGGAATCCATATCGCAGGCTGCCGAAGAGACGAGGCGGCCGGACAAGACCATCCCGCGAGCGACGAAAGCGCTCATTGTCGCCGTGATCCTCGCAGGCTTGCTGCTGTGTACGCTGGCGGTGGGCCTTCCCGGGATCACCCCAAAAACGCTGGGCACGACATACCAGAACGACCCTGTGACCGGCGTCGCCGCAGGCATCGGCATGGGACTCAACATTAATAACCCACTCGTGATCCTGCTTCCGCTCTGGGTAGGCCTGCTGGGAGTCTTCATGCTGCTCATGTCCACGAACACGGGGGTCATTGGCGCTTCCCGCGTTACGTACTCTATGTCACGTTACAAGATCATGCCCGTCTGGTTCAGTAAGCTACATCCCAGATACCGGGTGCCGACCCGGACCATCGTGGTCTTCAGCCTGGCGTCCATCGGCTTCGTCCTGTTCGTCTGGATCATGGGCACGTACAAGCTCACCCACGAAGACCCCACGATCATCCTGGGCGACCTCTACAACTACGGCGCCCTCGTATCGTTCATGCTGGTCAACCTGTCGCTCATCGCGCTCAGGAATCGCCGGCCCGAGCTGTACAGGCCATATAAGTCGCCCTGGGCTTTCGACGTAAAGGTCAAAGGCAGGAACTGGATCGTGCCCATACTTCCAGTGCTAGGATTCATCGTCTGCCTGTTCGTGTGGATATTAGTGTTGAATTTGCACGAGATCGGGAAGATCGTCGGCACTCTGTGGTTCATCGTCGGCATAGCGATGTATCTATGGTACCGGAGGGGCCAGAAGTTAAGCTGGAAGGACCATATTCCGGGCACTGAGGTCACGCACCCGGATATCGCCCATGAGTTGCACCCTGAGATCTCCGTAGAACTAAAAGACAAGTATAAGGTCGAAAAGGAGCTCCTCGTGGCCCGCCAGGCCAAAGCCGCCTATAAGAATATACTGGTACCGCTGTCCAGGCCCGAGACCATCGACAATATCGTTGATATCGCATGCGACATCGTACAGCAGGGAGGCATCCTGCACCTGGTGACGGCCATCGAGGTGCCGCCGCAGCTTCCGACGGAAGCGTGCGTGTTAGATGTCCGGAACTCGACCATCCTGCTGGCCGCCTTCGAGAAGGCGAAGGCCCGGGGCGTTATGGCGACGGCGGAGGCCGTTACCACGAGATCCATCGCCGACGCGATCATACAATCGGCCATCAATAAGGAATGCGACCTCATACTCATGGGCTCAAGCCAGCGCACCGTGACCGAGAAGGTGCTCTTCGGGAACATAGTGGACCCGGTCTTACGGAACGCTCCATGCGATGTGGCCATATTCAGCTATACCAGCGACACGGAGCCAATAAGCTATAATAGGATCCTCGTCCCGACGACGGGATACCTCCATGCCACCAGGGCCCTGAGCATTGCCCTCGATATTGAAAAGAAGTTCAGAGGCAGCGTAACCTCGATATACGTCGGGAAAGAGGAAGAAAAAGAGCACGCTGAAGCGATCCTGGAGAAGGTCAATATGATGGCGGATGGCACGGGCGTAGAACATTCGGCGGTCTTCCTCACGGGGAACATCGTCAACAGCATCGTCTCTGCAGCGAAGGACGGCAGCTACGACCTGATCATCATAGGGGCCACGGAGCGGCCCACGTATTATAAGCAGCTGCTCGGGAGTACGGCGGACGAGATCGTAAAGAGAGCGCCGTGTAATGTCCTCGTCGTAAGGACAAAAAAATAATGTCAGGATTGGGGAGCCTATGCAGATCGGGATATACATCGTGATAGCGTCCGTGATAATAGCGTTCGCGTACCTGGTCTATGCCCTCATATTCCCGGAAAAGTTCTAGGTGATTGTATGGGGTTTTTATTTGGTATGGTCCAGATATTACCGATAATACTGCTGGCGCTTATCCTTGCTATACCGCTGGGCGAGTACCTGGCACTTGTATTTTCAGGTAAGAGGGCTCCACTGGAGCCGGCATTTAGCCCGATAGAGAAGGCCCTGTCGAGGCTATTGATGGGCATGGACCGCCACCCGATGGACTGGAAGGAGTACGCCCTTTCGCTCCTTGCCCTCAACGCACTCCTCTGGGCTGTCGCATTTGCCATTCTTTATTCGGCGGGGATGAGCCCGGATCTTGCCTTCCACACGGCCACGTCCTTCGTGACCAACACGGACCAGCAGCACTACTCCGGGGACACGTTGAGCCCGGCGGCCCAGATGCTCGCGCTCACGATGCTCATGTTCGCCTCCGCCGCGACGGGTATCTCGTCGGCGTTCGCGTTGATCAGGGGGCTATTAGCGACCGATGGAAAGCTCGGGAATTTTTTCTCCGATTTTATCAAGTGTATCGTCAGAGTATTACTACCCGGCGCCTTCATGGTGGCGATCGTATTTGTGGCGTGCGGCATACCCCAGACGCTCGGGGGCTCTCTCGATGTAAAAACAATTACGGGACTCATGCAATCGATACCCCTCGGCCCGGTGGCCTCGCTCGAGTCCATCAAGTATCTCGGCACGAACGGCGGCGGCTACTATGGCGCCAACTCGGCCCATCCGTTCGAGAACCCGTCGCCCCTGACGAACGTCATACAAAATATTCTGGCGCTATTGATACCGTTCTCGATACCGTACGCGTTCGGCATCATGGCAGGGAAAAGGCGGCAGGGAGCCATCATCCTCATCGCGATGCTCGTCATATTCGTTACCGGCGCGGCACTGATGCTGGCCGGCGAGGGATGGAACCCGGCATTGCCACTGAATTATCCTGACGGCTACCTGGAAGGAAAAGAACAGCGCTTTACCGCTTACGAGACCACTTTTTTCCTGGCGGTCGATACGTTCGTGCAATCGGGAGGCACATCCGGCTCGGTCACGTCGATGATGCCGGACGCGATACTCGGGGCGATGTCGGGCATGATGATGCAGTGCACCCCCGGCGGCGTCGGGGCCGGCTTCGACGTCATGCTCGTCTTTATTTTATTATCGGTGTTCATCGCCGGCCTCATGGTCGGAAGGACGCCGGAATTCTTAGGGAAGAAGGTCGAGCCGAACGAGATGAAGCTGGTCGCGCTCGTGATCATCATCCATCCCATCCTGGTCCTGCTCCCGACGGCCCTCACGATCATCGTGAACCCGCATGCCGCCCTGAACCCGGGCCCCCGGGGCTTCAGCGAGATCATGTACGAGTTCCTGTCGGCGTCGGCGAATAACGGGTCGGGCATGGCAGGGCTTGCCAACACGACGCCCTATTTCAATATCCTGTCGGGGCTTATGATCGCCACAGGCCGATACGTGCCCCTGGTCGCCATGATCGCCATCGCCGGGCTCCTCTCGCGAAAAAAGCCCATCGAGGCGACGACCGGCACGCTGCCTACGGATAATCCCACGTTCCTGTTGTTCCTGATAGGCATCATCGTCATCGTGGGCGCCATCACGTTCCTTCCCGTACTGACCTTCGGGCCGCTCGCCGAGCTGCTGGGAGGGACATAGATGAGCCAAAAGGTATCCTGGATGTCGGGGCAGATATTGTGGGGCTCCCTGAAGGACTCGCTGTTGAAGTTCGACCCCCGCTATACGGTCAAGAACCCGGTCATGTTCATACTTTACCTGTGCCTGGCCGTCACCCTGCTCATCGCCGCCTTCCCCGCTGAGTTCTCGGACGTGGCCGGCGGCAGCCTGACCAGGGTTGACTACGTGGCCATATCCGCCATCCTCTTCCTCACCATGTGGTTCTCCTTCTTCTCGGAGGCGCTGGCCGAGGCGCAGGGCAAGGCCCAGGCGGATTCCTTGAAAAAGATGAAGACGGAGACGCGTGCCAGGCTCCTGAAAGATGGCACGACGCTCGAGGTGAACTCGGACATGCTCAAGGCGGGCGACATGATAATGATCCAGGCGGGCGATATCGTGCCGGACGACGGCAGTATAGAAAAAGGGGCGGTCATGCTGGACGAGTCGATGATGACCGGCGAATCCCAGCTGGTGCTGCGGGAGAGCGGGGGGGATAAGTCATCGGTGCTCGGCGGTACCCGGGTAGCCTCGGGTGAGGCGATAGTAAAGGTAACGGCGGACCCGGGCGAGACGTTCCTGGACCGGATGATCCGGCTCGTCGAGGGCGCGGAGCGGCAGAAGACCCCCAACGAGCTGGCGCTGACCGTAGTCCTCATATCCCTGACCATCGCCCTGCTCGTCGTGGTCGTCGCTATCGTACCCCTGGCGCGGTTCTATTCCATTAGCGTCGACACGGGAAGCCTTATAACGCTTCTCGTATGCTTGATGCCCACGACGATCGGCGGCCTGTTACCGGCTATCGGCGTCGCGGGCATCAACCGGGTCACGGGCATCAACGTGGTCGCCAAGTCCGGCAAGGCCGTGGAGACGGCAGGCGACATCGACGTGCTCATCCTGGATAAGACGGGAACGCTCACCATGGGCAACCGCTACGCGAGCCAATTCATACCAGCCCCCGGAAAAAGTATGGACGAGCTGGCGGCGGTTGCCATGTACGCCTCGGCCATGGATGACACGCCCGAGGGGCGCTCCGTGATATCCTTCGGTAAAAAGCTCGGCTATAATATAGACGAGGGACGCCTTGAAGGCTCGCAGGCGATCCTGTTCACTCCCGAAACCCGGGTGAGCGGTACGCGGATGAAAGATGGGCTGACCTATATCAAAGGCTCGGTCGATGCGGTCGGCACAAAATGCGGCCGCATTCCGGAGCCCGTCCGGCTACAGGCTGAAAACGCCTCCCGCGGAGGCTCTACGCCCCTGGCGGTGGCTTCGGACGGCGACATCGTGGGGCTCATCGTGCTCAAGGACCTGGTGAAGCCGGGTATCAAGGACCGGCTCGCCGAACTCCGGCGCATAGGCATCCGCACGGTCATGTGCACGGGCGATAACCGGCTAACGGCCGCGGCCATCGCCCGGGAGACGGGCGTCGACGACTATGTCGCCAACGCGATCCCGGAGGATAAGCTGTCCATCATAAAAAAAGAGCAGGCTCTGGGTAAGCTGGTAGCCATGACCGGCGACGGCACCAACGATGCCCCGGCGCTGGCCCAGGCCGACGTGGGGCTGGCCATGAACAGCGGCACTTCGGCCGCGAAGGAAGCGGCGAACATGGTGGACCTGGACTCGGACCCCACAAAGCTCATCGAGGTCGTCACCATCGGCAAGCAGCTATTGATCACGCGGGGCGCGCTCACGACGTTCAGCGTTACGAACGATGTGGCCAAGTACTTCGCCATCCTGCCGGCGATCCTGGCATCATCCATACCGGCGATCTCGCTGCTCAACGTCATGGGCCTCGCATCGCCGAGGAGCGCCATATACTCTGCGCTGATCTTCAACGCCCTGGCCATCCCGCTGCTCATACCCGTGGCGATCAACGGCGTCAAATACAGGCCCGTGAGCGCCTCGGCCATGCTACGCAGGAATCTGCTCGTCTATGGCGCGGGAGGCCTGGTAAGCTCGTTCATCGGCATCAAGCTGATCGACATAATTATAAGCGGATGGGGGATAATATGAGCATCTGGAAAACGGCATATGCCTGCGCTGCGCTCGTCGCGCTCACGGTCGCCGCCTGCGGCCTCGCCTATCCGGTCGCCATCGCGATCGTGTCGGAGCTGGCGTTCCCCGGGGGCGCACATGGCAGCCCGGTCTACGATAACGGCACGCTCGTCGGATCCAGGCTGATCGGCCAGGATTTTTCGGGCCCGGCCTACTTCCATTCCCGGCCTTCGGCCGTGGGCTATAACGCGTCCGCATCCGGCGCTTCGAACCTGGGCCCTTATAACCCGGCATTGATCGCGGCGGTAAAAGAGCGGATCGAGGACGGGTCGACGACCGCGGACGCGGCGCTGGCCTCGGGTTCGGGGCTCGACCCCGACATATCGGTTGAAAATGCGATGTCCCAGGCGCCGCGCGTCGCCCGGGAGAACGGCCTGGACGAAGAAGCGGTAAAGACATTGATCAACGAGCGAACTCAGGGCCGGTTCATTATATGGGGGGAGCCCCGGGTGAACGTGCTCGAGCTCAACCTCGCCGTGAAAGAGATGAAAGAATCGAAGGTAAAGGTGTGACATGTACGACAGGATCCTGATACCCGTCGGGAGCAAGACCGACATGAGGCTTGTCATGAGCCTGGCCGAAGAC
This sequence comes from Methanocella paludicola SANAE, assembly GCF_000011005.1. NCBI lineage: Archaea > Methanobacteriati > Methanobacteriota > Methanomicrobia > Methanocellales > Methanocellaceae > Methanocella > Methanocella paludicola. The sequence goes on from NC_013665.1 coordinate 1,980,497, forward strand.
TTCCTGGATCCCGGCGGCGATATCACCATTCTGTACGTGATACCGTCGGAGAAGCTGCCCGTCACGGCTGTCGAATGGCGAAAAGCGATGAGGGTGATATCCGAGGCGCAGTCCATCTCGATCCGTAAAAAGATCGAGGTCAACTACAAAATGAAGAATAACCGGTCCGTCGCCCAGGGTATCCTCAAAGAGGCCGCGTCGACGGACTATGACCTTCTTTTTATGGCGAACCCGAGGACGGCGAGTCGAGGGATCCTCTTCGGCCGTAAGGTCGACGAGATCGTCCGGAACACGACCGTCGAAACGGCCATCCTGACCTACACCGAGGGGCAGCCCGTATCGTGTAAGAAAATATTGATCCCGACATCGGGCTACAGACATGCTCTCCGCGCGGCACGGATCGCCGAAGCGCTGGCGAAAGAGCACGGAAGCGAGATCACCGTGATGTACGTCGGCGGCAGGAAGGACGACGCCGATGCGGTCATCCAGCCCCTCATATCGGACCTGGAAGCGAACGGTGTCAAAGGCAAGCCCTTATTTAAAAGCGGCCCCATCGCACAGACGATACTGGACGAAGCCCGGCATGGATACGACCTGATGATGATCGGCGCCACGGAACGGCCTGCCTACCAGGAGTTCCTGCTCGGTAGCACCGCCGACCGCCTTGTCCACGATGCGCCCTGTGCCGTGCTCATGGTCAAGACGGTAGAAAAAACGTACTAAAAAAATAAGATCGCCGGTTTGCGACTACACGAACGTGTACACCATCGAGACGGTGGCCTGGACCTTCTGCTCGCCCGGCGAGACCGGCGTCGTAGGTACAGCCGACTTCGCCTCGGCGGCGCCCGCGAAGTCCATGTAGTAAGGCTGCGGGTAGTACGTGCCCGACTCCGATACCGACTTCAGCGTCAGCGAGCCCGTGCCCGCGGCATCGGCGATGGTCCTCGCCTTTTTTGCGCCTTCGCTTACGGCCTTTATCAGCGCTTCATTGTAGACCTCCGAGGACTTCTCGTCCGAAAGCTCGAAGGAAACACCGTTAACCTTATTAGCGCCAGCGTTCGTGGCGGCGTCAATGACGTTGCCCACTCTGGACAGATCCCGGACCGTTACGGTCACCGTATTCGATGCACGATAGCCCACGATCTTAGGCTTTTCCGTGGAACCCTGAGGCTGCGAATAGTAATTGTACACCGGCTCGAGCGTGATCCTGCCGGTCCTGATGTCCTTTTCGGGAATGCCCGCCCTCTTGATGGCGCTCACCACAGCGTCCATAAGCTGAGCGTTCTTCTGCATGGCGTCGCTGGACGTATCTGCCTCAGTAACGACGCCCGTGCTGAACTTCGCGATGTCCGGGACGGCATAGACCGACCCTGTGCCGGTCACCGTGACCGTGCGTTCCTTGCTGGCCGCGAGAGGAGAATCATCGGCGGATGCGCTGCCCATGATGGTAAGAACGATCGCCAGGGCCGTGATCGCCCCCAGGCCGAATAGTAACCCTTTTTTATATCCCATAAAACCGATCACCTGCTATAATCAATGGGTGGTATATATTTAAGATTTATTTAAGCTACGAATAGAATCGTAGCTATTTTAGCTTATTTTTAAAAAATAAGCCTAATTATGGCTTATTTCACTAAGGTCACAGGAGCCGGCGCAGTATCGTTCCGGTAATTATTACCTGAAAAAGGCCTTATTTAGTAAGTAAAAGGACAGAAAGCTTTAACTATCCGCCCGTAAATATATTTATTGCAGGCGTTTAACAAATAATCGCCTATTAATGTCATTAATCCAATCCCAATGGCTGTGTCAAAGAAGGGGCGGGCTTTATGCCTGCCCCGCCATGGCCACCATTTATAATAAACCCTTTGTACATTGTTTTATTAATGTAAAGAGACTTGTCCTTGTACTTATTTCGGATAATAATCCGCTTGCCTGTCGCTTTTAAGGCACTGAGTGTACAGAGGCACTATTCTCACCACAATGGCACGGAGCGCACTGAGTTTCACAAAGACCTTTTTAAATGTGAGTCACAAAGGCCACAGAGCAGGCTTTTTGGGTTAAAAGGCACAAAGGATACAATGACACAATGGCAAAAAGTGAGTTGTTCATTTCATTGTGCCATTGTATCCTTTGTGCCCTATCGTTAATGAACCGGGCTTTGTGACCTCTGTCCCTCACATTATAAAAAAACTTTGTGAGCCTTCGTGAACTCCGTGCCATTGTGGTGAGAATAGTGCCTCTGTACGCTTAGTGACTTAAAAAATTAGGCTTGGAAATATAGGATAAAGTATCTAAAAGGTTATTCGGGCGGCTTCCAGTAACCAGGAGCTTTATCGGTGAATATGCTATCAAGCCCGCCTGAGGGACGGCGTATCTTCTTTAAGTCCAGAACCCGGCTTTCGGGGCTGAAGAAGATGATCCCTCCGTCACTTGTCTTAATGATATCGACCACATAGAAAAGAAGGTCGAGGTCGATAGCGTTCTCTTTAAATTTTAGAGCGAATCGAGGGATACACTGCTCCACACCCTCATTCACAAGATTATCGACGAACTCATCTTTAGTGCCGGGGTACAGGAACAGGTTAACGCCCGAGGACTCGACGATATAGGGCTCCAGCAGAGTTACGACTGCACGGTAAGGAGATTCCATAATAGGTAATCGACGAGAGGCATAATAAAGCCATCCATCCGAGGAAAGCATTATAAAAGGCTAAGCCAATATTATCGTATTGTAAGGAGAAAAGCTGTATGAAAGCCTTATTCACCATCAAGCCGAAGGACCGCAACGACCTTTCGGGGACGATGGAATTTGAAAAGCACGTATACGATATAAAGAAAATAATGATGGATTCACTTGGAAAGAGCTGCTATGACCTGGAGACGAGTTTCGACCAGTCGTCCGTTCTCTACCCGAAGCGTTTCATGTTCGACTATGAGTCCGAGACCGGCGCATGCCACGGGCCTAAAGACGTCATCGACGCCTTCTTCGAGGCCATCGACAGGACGGGCATTTGCCTCTCGAAATATGACCTCCACGTTACGGTGGTATGACAAAAAAGTCTACAATATATAATTTTTTGTCGTGAAAAGTATAAATTTTATAACCAATATCAAAATATATTTATACTTATACCTTGCCACCTATTATCAATGAAGATATTCGATAGTACGACCAGGACATACATGCTGGACGGGAATACCGTCTCAGAGGAATCGCTCGAAATTGTCCTGAACGCCGCTTACGCAATGCTCGCGAAGAACGATGAGCTGGCCCCGCCCTTCGAGGAGTGGGACCTGGAGGAGTCCGCCGAGGACGGCCACCAGGTGGTCAGCTACATTGCGGCTACGGACACAGGTAACGAGATCCGTGTGTCATTCCACTTCAGGGACATGACCGTGTCGATCCAGCTTAGCTCTCCCGAGGACGAGTGCTACATCGGCGACGACCTGTTATGTACTATCTCCAGCCCTAAAATGGCTTACACGCTAGAAGAGTGGCTGTAGCCACGTTCTTATGAGTGGCGTAGCCACTTTTTATTATTCTTTTTCGTAATTTTGGTTATGTACTATATCGAGCGAAAGCTTTTTATCTTGCTCAGTAATGTACACTATTATACAACATAGCAATCAGTTGTACTTAATGATTAATAGGTATACAATTCATTGATATTCAATGGTGAGCACATGGTCGGAAAAGTCATTACGAAGTCAAAGGACATTACGAGGGTAACGCTGGACGTCGAAGAGATCCCCAAAAAATGGTATAACATCGCGGCCGACCTGCCCGGCGGGCTGCCGCCCGCCCTGAACCCGGGCACGAAAGAGCCGCTGAAGCCCGAGGAGTGGGAGGCCATATTCCCGAAGGGCCTGATCAAGCAGGAGCTTTCTACTGACCGTTTTATTAAGATCCCCGACGAGGTCCGCACGGCGCTCGCCCAGTTCGGCAGGCCGTCGCCCCTGTACAGGGCCCGGCGGCTGGAGAAGGCCCTGAGGACTCCGGCGCGCATTTATTACAAGCGGGAAGACCTGTCGCCCGTGGGCTCCCATAAGCCGAATACCGCCATCGCCCAGGCATACTATAATTTCGCCGAGGGGATCGAACATCTGACCACCGAGACCGGCGCGGGCCAGTGGGGCTCGGCACTGAGCATGGCAACGGCCTATTTCGGAATGAAATGCACCGTGTTCATGGTGCGCTCTTCCTATGACCAGAAGCCTTACCGTAAGTACGTCATGAAGCTCTATGGCGCGAACGTGTACCCTTCACCCAGCGATAAGACCGCGTTCGGCCGAAAAACGCAGGCCGAGGACCCGGATTGCCCGGGCAGCCTGGGTATCGCCATCAGCGAGGCCATCGAGACCGCCGTTGGTACCCCGAACTCTAAATACTCGCTGGGCAGCGTCCTGAATCATGTAATGCTCCACCAGACCGTCATCGGCCAGGAGGTCAGGGCGCAGCTCGCGAAGATCGACGAGAGGCCCGACCGGATGATCGCCTGCGTGGGCGGCGGTAGTAACTTCGCCGGCTTCACGTTCCCCTTCATCTACGATAAGCTGAAGGGCAAGAACGACGCCCGCTTCATCGCCGTGGAGCCGGAGAGCGTTCCTTCGCTTACCGGCTGCTCGAGCGGCGAGTCCCGGTATGATTACGACTTCGGCGATACCGCCGGCATGACCCCTCTCTTGAAGATGCATACCCTGGGCCATGATTTCATGCCAGACCCCATTCACGCCGGTGGCTTGCGGTATCATGGAATGGCGCCGACCGTGTCCGCCCTGTATGATAAGGGCATGATCGAGGCCGAGGCGCTGCCCCAGGATGAGACCTTCGCTGCGGGGATGTTGTTTACCCGGACAGAGGGCCTTATCGCCGCCCCCGAGTCGTGCCATGCCATCGCTTCCGCCATTCGGCACGCGCAGGAGTGTAAGCGCGAGAATAAGGAGGAGGTTATCGTCTTTAACCTGAGCGGGCACGGGCTGCTTGACCTGCAGAACTATGCCACTATGCTGGGCATGTAATCGCATTTACTCCCTTTTCTCACTTTTTTTATTTACCATTAGGAGTTGATTTGTTTGGTCGGTAACACGAACATCTCCAAAGGAATTAAACCACAAATTTTTTTTAGATTTTTCTCACTAAATCCCTGAGCCTCTAAAACACCGTCAACGCCCGAACTCCCTAATACTCTGGGCATTGCACGAATTCTCGAAGCCTCAAACCCGAAAAGAAAGCTCTAAGGCTCTAAATCACGTTTGAAACGCTAAACGACATAGCACTAACACTCTAAGGCTCGGCTAAAACGCCAACGACCCTAAACACTCTAAATGCGGGGGAACGACCGGGCTCTTAGAGTGTTCGTGCTCCACCGTTTAGCGTTTCAAACGTGATTTAGAGCCTTAGAGCATTATTTTCGGGTTAGCGCGTTAGAGGCTTAGAGCACTGCCCTGTGTATTAGAGAGCTCGGGCATTGACGGTGAGCTAGAGCATTCGAGGTTTAGTGAGTAAAATCTTAAAAGAAAATTCGTGTTTTAATACCTTTGGAGAGGTTCGTGATACCGACCGAACTGATCTGCGCGACGAGTATTTACTAGCTTCATGCAGCGAGCAAAGCCACAATACGGAAAGGCTCCACATATTTCACGCGCAGAGCGATCATCTCCATGCTCCTTGGAAGCGTCTGGGCCACCTGCAGGAACGTCCGCCGGGCGTCGATATTATCCGTATCCTCGGGCATGAACAGGATGACCGAGCGCACCCGGGGCCGATCTATCTTGCTCATTGTCATGTTAAACAGCGTATCGGGCTGCGACACGGACGTGGCTGCAAAGCCCGAAACCTTACCGAAAGTAGACTTATACAAAGCGTCCCGGCTCAGCTTCCCTTCCCGGATTGCCTCCGACATGAACGTGAGCGCGTGTGCGATAAAGTTAAAGACGATGCGCATGGCGAACTCGGGGTCCTTGCCCTTCCGGGCCTGGAGCACCCAGCCCTCGTCGATCAACACAGAACCATCAAAGGAGCCGAAAACGTCCTTATCCTCTTCGGGCCAGCCGCCGGAGGGCTTGATCACGAAGCCAATGGTATAAGTTTTTTTCTCCGAAGCGGCCGAGGACAGCACCTGCGCCCAGGTAAGCGCTGAGGTCTCCGAAGGCTCAAGAACGAAAAACACCGCCTCATACTGGCCAAAGTCGACGCCGGCGCCCGAATTCTCGCCGGGCTTCACGGTGACCTTCTGATCAGCAGCAGCGGCCTCCAGCACTTCGGCCTTATCATCGACCGCGATAAGAAAAGCAGGAGCAGAGGGCAAAGCGGAAAAAGATTCCTTGAGTATGGTGACGACTCCGCAGCCGGCGAGGCCGCAGCCGATAACAGCAACATTCACAGAGGTAGACATCTCGATCACTCATTACCTATGACAACAATACATTTTATACTTTTAAGCCATACATTAAACCTTTTTATAGAAAAACAGCAGAATAGCTTACGATGTCCTCGACTGATTTATTCTATGATTCTGTAAAGATACAGCAGCAATTCATCGGACAGCTTGAAGAAGTGAAAAAGGGAAAGATCCTCGAGTTCATCAATCTTCTGGCCGGCTTTATTCTGGATGATACGAAGCACACGAAGGTCATTTACGGCATCGCAGAGGGCCGGAGCGCCCTGGCGCTGTATGACTTCCTGCAGCAATCCTCAATGTATGAGAACATTTATCCCGTCACTCTGGATGACCCGATCCGGAGGTACATCGACCCGGGCAAGGAGAACCTCGTCATCGCGGCCACGGGCTCCGGCGAGACCAAGGGCGTCCTGCGCTATCTTGAGGATGCCTTTACGCAGAAAGTGCCCGTAGTCCTCATAACGGCGAACGTGAACTCCCGGGCCTACAATATGGTCTCGAGCTACGAGAACGGCTATATCTTCGATATCGAGCCCCTCAAGGGCATCAGCAACAAGAACCTGGCCGCCCTGGGCTCCGAGTTCGAGCTAAAGCTCAGCGTGCTCCTGAACGCGGTCATACCCGAACTCTACCACCACGACCCTGGCAAGGATGCGGACAAATATTACCTGACGCTCGAGCATGTCATGAAGAACGCCGGGCTCCTCCTGAACATCGACTCCGCCCACCTCGACGAGTGGTCGGATAAGGTGCTTAACCGCCGCGGCAACTACGTCGTGGACGGCGTGAGCCGCTCGGGCTTCGTCGCCAACGCGTTCGGCATGCGGCTGACTCACCTGGGCCGTAATGTGTTCATGCGGGACGGCCCGACGACACCCGCATTCCTCAGGGGCGACGCATACCTGCCTATCACCGGAAGCGGCAACACCCGCGAAATAATCGAGGGCGCCATCAAGGCCAAGCTCCATGGCGCCGACGTGTTCCCGATCACCGTGAACTACAACTCGAAGCTGACCAGCCTGATGGAGTCCTGGGGCTACTCGAAGAACATCATGTTCGTTCCCGTCGAGCAGACGGATATTAACATGTACCGGGAGAAGGAGGCCAGCAAGATCGTCGCCACGAAGTCGGTCCAGACAAGGCCTTCGATCTCCGAGCTGAACTCGTACATATTCACCAACGCGTTCATCGCCCTGGGCATCGATATGCTGGGCGTGAGCGAGAAGTACCTGGCGCAGAAGCACGTTTAATCCCTTTTTTATTTATCCTTGGCCGGTGGATGGTGCAGGAATGGAAGAGCATCGACTGAATAGAGCGATGGCAGGGATCAAGAAAGAGTATGAAGTATTAAAGTATGTGGCCGGGCATCCCCGGCTGCCGTTGCGGTGTAAATTACTGGCCGGGTTCCTTCTGGCTTATGCCCTGTCGCCCATTGACCTTATACCTGACTTCATTCCCGTGCTGGGGCAGCTCGATGACCTGGTCGTGATACCGGCCGGTCTGTGGATTTTGTATAAGATGGTCCCGCCTGAGATCATGGATGAGGCTCGTTCTGGGGTGGCGAAGCCGTCAAGCTGACGGGCCTGCCGTACTCCTTCCAGCCCAGCCCAGGCCGGCTGCTACGACCGCAAGCACAGGGAACCCGAGCGCCGCCAAAGCATACCATTTCCAGTGGAGCCGCCACCTGCCGATCTGCCCCCGGAGCGTATTTTGGTTTTTCTTCAAAATTTTACAGTCCGGTAAAACATCCGCTTTACAATTTCCGCCATGGCCACGTACAGCCCCACGATAATAGCCAGCGTCAGGATAAAAACGGGCGGCAAGGGCTCGAACTTGAAAATGGGGGCTATTGGCGTATATGGCAGGGCTATGACCGCGCCGACCACGAGCAAAGTTGCCAGGACCAGCAGCTTCCCGGGCCTGCTCTTAAAGAACGGCTTCCTCGTACGTATCACCAGCACGATCATCGTGGCGGATACCACTGACTCCATGAACCACCCGGTCTGGAACTGCCTCTCCGAGGCATGCAATAAAAACAACAGGACTCCGAAGGTCATGAAGTCGAAGATCGAGCTCACCAGGCCGAAGGTGAGCATGAATTTTTTTATGAAGTCGATGTTCCAGCGCCGCGGTCGGTCGACAAGCTCTACATCAACCGTATCTGTGGCGATGGTCATCTCGGGGAAGTCGGTCATCAGGTTCGTCAGCAGGATCTGGGTAGGCAATAGGGGCAGGAACGATAACAGCAGCGATGCTCCGGCCATGCTGAACATGTTGCCGAAGTTGGCGCTCGTCGCCATGAAGACGTACTTCAGCGTGTTCGCGAACGTCTTCCGGCCCTCTTCAACGCCTTTGGCCAGCACTCCAAGTTCTTTTTCCATGAGCACGATCTGGGCGGCCTCCTTCGCAACGTCCACTGCGCTATCGACGGAGATGCCGACGTCGGCAGCATGAAGCGCCGGGCCGTCGTTGATGCCGTCGCCCATATAGCCGACTACGTTGCCGGACCTCTTGAGGGCCATGATGATGCGCTCCTTCTGGTTGGGCTCGACCTCGGCGAACACGTTGACCTCGTTCACCGCCCTCATCAGCGCATCATCGCTCATGTGGTTCAGCCCGGAGCCGGTGATGACACGGGTATTGCATATGCTGCCCGCCATGCCATCGGCCTCGCATATCTGCCTGTTAATATAGGAGGCTACCAGCGCGTTATCGCCGGTAATGACTTTGAGTGTGATGCCCATCTTGCGCAGGTCTTTGATCGCATCAAGGATCCCCGGCTTGGGCGGGTCGTACAACACGACGATGCCCAGGAAGGTCATGTCCCGCTCGTCGTCCTTCGTGATGCGGGCTTGCTGCCCGATGTCCTTGTATGCGACGCCCAGCGTCCGGAAGCCTCTGGCGCTCAGCTCGTCGTACTGCTTCATGATGAGGCCCCGGGCCTCGTCCACGCCGACGATCTTACCGTTGATCTCAGCCTTGGAGCAGATGTCCATGGTATTCTGCAGGGCGCCCTTTGTCATGATGATGTTCGCTCCATCTTTTGTTGCCAGGATGCTCAGGCGCTTCCGGATAAAGTCATAGGGCACCTCGTCGACCTTTTTGTACCCCTTCAGGTCGAGCTTGCAGTAGCGCCGGATTGCGTCGTCGATGGGGCTGGCGAATCCCGACTCCATGCAGGCGTTCAGGCCCGCGTAGAGGAGGACTTTGTCGCTCTTCTGGCCGTCGATAGCGATGGCGGAGTACACTTCGACCTTTCCCTCGGTGATCGTGCCAGTCTTATCGCAGCAGAGGACATTCATGCTGCCGAAGTTCTCGATGGAGGAGAGCTGCTTGACGATGACCTTTTCCTTCGCCATTCGCCGGGCACCGGTGGCCAGGTTGATGCTGATGATGGCCGGCAGGAGCTGCGGGGTCAGCCCGACGGCGAGCGCCAGCGCGAACAGGAACGAGTCGAGTACAGGCCTATGAAAATATACGTTGATGGCGAAGATCGCGATGATCATTATAGTGGTGATCTCGAGCAACAGGTACCCGAAATGCTTGACGCCCCGCTCGAACTCGGGCGTCGGAGGCTTGAAGCGCAGCTCCTCCGAGATGTGGCCGAACTCGGTGGCAAGGCCGGTCCTGATGACGATGGCCTTCGCCGTCCCGCTGACCACGTGCGTTCCCATAAAGAGCGAGTTCACCCGCTTGCTGAGCGGCGTCTCCGGCGGAAGTACTTTTACGACCTTCTCGACAGGATATGTCTCTCCGGTCAGCGCCGCCTCGTCCACGAACAGGTCACGGGACTCCAGGATCAGGCAGTCACCGGGTATGCCGTCGCCTGCGTTCAGAACGAGGACGTCGCCGGGCACAATTACCTCGAACGGCACGTCCGCTTCCCGCCCGTCCCGCAGCACCTGTGCCTTGACCTGGACCATCTCGAGGAGCTTTTCGACGGCGTTCGTGGCCGAGTACTCCTGCCAGAAGCCGAGCGCGCCGCTCAGGAAAACGATCACGAGTATAATGGACGATTCGGCCTTATCCCCAAGGTAAAAAGAGAGAAAAGCAGCGAACAACAATAGAAGAATGATGGGGCTTTTGAACTGGCCGAGGAGGAGCGTCAGCGGATCAGAGCGCTTTTTAGGCCGCAGCCGGTTCAGCCCGTATTTTTTGAGACGGCGCTCTGCCTCTTCGCTGCTCAGGCCCTGCTGGGTAGTCCCCAGAGCTTCTAAAGCCTGGCCTGAAGTTTCGCTCCAGAACGCTTTCTGAATCGTGTACACAATACTCCAGATAAAGAGTATCGCTGGAGGGTATTTAACAATAGCCTTTATTTATCGCTTAAAAAGGACTACAGTGTTGCCTTTCACTTCAATGAGCTCGGACCGTGTCTTCTCCGCCAGCTCCTTAGCCAGCTCTTCACGGGGCATCGCCTCGACGGCGCTCTTCAGCAATTTGACCTTGATGAGCTTATTATCCTTTAGCTGGCGCTTGAGCTCATCGATAAGGGATGGCGTGACGCCGTTCTTGCCTACGTGGGTCGAGGCCTCGATCTTCGCGGCCTGGCCCCTCAACTCTAATATCCTCTTCGTTTCCATTCAATGGAATATTGCCCGGCGCTGCTCATATTAGTTCCGGTGAGAAGCACGACGCCGGCGCCAAAAAGTGAATAAGATTATCTGCCAGAACGTGCATATGGTTGTACATCATGACAGACAAACTCAGGGTCGGCGATTACATGACCGGCAAGGTCATCACGGTATCGCCGGACGACACGGTGATGGATGTCATCAAGCTCACTCGTGAGACCGGCCACGACGGCTTTCCCGTAACAAAAGAGAAAAAGGTCGAAGGGTACATCTCCTCCCTCGACATGCTCCTGTGCGAGTCTGATGAGCTGGTCAAGAACGTGATGAGCAAGAACCTCATCGTGGCCCACCCCAACATGGAGATCAACGAGGTGGCCCGCGTGATATTTCGCCTCGGCGTAAGCAAGCTGCCCGTCGTCGACGATAAGGGCAACCTCGTGGGCATCATCACTAACTCGGACGTCATACGCTCCCAGATCGAGCGGGCCGACCCACAGAAGGTGTGGAAACTCAAGAAGACCCTGGAGACGCTCCACAACGTCAGCATCACCGTGGCCCGCGGCGAAGTCGACATCGACGATCTCGTGCCCACCCAGGGCAAGGTGTTTGCCGATGAGCTGGAAGGCCGCATCTACGAATTAAAGAAAGGGCTCGCCGAGCCTCTTATAGTCATCCACAAGCCCGGCCGCTGGCTGCTGGCCGACGGCCACCACCGTGTCGTGGCCGCCAAGCGCCTGGGCATGCAAAAGGTCGACGCCTATATCCTCGAGATCCCCAAGGACATTCCCCTGGGAATGGAAAAATCATCCCGGGATGCCGGGCTAAAGACCCTGGACGACATCCAGGTGCTGGACTACGCCAAGCACCCGCTCATCGAAATAACGGAAAGGCTTTTGATGAAGGACCGCAAGGGTACTTCGCCCGAAGAGCTGGAGAGGCGGGGCATGGAGAGTGACTGAGCATGGACGTCCTGGATGAAGTATACTCCGTTATAGAGGACCGCAAGGAGAACCCGAAAGAGGGCTCCTACGTGACCTCTTTGTACCGGGACCCGAAGGGCCTGGACAAGGTGCTGGAGAAGATCGGCGAAGAGTCCACCGAGGTCATCATCGCCGCGAAGAACGGCGGGGAAAAGGAAATTATCTACGAGAGCGCGGACCTGATATTCCATCTGATGATTATGCTGGCGGCGAAGGGCATTCCCCTGGATAAGGTCAGGGAAGAATTCGTACGGCGCCGCAAATGAGCTTTTTTTAAAATTTATGGTTCTTGTGCGTTTTTGGGATGATATATCGTTTTGGCTGATGCCTTCGCTCGTTTTTATGTTATGCCGTCGTTGAGTGGCCCAACCACAGGGGCACGGAGAGCGCTGAGTTTCACGGAGTTTTCTTATAAATGGAGGATCGGAGGGCACAGGGGACGGGTTTATAACATTCCCGGGGCACGGAGTTGAAAGAGGCACTGCCGAGGATAAACCGCATTATTGTTTATTGGTCAACCGAGCCTCAATAAACTCTGTGCCCCAGGCAAACTAATAAACCGGCCTCTGAGCTCTCTGAGTCTCAAATTATTAAAAAATAACTCTGTGAAACTCCCGTGCGCTCCGTGCCCCTGTGGTTGGACCACTCAACGACGGCATAACTAGAAAAGAATAAAAAAACATTCATCCCAAAACCGCGGAAGAGTCAAATTTATTTCTAAAAAGACACCCTTGGAGAAAGAACAGGGATTATAAGGGGGCAGAATACCCCATCCTTTCTCCGGGATCTAAATGTCGCCTCTATACACCCCAACCAGGCGTTAGCCCGGCTGTTGCAAACGATACTTGGGCATCAGCTTATAAAAGATTTCTGTCCATATGACCCAACTGAACGACCTGGCAAAACGAGAACATGACCAATTTTCAGTTGGGTCATATGGACAGAAAATATAAGCCTTGCTCACCTGACGCTTCTTTTAGGTGATCTAAATGTTGTTGAAAAGAAGCACGATTTTAATCGTCTTACTAGTGTTGCTGGTGGGCCTAACCGCCACATCGGCGAGCGCCGCTAACGCGAACGCCAATAAGAAGGTTTCGGCGGACCTGGTCTTTACTCCGGTCGAAACCCCGCAGTTCAGCGCCGCTTCATCGCAGGTATATGCCACGGCCTATTCCGTCTATACGATCAAGTTCTTACAGACGAACTGGCATGGCAAGTACATACCCTCGGGCTGCCCTGGATACTACCTTGACCTGAACTGGGGAAACTCGGCAAATTCTCTTAGACTCAGGGTCTATGGTGCGGATGGCCGTGCATGGGGACCATTCTATGACAACTCTGACGGCAGGTCCGACGGCAGGATACTGTTCTGGGTATCTTCACCATCGGGAACGCTGGCGCCCGGAACTTATTACCATGAAGTATTCGGCTATTGCGTAAGCGGAACAGAGGACTATACAATATAGGCAAAACAAATATAACATACGATGACGAAGATAGGCAATATGCGCTTACGATATAAACAGTATATTTTTATAATTCTCGTAAGCCTTATTGCCCTTTCTTTCGGGGCTGTTCCTTCATATGCTGCCGATGGTGCCATCGATTATGATGTTACCTTTACGGCGGTCGACCCGAACAGCATAGCGCCGGTCGATGATCATCCGGAGTCCACGTCCAGGTCGGACATCTTAGCAGCTTTCTGGGAATTACCCTTACACGTCCAGCTATCGTACCTGGTTATCACCGCGGTCGCCATCCTGGGCCTTTTTAAGCTATTAACGTTCGTCTCCGGGCGCCTCAAGCACGCGCTCGAGAACCCGAAGACCAAGGAAATATTCTTCCACATCCAGAACAACCCCGGCCTCACGATCCAGCAGCTCTCGGACGAGCAGAACATCAACCGGGGCACCCTCAAGTACCACCTGAGCCAGCTATTCACGAACAATAAGATAATGCTCGTGCGCAGGGGCAAGGTCTCCCAGCTCTACTACAACAAGCTCTCGCCCATGGATAAGGAGAGCATCATCGCCTCGTACATGAGAAGGAACGATAAAAGCAGGCCGATACTCTTCTCGATCATGGATAACCCGGGCATGACGAATAAGGACCTGTCGGAGAAGTTCGGGCTGGACAAGAGCACTATCACCGACTATATGAAAAAGTTCATGGACGACGATATCGTCGAGTTCCGCCAGGACGGCAAGTTCAAGCGGTGCTACGTGAAGCAGGATGCCCGCATGATCCTGTTGCGGCTGAAGCCCAATTAGCTTATTTTTCCAGCATCTTTTCGTATAGCAGCGGGTAGTCTTTAGCCTTCCATGCCGTTATGCCCCCAAGCACATTGTATACCTCTTTTATACCCGCCTTTTTGAGTATGCTGGAGGCCAGGCTGGCCCTGAGTCCTGTAGAGCATATGCATGCGACGGGCTTTCCTTTAGGGACCTCAGCAATGCGCTTTTCCAGTTCCCCGACATAGATGTGCGTCGCCTCCTTGATGCGGCCGTTTCTCCATTCGGCGTCGCTCCGGACATCGAGAACCGTTACTTTGCCCTCCGCAAGCATGCCGGCCAGCGCGTCGGGCACGAGCAGCCCCAGGAATTCCGTGTCCTGCCCCGCATTAAGCCATCGCTGGAAGCCGCCGCAGAGATAGCCTTTTACATTATCGAAGCCCAGCCTGTACAGGTATCGCGTTGCAGCGGCCGCGTCCTCTTCATTTTCTAAAAGCAGGTATATGGGGCTTTGATAGTTGACGACCCACCCGGGCCAGGTAGCCATGCCGTCCAGCCAGATGCTGTATGCGCCCGGCATATGGGCGGAAAAAGCAGGGGGCATGCGGGCATCGATCAATGTGCCGTTGCTAATGGCTTCCCTGAATTGGGGGACGTTCATGGGACGGCAGGGGTGAGGCCCGCCAGTCACTGGAAGGCCATTCAGGTTGAACGATTCCATCTGCTTGAAGTAAGGGGGTCGCTCGAGCGGCTCGGCCTTCTTCTTAGCGATGAACTTCTCTTTATCGAGCCGCAAGTCCGGGTTCGTGAGCCTCTCGCCGCCTATTGTCCCATCGTCGCGGTCGCTGAACCCGGTGCCGCAGACCGAGCCGGCGCCGTGGGCGGGGCAGAGTATCGTCTGGTCGCCCAGCGGGACTATCTTTTTATGTATGCTATCGTAAAGCAGGCCCGCCGCCTCTTCCGGCGTGCCCCATAGGTCCGTGCGGCCGGTCGTCCCGAAGAAGAGCGCGTCCCCTGTAAAAGCCATCAGCGGCACGTCGCCAGTATCATAAAGAACATAAGTAAGGCTTTCCGGCGTATGGCCCGGCGTCTCCAGTGCCCGGATGCGCAGATCGCCAACCCTTATCCTGTCGCCATCGCCGATGCCCTCGCCGAACTTGAAGGGAAGGCGCCTGCCATGGAGTATCCGGCAGTTGGTGCGAGCCTCCAGCTCACGGGAGCCGATCACGTAGTCTTCGTTACGGTGCGTCTCGAGAACGTACTTGATATCCATACAGCTCTGGCGGGCCATATCCAGGTAAGCGTCCACGTCCCTTCGGGGGTCAATAACTGCGGCCTCGCCTCCCGAGCCGATAAAATAGGAGAGATGGGCCAGGCCTTCTGACTTGATGCGCCGGAATATCATGAATACCAGATTAATATTTAACGGGACGGATATTTAAATCGAGCACATTGCGCTTCAGGTACTTCGAGGTCCGGACAAACCCGTAACAACCTATATATTTGGCCGATACGATACAGTAGAAACAGACATGAGCCAATCAGCCCTGAATATAGCTGCACTATCGTTTGGTTTTAACGGCAGCTACGGCTTTTGGCGGTTTAACTAAGGACAACGCGGCCGGCGCTTGATTTTTTCGAACCCCTGCGGCTTTGTCCCTGCATTTTTCGAAGATCATCAGCGTCGGCCCCGAAAGGAAGGACCGAACATGGATGGTAAGACTATTCGCATGAGCCGGATCCTGGAATCCGGAAGGGCTGTCATCGTGCCTATGGACCACGGTGTCAGCGAGGGGCCTATCGAGGGCTTGACCGATATGGGCCGTATGGTATCGTTAGTGGAAAAAGGCGGCGCCAGCGCCGTGTTGCTGCATAAGGGCGTCGTGAAGTCGCTGAGTACGGCGCCGAAGTGCGGCATTATCGTACACATGTCCGCCGGCACGAAACTCGGCATGGATAAGAACCGTAAAGTGATCGTATCTTCAGTGGAGCAGGCCGTCAGGCTGGGCGCGGATGCGATCTCAGTACACGTGAATATCGGGGGATGCGACACGGAGCCCGACATGCTCTGCGACCTTGGGGAGATAGCGGACGAGTGCGATGCAACGGGCATGCCGCTGCTGGCGATGACCTATGCCAGGGGCAAAAACGCCGCCGGGACGCCCGAAGAGATTGCCCACGTGGCCAGGGTCGGTGGGGAGCTCGGCGCCGACATCGTGAAGTGCCCGTACACAGGAGACATCAGGTCAATGCGCCTGGTAACGGACGGATGCCCTGCTCCCGTAGTGATCGCCGGCGGGCCCAAATGCGAGAACGACTACGAGGTGCTTAAGATGGTAGAGGACGCCATGGCCGCGGGCGCGATCGGCATCTCGCTGGGCAGGAACATATTCCAGCACGCCCGGCCCGACCTGATGACCGCGGCGCTCAGGGCCGTCATCATCGACGGCATATCGGCGAAGCAGGCATCTTCGATTCTCAGGGGCTATGTGAAGGAATCAGCGGTCGGGCATCTTACGGTGGCTATGCATTAGGCTATCTTCTTGCCCATACGAGCTTTAGGGAGATGGCGATGCCGACAACGGAAATAACAGTAACCGGGCCGTAAGCCATCCATGGCGGCAGGGCCTGCGTGTCCTGCCCGTCCTTCCTCAGTTCTACAGTCATGTCGTGATCCAAGTGTACATTCTCTTGTTTTCTATCGTACTGTATAAGGTAATCGCCTTTTTCAAGATCTGATGCCCGGTAGGTCCCATTGACCTCCGCGTTAATGCTCAGGTCGTTCCCGGTAATGCTTACATTCATCGGCCATTCCGACATCAGGAACAGGGTCGGCTTTTCTTTTACCGGTATGGGCGTCCCGTCGCTCATGCTCAGCGTATTCGGCTCGTCGAGGAGAGAAAGAAGCGTGGGCGCCAGGCATTCCTGGCCGTACGTTCCGCCGCCGTTCGTTGTGATGTTCGAGTAGAAGAACAGCGGCGCCAGCAGGCTCTCGTTCCGGGACGCCGCCATCGTATTAGCATGCGAGCCCCTGCTGGTGGAGTCAGGGAAGCTCATGCCATGGTCAGCCGTGATGAGCAATATGGTCCCGGATCGCCTGCACGTTTCGATGAGCGCCATAAGGTCCTGGTCCATACCCTCCAGTACGGCACTGTACCCATCATATCCCAGGTTTTGGCCAGCGCTGTCGAGCCCTCCGGCGTTCACGATAAGGACGTAATCTGCCCCCTGCTCGCTCTCATACATATAATCGACCGTGTCCCGGGCAAATCCGAGAGCCCACGAGTTATATCGAATGTATGGCTCATATGGGTCTTTACCGGCCTTTATCTTTGATAGCCCGGGATAGCCCTGCATCATCCTGCCGATATTTGACGACACGCCATGGCCATTCTTGATGAACTGGAAGTCAGGGCTATAAATGGAATGGTTCTTTTCCCGAACGGCAATATCCAGCTCGCCCAGCATCTCCCTGCTATCCCCGTTCTCCAGGATGCCCAGCGCGAGATATCCATCGTCATGGAGCGCATCGAATATGGTGGCGTGGTAGTAGGTGATCTCCTCGGGGGATATGTTGGAGTATCCCGTGACAATGACGGCATGGCCGTATTCGGTGGCGGGCACGGGCACTTTTAGCTGATAATATGCGTCCGCAGCATCGAACGATCGCATATCGATGGCGTCGATGGGCATGCCGCTGGCATATGTGGCCGGCTGGCCCTGAAGATATGAGGAGCCAAGGCCGTCGATGATGACGATGACGGTGCCCTGTGCGCAGGCCGATGGCGATAAGAATATGAAAGCGGCAAGCAGGAGCATGAGCAGGTAGCGCATATAACTTATTTTCAATATTTTGATATTTAGTCTTTACCATAGAACGGCGAGAAAGTATTATGGCCCGTCGTATAAATCTCCTGATGATGAAGATAAAGAACGCCGAAGGCGTTATCCGGGGCGACAGGCGGAGGGCCGACGCCCTTGACATCCTGAAGGCGGGCATCGAGGCGGTGATGCCCGAAAACGTCATCCGTAACTCCGTTCGCCTCGAACGTAATGTGCTCGATGTCGGGGGCCGGCGATATGACATTTCCGGGTACAGGAATATTTACGTGGCAGGCGGCGGCAAAGCATCGGGCACCATGGCCGTGGCGCTTGAAAAGATACTGGACGGGCGCATCACAGCGGGCATAGTGAACGACCGCTATGGCGTCGAAGTAAAAACCCGCACTATAAAGGTCAACCACGCCGGCCACCCGCTGCCGACAGAGGACGGCGTGCGCGGCGTGAAAGAAATGCTGGACATGCTGGCCCGTGGCGGCCCCGGCGACCTGGTGGTTTTTTTCATTTCGGGCGGTGGCTCGGCGCTATTGCCTTTTCCGGCTGAGGGCATCAGCCTGGAGGACTGTATCGGGCTTACGGACCTGCTATTGAAGAGCGGTGCCCGCATTGCCGAGATGAACGCCGTCCGGAAGCACGTATCGGCGATAAAGGGCGGCCGGTTCCTGAAGTATACGGGCGGGGCCGCGGTCATCAGCCTCATCGTGTCCGACGTCGTGGGCGACGACATCAGCTTTATCTCTTCGGGCCCCACCGCGCCGGACGCAACTACGTATGCCGAGGCCCTGGCGGTCCTCGAGAAATACGACATCTATGATAATACGCCGGCAAGCATCAAAGTCCGCCTGGAGAATGGCGTAAGGGGCGAGATACCAGAAACGCCAAAGCCAGGGGACCCGATCTTCGAGCGGGTCAACAACGTGGTCGTGGCCGGCAACATCATCGCGCTGGAGGCGGCGGCAAAAAAGGCATTCGAGCTCCATTACCGGCCGCTCATCCTGGGCTCGTGCATCATCGGCGAAAGCCGGGAGGTCGGATTGGTATTGTCGGGCATAGCGAAGGAGTGCCTGAAGTCCGGAAATCCTGTGGAGCCTCCGGCCGCCATCATTTCGGGCGGGGAGACCACGGTGACTATCCGGGGCAGCGGCAAGGGGGGCCGTAACCAGGAGCTGGTGCTGGGATTTTTACAGAACTATACGCCCGGGGCCACGATCGTTTCTGCCGATACCGATGGCATCGATGGGGTAACAGATGCATGCGGGGCCATAGCCGACGGTACAACGCTGGAAAGGGCGAAGAAAGGGGGGCTTTTTATAGCCGATGCATTAAAAGAAAATTCCTCGTATGATTTTTTTAGATCTCTCGGAGATCTTATCTTCACAGGGCCTACCGGCACGAACGTGAGCGACCTGAGGCTTATTCTCGTTTACAGGGATTGAGCTTCGTGCATCTCATCCAGGCATCCTTCGGCCTGCCCGGGCATGATGATATCTTTATTATTTAATGCGGCCTCGAACCGCTCCATCCTGGCCGCCAGCCCGCGGTAATGGGGCAGGTACGCCTCATAGTAGAAGACCCGGCCGGGGTCGATGCCCCCCTCGGCGAGCGCCTTTTTAAGCTCCTCGACACGCTTTGCGACATTCGCTTTAACTGCCCCCTCCGGGGAGTTCGTCGTGCCGTCGGCCAGGAATACGCCGGAGGCGCCGTTATTTAGCGCATATATGAGGTGTTTTGGCTCGAGGCGCATGATAGAGGGCAAACGAATAATGCGGACCGATGAGGGGCAGGCGACTCGGTTAACGCCGGCATTGTCAGCCGCCACGTAAGCGATGTTCTCGTCCAGGAACGCGATCATCCTGGGACCGGAGGCGAGCATGCCGTCGATGCGGGCGTAAAGCGCTTCGTCGCTGCACGAGGGAAGCGATATGGCGTGTTCCGGGCAGCGCAATATGCAGCCGCCCAGGCCGATACAGGATAAGGGGTCGATCGTTATCCGGCCGTTCGTGTAGGCGGCCCCGTAGGGGCAGAGTTTAACGCAGGCGCCACATGAGGTACACTTCTCGTGATCGATGACCGCGTACTTTGGCTCGATATCGATCGGGGCGTTGACCAGCTCGGCGGCCTTCGAGGCGGCCGCACGGGCCTGCAGGATGGAGTCGGTGATGTCCTTTGCGCCCGCCGCCGTGCCGCAGACGAAGATCCCCCTCGAAGTCGTGGAGGAGGGGTCGAGCTTGGGGTGCTTTTCCTTAACGAACAGTTCGGGCGTCAGGCCGATGCCCAGGGCCTTCGCCGTTTGCATCGTGCCCGATGAGGGCTCGAGGGCACAGGAGAGAACGACCATGTCCGTCTCCAGCTCCATGGGTCCGCCGCCCAGCGTATCCTCGACTTTGACGACAAGCGGGCCTTCGCGCTGCACCTCGGCCACACGGCCGCGTATGAACTTAACGCCTTTCTTCTGTACCTCCCGGTAATAATTCTCATAAGAGCCTGGCGCCCGAATATCGGTATAGCAGATGTATACCTCGGTGCCGGGGAAGTGGTCGCGGATGTAGCTGGCGTGCTTGAGCGCGACCATGCAGCATATCTTCGAGCAATAAGGAATAGAGCCGGGCTTTTCGTCCCGGGAGCCCACGCACTGCACCATGACAATGCGCCTCGGGGCCATACCCGTGGCAGGGTCTTCCAGCCTGCCCGATGTCGGGCCGTTGACGGCCAGCAGCCGTGCCAGCTCCGTCTGCGTGTAGACGCCTTCGTATTTGCCGTAGCCGAACTCGTACTTCGCCGTGGGGTCCATCTCCCTATGTCCCGTGGCCACGATGACCGCGCCGGCGTGGAGCGTCTCGACCGTGCCTTCGGCACTCAGGTCGATGGCCCCGGCGCCGCATGCCTTCACGCAGCTCCCGCATTTCTTGCAAGCCTTATCGTCAATGGTATAAGAGGAGGGGACCGCCTGGGGGAAGGGCCTGTACGCGGCCTTCCGTTTCGACAGCATGGCGTTCCATTCATCTTTGACTGTAACGGGGCATGCCTGTGCGCACTTGCCGCAGGACATGCACTTCTTAGGATCGATGTGCCGGGGCTCCGACGCTAAGGTGACCGTAAGGTCGCCCGCGTGCCCTTTGATGCTGGCGATCCTCGAAAGCGTTCTAATATGAATGCGCTTGTTCCTCGCGACTTCGCTCATGATGGGGGCAAGCGAGCACATGGCGCACTCTTCGGTGAGCCGGTCGGGGGAGAAGACCTTGCCTATCTTGACCATGTTCCCCCCGATGGTCGGGCTGGCCTCGATGAGATGTACTTCGATGCCCTGTTTTGCCAGTGCCAGCGCGGAGGTCATGCCGGCGATGCCCCCTCCTACGACGATGACGCTCTTCTCAGAGGTGATCGTGATGTTATCAAGCGGCCGGGCCTCGCGTATTCCATATATCGAAGAGCGTACCTGGTCGATGGCCCGTGCCGTCGGGTCTTCCGATGGCACCCAGGCGCACTGCTCCCGGATGTTGGCGATATCGAGTAAATACGGGCTCAGCCCCGCGTCCTTCACGCAGTCCCGGAACGTGCGCTCGTGCACGATGGGGGAGCAGGAGGCGATAACGACGCGCTCAAGGCCCATCTCACGGATACGGCCTTTGATGAGCGCCTGGCCTTCGGCCGAGCAAAGGTAAGGGTAGTCTTCCACGCATTCGGCGCCTTCGGCGCGGGCGGCCCTTTTCAGGCGCCCGATATCGACGGCGCCGGCGATGTTATCGCCGCAATGGCAGATGAAGACGCCCGTTGCCGGCCTCATTGCCTGCCTCCCCCAATGCCGAGCTTTTCGAGCAGCGGCTCAACCGGCACGGCGTGCATGTCCAGGCCGATGTCATACGGGTCGGCGCCAAGGGCAAGTGCGACAAGCTCCGAGAAGTACAGGACGGGTATGTCCAGCGGGCTGACGGTTTCCTGGTAGTAGTCCAGATTAAAAGTACAGCCGGGGCACTGGGTGATGATGACGTCCGGGGAGGCTTCCTGTATGGAGGCGAACTTGCGCTTCAGTATTGACCTGGGATACTCCCGGTCGAGCATGGTATAGTGGAATCCCATGCCGCAGCAGAGCGAGCGTTCGCCATAGTCGGCCACGCTGCACCCGAGCGCCTTCGCGATATCGTCGAGCACTTCGGGCTTTTCGTGGGTCCCAGAGGCCACGTCCCGGTAGAATATTTTTGAGTAATGGCAGCCGTGGTGGGTGACGGCACTGATGCCGTCGAAGCGGTAAAGTGCCTTTGCGGTAATGTCGTCCAGCTTCGCCAGGAAGACGTCGGATATGTGGTGGATACTGGGGCTGAGGTCCATCTTCCTGCCGATCTTTTCCATGGCCCCGGCCACGTATTCCGCCTGGTCGCTGTCCTTCGATAATATCTCCTTGCATTCTTTCAGGTTACCGTAAGACGTGGGGCACGTGCAGACGATGCTCCGGCCTGAAGCCAGGGAAAAGTTGCGGGCGTTCAGGGCCAGGTTGGCCCGCAGGGGCACGACGCCCGCGTGGTACCCGAACCCGGTACACGAGGAGTGTTCCGGGTCGTCGGTATAGCCGGCGCCGATGCGGTCGAGCACGAAGCGGATGGACTTTTCTATGCCCGGGTACATCGAGCACATGATACAGCTCTTGAAGAGGTAATATTGATCCTGTGGTATGGCTGCGCTAATCATGGCGCTTGCCTCCCGGCCAGGTCATGTCAAGGAGCGCCCGGATCTCGCCCATCGCATGTTCCGGGATGGGTCGGGCCCGTGCATCGTCCCGGTCAAAGCCGAGCCGTTCTCGCTTATCCGGATTGTCCTTACAGCGGCTTACTGTACGAGGGCCGAACTCGCCAAGGAACGTAAGATCTTTGGGCAGGAAAGTCTCGCCTCGATCATAGAGGTTTTTCCGGATGACTGCGGCCATGTTCTTAACAGATGCGGGGGCCTTGCCCGATGCAAGGGCCGCCTCCCGGAGCGCCAGTATCCCGGCGCCGACGCTGTTATTACGAGGGCAGCGGGCGGCGCAGGAATAGCACTGGCCGCATCGCCATAAAATACTTGTTAAAGAGTCACGGTTCCCTAACTGCAGGTCCCGCATGATATCGCGGGGACGATAATCGTCATACGTGAAGGCGGCGGGGCAGCTTGCCGTGCAGCGGCCGCACTGCATGCATTTCTCATAGCCGCTAGTGCTGTCGAGCCTTACATCCTTTATTGCCTGTCGAGGTTCTTTTAATGTGATCCTCATATTGCCCGGGCCCCTCCTAATTCAATATTATAGACTCGCCCTTTATTATCTTTTCCTTAAAGGATATAATTGTTTCCTCATTAGGATAATTAATAAATTAAAATGCCTACTTGTAAACTGAAAAGTTAAAAAATACGAAAATTTATAATATGTTAAAGGCGAAATCTACAGTTATACAAAGGGGTACCCATGGGAACTTATACGCTGGAATGCGCCGGCTGCAGGCACACGATACCTGATAATTATACGCTACGTTGCGAATGCGGGGCAGGCCTTATACGCGCTCGATATACGGCAAGACAGATCTCGCCGCGCGATCTGCCAGGGATGTGGCGATATTATGACTGGCTGCCGACCAGGGGCCACCTGGATACGCCCGGAGCGCCCGTAACTTTCAAAAGCCAGGGCCTCTCGAAGGAGCTCGGCCTGAAGGAACTGTATATTTCTTTTAACGGTTACTGGCCCGAAATGGGGGCCCGGATGGATACGTGCAGCTTTAAGGAGCTCGAGGCGCCGCCTACCATCGTGAGGGCAAGGGAGCACGGGGGCCGGGCGATGGTCCTTGCCTCGGTCGGCAACACGGCCAGGGCGTTCGCCTACCTCTCGACGCTGACCGGCTTTCCCGTGGTCATCGTCGTGCCCCGGAAGAGCGCCCACAATCTATGGATACCCGGGCGGGAGCCGGGCGACTCGATCAAGCTCATCACCATGGAAGAGGGCAACGATTACTCGGACGCCATCCGCCTGTCGGAGCGCATCGCCGGTATCGAGGGGGTCATGCCCGAGGGCGGGGCCCGAAACGTGGCCCGCCGGGACGGCATGGGCGTGACCATGCTGGACGCGGCAGTTACCATGAAAAGGATGCCCGACGACTATTTCCAGGCTATCGGGAGCGGCACGGGCGGCATCGCCGCGTGGGAGGCGGCACTACGCCTGAGGGATGACGGCCGCTTCGGGGACCGCCTGCCCAAACTGCATTTAGCGCAGAACCTGCCGTTCGCCCCGATGTATTACGCGTGGAAAGCAGGGCGCAGGGACATCATACCTGAACTGGACATGCCCGAAGCCAAAAAGCAGATAGAGGCGATGTACACCGACATCCTGTCGAACCGCAACCCGCCTTACGGGGTCACTGGTGGCGTCTACGACGCGCTCATCGACACGCAGGGCGACATGTACGCCGTAACGAACGACGAGGCGATACGCGCTAAGCGCATATTCGAAAAAGCAGAGGGCATCGATATCCTTCCGCCTGCGGCCGTTGCCGTCGCTGCCCTGCTGCAGGCGTGCGACAGGGGGCTGGAAAAAAAGCGCACGGTGCTTTTGAATATAACCGGAGGCGGGCTGGAGAGGCTCCGAAAAGAAGTGAGCATGAGCATGGTGAAGCCCTGCCTCAATGTAGAGGGGCCCGAAGTGCCTCTCGAGAACATCACGAAGGCGATACAATGGCAAACGTTGAGCAAGAAGTCATAGACATCATGAAGTCCTCCGGCATCGACACAGTGCTGACGCTGCCGTGCGATAAAATAAAGAATTTACTGGCGATGGTCCCCTCGAACTTTAAGGAGATCCCCCTGACCAGGGAGGAGAACGGCATCGGTATCGCGGCCGGGCTTTCCATGGCCGGCAAAAGGCCGGCCCTCATTATCCAGAGCACGGGAATAGGCAACTCGCTGAACGTGCTCTCATCGCTGAACAGGACTTATGAGATACCCCTGCCCATCCTGGCCAGCTGGAGGGGCTACTATAAGGAAGCCATCTATGCCCAGACGGCCTTCGGCAAGTGCCTGCCCGCCATACTTGAAGCCTCTGACATACAGCACATCGAGATCGGCGCCATGGGCGAGCTCGACCTGATCAAGAAGGCCATCATCGCCTCGTTCAAGTCGAACTTGCCGACCGTGATACTCTTATCGCCCAGGCTGTGGGAGATCTCGACGGAGAGGCACTGGAACCCGGACTTCACGCCCCGGGAAAGGCGTTTTGATATGGAGTGCCACACCGTTGTCCCGAAGGCCACGCATACCCGCTACGACATGATCAAGGGCATCACTTCATACCTTAGCGGCAAAGTCGTGGTCTCCAACATCGGCATCCCGAGCAAGGAGCTCTATGCCGCCCACGACCAGGACACGAACTTCTACATGACGGGCAGCCTGGGCCTTGTTTCCGCTATCGGCCAGGGCCTGGCCATGGGCCTGAGCCGGGAGGTCATCACGCTGGACGGCGACGGCAGTATTTTAATGAACCCGAACGTGCTGGCGAGCGTCGCCCAGGAAAAGCCCGAGAACCTCACCATCATTTGCTTCGATAACAGCGCCCACGGCTCCACTGGCAACCAGAAGACCTATTCGGAGAGCATGGACCTCGAGCTTCTGGCGAAGGCGTTCGGCATCGAGAACACGGCGAAGGCATCTACACCCGGAGAGCTGCTTGAGGCGCTGGAGAAAAGGGGGAAAGGGCCCCGGTTCATCCACGCGATCATCGAGGCGAAGAACGCCGACGTGCCGAATATTCCTTTGACACCGGTAGAGATCAAGGAGCGGTTTATGGGGGCGGTCACGCGCTGAACCGATGCCGGCTTAGCGAAGCCCGAAACTTTTAAGTACGTGGAAGTCCATGTGATGTCTCGTATCCTCGGTTGATACGCAAAAACCCGCCTTAGCTCAGCCTGGTTAGAGCGGTCGGCTGTAGACCTTACGACTGCGGAAACCGACAGGTCCCCGATTCGAATTCGGGAGGCGGGACATTTCCCCTTTGCCTTGAGCATGGCAAACGGAAAACTATAAATTCAATCGAGGATATGTGTAAACCCCGTTTTGTAAAAAGCTCGGATAGTGTAGAGGCCTATCATGGGGCCCTGTCGAGGCTCCGACTCGGGTTCAAATCCCGATCCGAGCGCTTTTTCTTTTAATGTTTAACTGATGGTCTTTCGTGTAGTAATCTTTCTCTTCGCGGGTCGACGCCCCGCTGTTGCGGGGCTACTCGGCGTTCCGGATGCTCCGATGTCGGGGCCGGGCTTGCACCCCGCTTCGCATGGCCCTTCGGGCATGCTTCGCTCGCAAGCCCTGCTCGAATTGGCATCAGCCAAAAGCAGCGTTTTATCCTTCGGAAAAAACGCTCATTACCCCGCCATTATGCACGAGCGCTCCGCGCGGCGAAGCATCGGCCTGATGGCCGACTGATGCCCGGAACGCCTCGACGACCGCGGACTGACGTTGTAATAAGTTCGTTGATATTTTCAACCTTAAATCTTCTAATCGCCAAATGCTAATGCTGCCGGGCAAGTAACGGAACTGTAAAAAATACCTTTCATTAAATACATTGCTAAATATAATCCCCAAACTTATGAGGACGCGTGAGCAGCGTTAAAATGGTGATGGAAAATGGCAGAGAAAGAAGAGAAGGGAAAAATGTCCGTCAAAGAGGCCGGACATAAGGGCGGCGAGAAGACCGCAGAGACACACGGCAAGGAATTTTACGAGGAAATAGGGCACAAGGGCGGAGAAGAGACGGCAAAGACACACGGGCACGAGTTCTACAAGGAGATCGGCGAGAAAGGGGGACAGAAAGGAGGAGAAGAGACGGCCAGGACCCATGGCAAGGAATTTTATGAGGAGATCGGGCACAAGGGAGGCCAGAAGGTCAAGGAGCTTATAAAAAAGGGAGAAGAATCTGAGGAAAAGAAATAGAGGGCTAAAGCTCGGGGGAAGCCGATAACAATGCTGCCCCCGATCAACAAATAATATTGTTCTAAAAAAGGCATTTATCATATAATTTTAATTCATTTGACTTGATTTTTGTACAAAATTTATTAATAGATAGAACAATAATTTCTTATTGACCATTCGATAAATATTCTGGAATGAGCGTAAGGCCCACGATGATATGCCCTATTTTCCTGCAGCCTTACGCCCATCCCGGTGGAGCACCTGATGCAAGCCGCTGCCGACCCGACGATACTGTTCCTCATAATGGGATTCGGACTACTGGCGGTGCTGTGGTGCCTCTACAAGGCCATACGGATATGATCCAGGGGCAAGATGCCCTTCGGATAGCCCCCTAAAAATCAGCCTACATCACCCCTGAGTAATGCCGGCGCAAGGTAGGCCCGCTCATGGTAAAAATGAAAAAATTGTACACGTTTATCCCCGATTTCCACAGATATATTAATCAAAATACAGCATGATTTTTCATCCGGGTGTTAAGCATGGCTGAGCGAAGGGAACAGGAGAAAGGGAAGATGACGGTCGAGGAGGCGGGGCACAAGGGCGGCGAGAGGACCGCCGAGACCCACGGCCGGGAGTTCTACGAGGAGATCGGGCACAAGGGCGGCGAAAAGACTTCCGAGACGCACGGTAAGGAATTTTATCAGCAGATAGGCCACAAGGGCGGACAGAAAGTAAAGGAACTGATCGAGAAGGCAGAAGGCAAGGAAGAAGAAAAAGGGCGATAGCCCCGGAGGTACATATGGCATCTATCATCGCGAAGGTCTCAAAATCATTGAAGGGCATCCATTTCCCCGCGGACAAGGGAAAATGTGTCGAGTACGCGAAAAAGAACAGCGCTCCCGATGATGTCCTCGACACGCTGAAGCATATCCCGGACGAGGAATACGACAGCATGGCCGGCGTCTGGCATGCGGTCGGCCAGATGAAGCACTAGATAATGCGGGGATACGCCCCCTGCACTTTTAATTTTAATTAGTTATAGGCCCATGGCGGAATGTATTTAAGCTAATGAAGGTTAATGATAATTAAAGATTGTTCGTAAATCATAAAACAAATATGAGGTATGTCCATGAAGTGCCATGTCCACACGGATTCCGATGCGGTCGGTAAGTGCAGCATTTGCGGAGAGATGATCTGCAAGGATTGCCGGCTCGATTTCGACGGTAAGGCGGTCTGCAAGTCCTGTGCTATACCCCTGTCGAAGGTGTTCGCCTCTATCTGCTCGGGCTCAGCGGGAGCCCTGGAGTCAAGGGTGAAGATCATCGATAATAAGGAACAGAAGTAGTTAGCTTTTTTAATATTTTATTCGCCGTTCTCTTCGTCCACGTCGAGGTCCATATCCCGCTCTTCCTCGCAGGTACAGTCCTTGTGGCCAGGGACGGTCGTTATCTGCTTAATTGCGGCGACTGTGTCCTCGGTAGTGTTCCGGAAATGCTCAAGGAAGGCGTCGTAGGCGGACAGCATCTCGACCAGCTTGTGCATGCTTTCCCCGTCGAGGGCCATCTCGTCGTTCACGTCCAGCCTGGCATCATCCAGCATGATGGCTATGCGCTCGATGAGCAGCATCTGCCGGTCAAGGCGCTCGTTCAGCTCCTCGCCGGTGAGCTTCACGGTCATCTTTTTCATCATGTACGCTATGGCCCGCTGCCTGCATATATTCTTTATGAGCCGTCTTCGGAAAAAAGGCGCCTTCTCCGGCTAAAGGTCTTCCACTTTTTCTTTCTTCCGGTATACCATTCCCTGGAAAACGGCGAGCAGGTCTCCGGCCTCGTTCGTAACGTCAATGGTGTAGGTGCCGATCTTCGGGTTGACGGATATCTCGCGCGCATCGGCGAACAGCAGGCCCGAGGACACGGCTTTCATGTAGGATATGTTGGCATTGATGGCGACGGCCACGTTGCCCCGTGAGTTGGAGGCCGCGGCGAACGTGAAGTCGGCGAGCGCAAATAGTGCTCCGCCGTGGACGATGCCAAGGCCGTTGAGGTGCTGCGGGGTCACGGGCATGGACGACCGGGCATGGCCGTCCGCCGCCTCCAGCAGCTTGATGCCGTTGTATTCAGCGAACTTATCCCTGTCAAAGAAACGTTTCAGGTCTTCGGCGTTCATCGTATCCACTCTATGAGCACTTTGATATATGCTAACATATATCAATTTATCGTATTTGCTTCCCGGAAAGGCTTTAAACCCGACCGCTTATGTTTAAAATAGTGATATTATGACCATTGAGAAGCCCAACTACAGCGAGTTCGCGCAGGCTCCCGGCGGCTCCGGGATCAAGGAACTGGAAATGATGAAGGTCACCATCGTTTCGCAGATGGAGGGCGCGGGTATCAAGTTCCCCATAAAAAACAAGGCCGAGCTGCTCAAGGTATTCCCGAAGCCGACCCCCATGGGCTGCAGCTATAAGGGTAAGACCATGACCATGTTCGACCTGATATCGCGCCTCAACGACTCCGACTTCCCGCTTAAGAATGCCGGTGACGTTGCGGCGATCCTGACGACCAGGTGCTTCATTTAACCTATTTTTAATTCTGGTATCTATCCCGTTTTCATGAGCGTATCGGACCACCCCAGAGGCGAAGCCTTCGGCATCGGCGACCAGGCGGGCATCGCCTGCCATGGCTGCATCGCTACGCTCTCCGTTGGCTCTGGAGATGGCTCAGGAGCCTGTTCTTGCGCTGGAGGATATGCCACTTCTGCAACGGGCTCCGTGGTAGGAGACGCCGTAGCATTTACCGGTATGCTTACGTCACTGGTATTGATCTTCGCAGAGAGGGTTGCGACCTGCGTTGGTCGAATTGTTGCGCCTCGGGCAGGATGCGATGACGATATGTCAGGGGCCGAAGAGGGCGAATTAAAATTCAAGAGCAAAAGCACGACGAGCGACGAAAGAAAAATAATGACAACGGCAAGGGCTTTACGGTCCATACTAACTCCCACGATGCATTATCCGGCGGGCATATATTTATAAAATGCTGTTAATAAAAACCATTCAGCGTTAAAAAATCGGTGCCCCGACGTTTAACCGTAAATAAGCACGCCCCGGCGTACGCCATTCCGCGCAGTGACGCCATAAACCTATTTCAAATGGCATGAATTCGGTATAGTGTGACGACCATGTATCAGGAGAAGATGAGCGTAGAAAGCGAGAATAAAGCGCTTGTGCGGCGCTTCTACGAGGATTATTATAACAACTCAAGGCTGGACGCGATCGATGACATGTTCGACCCGTCATACGTGCACTACACGCCCGAAGTGTCGGAAGGGAAAATGAGCTATGAGGAGTACAGGGAACACATTCTGACGCTATCCCGGGCTTTCCCCCACATGAGGGTCGCCATTGAGGACCAGATCGCGGAAAAGGACAGGGTCGTGACGCGGCTTACCATGTATGGCATAATGGAGGGCGACCTGCCCGGCATTCCGGCCAAGGGACAGGAGGTTAAAGTCGATGTGATCACGATAATGGCAGTAAGGGAGGGCAAGATCGTCGAAGGATGGGAGCAGTACGACTCGCTGGGCATGTCCATTCAGCTGGGCGTGGCCCAAATTGTTTCGACCCTTAAAAAAGGTCCACAAGAGAAGGGGTATTTCCCCGGCTGGGAAGACTATAACATATAGGCATAAAGTAGCGCCAGGGCGACGTCCAGCAGCAGGGCCGATGCCACGTAGCAGATCACGTTATACTTCACGAGCGCAATAGAGCGTTCTTTTTTTCCGTCGTTCCTGAAGTAGCTGTAGAGTGCCAGGGCCAGAGGCAGCAGCGATATTATGGTAGCCATCTTCAGGACGATAGCATTTGTGGCCAGCGATGCGGCCGCATAGTATGCGGCCGCGGCAGCGAACGATATCGACATCGCTAAAAATCCTGCCTTCCGCCCGTAGAGTGCCACAAAGGTCCGCTTGACAGCAAGGCGGTCGGCTTCCATGTCGGGTATCTGGACACTGATGATGAACGCCACGGCCTGCAAGAACAAAGGTATGATGAAAATGACGAAAAGTGGCGAAAAATGGCCGAGAGTAGAAAAGTCGCCGATGGCCGGCATCAGGAAGCCTACGGAGAAGGCCGAGGCCAGCGCGCCCCATGGCCTGTATGCCATACGGAGCGGCGGGGCCGTGTAGTACCAGCTTATCATATTCCCCAGTAAAGCGAAGCCGAAATAGGAAAGGGGCAGCGCGTAGGCGGCCGTAAAACAGGCCGCCCCCACGATCGATAGTATGGCCAGCACCAGGCCGAACTGCCCCGCAAATCGCAGCAGGCCCGGGTCGTTCGCCAGCACGCCGCTGCCGCCCGACGTCGCGCTGCTCTGGTTCAGGCGGTCCGCGTGAAAGTCAAAATAGTCATTGCTGTAATGGACTGACAGGTGCCCGAGGAATAATATGATGTAGCCGAAAGCGATACGGGCGGCGTCGAAGCGTGCGCCCGATAGGAGGGCAAGCAGAGACCCTGCCGCGTACAGGGCCATGCCGATGGAAAGAAACCGGAGCCTTCCGAGGGCCAGTATTTTTTTGATCCTCTCGAAGCCTGCCATATAGTAAAACCTTCGCAAGCAGGGTTAAATTAGTAGGCCTTTTAAAAGCCGGGCGGTAATGGCAAACGCTTATGATGCGCCCGCGACTAATCATATGATGAGCGCTATCGTATGGCTACTGGAACAAAGAACATGCCCCTTGCGACAATAGGCGGCTTACTTGTCATACTGCTATTCTGTATCTTCACGCTGGCGTCCGCCGTCAGGTACCCCGGGGCGTTCTCGCCCATGGACAACTGGCTGAGCGACCTGGGCACGATGAAGAAGAACCCGGCCGGCTATATTTATTTTAACGTGGGCTGTATCCTCGCTGGCGCCTGTACGTTGTTCCTTGTTTCGGGCATGGGCGCATGGCGCGTACAGGAAAGGAAGCTCCTGTTCGAGGCAGGCCGGGCGCTGGGGGCGCTGTCGGCCTTTACGCTTATGCTCATCGGGGCCTTCGACGAGAATACTGCATACCATACGATGCTGTCGATCGCATTTTTCCTGCTCCTGGGGCTCTTTCTGGTATTCACGAATATTTCGCTGTGGAAACATCCAGCGTATAAGCGATGGATCGGCTATTATGCCATCATTGCTGTCTTGATCGATGTGATCCTGGCGCTCACGTTTGTCGTGTATGAACACGCTCCGATATGGGAGTGGCTTTCCGTCTTCGGTGCCCTGGCCTGGGTTGGCATGCTCGCCTATAACATGCGCGAGTTAGAGCAGTAGGGCCAAAAAATATATTCCACATTCCGATGTTTCTAAGTGCAGTATGATGGCGGGAAATTTTTTCGAGCGGTGCAGGATGTGTAAGGCGTGCTGCCGCACGTCGGACCGGTTCGTGCACATCTACGTCTGCGGCCACGAAAAGAGGCTGATAGGGCTGCTGGCATCTCAGGGCAGGGATACGAAGGAGATCCTGGTCCCCTACGCCGCCTCGTGCCCTTACTTAAACGATTCCGGGTGCACGCTCGGCGATATCAAGCCGTTCCAGTGCCGCCTGTACCCGATGCTCGTTCTCCGGGACGGCACCCTGGGGGTGGACCCTGCTTGCACGTATAGCGGAGAATATATGGCCCAGCTTAAGGATGCGTCAAGCGAAGCATGGCAGCACTATAGCGCCATGAAAAAGGAGGCGGCGCTGCTCAGCAAAGAGGAAAAGGCGCTCCTCGCCGAGTGGAGCCGTTTCGTGTGCGACGTGGTCGTCATTAAGGCTGATGGCGAATAACTATAATTCTATCCAAATACAGGGCTTGGGCTGAGACAGTTCAATAACATCCAAATCATTGTATCAACGTCAACTAATCCTATTTTATTAATGCTCGACAAGGCACGGGCAACATTATTAACTGCAATTTATTACCCCTTATTTAATTTTTTTACAATCGTTTGGTCTAAAATCAATTAAAATATTACGACATATTATGATATAGTATATATTAATTTAATTAAAATATAAATGTAATAGGTTGCATAGTATTAACTTACAGAATAAAGGTGGAATAAAATAGCACAATATAAGAACAAATTCTCAGCCGGTGTTCTACGACAAATAAAGGGAACGACCTGGGGTATGATATGTTAGCTCTAAATGTTATTTTAAGGTATTCGATAAATCGCTTTAAAAAATCGTTAATGGTACTTATCCTGGTTTGGTCATGTTTATTGATGTTATCTATCCATAATGCATATGCCGTAACTTATATGCAGGACAATTCATATGTTTATCAAACCTTATTTAGCGTTAGGCCCAGTTATATCGATAGCGGCGTGGTCACTAATACCGGTGCAGTAATCGTATTTAGCGATGACGGAAGGATCTTCTACAGTAGCAATGGAATAAATTTCACCCTGAGCAACACGTCTAATCTTGGCA
This sequence comes from Methanocella paludicola SANAE, assembly GCF_000011005.1. NCBI lineage: Archaea > Methanobacteriati > Methanobacteriota > Methanomicrobia > Methanocellales > Methanocellaceae > Methanocella > Methanocella paludicola. The sequence goes on from NC_013665.1 coordinate 2,013,886, forward strand.
AGATTCACGCGCCCATATATGGGGGAGTCGGTAGCAATGGTAATACCATTATTTTTGGCGAGTACATTCTAAATACCGGGATATGCAGGTTAATAAGAAGCACGGATGGCGGGGCCACGTGGAATGTGGTATTAACGTTAAACAACCCTGGTGATATTCGGCATTGGCATTGCGTGCAATACGATCCATATAATAGTAAATGGTATGCCACGAGCGGGGATGAAAACTCTCAAGTACAGTGGTGGACAAGCAGCGATAACGGTGCCACCTGGGCCAAGATGCTTAATGCCAGTGGAAGCCAGGTTTATCGTTGCCTTAATCTCATATTCACCCCTGATGGACATGTATGGTGGGGCAGCGATAGCAACCCGCCAACTGCAGGCGTATATTATGCCTCATTATCGGATATGTCCAAATATACCATGGTATATACGTCCCCGCATGCCATGTGGGGTATAGCAGGCTCTCCATCCGGAACGCTTATCGCGATTAATTATGTCGAGGCGGGCAACCAGGATAACAACGCCTACATTTTAACGAGCATAGACGGAGGCAAAACATGGAAAACTGAGGTAACCTGGCCCATTAACGTACAAGTATCCGCCACTGGAGGATTTAACACGATACGTGGCCCGGATAGTAACGGCGTTTATTATGTGGGCGTTAAAAACGTGGTCCAATATCTAGAAAATACCGTCTATGGCCTGGAGCTGATCCCAAAATCAAATAATCCAGTAATACCACCAGCACCAGGAAAATATACCGTATCTGACAACGCCATATTCACGTACGGGCAGGTTTACGCAAATGTCAGGGCACAAAAAAATGATGTAATTTATTTAGACTACGGGGACTCATTAATTTATGGTAAACTACAAGGGTCTGTAACCCCATCACCGTCCCCTTCGCCGTCTCCTAACTCCGGGCTTTCAGTAAATATTTCATTGGTGCCTGGTTGGAACTTAATATCTGTGCCTTTGAATGTAACCGATAGTAGTGTTCAGCGGCTCTTCCCTTCTGATATGCTTAGTGGTATCGTGGACGTGTGGGGGTGGAATGAGTCAACGCAGAGCTGGATGTACTATTCGCCCAATCCCGACCCGTGGTTCGCCTCGAACTTCCCTGCTTTAAAGCAGGTAGAGGCGGGGCGGGCATACTGGGTGGAAATGAATAAATCTGCTTCGTTTGCCATCACCGGCACTGTACCATCGACTGCTCCCGCCAGTCCCGTATCGCTGGCCCCCTCGTGGAACTTCGTGGGTACGACGGGTTTGTCGTCCTCGACGCCCGAGGCGCTTTACCCGAGTAATGTTGTGGACGTGTGGGCGTGGAATGAGTCAACGCAGAGCTGGATGTACTATTCGCCCAATCCCGACCCGTGGTTCGCCTCGAACTTTCCGGCGTTCAATTCGATCAATACAGGGCACGGGTACTGGGTTGAGTTGCCAAGCTAACAATTAAAGGAGATATACTCGTGAAGAATCTATCGAAAGCGCTGATGGCAGTTTTGATTTTGGCATTGCTCTTGCCAGTAATGACGACGGTGGCCTTGTCGGGCACGCCTCCCGCGGTTCCGACCAAAGCCGCCAGCGGCGGGGGCGGCAGTAGCAGCAGTGGGAGCAGCGGAGGAGGTGGTGGTAGTTACACACCCCCAAAGTTCCAGTCGTACACTAAGCCCATAAAAACTAGTGACGGCATAGTGATAGGCCAGTTGGTCTGGAAGGATTTCTTCAGCGTGATGGTTTCTGCTGAGAAGAACGGCACAGTCGGGAACACTAGTTATGACCTCGTTGTACGGGGCGAGTTAAGCTCAGATCCCCCGGACGGTTGTTGGCTGGATATCAACTTCCAGGCACCTGACACGGCCCAGTTGCCCTTGGGCATGGCGAACGGGATGGTGCTCGCCGTGGTGAATGTCATCGAGAACCCGAATGGTTGGGGTTACAAGTCGAACCCCACGTATACCCTGAAGATCGAGGGCCTAAACCAGACCATCGACCCGAACGGCGTTTACTATATGGTGAGGAGCGACGGCCCCAATTACCAGGTCCAGACGGTCAGCCTCCTCAATATCGAGGATGGCCAGGTGTCCCTGCAGTTCAACCCAGACGGTGAGGCCGGCGTGTTTACGCTGATGGCGGCCGTGACTGCGATGCCGACACCTACGCCCACGCCCACGCCCACGCCCACGCCCACGCCCACACCCCAGGGTGCCGAGATGTTCGGGTTTCCAATTATCGCGTTCGCTGCGGGGACCATCGTCGGGGCTGCGGGGTTATTCCTGAACTCAAGACGCAAGTAATGTAAACCATCTCATTCCCAACTGGTCGCATAATATGCGGTCATGAGATAGCCCTTGACAGCTAACAGTAATCCTGATTAGTCATGGATAGTTGCCACTTAAATAATTAAGTTTAAAATTTATAAATTAACCTGTCACAATTCGACTTAGAGTGGCAACTTTCTCAAATTTAAGAAAAATAATGTGAAATAATAGTCCTATGATACAATACCTATAACTATTTTTAATAGAAATATCCTGTTCGATGCAGCCTCACTGTACCATCGATGCCCGGCGATATCGGGCCGTTCTTTTTGATTTGGACGGCGTCATCACCGATACCATGCGGTTCCACTATGAGGCGTTTCATAAGGCATTCGAGCGCCTTGGCCTGGACGTAAAATCGCTGGATATCTACACCCATGAAGGCATGCCTTCCATGAAGCTGGGGAGGGCGCTGGTGGAGGAGTACGGCGCCAGCGTGAGCGACGAAGAGCTAAAAAAGACGGTAGATGAGAAGCGGGAGCTTTACCGGCAGATGGCTGAGGGGAATATCAGGGCTTATCCCGGGGTCCCCGAGACCCTGGCCATGCTCCGCGAGAACGGCGTTAAGCTGGCCCTCGTGACAGGCAGTAACCGTAGATCCGTAACCAAGGTCGTGGAAGAGGCAGGCCTGACGGGCATGTTCGACGCCATCGTGACGGGCGAGGACACGGAGAGGGGCAAGCCGTTCCCTGACCCGTACTTGAAGGGGATGGATAAGCTGGGCGCCGATAAGGCTTATAGCGTGGTCGTGGAGAACGCCCCCATGGGCATCAAGGCAGCAAAGGCGGCGGGCGTCGACTACGTTATCGCCGTGACCACGACGCTCCCGGAACAGTATTTCAAGGACGCCGACGATATCATGCCCTCTTTTGCCGATCTGGGCGACTGCCTGGCGAAGCGCATCGAAGCCTCATCAGGTGGATAAGATATGGAATAATATCCGGCATCTGAAAAAACCAAAAAAACGATTATTTATAGAAATCCTATTATATCAGGGCCCTAAAAACGCTGAGGAAAAGGCATATATCCTATACTTATGCTTATAAAACTGTGGACTTCGGCAGAGACTACTATGAAATACTGGGGCTGGAAAGCAAAGCCACCTCTGACGATATCAAAAAAGCGTACAGGGAGCTTGCGAAAAAGTACCACCCCGACATAAACCGGTCATCGACATCGGAAGAGCTCTTCAAGCTCATATCGGAGGCCTACGAAGTCCTGTCTGACGATGCTAAGAGAAGGGAGTACGACCTCTACCGAAAATTAGAGCTGGGAGAGGAACATGGCGAGGCATATACGAACGGCGGCACGGCCGCCACTGCGGGCAGCAGCGCGCCCGCCATGGAAGTAAGGCGCACCCCGCGGCGCCCGATCCCGAACATCGAACGCGGGCAGTTACTAATTCTATCGCTCATCGTCCCCGGATATTACCATATCCTGGCCGGCGAGAAGAAGCTCGGCTACATGATCTTCGGCACGTACTTCATCTTCTGGGCGCTGGCCTTCACCCTGAGCCTGCCCATCGGCTTTCTTGCTTTGCTGGTCTGGATCTTCTCCTTTTATGAGGCATTTAGTAATACGACGAATAGCGCCCACCGGGGTGATTAAGTGAAGGCTCATATGGCCTGTATGGCCGTGCTGCTCATAGTCGCCTTTGTATGTGCTCTCACGCTGCAGATCCCGTCTGCACAGGGGCAGACGCTTGCAGGCCATAACTCCATATCCGGAAGGGTGTACGACGCGAACCACAACGCGATCCCGGGCGCCAAAGTGACCCTGTATTACACGAATTTCAAGATCAACGCCTATTTGCCGGCCGATCCGGTGAAGAGCGCTGATAACCCCCAGTATACGAGTAACGGCGGCACATCGCTCACCGGGCTCTATGTATTTACGGGCCTGTCGTCCGATGTCTATATCGTTACGGCGGAAAAGGATGGCATCGCTTATTCTGAAACCGTCCTCTTAAGGGAGGGTACGGCAACGGCCGACATTACCATCCCGGGCTACATCGACAAGAATTATTCCTCAAGCCCCACGGTTGCGCCCAAGCCGAGCCCGACTTATACGAACGTGATACCAACCGTCAGCGTGCCCATGTCTGACTTCGGGGCGACAATAGGTGAATTGGCCAGCCTGGCGTTAATGGCCCTCGTGGGCCTTCAGCTCGTCGCCGGCGTCGCCATCATCGCTTTCCGTACCGGCCAGAAAAAGTGATCAATCGCTGCCGGATATGGAGCTTCTCCTTTCCGTGAGGACTACGTCCCGCCAGCGGCCGCTCATCCTGCCCAGCCTTTCCCTGGTGCCTACTTCCCTGAACCCGAATTTTTTCTGTAGCGCCAGGCTGGCCGTGTTCTCCGGGAACGTGCCCCCCTGCAGCGTCCAGATACCCTTTTTCTCCGAAAGCTCGATCATCGCCCCCATGAGAGCGCTGCCTACGCCCTTGCCGCGATGCTTTTCGCCGACATAAAGGCTTAATTCGGCGACGCCCCTGTACACCTGCCGGGCCGATACCGGGCTTAATGCCGCCCACCCGAGTACCTCGCCGTTTTCCCGGGCGACGATGGAAAACCCCTCGAGATGCGCAGATATCCAGCGCTCATATGTCGGGACGCTCTGCTCGAACGTCGAGTTGCCCGTGTCAATGCCTTCCCCGTATATGCGGGCCACGCTTTCCCAGTCTTCCGGCCTCATCTCATCGATCATAAGCTCGCCTGGCATACAGGCAATACATCGCCCTTTGCCTATTTTAGGGTTTCTCTGCCCCGGACGGATATTCTTTTATGGTTTCAGCCACAAACACTGGTTGATATCGATGGCATTCAAGATCCTTCTGGCGACGGACGGCTCGCAGTTCAGCAATAAGGCGGCCGATTATTGTATCGACATGGCGAAAAAGCTTGACGCCGAGGTGCTAGCGGTCTATGTCATGAACCTTAAGCATTTTGAGATCTACGCGCTGGAGCATCACGATGATATCACCGGCTACGAGGACGAGAACGTCCGGCTTTCGAAGGATGCGGAGGATGCTGTCGGCTATGTGGCCCGGATGGCTAAGGAGAAGGGCGTTCGTCTGTCAACACGCATTGTTCGCGGATACCCTGCCGATGAGATCATGAAGATCGCCAGGGATGATAAGTTTGACCTTATTGTCGTCGGTAACCTGGGCAAGTCCGGTATCGAGCGGGTGCTCATGGGCAGCGTGTCCGAGGCCATCGTAAGGCATGCGCCGTGCCCCGTGCTCGTCGTGCGTGGTAAGTGAATTTCGGGGCTCATTAATGCTATATTAAATAATACTATCCTCTCGCTCATGCCGTCAAAGCCCGCGAAGAGATACAAGTCCGCGAAGACGTTTTTAACGCGAAGACCGCAAAGCATACTCTAAGACCGCGAAGACTTTTATAAAGAAATAAATTATTACTATTCAAATTAAATCATTTTAACATAAAATTATCTTTTAATGTATCTTTGCGGTCTTCGCGTAAGCTTCGCGGTCTTAGGGCTCGAAACAGTCTTCGCGGACTTACGCCTCTTTGGGGGCTTAATACGAAGGCCGACCGTGTGGTTAATTATTATTCGAAGGGGATACGCGTGCCGTAGTCAAAATAGGCCGGGCCTTAAGCGCACGATCAACTTCCGCCTGCGTTGCCTCATGGAACTTCAACGAGATGGCATCCTTAATGTTCTGCAGAGCACCCTCGATGGTGGTCGATTTTGCGTATACGCCGGCCTGCGGCGCATGGGCGCGGTAATAGCGGGTACCGTTCTGGCACGGGGAGAGCGAGATCAAAAAGCGTTTGAGGGAAAAGGAGTTCTTGAGGGTTAATTGCACGTCGACGGGGCCGAAAATGGGCTCCGAGCGCAATATATGGCCGCGAGCCACAGAGGGATCGTCGGCTAACACCTTTTCAAGCTTATTCAGCGCCTCGCAGGGGCTGCCGGCCGTTGCGCTCAAAGAAAGCTCTTGAGAGACGGCACGGAATGAGCCGTTAGTGGGCTCGATGATGACGCTGAGTTCGGGTGTGCGCTGTTTTTTACCGCCGAGGTCGAACGTCGTGATCAGCGGGGCGCGGGGCAATTCACGTATAAGGTCGTTCACGCGCTCGTCCAGGTATCGGGCCTCGATGATCTCGCCCAGCGTCTTAAAGGAATCGAGCAGCGTATCTGCCTCGTTTGAAAGATAGTTGGTGGGGCACATGGAAACGAACTGGCGGCGGCCATGGTCGTCCATCGCCTCGTAGGCGCAGCCCAAAAAAGATTGCTTTAATGAGCCGTCACGCAATGGCAGTACGGTATCGATACAGGTGACGAACGGGCGGACATAGTCGAAACGGCTCAACGAATAAAAACCGGAGGAAAGGTCGCTGCGGACCTGCGACTTCAACAGTGTAAGAGAATGATAAAAGTCTTTGTCTTTTGCCCTGGAGCAATCGTGCTCGGATACGTAGCAAGGGTTTGACCCGCCGACCCGGTATACGATCGCGTCAAGCCTGGCTCTCGTGAGCATGTGAACTTATTCGACCTTATCATATATACATTTTACTATTTATTGTAGAATTTATTTCTTAAAATGGTTAATTTGGTATAATTTATTCATATTTGTTGCAATACGGCACAAATTTTCAGCATACGCCTGTGTACACTTAACGGCGGATAATCTTTTAAATGCGGCTCTACGTGTATTCACATGAGGGGATACAATGAGCAGGTCATCAAGGAGCGTGAGCTCGCTCTTCTTTATCGTTTTATTGGTCCTGGCTGCCGTGTCATTCGCGAAGGCAGTCCCTGCGGTCGCGGCGGACGATATACGGCTCTCATCGGCCAGGGATTTCCTTTTCGCGTACCAGCCACAAAACCCGTCAGAGGACTCCGTCCTCGTCACGGCGCAGCTATTCAAGGACGGCCGGCCCATCCGGCAGGCAGGCATACCGGTGAACTTTAGCCTGACCGACGGGAGATTTGCAAAGCTGGACGAAACTACGGTGTTCACGGACGACCTGGGAATGGCGTCGACGAGAGTGAGGTCGTATAACTCAGGGCAGGAGATGACCGAAAGGCCATTCCTTCTAGGGGTAACGGCAATGTTCGGGGGCAAAAGCTCGACGGTCACTATGCCCATCACGCACTACATCTCGCTCAACGGCACGATAAAGGACAGGAGCGGCGGCCCGGTCATGAACGCGCAGGTCGGCGTGCTGTATAACAGGACCCACAACCCGATAAACGCGAGGGGCGCCACGAATACGACCGATGTATACGGCAATTACCGGCTGGATAGAGTGCCCACGGACCTGGGCGACATGGTCGTATATGCGAGGAAGGGCGACCTCGAGACGTACAAGCCCGCCAGCTTTCCACAGGGAGCCGGCGGGACATGATTTTTTTATTCGGGAAAAATTTTGCCCGGCCATCATAAATCATATCCGTTCCCTTACTAATATATAAACGCACGAATGCGAAAAATATCCTTGCAGGTGGCTATATCTGCGATGTTAATGCGAGCGTAATGCGAGTAGTATCAATTCAATATGGCATGAGGAGAGCGGCGAATGAGATGCGACTGGGACGGAGTGAAGAGGCTCGGGGCTTACCTGGGCCATGATATCAACGATGCGCTCGTGGAGTGTCCGGGCTCGCTGGACATCATATGCCGGTCACTGGGGGCTTTTGAGAAAAAATATCCACGAGAGACATCCGCCCACCTGGCCCGGCTGATATTTAAAGCTGACCTCTCGAAGCTGCCCCGCGAGGGAGAGCCGGAAGAGACGCTGGCCTGCGAGGTTTTTAACAGGCTTAATCCTGCCGGAGGAGGCGAGGCGTATGTAGAATTCTGCCTGGACTTCAAGCGGTTCATCCGCTGGTTCAAGGCTGCCGTAGACGCCGTCCACTATGTACACGGCCTCAGGAAGGAGGGCATATGTCTCGACAGGCCGGGCGTAAAGGACTACGTTTCAGAGCTAAAGGAGCTTCCATGCCGTCGTCTCGGAGAGCTCGATTTTTCGTACAGGATCCATGGATATGCCGCCATATCGAGGTACATCGAGGCCCTGCTTGGACGGTACGAGGATAAGGCCATATCCGGAGATAATTGCCGGAGCATCATGGGGATCATGAATAAGGTATCCAGCCATCCCGGGTACTTCAAGGCCATGGGCCCCGAGCAAAAGCTGGTGGAGACGAGGCCGATCCTCATAGCCATATCGGACCTCCAGCGTTACCCTGAAAACGAGCCGGGAAAGGCGGACCTGCTGTCGTCGCTGGGCATATTGTTATTCAATGTGTTTCCCACCCCTAAGCTGCTGAAGTTCATCGCCAGACTGCAGCCAAGCCCGGGGAACGACGCCCTCCAGTACGACTACAACTCGATCCTGGCCATGAACTTCATGCTGGCCGGCAGGCTCGACGAGGCTACAGCATACAATAAGAATGCCCTCGAGCACGCGGGAGACGAGGAAAAAAGGGCTTATACGCACATCCTGGACTGCTGTATCAGCCTCAAGCGGGGCGAAACGGAGGAGGCCGTGAACGCCCTGTACCGCTGTTCGGCGTTGATCAAGGATAGGCGCATGAAGTCCACGGCCCTGTTTTATATGGGCATCATCTACTACGAGATGGGAAAAGTGCCCGATGCTCTCGAGTCATTCCAGCTTGCCAGGGCCGGCCTGGAGGACGAGCTGGACATCATGAACGCCTGCAACGACATCGGCACCTGCGCCATGCTGCTCGGGGACTATAAGGCCGCGGCCGCCGAGCTCGAGAACGTCGAGCATATCGGCCGCTACATGAGCAGTAATACGGCCAGGGCTCTTTTGGCCGTGGCCCGCGGCAACCTGGGGCTGATCCACCTGAGCATGGCGAAGCACGACCGCGCTGTTGAGCACTTTAAGGAGGCCCTGAGGCTCAGCCGGGACGCGCATAATAAGAAAGGCATAGCCGACCAGCTCGGGAACATCGGCCTTGCGCTGAAGGCGAAGCGCGACTACGATACGGCGCTCATTTATTTCAAATCGGCGCTCAACGTGTCCTCGACGGAAGGCTATTTTGAAGGCGCCCTGTTCTCGTTCGCCCAGATCGAGCAGCTAAAGGCCCTTGAGGGCCGCTACGAGGAGGCAGAGGACTTTCAGCAGGAGATGGCCAGGCGTAATCCTGATATCGCGAAGTTGCTCCGCCTGTAATATCCAAAATCTTTTATCTATGCGCTGTGTTTTAGCACTCGATGTCCAGTAAAGAGATCGTATCGGCGGTAAAGTATGTTTCCAGGATGAAGCCGGAGTTCATGCTTTCCGAGATCTGCGGCTACGTAAAGGGCGACGTGAGCGTCGCGGACGTCTACGATGCGCTGCGGCCCCTGGCCTACGACCTGGGCATCAGGCTGGAGCCTGCAGGGAACGATTATAGGGCCGTGAGGCTGCCGCCCGCAAAGCCCCTGGCGCTCGATGAAAAAGAGCGCAGTGCCCAGGACGGGTTCCTGGCATCGCCCATTGTGCCGGAAAAGCTCGAAAAGCTCATGGAACGATATGTCGAGAAGAAGACGGGCAAGGCGTGGCACGATCCTGCCGTGGTAGAGAAGCTTAGAAAGGCCATCGCGGAGCAGAAGGCCGACTACTGGAAGGAGGGCCGTAAGCGCCGTATCACTTATGAGACCGGCTACAGCATCCTGGGCTATCTCGCTTACCAGTTCCCTGTTTATTTCGCTCAGTCGGAGCACATCATTTATGGGCTGGCCTCCGACGGCCTGCTGAAGGACCGCATGAAGGTCATGGACGCCGGTACCGGCCCCGGAACGGTCCCTCTTGCCCTGATCGACTTTTATCGCAGGATCGGCCGCGGGGAAGCCGTCATTTATTCTCTGGAAAAATACGACGAGAACGTCGAGGCGTTCAATTACCTGGTGCCGGCTTATGCCGAAGGCACCGGTGTTAAAGTTGAAAAGCCCCTCAGGGCAGACTTGCTCAGCCTTAAGGCGGACGATCTGCCGGATGATATCGACCTGATGTTCTTCTCCAACGTCCTGAACGAGCTGGGCGGTGACATCGAGCGAAAGGCGGAGATCGTGCGCGCTATGGCGGGACGGCTGGCGATAGACGGCAACATCGTCATTGTGGAGCCCGCGGACAAGGTAAACTCGACGGAGATGCGAAAGCTCGTAATAGCCCTGATGAACAAGGGCCTGGGCGTCTACAGCCCGTGCTCGTTCATATGGTGCGTGCGATGCCACCCCGAGTCCTGCTGGACCTTCCAGGAAAGGGAGGACATCAAGCCCACGAGGCTCATGCAGAAGGTCGCCGAAGAGGAGCCCTTCCGCTTCATCAATACGGACATCAAGTACTCCTACGCCGTGCTGCGCCACGATAAGCTGTCCAGGGAGAAGTACCGCGTTCCGGAAAAGGCGAAGTTCGCCCGGCTCTCGAAGATGAAGGACCACGTCAAGAAGCATATCAACGTCGTGGCGGCGGTCATGTCCGGCGACCTGGGCGATAAGGCGGACCACGTCTACAAGCTCTGCGACGGCACGGCGGCCAAGCCCGTATATGCCATCCTTCCGGACTATCACACAAGCCCTGAGAACGAGGCGCTCAAGACCGCAAAATACGGGCAGATAGTGGAAATTTATGGGGTGCTGGTGCGGTACAATAAGGAATACGACGCATTTAACCTCCTTGTCAACAGGAACACGAAAGTTAAAGGCGTAAAGGAGCAGGCGGACACTTCTTGAGCTGTCCTGTCAATAGTTATATTTGCCCAACGTGCTACCAATAATAGGGTAATAACTTGAGGCGGGAAGCCTGGCTCATCTTAGCATTATCGGGGATCATATCCATACTTCCTATTGGATGGGCGTCCTTTGTCCTGTTACTGTTTATCCCGGGCTTTTCGGTAGCCTCGCTCTTCAAAGAGAAATTTACCCTCGCTGAGATCGTGGCGATCCCGCTGGCGCTTTCGATCGTGTTGATACCGGTATCTGCGGTGGTAACTTCGCCGCTGCCGTACCACCTGGCGCCTCTTGCATTGTGCCTCCTGACGGTCATTATCGGGTTTTATAATTACTGGAAGAACCGGCCCCTGACGGTCCAGGTCAGCGATACGAAGCCCATGGGTATAGCAGTGGTGATATTCCTTATCGTCCTGCTGGTATCGCTGAAGACGTTTCACATCGAGGACGGTGAGCTGTTCTATACCTTCACGCAAGGGCTCGACCAGACGTTCCACCTGTCCATAGCACAGCGATATATCGCCATGCCGGCCATTCCGCCGCAGGACCCGTACTTTTTGGGCGCGGGCGTCCCGTACGACTGGTCCATGCACGTAATGCTGGGCGAGACGTGCAGGATAACGGGCCTGGCGCTGTTCGACGTTTTCAAGGTGGCCGTCGCCTCGGCCTCGGCGCTCATCTTCTTGGGCGCCTATCTGCTGGCCCGGCCCATATTTAGCAAAGAAATGGTGGCGATCACGGCTTCTCTCCTGTACGTCCTGAGCTCCGGGCTATCCTGGGCATATATCATATTTACCGGGACTGCTGCCATAGATGTAACGACGTTCAACTCGCTGGTCTACCAGTGGCCGGGCATCACGTTGTTGAAATATGACCCTACTTCGCTGTACTTCTTCCTCCCACAGCCCCAGACGTTCGGGCTTCTGGTGGCCATATTCAGCCTGTACCTATTCTTAATCTCAATAAGAGAGAAGTCAGTAATGGCCTCCGTGATCGCCGGTATCACGATGGCCTCCCTGGTGTTCTATCACCTGATCACGGCCTTTCCCGTCCTGCTCACGATACTGGCGATGAGCCTGTACCTGGCCATAAAAGAGAAAAACGCCTCAACGCTGGTGAGACTATCGATTCCCATCGCACTGAGCGGCATCGCCGTGCTCATAGAATACACACTATTCCCGGAGAACGCAGGCTCCCAGCTATCGATAGGCCATCATAAGGACATACTGGTAACATTCCTCGTGACGCTGGGCCCGCTGGCACTGTTCGCGGCCTACGCCATATACAAGGGCTGGAAAGACGACGGCACAAAGCTGCTGGCCATATTCGCTGCCGTGAACGCGATAGCCCTGAACATCCTGATCCTGCCGGCGACCAACAATACCTACCGCTTCCTCACGTATCTCTCGCTCCCGGTAGCGCTTTTCGCAGGAAGTGTACTATACGGGTGGCTGTCGTCGGAGAGCGCCTTGAGAAAAGCAGGGGCCATAGCAATTATCCTCATAATGGTACCCTCCACGTTCATGGTCGCAGGCTACTATGTGTATGCCCCGAAAAATTCACTCGCATCTCCGATGGATGTTAGAGCAGTCGAATGGATCAAAGATAATACGCCCGTGAACGCCATCGTCTACGAGAACCCGGACCATTTCCCCCGGGTACCGATCATTTCCGGCCGAAACATCCTATATGCGGCCCAGACGTACGTGAGCCAGTACCATGGAGCAGACTGGCTCGGCCCCATGGAAAGCATCCTGAAGATAGACGACCCGCAGACAGTCTATGACACTCTGGCGCAGTATAACGTGAATTACGTGCTGATGGGAGGAAAAGAGCAGACCGGGTCCATGGCTATTGTCCTGAGTAACACGACCTATTTTAAAAATGTCTATACTGAGGGTAACTTTAAGATATACGAGGTCGTCGGTGTCCCGGTAAAAGGATAGCGGACTTACGACTTGAAAGCGTCGCCGATGCGCTCGAATATGTTCTTATCTTTTTCCTTACCCTTTCCGGCATGCTCGTCGGCAGCAAGCTCCTGGTAGAGCTTCTTCTGGTGCTCGGATAACCTCTGGGGCACCTTAACGACCACTTTGACGTGCATGTCGCCCCTGCCCCTCGTGCGCAGGCTCTGGACGCCCTCGCCCTTTAGACGGAAAGTCGTATCAGTCTGCGTTCCCGCCGGGATCTTGAGCTTCGCCTTGCCGTTAAGCGTATCCACTTCGATCTCGTCCCCGAGGACGGCCTGCGTGATGCTGATGGGCAGGATACAGGAGATGTCATCGCCGTAGCGCTGGAAATAGGGGTGGGACCTGACGTGGACGACCACGTAGAGATCGCCGGCCTGCGTGCCGTTCATCCCCGGCTCGCCCTCGCCGGTGACACGAAGCTGCATGCCCTCCTCGACTCCCGCGGGGATCTTTACGGTGATCTTGCGGACGTGCCGGGACTTGCCATTTCCGCGGCACTCCGGGCAGGGCGTGTCGAACATCTTTCCCCGGCCCCTGCATCTTCCGCAGGGCCCTACCCGCACCATCTGGCCGAACAGGCTCTGCTGGACCTGGCGCACCTGGCCGGTGCCGTCGCAGGCACTGCAGTTATAGACCTTGGTGCCGGGCTTCGCCCCCGTGCCATGGCAGGTATCGCACACGTCCATCCTGGGGAAGACGATCTCCTTGTCGATGCCGAAGGCCGCCTCCTTGAAGTCGACCTCCAGGTCATAGCGCAGGTCGGCGCCCCGGGACGGGCCGCGCTGGCCTCCCCCCCGGCCGCCGAAGAACATGTCGAAGAGATTATCATAATTCCCGAAGCCCATGTCCCGGAAGATATCGTTGAAGTTCGCGTTATTGTAAAAGTCGGACTCGGAATAGCCCGACATGCCCGCGTGGCCGAGCTGATCATACCGGGCACGTTTTTGCTCGTCCGAAAGAACGGCATACGCTTCCGAGAGCTCCTTGAACTTTTCCTCGGCCCCCGGCTCCTTGTTCTGGTCCGGGTGGTATTTCATGGCGAGCTTTCGATATGATTTTTTAATGTCCTCGACCGGAGCGGTCTTATCGACGCCCAGTACCTCGTAGTAGTCTCTTTTTTCAGCCACTATCGCTCACCATATGATAAAAATAAATGAGAAGAAGAAGGCTTAATTCTTCTTCTCGTCCTTCACTTCGAACTCGGCGTCGACCACGTTCGGGTCCTTGCCGCCGCCGTTGGGCTGCGCCTGCTGTTGCTGCTTGGCCTGCTGCTGTTGCTGGTAGGCCTGGGCAGCCTGCTGGTACATCACGGTCGCGGCCTCGTTTACCACCTTGGTCAGGTTCTCGGTCTCGGCCTTGATCTTGTTCATATCGTCGGTCTTCTGCGCCTCTTTAAGGGCCTCGATGCCCTTGTTGATCTTATCCTTCTGGTCGGCCGTGATCTTGTCGCCCGCCTCGGCGACGGTCTTCTGGGCCGCGTAGAGGATAGAGTCGGCGTTGTTCGTGACCTCGGCCTTCTCCTTCTTCTTGGCGTCCTCCGATGCGAACTTCTCCGCGTCCTTCATCATGCGGTCGATCTGGTCTTTCGATAATTTGGTGGAGGCCGTGATGGTTATGGCCTGCTCCTTGCCGGTGCCCAGGTCCTTCGCCTTGACGTTCATGATGCCGTTGGCGTCGATATCGAAGGTCACCTCGATCTGGGGAATGCCCCTCGGGGCCGGCGGAATGCCGATCAGGTGGAACCGGCCGAGCGTCGTGTTGTCCGAGGCCATGGGCCTCTCGCCCTGGAGCACGTGGATCTCGACGGACGTCTGGTTATCCGCGGCGGTCGAGAACACCTGGCTCTTCCGGGTGGGGATGGTCGTGTTCCGCTCGATGAGCTTCGTGAACACGGCACCGAAGGTCTCGATCCCAAGCGACAGCGGGGTGACGTCCAGTAGCAGTAAGTCCTTGACCTCGCCCGCCAGCACGCCGCCCTGGATGGCCGCGCCCATTGCCACGCACTCCATGGGGTCGATCCCGCGCTCCGGCTCCTTGCCGAAGAACTTGCGGACCATTTCCTGCACCATGGGCATCCTCGTCGGGCCTCCGACCAGGATAATGTGGTCGATGTTGGTCGCCGTGAGCTTGGCGTCCGATATGGCCTGCCTCATTGGCGCGTAGCACCGGTCAACGACCTCCCTGACGAGCTCTTCGAGCTTGGCCCTCGTGAGAGTCATGTCCAGGTGCTTTGGGCCGTTCTGGTCGGCCGTAATGAACGGTAAATTAACATTCGTCTGCAGGGTGCTCGAGAGCTCGATCTTGGCCTTCTCGGCCGCATCCCTCAGGCGCTGCATGGCCATCTTGTCCTTCCGCAGGTCGATGCCGTTCTCCTTCTGGAAGCTGTTGGCGATATAGTCGATGATGCGGTTATCCATGTCGGTGCCGCCGAGCTGGGTATCGCCCGAGGTGGAAAGCACCTCGAAGACGCCCTCGCCCATCTCCATGATGGTCACATCGAGCGTGCCGCCGCCCAGGTCGAACACCAGGATCTTCTGGGTGCCCGTCTTGTCCAGGCCGTACGCTAACGCGGCCGCCGTGGGCTCGTTGATGACACGCAGGACTTCCAGGCCGGCGATGGTGCCGGCATCCTTGGTGGCCTGCCTCTGGTTATCGTTAAAGTAAGCCGGGACAGTGATGACCGCCTTTGAGATCTTCTCGCCCAGGAACGCCTCGGCGTCCTGCTTGATCTTGGAGAGGATCATGGCGGATATCTCCTGCGGAGTGTACTTCTTGCCGTCGATGTCCACCTTGTGGTCGGTGCCCATCTTGCGCTTGATGGCCAGTACGGTCCTCTCGGGGTTCGTAACGGCCTGGCGCCGCGCCGCCTCGCCGACGAGCCTTTCGCCCGTCTTCGTGAACGCTACGTAGGAGGGGAAAAGCCTCGCGCCCTCCGCGCTCGGTATGATGGTCGGCTTGCCGCCTTCAAGGACGGCGGCCTCTGAGTTGCTAGTACCAAGGTCTATGCCGATAATCTTGGACATTAATCTTCACCTCTTTTCGAAACTTTGACTTTCGAGTATCGAATGACTTTCATGTTCAGCGTGTAGCCACGCTGTATCTCCTCGAGGATCGTGTCTTCCTCACGGTCGTTGTCGACGCCCTGCATCATTGCCTCGTGCAGGTACGGGTCGAATTTCTCTCCCACGGCCTTGATGGGCTTGAGCCCGTGCTTCTCCAGCACGGTTTTCATGTTCGTGTAGACCATCTCCAGTCCTTTGGCCATTGCGTCGTCGGACTTTCTGGCCGTCTCGACCGCCCGCTCCAGGTTCTCGTAGACGTCCAGTAGCTCCAGAATGAGGGACTCGTTCGAGTATTTGATGTAATCTTCGCGCTCGCGGGCCGCGCGCTTTTTATAGTTCTCCAGGTCCGCCCTGAGGTACATGGCGAGGCTCTTATACTCCTCAGCCTGTTTTTTTGCAAGGGCTAGCTCGTCGTCCGCTTTTGACTCTTCGAGACTTTCTTTTACTTCAGTCGAGTCCATAAACCCCATCCCTTCGTGGAAGCCGGTCTTAAATAATGTTTGCACTTCTATAAATACTTATCCTTAGCTGTGCTTCCGCCTATCGGACGACGGCACGCGGAAATAAGCATGCATCGGAGCTATCGTCCTGCGACTATTATGACTGTCCCTGAGGATAAATAGTTTCTATGGCAGGCGTATCATTGTCTTAGCACGAAAAGAGATAAATTCTATTAGATATTGAATATATTGTTTAGACGTTTGTTGACCGGGGGCACATTGAATATGGGCTTGTTCGATGTTTTTAAGGGTAAGAAGGATAAGGGCAGTGTTGTGGTTTTAGAATCGGCGCCCGGTGGCTACGCGCTTAAAAGCGGGAATGGGTCATCCGGCATAAGTCGTGCCTGCATTTATTTTAGCCTGTCCTCGCCGCTAGAGGATGAGCCGGACATGGTCGAGGGCATCATAAAGGAACTGGATTCCTCGATAGCGCCTGCCGCAGGGGCGATCATCTCGACAGCCTATGAAGTCCTGCCGTACATCGACGAGTTCGTCGCTACCAGGGAGATGCCAGACACACTGAACACGTTCTTGATGTCCCGGGCGATGATGCTCGGGCTGGCCAGGGGCCCTGCGGAGATGGCGAAGCTGGCCATCGAGCCCTTTAACTATAACGGCATCAAGGGTGTCATTATTCTCAAAGAGGCCTAAACGTAGCCGGCGTCGACGAGAAGGATCTCTGCATTGCTTGTTGCTGATATTTTGATGTGTTGCTCGGAGATTATCTCGGCGGCCCCGAACTCGGGCAGCTCTTTTCCATTGACCGTAACGGGCCCGCCTTCAACGACATAAAAATAGCCTCCCCTGCCGTTCCGGAACGAGTGCTCGGCCGAATGCCCCTGCTCTAGATATCCCGAATAGATGCGGACATCCTGATGTATAGGGAGGGCATCGGGCACGCCGTTCGCCATGATAAGCAACAGCTTGTTGGTGCGCTCAGGCCTATCGACGCGCTTCTGCTCCACGGAAGGCGTTAGGCCGGGCTTTTCGGGCATGAACCACATCTGGATGAAGCGCATTGGCTTATCCTTTAAATCGTTGATCTCCGAATGATACATGCCCGAGCCCACGGTCGTATGCTGTACCCAGCCTTTTTTCAGGATGCCGCCCTCTCCCCGCTGGTCAGCATGCCTGAACACTCCGTCGGCGCAGTATGTGACGACCTCGATCTCCCGGTGATAGTGAAGCGGCCATACGGCCCCCGGCGATAGCATATCATCGTTAAAGACCCTTAAGGGCCCAAAATTCATGTGTTCGGGGTCCCGGTACATGTCAAAGGAAAAATGCCATCGGCCGTGGAACGTCCCGTTCTCGATCCTGCCCTCGGCCTGGTAGATATCTTCGGGCCGGCGTACTGTGATCATTACTATCTTTGTCGACGTACGGCATTTTATAACCGGCCATTATGAAAATGCGGATATTTATATAATAATTACAAATACAAAGTTTTTCCTAAAAGTAAGCGTTTAGTAAAAATAATTAAAAATAAGCATATGTTTGTACATAGGAAGCGATAGGTTAAACAAAGCTTATATAGAAGTTATTTTAATATAAAGTTGCTAATACGATTGGTAGGAGAGCAGTAAGGTTGGAAAGCTGTGGAACATCAATGTCGCGCTCATCCGGGGAAATGAGCGTGCAGCGGCATTTTTCCGGGAATGATGGCAGGCCGTCTTTTAACTCGCAAAAGACCGTAGCCATTATCGAGGACGAGAAAGAGATCGTTGAACTCTACATAAAAATATGTGAGTCCGCCGGGCTAAAGATCGCCTTTATCGCCTACGACGGCGGGGAAGGCCTTGAGGCCTTTCGAAGATCACTCTGTCCCGATGTGATCCTTATCGACCACCGTATGCCGGCCCTGACAGGCCTTGAGGCCATGAAGGCGATGCTCGAGATTGAGCCTTGTGCCCGCTTTATCTTTCTGAGCGCTTCCGATGAGATACGTAATGAGTCGCTCGCTGCCGGTGCCCGGGCTTTCCTGAAGAAGCCCTCGCGTCTCTCTGAAATAAAAAGCACGATAATGAAAGTGCTCAACGAGAATTGAACTCTTTTTTATTTCACCTTTGTCGTGGTCTAAATCTAAATGCCTCGCACACGAAAGTGTCTATTATGAGCGAGAAGGAGCCCGTGTATTCTACTTATGGTGATTCGCCCCGTTATTCCCAGGCCACGGAAGAGCGCATACTGGAGCGCGTGAAGTCAGAGGCGCAGGAAGCGCTGAGCTCTATGGACATTCAATTTCCGGTGAATAATAAGCATGAGTTGCTGAGCGCGATCGCCGTGGACAGGCCCACGCACTGCCACTACTACGGCCGGACCCTGACGCTTAAGGAACTGGCCGGGAGCTTGAGGGACGATGATTTTCCCCTCAGGGATGCTGCCCAGGCTGCTATTGCGATAGCCGGGGCATGTCCCATGCCCTCCGGGTCGCCCGAGGGGGCGCCCGACACCAGGCCAGTGTGATATAAACATTCGGAAAGTATTGGCACGGTATATTTGAATAATAGCTTATTTGGAGAAAAGGTCATGATGGGCCCGCTGCGATTTGAACGCAGGGCCTCTCGGTTATCAGCCGAGCGCTTGTCGCTGCCTTTTGACGGGCAGTTCCGACCTGGCTAAGCTACGGGCCCAACATCTTCTGTAAAAGTCATTACTACTACATAAAAGTTATGCACAAAGCCTCAGACATAATGGATTTATATAAGTAATAATTATTTCAGGCTGAACTATATGGCGTGCGACAAGTGCGGCAAGGAAGCCGTCGTTCTTCAGAAGTATTCCGGCATGCATCTCTGCGCTCACCACGAGATCGAGGACGTGGAGCGTAAGATCAAGAAGCGCATGCGGCAGGACAGGATGGTCGTACCGGGCGACCACGTGGCCGTCGCGATGAGCGGAGGCAAGGATAGCGCTGTCACTCTGTCGATCCTTTTTGAGACCTTCAGCATGAGGCCGGATATCAAGTTCACCGCCATCACCATCGACGAGGGCATCGACGGCTACCGTAATTTTTCTATACCCAGGGTGAAGGAGCTTTGCGATAAGCTGGGCGTGCCGCATATTGTTGTTTCTTTTCAGGAGGAGGTGGGCTGCACGCTGGACGAGATGCTCACCCACGAGCGAAAGGAGGCGTCCTGTACCTATTGCGGCGTCTTCCGGCGCACGCTGCTGAATACGACAGCCCGCAACATTGGCGCCAACAAGCTCGCCACCGGCCATAATTTAGACGACGACGCCCAGACCGTGCTCCTTAACGTTATGAATGGGGATACGGAGAGACTCGCTCGTTTGAGGCCGTCCAGGCCCCAGGAAGGCCTCATACCCCGTATTAAACCCCTTATGGACGTGCCTGAGAGGGAAGTCGCGCTGTACGCGTTCCTGAAGGGCCTGCCATTTCACATGGGCGAGTGCCCCTATGCGCGTGAATCACTAAGGGGCGAGATCAAGGATATGCTTAATGATTTCGAGTCCCGGCACCCCGGGACGAAGTATTCTATCATGCGCGGGTTCGATAATATGGTCCCCTGCCTTAAGGAGAAATACCCTCAGGTGCCTTTAACAAAATGCGAGATCTGCGGGGAGCCGGGTATTAAGGGTGTCTGCCAGGGGTGCAAGCTTAAGGAGCGTATCAAGATTATCGGCAAGCCTCCCTTAAAAGATTAGATTTTTATCTATATTTTGGACTTGATAGCACCGACATTTAATTCCCATTGGGTTTGAGGCACTAAGGTTACGGAGGCACTATTCTCACCACAATGGCACGGTGTTCACGAAGGCCCACTAAGATTTCTTTTTAAAAGTAAGTGACAGAGGTCACAAAGCCCGGTTCATTAACGTTAGGGCACTAAGGATACAATGGCACAGCGGAATGAACAAGAGCACTTTTTGCCATCGTGTCATTGTCACCTTCGTGCCCTAAAAACCCAAAAAGCCTGCTCTGTGGCCTTAGTGACTCACATTTAAAAGAAAGCTTTGTGAAACTCGGTGCGCTTCGTGCCATTGTGGTGAAAATAGTGGCTCTGTATGCTTAGTGACTTAAATAATGACTTTATTGCTCAGGGAAAGTTTTTATTTCCGCCTTCAGATGCATTATTAATGAACGCCTTGCTTAGTAACCTATCGAGGACGCTCACACTTCTAGCACTTTTTGCGATCATATCAGTAACAATGCCCCCGGCGATGGCCCACAACCCAATCTTCGGCCAGGACAACCACGACCTCTCCACTGCCGTTCGGATACCAGACGCGAACATATCCTATGCGATGTATGGCTACCTCGACGCGCCTGGCGAAGCGCAGTTCTACTACATGGACATATCGTCCCCCGTAAGCCTCATGACCCAGATGAACGTGCCAAAGAACGATGTATACGCTAACTTCAGGCCATCCTATGCTATCATCGGGCCGGGCATCACGACACACGACCCTATACCGTTCGAAGTCCCGGCAGGCAACGGATCATTATTAATAAACGCTTCCAGGCAGGAGCCGAGGAGCGAGTTCTACGAGCCATTCTCGGGCATCACATACAACAACAGCGCTAAAACATATACTGACATCACCGTTCCCGGCCGGTACTACATCGCCATCTTCGACGGATCACACAAAAAAGGAGATTATTTCCTGGCTACCGGAGAGCTCGAATCATTCTCGATATGGGACCTGCCCTCCGTGATCTGGAAGGTCATCCAGCTAAGGCTCGGGTGGCTCGATCACAGCAAAGAGGCCGCAAGCACCTGAAACACAGTTACTATTTTCTGTGAGCGATGGAACGCTGCGAGATGGCGTTCTGCAGCTTAAATTTTATAGACCCGTCGTTCGGCGAAAGCCTCAAAGACTCCTGGTACTCGCGAATAGCCTCGTCGAACATGCGCCGGCGCTCGTAAATATCGCCCATCAGCAAGTGAGTTTCAGCTCTTTCCGGGTCTACCCTGGCGGACTGGTCAAGCTCGACCATCGCGTCGTCAAGCTGGCCCTGGTGATAGAGCTCATAGCCCTTCTTATAATGAGGGTCGGCGCCGCGGGTGGCGCATTTACCGGGCACGAGGTCGATGGATATGCGGTTATCGTGAGCGCATTCGCTGAACTCGGGGTTACAATCCGGGTGCTGGGGGATGACGATCTCCGGCGGGTTCTCGCAGACGTCTTTCTCGTCTTTTTCGGCCATAAGAAAAAAATCAGCGGTCGTCTTTAAATCATTTTTCTCCGCCTAAAACAGCCGCCTATCCCTTCGCTACCGCGATGGGCACGAGCCGGGCGACCTTTTTGGAAATGCCCAGCCCGTCCACGACGGCGATGACTTCGTCGATCTCCTTGTAGACTTCGGGGGCTTCTTCGGCGATGGCTGCATCCTTTGGCGCCTTCACGACGATGCCTCGCTCCAGCAGTTGCCGCTTTACCTCATTGCCGCGGATGTCCTTCAGGGCTGCGCTGCGGCTCATGACTCGTCCTGCCCCATGGCAGGTGCTACCGAAGGTGAGCTCCATGCCCCTCTGCGTGCCGGCGAGCACATAAGAGGCGCTGCCCATGCTGCCCGGGATGATCACTGGCTGGCCTACGTCCCTGTAGGCGACAGGTACCTCGGAGCGGCCGGGGGCGAAAGCCCGGGTGGCGCCCTTGCGGTGTACGCACAGCGCCTTCTTGACGCCGTCCACCTCGTGCTCCTCGAACTTGGCCACATTATGGGCGACATCGTAAACTAAATCCATCCTGACGTCCCGCTTATAGTATTTACTGAACGCTTCCCGCACCCAGTGCGATATGATCTGGCGGTTCGCCCACGCGTAGTTGGCGCCCGCGGCCATGGCGGCGAAATAGTCCTTCGCCTCGGGCGAGGAAAGCGGTGCGCAGGCTAGCTGCCGGTCATAGAGCTTTATGCCGTATTTCCTGGAGGCCTGCTCCATCGTTTTTACATAATCGGTACAGATCTGGTGGCCGGCGCCGCGGGAGCCGCAGTGGATCATGACGGTGACCTGGCCCTCTTTCAGGCCGAACGCCTTCGCCACGGCCTCGTCGTAGATCTTTTCGACCTTCTGGATCTCTAAAAAGTGATTGCCGCTGCCAAGAGTGCCCAGCTGGGGCCTGCCCCGGTCCCTGGCCTTCTTAGATACTTTCGCGGGGTCGGCGCCCTTCATCTCTCCGTTCTCTTCGCAGTGCTCCAGGTCCGCCTTCACGCCATAGCCGTTCTCCACGGCCCACCGGGCCCCGGTACGGAAGACTTCGGCGAGCTGGGCATCGTTCACGCGGAACTTCGACTCCGAGCCCAGGCCCGAGGGGACCGCCTCGTATAAAGCGTTGATAAGGTCGACCTTATGGGGCTTGACATCGTCGGCCATTAATTCCGAGCGCAGGAGGCGCACGCCGCAGTTGATGTCGAAGCCGACACCGCCGGGGCTGATCACGCCCGTCTCCGTGTCGAAGGCTGCCACGCCGCCGATGGGGAAGCCGTAGCCGATGTGCACGTCGGGCATGGCCATCGAGTACCTCTGGATGCCCGGCAGCGTCGCCACGTTCGCCGTCTGGTCGATGGCGCCGCTCTCCAGGCCCTCGATCAGCCGGTCCGATAAAAAGATGTGCCCTGGCACGTTCATGCCGGGCTTGTAATCAGTAGGGATCTCCCAGACGTCCTCGGAGATCTTCTTTAGCTTATCCGCAGCTACCATGCACTATCATCCGGTTAAATGTCCAATAGCACTTGGGCCTCATATATGTTATCCTTTTTTTCAAAGCGCAGGTCGTGGAATGTCACTGCTTTGATGTGCATGGAGATGTCGGGGTGGCGAGAGACAGATTCTCCCCAAACCCTTGCCTCGAGAGTATAGCCGCCTTCATGCGGAGTCACGTGGACCTGGAACCGGGAATAGACGATATGGTCGACTTCGAAGATGTATAACAGCTCGGACAGCCAATCATAAAGCAGCGTATCGAGCGCGTCGCCCGATAGCTCGACGCTCTTCTCCACCTCAGGCTTTACTTTAGCGGGGTCGATGACCAGGCCGGCCATAGCGCGGGCGGCATTAACGAAAGCCTCGTCTACGGTGTGCCCGTAGGCGATAAACTCGGCGTCCGCCGTATGCTCTAGATATTGAAAATCCATGATCAAAGGAAAAATTAGCGATGCTTAGTATAAATACGTCATCAGCATCGAGTCGTCGATGACGTCGATATACCGGGCCTGCGTCGCGGACACGTACAGCGTATGCTCGCCGACCGGGACCTTGATATCGCTGGGCTTCGGCTTCTTGATCGTGATCGGTAAAAGGACCGGGCCGCCACAAGAAGTACAGACCCTGTAATCCCGGTTTTGCTCCTTGATGAATTTGAGGACTTCGGGGGTGATAAGGAACTGCTTCGCCTGGTTGCCGTTGTTCGGGGCCATGATTGACGATAGAATGCCCCTTCTGGAAAATATACTTGTCGCCCGTAACAAGAAGGTTTTAATACCAGGCAGTTTAAATACCTGAACAGCAAACGGGGATTGGAAAAGCCATTAAAAATACGTTTGTGCGAGTGGTGACAGAAGTGGTGGAATATCCCAGTAATAGCTGGAAAGGGGAACAGTTGCAGGAAGCGCTCAAAAGTAAGGACGTCCTTTTGAAGATGGGCGCTATCAGGGTTTTACAGGAAGAGCCGAATGATGAATACATCGCGACGCTCGTTGATACCCTGAACGACAGCGACCGCCTCGTGAGGATCAACGCGGCCATCACTCTCGGCAGGGCAAAGAGCCCGCTCGCCGTTCCCGCCCTCGTCTACCATGCCGTTGCCGACCAGGACAAGGATGTCAGGTCGTACGCATCATGGGCTTACAGGCAGTTGGATTATCAGAAGGCATCGCCGTACCTCGTAAAAGTGCTCCTGGAGAGCGACAACCACGACATGATACGGTTCGCCGCCGGCGAGATCAGGCAGAAGAACGACCTGAAGGCCGTCGACACGCTCATACAGCGCTTCCAGAGTAAAGGCATGTATACCGGCTATGACCCGGACATGGCGGCCGTCAACGGCCTCTACGAGATCGGCTATGCCACGGTGGAGCCGCTCTTGAAATGCCTTGACAGCGAGGATACGCGGGTCCAGGCGAACGCGGCCTACACGCTCGGCAAGATCGGCGACGACCGGGCCATCCAGCCCCTTATCAATCATCTGGCGAAAGCCGACCTCGAGATGCGCTCGAGGATCAGCGACGCGCTAATAAAAATAGGCCGGGCTTCGATACCGGCGCTCATAAGGCTGCTCGACAACAAGGACAGCGAGCTGAAATGGATAGCGGCCTACAGCCTGGCCCAGATCGGGCCGGACGCCGAGGTGGCGCTGCTGAAGAATCTCAAGATGCGCGGCCCCGCGGCGAGCGAGGAGATCGTCTACGCGCTGGGCATCGCCGGGCGGAAGGACTCCTTCAGCCCCCTGTACGAGACGTACATTTCCACGCCTGACGACAGCGTCAAGGCATGGTCTTCCATATCCCTGGCGAACATCGCGGCCTCCTCTTATTACGAGGTCACCGACAGGGCCTCCGCTAATAAATTCCTGGATGAGCTCGGCGACCAGCTGAAGCCCCACATGTTACTCTCATACGATACGCTCTACGCGCTCGGGAAGATCTACATCGACCGGGCGGCCACGACGGATGTCGTCGCGTTCAAGTCGAACATGGAGACCGGCGTCAAGTGCTTCGACCTCTCCATCATCGAGAGGGACAACGCTGCGGCCCGGGCTTTCCGCCTGTTCTACGGCTCTTACCTGAAGCTGATGGCCTCGAAGTCCCCCGATATCATGAACTACATCGAGAGGGACATCACGGACCTGAAAAAGGAAGCCGAGAGGTCGAGCAATAAGAAAGAGATCCTCTTCCTGATGGATAAGCTGCTCAAGATACTGCAGGGCGCCTACGAGGACAGGGGATTCGACTTCACCGGTAATTTCCGCGAGTACGCGGGCTACTGCAAGCAGATGGAGCCGTTCCTTGACGACTTCTATCATGCCGAGGACCCGAAGAAGCCCATGGGTAAGGAGCAGCCGACCCTGCACGCCGATGTCGGCATGATCCAGGATAAGATCGACGCGCTGCTCAAGTCGTTCGAAAAGAGCGACGACGCAGAGTCCATCGCCCTGGCCTACCGGCTTTCCACGGAAGTTGCCCGCATCGACACGGGCATATATGACGACTACAGGATCGCGGAGTCATGCCTGAAAGGTATCGTGAGCCGCATGGCGATCCCGAACGAGGAGAAGTCCGACCTCTACTTTAAGATCTTATTGATCAGCAAGAATGGCGTTTCCCAGATACAGCTCGTCCTCGACAGGATGCTGAAGGGAGCGAACGTGGCGCCAGTGGCCAAGAAAAGTGCTGGCGTGGCTAAGGCGGACGTGAAGAAGCCGGGCATGCTCGAGTATATTGCGATCGCTATCATCATAATTCTCATTGTCGCGATCATCGTCATCGCCCTCCACAAGTTCAACATCGTGCCCCTGCCGTTCAGGCTGCCCGTCAGCTGGCTGAACCCGTCGCTGGCCGATGCGCTCCTTGGCAGCGGCCTGATCTAATTTTTTTATCCCGGTTTATTCGCTAATAACGTTTTAGCACATTGCGGCCGTTGTAGTGTATGGCGACTGACATGGCCGGCGAAAATCCGGACGTACTTGAAAGGATCGACCTCGAGGGAGACTTCCCGGACATCGACGACGTGGAGGGCTACGTCGAGCAGGAGAACTATTACGACCACACGAAGGTCGACCGCACTTATTTTTATCGGCTCGGCAACACCCTGTCGATCACGTTCGTGCCCTGCGCCGACGTCGACTGCGAGGGCGTGATCTACGTAAGGGACATCATCGCGCTGGCATACGGTAGAAGGCGAAGACATCTGGAAGGGAACTTCCCCTGCGGCGTGTGTAAGGAGAACGAGAGGCGGGGAAAATGGCGCAAGGCCAAATTTTCCATAGACGTCAAGTATAAGCAGCCCCGGCAGGAGCCCCGGGAAGGGCCTTCAGTGCCGTCGCCCGAGGACCGTTACGACCTTTACTAGCCGCGCAAAGCACATAAGTTATAAATGATTAGAATTATCACATTACATGTTATTATGGCGCACGGCATTATGGGGTGTGCCATGAATGGGTAGGGCTAAGCAAGATGGTAGTTACGATCAGGAGTAATTTTACATGACCAGGGTGTATACCGTCGCTTCGGGTAAAGGCGGCACGGGAAAGACCATGTCGGTGGTCAATCTCGGCACGGCCCTGGCGCTCCTCGGCAAGAGAACGATCATACTCGACGCCGACATAGGCATGGCCAACCTCGGCCTCGTCATGGGCCTCGAGCGGACGCGCATCACGCTCCACGAAGTCCTCGCGGGCGAAGCGGACGTATCCGAGGCCGTCTATGAGCTCCCTACCGGCTTGATGGTCGTCCCCAGCGGCATCTCCCTGAGAGGCTTCCAGGATGCCGACCCCAACCGGCTCCAGTTCGTAATGAGCGAGCTGGTCAAGGAAGCCGACTATGTCATCATCGACGCTCCGGCAGGCATCAACAGGGACGGAGTCATCCCTCTTGCGATCGCCGACGAGGTGCTGCTCGTCGTCAACCCCGAGCTCTCGTCGATGCTGGACGCGGCCAAAGTGGAGGCGGTCGTCGATATCGTCGGCGGCTCCCTGGGCGGCATCATCCTGAACCGCGTGCCGCCGTACCACATCGCACAGACGGTCCAGAGTATCAGCAGCGTCATGAACGGCCAGATCCTGGGCGTCATACCCGAGGACTCGAACGTAAGGACAGCCACAGCGTTCAAGACGCCGGTGGTCATCCGCTATCCCGAGAGCCCCGCGTCGAGAGGCTATAAGGCGCTGGCGGCAAGGCTCGTGGGCGATAAGTATGAGCGCTCCCGGGGTACGGTCCCGGTGCACCCGTTGCTTGCGCCGAAGAGGGAAAATTTCGTCGACCGGCTGACCAGGTCCGTGTTCGGCGACGTCTGACCTTATTTGCCGATCCAGGCCTCGATTTCCATACTTATTTAAATATCAATCGTATTATGGTATCTCCGATGAGGACTCTAGTCGACACGTATGGCGATATTAATATTTACCGCGTTGAAGTGCGGGGGCGGACATTCTATAAGAGTGGCCTCGTCTTCGGCGAGCCAGTCCACGGTAATTCGGTCGACGAAGTGAAGAAGAGCATCGACTCGAAAAAGGCCGCAGGGGACACGCGTGTCGAGGTCATGGTGCACGAGGGCATCCGTATCTTCGAGGTCCTGGAAGGCGGTAAGTCGCATTTCATCAGCGAGCCTCTCTACGATGAGGTCATTGTCGGGGATTCGACGAAAGAGGTCGCGCTGGGCATCACGAGAAGGCACGCAATACTCGGGTTCTGACCGTCATAAACGGGTGTATGAGATGAATGAATTTATGAGAGCCGCGCTTGACGAGGCAAAGAAGGGTTTGCGAGAAGGCGGCATACCTATCGGCAGCGTTCTCGTGGTCGACGGGGTCATCGTCGGCCGCGGGCACAACCGGCGGGTCCAGCAAGGCAGCACGATAAAACACGCCGAGATGGACTGCCTGGAGAGCGCCGGCAGGCTGCGGGCGGCCACGTACCGGAAGTCCACATTGTACTCGACGTTATCCCCGTGCGATATGTGCAGCGGCGCCGTCCTGCTTTACGGTATCCCGAAGGTGGTTATCGGGGAGAATATGAACTTCAAGGGCCCCGAGGAATATGTGAGGGATCGGGGCGTTGACGTGACTGTTTTGAACGATCAGGAATGTATCGAGCTAATGAGCGATTTTATTGAGAAAAATCCCGGGCTGTGGAATGAAGATATCGGGCAATGACCGGCTATTGAATGGCCCCCGGTCAAAATATCACGCAGGGCTTCGAAATATATTTGTGACTTTTAAGCGTGATATATAGCGCTACAGGCGCGATCTTCAAGAAAGAGGAGGCCATGCATGAGAGCCGGCAACAACATAAAGCTGATAAAAGAGAAAAGGGACGATATGGTCCTGGCAATTAAGAATTACTTTTTAATAGAGAGGGAAGAAAAGATAGGCGATCTGGCCGCGGGCCTTCTCCTGGATTTTATCATAGCCGAGCTGGCGCCCGAATTCTATAACCTGGGCGTTCAGGATTCCTATAAGTTCATGGAAGATAAGGTCGAGGACCTGTTGTCGATCCAAAAATGAAGGTCCTTCCATCGTAACTTACAGAACTAGATTTAACAAGCTATAAATAACTATATCCGAATACTTATTTAGTCTGGTATACATGGGTTCGGGGGATAAGCCGGCCGGGGGCCGCCAGGATGATACCGCCGTTCCTGCGTGGAAGAGAACGGCAGGAAAGACGTCTCATTGTCCGACATTCATCGTATTTCTAGTGATCTTACTATTATTAGTCGGGCTCACCATTGCCGTGTTGTATATGTTCGGAGCATCTGCTTTGCTACAATATCAAGACCACCAGCGAGGCTACGCCATCGGCGGCATGCCGGCATCGCCCACGATCGTCGTCGCCCCGAACGTGCCCCCGAACATGACGATCAAAGAGAAGATGAAGGAGACTGTGCCCATCGTAGGCATGTGGCAGAGCGCAAAGGCATACGAGAACGGCTACTGGCAGAATACGACGAACTATAACCTCACGATATATAATGATAATACTTTTATCATAAATGACAGGGCTGCTAATACCTATATTATCGGTAAATGGCAGCAGAATACTATCGGTGATTATTCCATTGTTGAGCCCGGGCGGATGGGCCCCAATAAAATTCTTGGCGGCTTCTACGGGATCCAGTTCCAGTATAACGACTACGGATATGGAAATTCGCCCGACCTGGAGCTTGTAGACTATGAGCGGATCTATTATAGCGGCATCTTCTACGACTTGAAGAGATGAAAACAAAAGATATCTTCGAGCGGATATGAGAAAGTGCGAGGAGTGAGAACAGGTTAGCTTATTGGATATAAGTCATATTATTGGCTTACCCCTTATTTCGGCGTTGCCTGTTTTTTAGTTTTAACATGATCCTCAAGCTGTTTTAGGCTATCGTTTAACATATTGGATTGGCCTTTGATGTATTCCAATAGTTCTCTCGATATGGCTAATTTTTCGATACATACTCCGTAGGGCATATCATCCTTGACACAATCGCGAACGTTATCCGCTATTATATCGACGCCCCCCATAATCCCCTGGGACCTTTCGAGGATATTATGGATTATATCCCTGGCCTCTCCCTCAGGTTTGCCCGCATAGTATTGTCTAAGATGTTCCAGGCGGTGACGGCTTTTATATTCAGGAATAATCAGGTAAACGAAGGCCGTTGCGAGCAGGATGGCCGCGCCAGACAGCATTACGAATACGCTACTAAGTTCGTCAACTTTCAAATTCGGGACAAAATCGATCACAATTCCGATTAAACCCAAGACTAAAAGTAACGCGCCACATAATAGTAATACTAGCTTTATCAGGTTCTCCGTTTTAAAAAACGAAGCCATAAATAACAATAATAATTCTATAATAATAAAAATATATCGATGTCCAGTAATGGCTGTGTAAATATTGTGATGGTCTTGAACGGATTTAGCCTTATGCCCCATATCAAAATAGAAAAAGCGGTGCTTCGAACCGTTTTGGGTGGTGCGGGGAGTGCGATTCGAACGCACGAACTCCTACGAGATAGGGTCCTAAGCCCTACGCCTTTGACCTGGCTTGGCAATCCCCGCAAAATGGTGTTCTCTAATGTCTTTTTATTGGATTTAAATATTCGCATCGGGCATAAGGAGAAAAGGGTTATTCACATAAGTGCCTAGAATGCTGCAATACGCCATGGTACGCCAGGATTGTAAAGCTCATCTATACTTTCAATCCTGAGGGGGGCCAGGTCCTGAGCCTGGCTCAGGGCAAATATTTTTTACTTGTTCTCGTCATTTATCTCTGGGTAAGGGTCGAGTGACCCTGACAGGGAGACATTATATGGACAGGTTATGGAGATCGGGCATCATAGCCGGTGTGATAGGGGCCGTCATCGCGCTACTGGGCCTCGTAATAATCGGCGCATGGTTCAAAGTCTTAACAGAGCAGAACATCATCTTCCTGGCCATGTGGCTATCGGCGAACGCGCTGGCATTTATCGCGGCGGGCCTCGCCGCGGGCATACTCGTCTCCCCGTATGCCCGGGACGAGATGGAAGCCCTGGAGGCGGGAATTATCGCCGGCATTATCGTCGCCGTCGTGCCCATCATGTTCATCGCGGTCATGATCGCGCTGGGCTCGCCGTTCATCCAGGTCGAGCCTTCCGCCGTGATGCTGGCAATGGTCTTCGGCGGCCTGTTTCTCCTCACGCTCTCGGTCGCCCAGGTGGCGCTAGCCGGGCTGGTCTCGACCCTGTATTGCGTGTACACGTGGAAAAAGCAAATCTCGAAGGCTACTGCCGGCGATGAGGAGAGGCTGGGCGACCTGAAGGCGCTGTACGATGATCTCTGGGCCGACGCCCGGACACTCGTGGCGGATATGAACCGCAGTATCCTGCTGTACTTGTTCGCGGGCCTCTTCACGCTGATATACGGCTTTGTAATCCTGGGCTATGCGGCAGCAAGCTGGCAGTACATCTTTTCCGGAAGCCCGGACCTGGCCGACTATGCCACGGCAATCGGCGAGACCGTCGGCGGCATTGCCCAGGTCGTCGTCGGGCCTTTGCTGATCTGGTGGTACTTTAAGCTCAAGTCCCGGTATGCGAAGCTGTCTGCCCTGGAAAAAGGAGACGGGCGATAGCCGATGCCGCGGAGCAAGGCTCCCCCACCATCGAAAGCCGCCGAGCGGCTGCTGGAGTACCTGGAGATCGTTCACACGATGCAGGCACAGCGCGGTAAAGTACTGTGGTACGACTTCTACCGGAGGGCCGGAAACCCATACCAGACAGACCGCAACATCGAGTATCTCCTCGATAACGGCCTGATATCGGGTAATAAAGAGGATGGCTATCTTATGACCGAAAAGGGCGATACATGGTACGACATCCTTAAGAAGCACAGGGACCTCGTCGGCATCCTCACCCGGGAGCTGAGCGGGGACCGGCGCAAAGAGTGGTAAAGCCTACTTTTGTATACCTTAACCCGCCTTAAGGTCTAGAATCACGGAAATATACTTTGTAAGCCTTTTGTTATACTGCGGATAAACATGGATGCAATACAAAACCTGCCGGACGATCCGGCCATATCCATCAGCGGGCTCACGAAGACGTACAAAGGCGTAAAAGCCCTGAGCTCCCTGGACCTCAAGGTGCCTAAAAACTCAATTTTCGGGTTCCTCGGGCCCAATGGCGCGGGCAAGACGACGACAATAAAGCTGATACTCGGCCTCACCAGGCTTACGGCCGGAAACTGCACGGTCTTTGGCATGGACGTGACGAAGAGCGCCACGTCGGTACGCCGAAGGATAGGATACCTGGCGCAGGACCCGCGGTTCTACGAGTACATGACGGCACGGAGGACCCTGAAGTTCGTGGCGAAATTTTTCTACGATGGTCCGGAAAGCCTGATCGACGAAAGAGTTAGCGAGTGCCTGGGAACGGTCGGCCTGGAGGATAAGGCCGACAGGCCGGTCAACACATTCTCGGGCGGCGAGCGGCAGCGGCTGGGGCTGGCCCAGGCGATGGTCAACGCTCCTGACCTCTTGATCCTCGACGAGCCTGCAGCATCGCTTGACCCGATGGGCCGTCACGACGTGCTTAAGGTCATGGAGAGCCTGCGTGGTAAGACCACCATCTTTTATTCGACGCATATACTGGACGATGTCCAGCGTGTGAGCGATACGGTGGCCATACTGAATGGCGGTCGCCTCATAGCACAGGCGCCCGTGGAAAAGCTGTTGAGGGGCGGCGATAGGGTCGTCTATAGCATCGTAGCCCGGGGAGATGAATTAGCCTTGCGGAGCATACTAGCGGGCTGCCCCTGGGTCTCGGCCGTAACGGCGATTAACGTGAACGGCTATACCCGGTTCGAAGTGGCAGTCAATGATGAAAGTGCTGCCGAGGAGCGGCTGCTTGGCATATTAGCCGGCTGCCGCGGCATCCGGGTCAAGGAGTTCGGGCCCTGGAAGTATGACCTGGAGGAGATCTTCATCAACATCATGGAGACGGAAGACCATGCCTGAAAAAGCGTTCATCGGCGTCAAGGACAGGGGCCTGCTCGCGGGGCTATCGAACATGCTCGCCAACGAGAATGGCCGCTGGTGGAGAACGGAAAAGTGGATCATCCAGCTCACCGCCTGGATTGTCCTGCTGGACCTTACCATGGCCTTCCTGCTGTATGTCAGGCCGTACATAACGGGCGAGGCAGGCAGCCCTGGCCTTGTATCATCGAACGTCCGCATGGTGAGCGGCCTCTTCTTCTCGCTTGCGGGCATCTACCTGCCGTTCGGCATCGCCATCATGACCCACGACGCGGTCATTCGCGAAAGAGAACTGGGAACGATGGCCTGGGTCCTGTCCAAGCCCATTTCGAGACTATCGTTCGCTCTATCGAAAGTCATTGCGAATACCATCGGAGTCATGGCCCTTATGGTGATGGTGCCCGGCATCATCGCGTATGGCATGATATCGCTGTATAACGGGAGCTTCATTAACGCGGGGAACTTCTTCGGCGCCCTCGGCATCCTGGCATTACTGTGCATGTTCTACATCGCCCTGGTATTCATGCTGGGGAGCATCACGAAGTCCAGGTATGCCGTGCTGGGCGTTACGGCGCTGTACATTCTCATGAGCCTCGGGGCCGCGGAGCAATTGCAGAAGATCGGCGTGTACCTTTCCTGGCGGCTTTCCTATACGGCGGCGGACCTCTCGGCTTATGGGATACTGGCGCCGGATGCGCTAGCCCAGTTTATCTCGGCAGGAGCGCTGATACTGGTAATGCTCGCCGTTGCGTTCGTCAGCGTCGAAAGAATAGAGATTTAAAAAAATTATACGGGCAGCATCTCCCGCAGGTACCTGCCCGTATACGACCGTTCTACTTTCGCCACGTCTTCCGGCGTCCCTTCGGCGATAATCTCGCCGCCCTTCCGCCCACCCTCTGGCCCCATGTCGATGACCCAGTCGGCGTGCTTGATGACGTCCAGGTTGTGCTCGATGACGATCACCGTGTTCTTCGCTTTTACCAATTTATGGATGATGTCGAGCAGCACCTGCACGTCGGCCATATGCAGCCCGGTCGTGGGCTCATCCATGACGTAGATGTTGCCCTTCTTGTGGAGCTGCTCGGCCAGCTTGAGGCGCTGCGCCTCGCCACCGGATAAAGAGCTTAATGTCTGCCCCAGCGTAAGGTAGCCGAGCCCGACCTCTTTCATCGTGCCCAGCTTATGGCGGACAGCTTTATCCTCAAAGAAGGCGAGGGCCTCGTCCACCGTCATCTCGAGCACCTCGGCGATATTCTTGCCCTTATACTTGAGATCGAGCACTTCCTTCGTGTACCGCTTCCCGCCGCACTCCGTGCAGGTCACGCGTATGTTCTCCAGGAAGTGCATCTCGACCTCCACGAATCCCTGGCCGTTGCACTTCGGGCACGCACCGTCCGAGTTGAAGCTGAACAGGTTAGATGTTACTCCATTCGCCCTGGCGAACTCCTCTCTTATCTTATCGAACGCCCCGATGTATGTGGCCGGGTTGGAGCGATTCGACCGCCCTACCGGGGACTGGTCGATGACGATGGCGTCCGGGTGCCTGGCCGTGAAGATGTCGTTGATGAGCGTGCTCTTTCCCGAGCCTGCAACCCCTGTGACGCATACGAGCACTCCGGTCGGTATGCGGACGGAAACGTTCTTCAGGTTGTGGAGGCTGGCGTCCCGGACCTCGATGTAACCGGACGGTGTGCGCCTCGAGTAGCCGTTCTGCGACCTCGAGGAGAGGTATTTCCCGGTCATGGTGTCTGCACCTTTCAGGGCGTCGACGGAGCCGCTGAACGTGATGTTGCCCCCGCCGGTGCCCGCGCCGGGCCCCACGTCGATGACGTGGTCGGCCTCCAGGATGACGGCGGGGTCGTGCTCGACGACCAGGATGCTGTTCCCCTTATCCCGGAGCATCCGGAGCATGGACACGAGGTTGCCGATGTCCCTGGGATGCAGGCCGATGCTCGGCTCGTCGAAAACGTATATCATGTCCACCAGGTCGCAGCTCAGCTGCCGGGCCATCTTGACCCGCTGGGACTCGCCGCCCGAGAGGGTCGATATCGGCCTGTCCAGCGAGAGGTAGCCGACGCCAATATCGATCAAATGCTTAAGCCTTACCTTCATGGGGTTGACCATCGGGTCGGTAAGAGGGCCCGATATGGTATCGAGAAAAGCATACAGCTCGGTAAGCTCCATCGAAGAGAGCTCGGCGATGTTCTTGCCATTGACCTTGACGGAAAGGGCCCGCTCATTGAGTCTCGTTCCATGGCAATCGGGACAAGTCTCGACCTTAAAGTACTTCATGTCCCTCTCGCTCATGTCTTCCTTGATGAACTGGCGCCGGTTCAGGCCTGTGATGATGCCCTCGATGGTAACGTTGACCAGCACTCCGTGCTCCTCGCCGTTCAGCCTCGTTGGCTCCAGATACAGTAAACGGTCCATCTCCTCCTTCGTATAATCTTTCAGCTTCTTGTCCATGTCGAAGAGCCTGCTCGCCTTCATGCAGTTCAGGTAATAGCCGCCGAGCCGGTACTGGTAGTGGTCGATGGCGCCCTCCGCCAGCGACTTGTTCATGTCCAAAACCTTATCCAGGTCCAGGGCGATGGTCGTCCCGACGCCGTGGCAGGAAGGGCACATGCCCTCCGGGATGTTGAACGAGAAATAGAAGGACGGGCCGATGAAGGGCTGGCCGGCCCGGGAGAATAATAGCCGCAAGTATGTCGAGATCTCCGTCGCCGTGCCCAGCGTCGACCGCCGGTTCTCGCCCATGCGCTTCTGGTCGATCTTTATGGCGGGCGAAATATTCCGGATAGCATCCACTTTTGGCTTCTCGATCCGGGGCATCCACTTGCGCGTGAACGCGCTAAAGGTCTCCAGCAACTGCCTCTGGGACTCTGCGTAGATCGTGTCGAACACAATGGTCGACTTTCCCGATCCGGATACGCCCGTAAAGACTACGAGCTTCTTCCGGGGGATATTAATATCGACGTTTTTCAGGTTATGTTCCTTCGCGCCGACGATCGAGATAAAATCGTCCATAGGGTCACTCCTTCCTGCCCAGATCCTTCATGTACGAGTCCACCCATGCGATCTCGCCTTTTAGCAGGAAGATGTTCCGGGTAGCGATGCCAAAACGATGGGCAGGGCATCCACAGTCCTCCAGGTACTTATGGAGCTCTTCGTAGCACTTGATCCCGTCCTCAAGCGACTTACGGTATTTTTTTAGCGATCTAAGCACGGTCTTCTTCGGGAGCAGGTCGCAGTTATATGTGCCGATATCGACCTGCCACAGTGTGTGCTGAGGCACGCTCAGCAGGGCTTCGAGCGTCTTGCACAGTGCCGCTGTGCCCTCGTCAGTGATCTCGTACCGCTTGCGCAGGCGGTTCTGCGCGCTCACCTCGTTCGTCCGCCTGACGAAGCCTCGCCCCTCCAGGCTGATGAGCAGCTTATATATTGCCGACATGGAAAGCTCTGTCCAGTCACGCATGCTTCTGCACTCCACTTCCTGCTCGATCTGGTACGGGTACATCGGCCCCTCCGACAGCAGCCCGAGGAGGGACGCTTCCGCGTTGGATAATCCGGTCATTGTCTCACATTCTTATTATGATATATTCGTATATGTTAATATTGTATATGTACAATATGGCTATAAAGCAATATTACATTAATACATATATAGCTATCGCCCTGCATAATATAGGGGGCTCGGCGATATGTAAAAAAAATTTAAATGAAGGCCATGGCCTTCAATATCTCGATCGACCGGTCGAATATCGCCTGGCCCGGAGAGAGGCCCTCCAGCGTCCAGAACTTATTATCGACGGCGGATATAAGCCTCAGGTCATAGGCTTTTGCCCGTTCTTCCTTTTCAAGTTTATTGGTAAGCTTATCCTCGTCCCTCGTATCCACGAAAAAATAGCATATCGGCACATACTCGATCTCGTCTTTTTTTCTCACGCTCAGTACGTAACGCCTGAACTTGACGGCGATCTGCTTATGGATATGGTGTGCATCCCCATGGTAAGCCCTGTCGCCGCCATACTCGATCTGCGCGTTGTGCTCAAGCAGGTCGAGTTTCGCCACGAATTTTCCGGCGTTTAAAATGTAAATATTGTTATAAGCATTGACCCATTTCGGCGTATTATCCATTTTATCAAAGACCGTTTATAAACCATTTATTTATTAATTGTAAATAAAATTATCTTATTTATTTTATATTTATATCTTCAGCCCCGGCATAAAAGCGCTAAGTATATAGAGGATTTAGAAGAATGAGCTTATTTAAGGTAAGGTACAAATGACAGTCGAAACGCATGCCATCATCCTCGACCAGGGCGAGGATGTCATACACGGGCTTTACGAAGGGATGGAGAACGGCGAGCTGATGACGAAGCTGACGCAGTCGAGCTTTGCCCATATTACCATTAAGAACATGAGGTTCGTGCGGATCGCCGAGGCCCAGGAGACCGGCGGCCATGGCGGCCGGAGCATCTGGGTCGAAGTGACCGTCAGCTTCTGATCACGTTTTTCCCGGGGCTGCCCCGGGCTCTTTTATCGCCAGGGCCCATTTTCTCGAAACGGCGTATATCAGGGCCGGGAATATGAAGGTCATTGCAAAGGTGATGTACATCATCGTGTCGATCTTTGCCGCCAAGAACCCGAAGCTGCTCATGCCCTGCGTGTAAAATTCCATGAGGGCCAGCGGGTGCAGGCGCATGGTCTGGCCGTAATAGGTGAAGGGCACGAAGTAGTCCATGAAGGTCTGCAGCAGGAACCAGGCGGCGGCAACAACCCATGAGACGATACTCGCCTTTTTAACATAGGGGAGCAAAAAGATACATTCGAGCGCCATGCCACAGTGGGATATCCAGAGCGCCGCCGACATGAGGGCGTTCTGAGGAGCGAAATATACTTCCCGGAAGTAGATGAGCACGAACATGGTCCATGCGCCGTACATCGCCAGCCCCACCGCAGTTATCACGTTGAACGTGTCGTAGCGCTTCCCCATAGCGATGAAGAGCAGCGCGAAGATCATGAAGAACGTGTAGAGGGGACAATCGGGCACGAACAGCCAGTAGTACCATGGGGTCATCATGAGCTGTTCCCAGTAGTAGTAAAGGCCGAAGGCCGACCCCACGACATTAATGAGCATGATGAGAGCGAGCAGGCGCTTATCGCCATATACGAGGCCGACGACCCATTTGAATGGA
The DNA here is from genome assembly GCF_000011005.1 of Methanocella paludicola SANAE. Lineage (NCBI taxonomy): Archaea > Methanobacteriati > Methanobacteriota > Methanomicrobia > Methanocellales > Methanocellaceae > Methanocella > Methanocella paludicola. The sequence continues at coordinate 2,051,829 of NC_013665.1, forward strand.
TTAAACACCGTTTTCCCTCTCGATGATCTTTGCCGGGACCCCGCCCACGAAGGCGCCGGCCGGCACGTCCCTGTTGACCAGCGAGCACGCCGAGACCACGGCCCCGTCCCCGATGGTGACGCCAGGCAGTATCGTGGCGTTGGCGCCGATCAGGACGTTATTACCGATGACGACCTTGCCGGTCCGGTAAGTATCGACCAGGTACTCGTGGGCCAGGATGGTCGCCCTGTACCCGATGACCGTGTTGTCCCCGATCTCGATGAGCTCGGGGTAAAAAATGTCCACGGTAGCTTCGAGCGCCATGGACACGTGCTCTCCGGCCTTGATGCCCATGGACCTCATGCACCCGATCTTGAGCTTAAGGGACGGGCTATAGCGAATGATGAGAAGAAAAATAAAGTTGGCCGCCACGACGATGGGGTCCCTGCCATGGTGCCATCCCCACAGCGAGTTCGCGCCTTTGACGGCGGCCGGATGTTCCGTTACGTTACGCCCGGGCATTGTTACCGATCAGCTTTATGAGTAGTGCTTTCTGGGCGTGAAGCCGGTTCTCGGCCTCGTCGAAGACCGCGGAGTTCTCGCTGTTGATGACCTCGTCCGTGATCTCCTGCCCCCGGTGCGCCGGCAGGCAGTGGAGCACGATGCAGCCCTTCGACGCCAGCTTTACCAGCCCTATGTTGATCTGGTAATCCCGGAGGTCTTTGTACCGCCTCTCCATCTCGGACTCGTCGCCCATCGATACCCATACGTCCGTATAGAGCACGTCGGCATCCTTCGCCGCTTCCTTCGGGTTCCTCAAGACCTTGATGTCCCCGCCCATTGACCGCGCCTTTTCGATGACACCCTTATCCGGCTCGTATCCCTTCGGGCAGGCCGCCACCATCTTCATGCCCGTCATCGCCGACGCAAGTATGAGCGAGTTGCAGACGTTATTGCCATCCCCGATCCACGCGAGCTTGAGTCCCTTCAGCGGCCCCTTTCTCTCCCTGATCGTCATGAGGTCCGCCAGCACCTGGCACGGGTGCTCGTGGTCGTCGAGCCCGTTAATGACCGGTATGGTGGCATTTTTCGCCATCTCCGTTATCATATAGTGGCTCTTGGCCCGTATCATGATGCAGTGCGCATACCGGGAGAGTATCTTTGCCGTATCAGCGATAGTCTCCCCGCGCCCTATTTGAGTGGTCCCCGGGTCCAGGTACAATGCATGGCCCCCCAGGTCCGTCATGCCAACCTCGAACGAGACCCTGGTACGAGTTGACGATTTCTCGAATATCATTACCAGGCTCTTGTTCTTCAGGTAGTCCGTCACGACCCCGTCTTTCCTCTTCTTCTTGAGGTCCTCTGCCAGGTCGAGAATGCCGTTGATGTCATCGACACTCAAGTCTGCGATGGATATGATGTGCATTAAACCTCCGTTCTTTGAAAAGTTAATGAATTCAATAATTGATTTTTTTGTTTATAAATCTATCTTTGTGTGTACTGGATAGGACTCGAGAAATTGAAAAAGTATAGCTATATATTTTCATGAATGCAGCACCGTTAGTTATAAATATGTTAGATACAAGTAAAGGTGGTGTCAAATCCCCTATGATAGGATTTTACATCAGAAATCTCGCTGCCGCCATAACTCAGTTGGTAGAGTGGCTGGCTGTTAACCAGCATGTCACAGGTTCGAGTCCTGTTGGCGGCGCTTAAGGTAAAGGGGGTGTAGCTTAGCCAGGTCAGAGCGTCCGGCTCATAACCGGAAGGCCATGGGTTCGAATCCCTTTACCCCCACTTAAAAACACGAAAACCCGGCATAAGTTCAAATACTAATGCAGCAAACGATTAAACACCAACGCCCTGTTAGCTCAGTTGGGAGAGCGCCAGACTGAAGATCTGGATGTCGCTGGTTCAAGTCCGGCACAGGGCACTGATTTTTCTTCATATGGAATTTTAAAAATCAATAAGCTATATACGTGTCCAACCCTTTTATGGATTAACGATTGACGAATACAAGGAAGAGAGCACATGCCGGGCTTTTTCAATAAGCTGCTGGGGAAGGACACCGATAGCAAGGTACAAAATATAGGGTACCTGGGCAACATGAAGGATGACGCTTCGAGAATGAAGCTTATAAAATTTTTAGGGGACGAGAGTGTTGATGTTCGCAGGTCAGCCGCCGCGGCGCTGGAGCAGCATTTCACCAGCGGCAGCGTTGAAGCGATAACGGCGCTCACTAAAGCCCTGGATGACTCCGATGCAGGCGTGAGGAAAAATGCCGTACTGAGCCTTGGCGGGTTCATTTCGAAGGCGCCGTCGTCAGGCGAAAGTGCCAGGGCAAAACAGGCAATTATCGGTCTGATCAAACGAGAGATGGACGAAGGCATCCTGAAGAACGCGGTCATCAGCCTGGCTAACGTGCAGGACCCGGCGCTAAGCGGCCCAATGGCGGAAGCGTTCAAGGGAAAGGATAAGAAGGTCGTATCCGCTGCTATTGATGTCATTGACAATCTCCCACCTACGGACGCTCGGACGGAAATTAAAAAGGCACTCAGGTCGGTCCTTTAAATATAACGCTTCTTGTACGTTTTTTAGATGATAAATTACATTAGCTGATACGGATTCTCGCCCTTCAATGTTATACCGTTTAGGCGTGTCCTCAACCACAGAGACACCGAGACAGAGGAGACGCACAGAGATTTCTTTTAAGATAGAGGCTCGGAGAACACAGAGGATGGTTTATAACATTCCTGAGGCACAGAGTTCTAAGAGGCACTGCTGAGGATAAACCTGTTAAATTATTTATTGGTCAACTGTGCCTCGATAAACTCTGTGTCTCAGGAAAGCCAATAAATCGATCTCAGTGGCCTCCGTGTCTCAAATTATAAAAAAGTCTCTGTGAAACTCCGTGAGCTCTCTGCCTCTGTGGTTAAGACCACGCCTAAGACGGCAGAACGTTAAGGAAAAAAATGTTCATCCCATAACTACGAAAGAGCCACTATAACTTTTTCGTGCACAGGTACCAGGCCTTGCACTCGAGCCCGTCGTGCGACCGATCCCTGGCCTCGGCGCCCTGCTGAGTATGCGGCGAGCTTACGAGCACCGGGTCGCCCGGCTTCCAGTCCGCCGGCGTCGCGACCTTTTCCCGGGTGGTCAACTGAAGCGCATCCATGATGCGCAATATCTCGTCCGTGCTACGGCCCACGCCGGCCGGGTAAAAGAAGATCATCCGGACGATACGGTTCGGGTCGATGATGAAGAGCGAGCGTATGGGAGCCTCATCGCTCATATCAGGGTGTATCATGCCGTACATGCGGGATATCCGGGTATCGAGGTCGGCGATGGTCGGGAACGGGATGTGCACGCCCATTTGCTCCTCGATGCTTCGCACCCATGCGATATGGGAGGGCAGGCTGTCTACCGTGAGGCCTAAAAGCTGTACGTTGCGCTTCACGAACTCCCCGTGCTTTCGGGCAAAAGCAATGAACTCGGTAGTACAGACGGGCGTAAAGTCGCCCGGATGAGAGAACAGTATCACCCACTTCCCCTTATAGTCAGATAGTTTGACCTTGCCGTGCGTCGTTTTCGCCTCGAAGTCCGGGGCGAGCATGCCCAGGGAGACCGGGCCCGGCGGCCGGTAAGAGGCGGCTTGTTCCATGCCCATCATAGCCATCGTATATCAGTAATTGCCCCGGAGTTTTATACATGTGCCGGATTTTCCGTATCAGTTCGAGGGCGCCTGTCCGTTATAACCGTACGTCAGCTTTTCATCGGCACACGCTGACTACCTGTTATGCGTAAGTTGATGGTGGTGCTGGCCGTCCTGGCCTTAGTGTCAGGGTCGGGCAGCATTGTCTTAAAGGAAAGGGGTCACGAGAACGCTATACAGGGTATCTGCCGCGCGCCGGACCCATGGATACATTCGGTGTTAAATGAAGTGCCGCAGGTCCCCGCCTTCATCGAGCAGCAGGGAAAGACCCTCGAGTCACTGGCGCCGGGCATCGCCTCGTTCATAGACAGCCTGCCCGTGGGCAAAGGCTCGCTGCTGGAAAAGTGGATATTGAAGCCCTCGCCACGTTATCTATAAAGAAAAGAGAGGCCCGGCAGAGGGGTATTTGAGCGCGGGCCTTATTCGCCTAGTTTGGGGAGGATGCTATCATTCTGATGGGGTGGTGCCCCGGGCATTCGGTAGCTGTTGGTCTGCCCGGGGCATCTACGAGGTTTGGGGTTGGATATGGGTGTTTGGCTAAATTCGGCATCTGGGAGGCCGTATAATTGTGTTTCGTAGCAGTATCTTACTCTGCTACTAATCACTAGTTAATGTTTATTATATATATACTTGCTGGTCACTTTCTATAATATATAGGTATCGACATTATAATTCATAAGCACATCGATAAATAATTTTAATAATATAGGCACAGCTAACCGAAATGAACAATAAGACCTATAGTTAAAACATTAAAAAAGAAGCTCAAACGAGCTTAACGAGCCCTTCCAGGCGCACGACTTCGTCGCGGTGGTACTTGACACGGGCCTGCAGCTCCTTATCGCCCGGGTTCTGTTTAAGCTGATCATCCCAGAACTTCAGCTTAAGCCTCTCAAGGGCCAGCTCATTCTGTACAGTCTCCTCGTTCTGGAATTTATGGTCGGCTTCCATGATCTCTTCGTTGTATGGCATATGTCGTCGGTAATACTTTGTCCGCATTTTAGATATTCTTTTCCAGCGGCATACGTAATCCATTAAATAAATTTAAGCGTACAAATAGTTTTAAATAGCTTGAGATATAAGCATAAGAATATGCCAGAGAAGCCTGACCCGGCCATACGGGAGGTCATGGTCGTCGACGACCCGGAGGCCATGAAGCTGCTCCTGACCGGCAAGTACACCGGGATCATGGACCTGATCGATTCCCACGAGATGTCCGTTTCGGATATCGCCCGCACGCTGAAGATCAACCCGGGCTCCGCCCATTATCACCTCAAGGAGCTGGAAAAGTACGGCCTGGTGAAGATCGTCAGGGAGGAGACCAAGGGCAATCTCGTTAAAAAATTTTACCGCACGTCGGCACGGATGATATACCTCGACGGCTCCCGGTTCAAGGCTGTGGGAGGCGAGGACCCCATGCATGGCTACCGCGAGCAGCTAGCGGGAATGCTCGGGCCCTTCGGGTATGATATTTCCGGGGAGATGGTCGGCCCCTTTAACGATATCATGCAGCGATACGATAAGAGAAAAAAACAGCTGCTCAGGGAGATACAGGATGTAAGGGTAGACCCGGACAATAACATGCTCGCATCGGATGCATACTTCGTCGCGCTGATGCTCAAAGAGACGGAAGACGAAGAAATGCGGGCCCTGAGGGAAGAGCTCCGCGTACTTTTAGAGAAGATAAGGGACCGTATATGAAAAAACAGATCATCGTCGTGGCCGCCGGCGTTTTGTTCAGCATGGTGAACGCGTTCGTGTCTATGTACATGGGCATGAAGACGGGCTTCGGCGACGGCATCGCCATACTCCTGCTCTTCATTTCGTTCATCATCGTAACGGCCGCCGGCGTTAAGTCGCGCTCGAAGAGCCTCATCTGTATCGCCGCCATCATCGTGGGCGCCACGGGCGTCGTGTTAGCCTATACGGACGGCCTGGGCGCCATCATCATGTCGGGAAAGCCTTTCACCGTCCCTGACTATGCGATGATGGCCATTCTCGTGCTTTCGGGCACCATCGGGATACTGTTCTCATATTATTTTACCGATTATTTCCTGAAGGGCAGCTTCCCGTGGCCGTCGGCGAAGGTCATGGCATCGCTCATCGACATGCTTACCGCCGAGAAGGCAAATGTCAGCCGCAGGGTTTCAATTATCCGCATGGGGGCTGCAGGGGCTTTTTCCGGGTGCATCGCGGGCCTTCGGTCTTTCGGGTCCCTGCCAGAGGTCCTTGGCTCCGTGAACCTGGGAGTCGGCCTGTCGCCCATGATGGCGGGCATCGGCCTGATCATCGGCTGGAGAGCCTGCATCCAGGTCGCCCTTGGCGCGCTGGCATCGCTCGCTATCTTCCTGCTGTTCGAAAGCCCCGGGACGAACTATACGACGCACATGCGTAACCCGTGGATATTCTCGACGTCCATATCCATGATGGTGATGACTGCCCTTATTACAATGTATATCGTCCTCAAGCCCGCGGCCGTATCGTTCATTACGCGCCTCCGGGTAAGGAGTCGGGCGGTCGCAGATGGTGGGGCCCTGTACTTGAGGCGGGGAGATGCCGCTCTCCTGGTCTCGATAGCGTGCGCAGCCATCCTGATGGCACTATTTCCCCGAGTGCCCGCGTGGATATTCATCATCTGCATACTCGTTGCCGTACTGTTCATGGTCATAGAGACGAGGGGCCGGGCGGAGATGGGGCTCGGCGTGGGCATGTCGTCGTTCGTCATCCTGCTCGTTGTCGGCCTGGCGTTCGACGACATCGTCCCCCTCGTCGTGCTAGAAGGGTTCGTCGTGTCTACGATCATGACCTTCTCGCTGATATTATCCATCCAGAAACAGTCGGAGTTCTGCGGCGTCAATACGAAAGGCCTCGCCACGATGACACTCATCGGCGTCATAACGGGCTCAATAATATGCGTGCCCTTCATGAAGTTCTTCAACGCCTTATTCGGCATCGGCACCGCCTCGCTCCCCGCGCCCTACAGCATCATGTGGCTCGAGATGGCGAATACGGCTACTTCGAAGATCATCTCCCCCTCCATCAACCTGTATCTGGTATTGTTAGGGGCTGTGCTGGCGCTCATCATGTACCGGTATAAGATGTCTGCGGTCTCGGTCGCGCTGGGGCTCATGCTGCCCGTGTCGACATGCGTCACCATTGTCATCGGCGGCATCCTCGCGTGGGTCATCGAGAAGAAAGGGTACCTCAAGGACGATAACGGCATCACCGCCTCAGGGCTCATGGCCGGCGATATCATAGTGAGCATCATTGCTTCGCTCAGGTATCTCTAGATGGAATATCAGGGCTTGATATACCCTTTTTCAACTGATTCAGAGACGATCCGCTGAGCATACTCCCACAGCGCCTCCGACCCCTCCTGGATACGAGCGTTCACGCTCAACACCTGCCGGGCGGTCACGCCGTGGGCACGCCATGATTTCCCCTGCGTAAAATAGTTCTGGAGCATGGGCTGGAGGCGGTCCATGGCCATGGCGAACTTCGCCTCGGGCGTCCTGCGCTCCTCATACTCGTCCCACAGAGCCCGCATCTCCGCCGCCTGGTCCGGCGGCAAAATATTAAACAAACGGTCTGCCGCCTTTTTCTCCCGCCCTTCCTTGCCCTTGTTCGCCTCAGCATCGTAGACGAACACGTCGCCTGCATCGATCTCCACGATATCGTGGATAAGGAGCATTTTCACGACCCTCGACAGATCAACGCGCTCGTCGGCATATTCGGAGAGCAACACGGCCATCATTGCGATGTGCCAGGAGTGCTCGACGTCGTTCTCGCTTCGGGAGCCGTCCAGCAAAAAGGACTGGCGATAAACGCTCTTCAGCCTGTCGATCCCGGCGACGAACTCGATCTGCCTCTGAAGCCTGTCCATGATATTCCCACATACCTGCAGTCCAAGGCTGTAACCGTACTTTGCCTGCGAGAAGCGGGATATCCTTTAAAAAGTTAAAACTTTCGTCCGATATTTTAAGCCTTTTTCTCGTGCGCATGTAAAAATATCTCGATCGAATATGCATCTGAAAATTTCAAATTTTAATCCGTAAACGATTAATTCATACCAAATTTATGGAATATTATTTTCGCTTAACCGGGTATTGCAAAACATATTTTCGTCAACTTATAGTATAATAGCTAATTGCTTACTTTATAATCGAAAGGTTTATCATAAGATTGAAAAGTTATTCCTATCGTGGCAATATATTACGACTGGCAAGGGGTATATTGCTAATAAATTCGATAATAAAACGAAAATTGAAAAATATTTCGATATGTGGCAGGTAGACATAAGGGGGCACGCCGGCTTCTTGCGGGGGCAGGAGCCGGCGAAGAATAATTCTCCTGCCACCTATCGAAATTAACGATCCGGCATATAAGATTTAAGTGTTTAAGCGATCGAGGTATAATGATGGCGAATATTTCTCCCTCTGAGGAGCTTGTGGTAAACATCAGGAAGTTATGCGGAGACCCTGTCGCCGACGATTATGTCAACTTGATTAACCAGGTGAGCCTGCCCCGGTTCTGGGCTTTAAAGCATACCTTCAGGGACTCGACGTCCGTCTTTATAATGGCCTGCGCGAATAGCAATATGCTTTATAAGGACTTGAGGGAATCGGGCATAAAGCTGGGATTAGGGAGCGTTGAGACGTTCTCCAGGCGAATATACGAGATGCGCCGGACAGGGCTCATCTACACGGAGTCGATGCATAGCAAAGGGCCCGGAAGGCCGCAGATCAGGCTAAAGTTCAATCCGAACGCATTCAAGGAAATGTTCAACATGGACCCGGGCACTCTGCTCAAGGGCCAGGCAGAGGAAGATAAAGCAATGATTTAATATCAACAAATTTTTTAAGACCGATATCGGGCTTTTATACGTCGCAATCTATATAAAGATAGGATAACATTGTTGATGCAGTACCATCGAAAGGCAACATGTTCATCATGGGCGATATCGCCCACGTTTTTAACGAGCTTAACACGCTTTAATTCCGGGCCCTACGGGCTTGAAGATCGTTGCCGGATGAAGGCAACGGAGATATTCAGATATGACAACGTTTCAAGAATTATCATTAAGTAATGCGACACTAAAGGCACTGGCGGGCATGGGGTTCGAAGAGGCCACGCCCATACAGGAACAGGCCATACCGGCGGCACTGGCGGGCAAGGACGTCATCGGCCAGGCACAGACCGGGACCGGGAAGACCGCCGCTTTCGGCATACCCATGATCGAGAACATCGACGCCGGCTCGGGCGACATCCAGGGCATCGTGATCACGCCGACCAGGGAGCTGGCCGTGCAGGTGGCCGAGGAGCTCAACCGCATCGGCGAGTTCCGGGGCATTCACACGCTGCCCATCTATGGCGGCCAGGACATCAAGAGGCAGATCAACGGTTTAAAAAGAAGGCCTCAGATCATCGTCGGCACGCCGGGAAGGCTGGTCGACCACATGATGCGCCGCAAGACCATCTCGCTCAAGAACATCCGGACGGTCGTTCTGGATGAAGCGGACGAGATGCTGGACATGGGCTTCATCGAGGACATCGAGGAAATTTTGAAAAGGACCCCGGAAGGCCGGCAGACGCTGCTCTTTTCGGCCACCATACCGGCCCCCATCCGTAAGCTGGCCGAGCGGTTCATGAAGGACCCGCAGACCATCGGCATCAAGTCGAAGTCGATGACGGTCTCCGGCACGGAGCAGGCTTATTATGAGGTGCCCGAGAAGCACAAGTTCGAGGTGCTATGCCGCCTTCTTGACGTGCAGCTTCCGGCCCTCGCCATCGTCTTCGTGCGCACGAAGCGGCGCGTTGATGAGCTTACAAAGGCGCTTGGGGAGCGCGGCTACCCCGCAGAGGGCATACACGGGGACCTGGCGCAATCTAAGCGGGACAGCGTCATGCGGGGCTTCAAGGAAGGCACGACCGAGGTGCTTGTGGCCACGGATGTCGCCGCGAGAGGCCTGGATATCAGCGGCGTGACCCACGTCTATAACTTAGATATCCCGCAGGACCCGGACAGCTACGTCCACCGTATCGGCCGCACCGGCCGGGCGGGCAAGAAGGGCACGGCCATCACGTTCGTTACCCCGCGTGAGATGGGGCTTTTACGGTTCATCGAAAAGATCACCCGCCACTCGATCGAACGGAGGCCCATTCCGTCTGCGGCCGAGGCCTTTGAGGGCAAGCAGCAGGCTTTAGTGGAGAGCCTGCTCAGCGTGGCCGGCGGGAGCGACATATCGAAGTACAGGGGCGTTGCCCAGGACCTGCTGGACATGAACGATTCCGTTACGCTGCTTTCGGCGGCCCTGAAGATGCTGAGCAAGGAACGTGACAATGTTCCGGAGACCGTGGAGCTGACTGAGGATAGGCCCATGCGACCGCGGAATGAGCGCAGGCGTGAAAGTACCGGCCGCCGGGATTCCGGCCAGCGGGACTACGAGTTCCGTAAGCGGCGCTCTCGATAAGTCCATTGAGTCTTTACAATGCCGTGTTAGCGCTGTTCGTTGATTTGTCCGGTTTCGTGTCTGAAACCAAACAAATCAGCGAAAGGCGCTAACCGTGGTAGTTTATAGGTAACACTGATTTATGGAAATTTTAAAAGTTTTAATGTATGAAGTGCCTCATAAGTGACCCATCTGCTTGGACGCCCGGTTCTGTCGACGCGCATAATATAGCGGCTCCCATAACGGTCCTCATTGAGCCACCGGCCCTGTGCGTCCTGCTTTTCGAGGACGGCATCGATGGCATCCTGCATCCTCTCATCCCGGTACCCGAGCCGGGCAAGGATGCCCAGGACTTCGAGCGCGTCGGTGCTCCACATGCGAGGGAAACTAAATTTAAGCCATCCGGGCATTGTCACCTTCTCAGGATCATGGCTGCTTTTGTAAATACGATGTTTAAGCAGATACTCGGCGCCCGCCTCGATGGTGGCTTTAACGGGCTTAGAGCGCTTACGGGGAGGTATCTCGGCCAGCGCCTTCAATGCCTTGACAACGCCGTAGTGACAGGTGTGGCGCCCCCAGCAAGCCTCATGCTTACCATATGGCCATCCAGAGGGCGAGCCATCGCCGTCGTCGAAACGCTGGTACTGAGTGATCCACTCGATGCTCCGCTGCACGCGAGGGTCGTCCAGGTAGCCGAAACGGATGAGGCACCAGGCCATGTTGCCGGTGAGGCAGGGCAGGAGACCGTCACGGTAAGCAGCGCCCCGAAAACGCCGATATGAAAAGCCCCCGCTTTCCCGGTCCTGAGAATAGTCGAGGATATACTCGCAGGCCTTTTTTATGCGCGGGTCGCTGCCGTCAGCCCCGAGATGGGCCAGCAGGATGAGCGTCCACACGGTACCTTTGTATTTCGAGCGCACGTAGAAGTCCTCGGGCATTCCCCAATACCCGGCGGCCTCCTGTTTTGCCAGTATGGACGGTATGAGCCCGTTCATCATCAAAGATCTCTTAGCGGATACGACTTCAGGGTCGTTCACGGGCTTTTGGAGAAGGCCCGTCAGCGTAAAATAACGGACAGAAGGATTATCCTCTTCAAGAAGCCAGTCGATCGGGTATCCGTTTAGCGCGGCCGTCCAGTCGCCCATATAAAAGATGGATATCGCTCTAGCTTTTTATAGTCGCCGCCGCCTGCACAGGTACATTTTGAGGCTCAAAGCGAAAGGCGCTCAGGTTCTTATTGAGGGATATAGCCTTACGATAGAGCCGCTCTTTCTCATCCGCATTATCCGCCATCATCGCCTTCATCAGGTAGGATTCGGCATCGTTAGGGCAGAGCCGGATGGCCTCTTCTATCTCATTTCGGGCACGATCTCGCCGGCAATTAAAGTACAGGCTCATTGCCAGCGCACGCCTCACTTCAAACTTACTGCTATCGATCGAAAATGCCTTTTGCGCATATTCCAGCGCCTTTTCATAATGGCCTTTCCCGTCTCCGCCACTCATCTCGAGGGAACGCCCGAGCATCGCGTGAGCCTCCGCCGCCCCTGCCAGGAAAAGCGGCTCATCGGGGCACTTTTCAAGCAGGGACTCGAAACCGGAGATCGCTTTTGCATAGCCGTCAGGCGTAAAGAGCAAGTAATGTCGCCGTATGTCCATATGGTCGATGGCCTTGAGGGCGTCGGAGAGCGTCTTCATTTGCTGGTCGAACTTCTTATCAGGAACTTTCTTTTTACCATGGAGCTCTTCAAGGGACGACATCTGCCGAAGCGCGTCCTCGCGGAGCATTTCGACGGATACTTCATCCCTCACGTCGTACTCGAGCTTTTCCACGTGGCCGACCACGTTCCCCTGGACAGCAAGGCCGATGGGGAACATGACGAGGAACTGCAGGGCGAGAGGCAGGAAATAGGGCAGGTCGTAGGTGCCGGCCCACACCTGCAGCGTATAGACCACGATGCCGGCGCCCGTCGTGATGGCCATGTACATGAGGTTCCGGTATAGCATGACCCGGTCCCTGAACAGCAGGTCAAAGAAGCGGACCTGCTGGAGCACGATCTCGTGGGAGCTGAGCTTCGCGGGCGCGGACGGGCGCACGGCGCCGCGTATATCCTTCCCGTTAATGAGATGGAAGAACAGCACGTTCATGTGCTCCGAAACGTGGGCTTTTTTGTAGCCCCGGCGCGTGATGTGGAACATTGACAGCAGCCAGTGGGACAGCCGGTCGAGCTTCCTGGATACGGGCTCCCGCATCGGGTTCACGATGCCGCTGAACACGTTCGTGACGATCACTTTCTGGAAATCGATGAGATAGATCAGCTTGTCCACGAGCGCGATGAGTAGCGATAATAGTGAGATCTCCGCGATAGTGAGCGCGGCCGGCGGCGCGTTAAAGTCGCCCTTAAAATTACCCTCCGCAGTATTTCTCCGCCTGTCGACCGTGACCTTCGTGTTGTTCTCCGAGACGTTAAAGCCAAATCCGCCGTTATAGCCGGCACTGTTTTCGATGAGCACGACGTTGTTCGAGTTATTGATAAATACGCCGTCGTACATGTTATAGGACGCTTCAACCCCGTGGATCGTAGAGTCCCTGGTCCCGTTCACATAGACGCCCCAGGCGTTCCAGCTCGAAGACATGTTTTTGATCGAGACGACCCGGGAGCCCTCGATGACAAGGCCGTGGCCCCTGTTGTCGTCAAGCCTCGTTTCGCTGGCCAGGCAGGTCGAGGCGTTCAGCAGGATCAGGCCCTCGCCGTTATTCGAGATGCGGTTATCCGTGAGCATGCACGGCCCTTCGCCACCGATCAGCATGCCATATAGCGCATTATTAGTAATCGTGTTGCCCGATATCATGGTAATGCCGGACCAGCTGGCATCTATGCCCATCTGGTTATGGTCGATGGTATTGTTCGTGACGACGGCGCCCGACTCGCCTATCCGGATGCCGCAGAAGCCGGACGTGATGGTATTATTCGTAACGCTGCAGCTGTCGCCTTCGACTACGACGCCATAATAATTATCCGTAAGCTCGTTAAAAACGAGCGAGTTGCCTTCCGAGCCCAGCCAGAGGCCTTTTGAGCGAACATCGGGGCCGTTGAACCCGCAGTGGCTGAGGCTTGAATTTTTCATGGCGAGCCGCCCGCCGGCCTGTATCCGGAAGAGGTATGGTGAAGCCCCCTCGCGAGATGTAATGGTGCAGTTCTCGATCAGGAGAGTGCCGCCGTCAAGGACATCGATCCTATACTGGCCGTCGGCCGAGCAATTAAAGAGCAGCGTATAATTCTTCATCGATAGAACCTGGCCCCTTTCAACGATCAGATCGCTATCGCGTATCTCCCACCCGTCATTGAGGTACGCGGTAGGGGCACGCGTCGATGACCCGATGGAGACATTTTCCAGGAAGGGGATGCTGACGGGTAACGCTTGCGGCCCCAGGAAGGGCATATCGATCACGATCTTACCCGCAGCGGGCGTCGACAGCAATATGATAAGGCAGGCGAACGCTAGTAAAATGAAGCCATGACGAAGGGTACGCATGGGAAATAATTCCTGCCTTTTTTAGTATTTCTCATTACTCATGAAACATTATAAATGTTGTAGTCGGCGAAGGGATAACACGGCGCCAAGCAGTAATATGGCACCCGCAATGGCCAGCGCGATAGACACGCGGTCGACGGCGCCCATCGGGAGGAACTGCAGGCCCATAGTAAAAATAGCTTATGAAATTACTGATAGATAATCGTTATCAGGCTACGTGATGCGCCCCGTGCACGGCTTTTTTCATCTTTTCGAGGTCTTCCGCATAGTGAAGATGCGTGGGGCACCGGCAGTCGCTGCACCCGAACCGGGGTACGCGGGCCATGAGCTGGTCGATGGAGCCGGCGACGCTGCACTCGGGCCGGGGCGAGGTGACCACGTCCAGGACTTCCACATGGGGCAATAAGTAATCAATATGCCATTGCTTTGTGCGATTCCTGCCCGAGGCCACGGCTTTATGCCTCTTCACCCGGACAAAGCCCCCGCTTCCCAGAGCAGAGCCCGTATAGGCGTAGTAGCCTTCGTTAAAATACAACTCGCCGAGCGCCCCGACCTTCAGGCGCATCGGCTCCTTAAGGAACATGATAAGCGTATACGTGCCTTTGCCAAGATCCTCCACGAAAATCCCTAACTACAATAGGGGCCGGGGCTCAATTACCTTGCGGTTAAAGATCGCGCGGCATCTCCCGCACAGCGCCGCGGGCTTCCGCTCGGCGTCATCGATGGAGCTGGAAAAGCGCATGACACAGTCGTCTTTACAGTGGTCCAGCCCCAGCACGTGGCCTGCCTCGTGCACGCACTCCTTGGCCACCATCTCCGCCGAGTCGAGGCGGAACGTGGATACGACGCCCGCGAGATGGTACATGGCCAGGCCCATGACGAAGGTCAGGTGGTCGTAGTAGATGTCGCCGTCCACCACCCAGATGGCATGCTCCGAGGACATGTTCCTTATCAGGTAATCCAAAAGTAGCTGCGCATCATACTGGTAATGCTTGATATTGTATGCGCCCTCGTATAGGTCCAGCACGCCCCTGTCGGCGGTGGAAACGCCGTAAACCTCGTTGAGCTTTCTCGCCACGATGTGCTTGAACTCGGCGGCGTCAGCCGTATAGAACAGGTCGAATCGCATCCCTACCCCAGCATGGAGAGGTACGTGAGGCGAAATAATATAATTATACTTATATTTTATTTGGAAAAACGGACACGGCATGCGGTAAAATCGATTAAAAATTGGTCAGGAAGCGGGCACTTTCGACAGGCTATGGCGCCAGAGCCGTAGTCGCTGCACGCTATCCTGGCCAAATACGAATTGCCCCCTGAACTTGGATAATAGATATTTTGCATCCGATGGCATGGCTTTGGCTCGGATATTAAAAAGTCTTTTTTTGCCCTATATATAGCTAATTAAAGGCGTTTTTTTGCAATTATCAAATTTATTTAGGTGAGCCCGATTGGATACCCTTCCTTGAGGTATGTGAATGTAATAATTTCGCAATGTAATTTCATTAATATAATTAATTTAAATTAATCATCTTTCAAGCATGTACATATAAATTAAATAAAAGCCTGCATCCGTTTAATTTTACCAGGTTTCGGCTATAATGAATTATTACCCATAAAATTGTTAACGGATTTTTCATTATTTAAACCCGTATTTCCCCACGAGCGGCACGAAGGCGACGCCGCCCTTTGTAGAGGTATGCACCTTACCATCGGCCTTCTCAACGAGGTAAAGATCCTGGTAATATTGCCCGACCGGTATGACCATCCTGCCGCCATCCTTCAGTTCGTCGACCAGCGGCTGCGGTATCGCGGGCGCTGCGGCGGCGACGCTGATGCGGTCATAGGGCGCATGTTCCGGGAGCCCCTGGCTGCCGTCGCCCACGACAACATCGATATTGATAAAACCTAGATCCCGGTATATTTCACGGGCCCTCATCGCCAGGGACGGCAAACGCTCGACAGTATAGACCATACCGTGACCAGCCAATACGGACATGATGGCCGCATGGTATCCCCACCCCGTGCCCACCTCAAGGACACTGTCGCCATCACGGACGTCGAGCACGTCGCACATAATGGCGACCATACTCGGGGCAGAAATAGTCTGGCCCTCGCCGATAGGCAGGGGCACATCCACATAGGCGTTCTCCCGGACATTATCGGGAACAAAAAGATGACGGGGCACCCGGGACATGGCCTCAAGTACCCGTTCGCTGATACCCTCGAATCGCAAAAGCCCGATCAGGCTTTCTCTCTGTCTCCGCCACTTCTCTTCTTCGATGCTCTCAGCCCCTCGCCCACGGCACGCCGCTCCTGCGAGATGATCTTCGAGTAGATACGCCGGACATCCTTGGCCTTTACCGACTTGCCCGTCCGCCTGAAGATGCCGCCGTCCCGGACCTTGATGGCGCTGACGCGGACCTCGTAGCCTTTTAACTTCATGAGGTCGCCTATGGTGAACTCGTAGTCGCCGTTGATCTTGTAGTCGAGCGACTGGGTCTCGCCCAGGCGCTGCACGGCGATCTTCACGATAACCTCATCGATGGCCCGGGCCCAGATGGCGCGGACGTCCTTCGCCTTTGCCTGCTCGGAGCGGCCGCCGGTGTGAAGCTCCAGCGAATGGATGCGAACTCCGCTCACTTCCTCCCCGATATCGATCACGAACTCGTCACCTGCCTTAAGCTCCTCGTCCGCGTTGACCTCCAGCGACTGCGCCGAGGACTCGCTCCCGCGGCTCACGATGACCTTGAGCGTGATCACTTCTTTCTTCTTCTCATGGGGCAGGCGGTGAATGAAGCCGCACTGCTCACACTTTAGCAGGTGACTTTTAACGACTGTATGCATGACTTCTTCTTTGGGGCTACACTGGGGGCATGCGGCCTCCACTAATTCCATCTTATCCACAAAAGGACTCTCCGTGTGTTATATCAATGAACAGAGTAGATATAACTGCGTATGCTTATAGAAGTTGTCCATGCGCGCGGACATCCTAACATCACCGGGACCCACAGGAGCACGCTCGAGGTGACGCGGGACAGGACTATAACAAAAGCCGCTGATTGTATTATCGCAGTAGGTGCGGATAAGGGCTCGGCCTCATTGAGCGGGCCTTTTAAGAGTGCGGCTGCGAGGGACGATGCTTTTATATCGTGTACCATCGAGGCAGGAGGCTTCCGGGATACGGTGACTGGCTGGGGCTCCCGAGAATTTACTTTTACGGTAGAGGACAGCATGGTCTTCCGCGTCAGCAACTACGTCTGCGGCCGGACCGTCATGATACATGCGGATAAGCCTGCAGCACGGCTCGACCGGCGCCTTATCGAAGCGCTGGCCGAAGGAAATAAGGCCACAGTAGAGCTAACAGTAGAGCAAAGAGAAAGGCCGAAGCCCACGTTCGACTTATTATTCCAGGAGAAATGAGCATGGCAGAGGAACAAAAGCCCGCAGAGACGGACATCGCAGAACTCAAAAAAGAGCTGGCCGACATCAAGCGAGACATGATGCGCCAGGAACTCGAGGACATCAAGCGGGAGAAAATGCGCCAGGAGCTGGAAGAGATAAAGGCCGAGCAGGCGCAGAAACAGGTGTACTACGAGCACTACGTTCCCCGGCTTTCCATCCTGACGGTGATCATGGCCACGGCCACGCTGCTGGCGGCAGGATACATCATCGGCACGCTGTACCCGTTTAACCTGGTGGCGGAAGTCGAGAGGTATCTTGTCGGATACGGCCTGCCGATCGGCGCCTCGCTGCTGCTGGCCATAGTCAGCCTGGTACTGTTCTTTATCGGGCTCGGGCTCGTGACGATGGCTAAGAAGTGAGAGCCGGCAGCATGATCACGAACCTCGCCCCCTTCGAGGGCTCACCCGGCACGCGGTCCTCGACCCACACTTTTCCGTGGAAATCGGTGACCAGATTTTTTACTAGATAAAGGCCGAGGCCACGGCCAGTAACGCCTGAAACGCCACGCTGGTATCGCCCGAACAGCCTCTTCTTCAGCTCATCGGGTATCCCGGGCCCGTTATCGCTGATGTCGACGCGATAATACGGGCGGCTATCCTCGAACACGCGCTCCTCCCGGATATCCACGGTGATCGGCCCGGTCGAATGCTTTATGGCGTTGCCCACGATGTTCATGAACACGTCCTTCAACAGCGGGTCGGCATTCAGGTAGCATTCTCCGGCCGACTCAAGGCGTATGGCCACTTCCCGTCCCGGTACATGGGAGAACTCTGACGCCACTTCGCGAAGCATCTGGCACATGTCGACCTTCTCGTGCTTAAGGCTGCCTTCCCTGATCCTTTGCAGCTTGCGGACCGTATCGATGAGCCTCGTGCTATTCTTCAAGGCTTCGAGGGGCTTCTCCAGGTATATTTTTTCCTCTTCCTGGATGCTCAGGTTCATGAGGCCGAGCTCAAGGTAGCTCATGCCTATCTGGTTCATGTTGTTGATGTCGTGGCCCATGAGATCGACGTACAATTCGGCCTGCCTCCGGGCATCCAGTATCTCGGCCTCGGACCTCTTTCGGTCCGTGATGTCCATGAACGTGACCACGGCGCCCTTGATCTCGCCATCGACGACGATCGGGTACGAAGAGTATTCTACCGGAAAAGACGTGCCGTCCTTCCGCCAGAAGATATCGTCGCTGTCCCGGCAGCCGCTGCCTGTGCGTAGAGACTCGACCACACAGCACTGTTCACGGCGGCACGGCGTACCATCCCTGCGGGTATGGTGGATCAGGTCATGCGTATCCTTTCCCAGGACCTCGTCCTTCGTGTAGCCGATCTGACGGAGCGCGGAGCGATTGATAAACGTGCACCGGCCGCTCGTGTCGACACCGAAGATCCCCTCGTCGGTCGATTCGAGCAGCAGGTGTATATCGTTATATAGCCGGTCCTTGTTCTCCGACAGCGTGCCGACGACGATGGCGACTATCAGGAATATCGACGCCCGGATAAAGCTGTCGGGGACGATGTAGCTTGCATCGAAGTACGAGATGGATATGTGCGCCAGGCCCAGGAACAGAGCGACAAGGATGGCTCTCTGGTGGTACCATATGCCCGCCAGGATGATGGGTATGTAAAACAGGTGAGTATAGACGGCGTTGATGCCCATGACAAGGTTGACGTACAGGGTAACGGCTATGCAGGCCAGGATGATGGCCGTCAGTAAAAGCTTATTGTACCGTTCTCTGGCCAGGGCCGAATGATCTTTAACTTCTTCCATGGATAGTATCTCGCAGCTACGCGGCCGGGATATATTAAAATTAGTTTATTATTATAAAAATTAACTCTAATTTTTCATCGCCTCGGGCATAACCGGCCGGAGTTTAAGAGTATGGTAAATACTTCTAGAATATTCACCAATTATATAAGCTAAAATCAAAGTTTTTTACTAAAATAGCGTATAAATATACAATATTTGTCGAGTTAAGAATAAAGTATATATAGCAAAAGTAGTAATTTTTCGATAACTAATTACTAGGGAAAGCTGTGTTAGCAGTCCCTGATCTCGGAGGGAATTCACATAAAAATAAAAACCACGCTCGGCGTCGCTGTTCTGCTCATGATACTGCTGTCCACGATAGCGGTAGTAGGGGCATCTCAGCCCGCTGCGAATACTACTGGAGGGGAGGCATCTACAGGATTTTCGACATATGTCGTTGCGTTCAACAATGCCCCGTCCATCCAGATGGACAGCAAGATAACTGACCTCGTGAACTCGTTCAACGGCCAGGTATTACACCGCTACAGCATCATCAACGGAATGGTGGTCTCGATACCGGACAATAAGGCGAGCGAGCTCAAGAAGCTAAGCAACGTCAAATACGTGGAAAAGGAGCAGACGGTCCAGGTATTGCTGGATAAGGCGGTGCCCCAGATAGGCGCCGACAAGGTCTGGGCTTCCGGGTACACCGGCAAGGGCGTGAAGGTCTGCGTCATCGACACGGGAGTGGACGCAAATCACCCCGACTTGAACGGCGGTAAGGTCGTGGCGTGGGTGGACTACGTCAACGGCAGGACCACACCCTACGATGACCACGGCCACGGCACGCACGTGTCTAGCACCATCGCCGGCACCGGCGCCGCGTTGAACGGCCAGTACAAGGGCGTAGCGCCCGAGGCCAGCCTGATGGAGGCAAAGGTCCTCTCGTCGTCGGGCTCCGGCAGCGACACCAACATCGTCAAGGCCATCGACTGGGCCGTCCAGAACGGCGCCCAGGTCATATCGATGTCCCTTGGAAGCACCACTCACTCGCAGGTCATGGACGATGCGGTCAACGCAGCGGTAAGCAAGGGCGTCGTCTGCGTCATCGCGGCCGGCAACAGCGGCCCGGGGACCAGGACGATCTGCTGCCCCGGCGACAGCCCCTACGTCATCACCGTGGGCGCGTCCGACAGGAATGACGCCATCGCCTCGTTCAGCTCCAGGGGGCCGAACCGGGACGGCAGCATCAAGCCGGACATTACCAACATGGGCGTAGGCCTCATGGCAGCAAAGGCCGGAGGCACCTCCACGAGCGGATATTATAAGGCCATGAGCGGCACCTCGATGGCGACCCCGATGACCTCGGGCGTCGTCGCCCTGCTGCTGCAGGCGAACAAGACGCTCAGCCCTGCCCAGGTAAAGACGGTGCTGCAGAAGACGGCGAAGCAGCTGGGCAGCAGCGTCCCGAATAACGACTACGGCTATGGCCGTGTGGACGCCAAGGCAGCGCTGGACTACGTGCTGACCGGCAAGATACCGGTACCCACGCCCACGCCGACCCCGTCGCCCGGCGTAAGCCCGACGCCCACTGCGACCCCGCAGCCGGGAGCAGGCTCCGCCGTATCCCTGACCAGCATGTTCGCCAGGTATAACAACCAGTACGGCCAGATGAACCAGTTCCAGGTCACGCCCGGCACCACGATCAGCCAGGGCATCATGATGGGCAACATCGGCGACTACGCCGACTCGTACACGGTATCGGTCAACGGCATACCCGCGGCATGGTGGACCATGACAGGCTATAACGGAGAGGTGCTCCAGCCCAGCAGCGCGGCCTACATCCAGATGGCGATAACGCCTGCGGCAGGCACTGCGACCGGAACGTACACGTTCACGGTAACGGCCACGTCCAACTCGGCCAGCAGCATCAAGGCCTCGAAGACGTACACGCTCAACGTGGCATCGGGCACTGTAACGCCGACGGCGACTCCGACCGTGACCCCTACGGCGACCCCGAACCCGACGATCTCGCCGACGCCTACAGCCACGCCGACTCCCGGAAAATCCTTCTCCGGGACCGCGTCCAGGAGCAGCGAATATTACACCTACCTGACGCCGACGGCGGCAGGGCAGGTAACTGCTACCATCAACTGGGCGAACACCTATACGGACCTGAACGTGTACCTCTACGACCCGGCGGGCAACCTCGTCGCTAAGTCGGAGAGCAGGTACACTACGAGCGAGACTGTGCAGTTTAATGCTCCCGCGGGCGGGTACTATCTGCTCAAAGTGACTGCGTCGAACTCGTACTCCGGCGTGGCCTTCACGGGCACGGCCAGCGCCAACACGGCGCAGGCCTACGTGAAGACGGGCACCATCGGAAGCACGCCCGTAACGTTCTCCGTAACGGCGGACGGCAGCAGGCACGTCAGCGCGAGGGTCGCATGGACCTGGAGCTATAGCACCGTCTCGCTGTCGCTCCTGGACCAGTCCGGAAGGGCGGTAGCCCAGGGCACCAAGACGACCGATGGCTTCAACGCCGCCTATGAGCAGTTCGACTGCGTCCCGGCATCGGGCACGTACACGCTCAAGCTGGCATCCGACAGCGCGACCAGAAGCCTGAGCTATAAGCTGGTAACCCCGTTCCAGCTTTAAGCTCTTTTTTTCTTTTTTATTTCCCCGTCTTTTTTTGAAATCCTCGTATTTTGTTTTATCAAACGTTTTGTACTCGTGCATCGAGTCTATTCCGGGTGAACCATATGGGAGGATTGAAGAAGGAGGTCGCGGGCACGGCAAAGGAGGCTGCCGGCAAGGCCGAGAAGGAAGTCGGCAAGGCCACGGGCAAGCGCGACGTGGAAGCGAAGGGCAAGATGAAAGAAATGGGCGGAAAGGCAGAAAAAGAGCTGGGCAAAGCCCAGAGAAAACTGTAATTTTTTATTTCGAGGGGGCCATGGAGTTCTTCATGGCCTCGAGCCCTTCATCGATGCCCCTTATTTTTATCAACGTGCTGATCTTCGAGGTATCGAGCGACAGGTCTTTGGGCATCCTCACGGTGAGCCCCATCTCTTCCATGCTCAAAGGCACGAGCATGTCCTCCTTCAGGCCGAAGGCGCGGGCGACTCTGAGGCCCATCTCGTAGTGGCTGATGCGCTCGGTGCCGGCGACATTGTACAGGCCGCTCATGTTCTCCAGCGTGAGTAATCTCACTGCCTTTGCTACATCCTCGATATAGATGGGCGAGAAGTACATGTCCCTCGCCAGCTCGATCTTCTGGCCGTAATTAAGGCTGGATACGACAAAGTTGACGAAGTTATCCGAAAAGTTCCCGTACACGTCCCCGAGCCTCAGCGTGATATGGTCCGCCGCCTTGTCCACCGCCACCTCGCCCATGAGCTTGGTCTCGCCGTAGACGTTGATGGGGTTGACGTGGTCGTGCTCCGCGTATAGCCCGCCGGGCTTGCGGCCGTCGAACACGAATGCAGAGGACAGGTATATGACGCGGGGCCTCAGCGAGCTGGAGGCCTCCACGAAGAACCGCGTGCCCCTGGTGTTGAACTCCATTGCGTCGAGCCGGTTCTTTTCGCAGTACTCGACGCTCGATATCTCCTCGGTGAGGATGAGATGCTGTGGCTTCGCCTGCTTCACGACGCGCGCCACGTCGGCGCTGTTCTTGATATCGTAGCCGGTACATCCGGAGGCCGGGTATGGGTGCTCCTTGTCGCACGCCCATGAGACCTCTTTGTCTTTTAACGCTTCATGAATGGCGGAACCCATTGGGCCGCAGCCGACGATCAGTATCATAGAGAATCTCCCTGTTATAATGTACTATAATATTCGCTTGCTGCTGATATACTTTCCATTGCAGGATAGCAGCTATCGCCTGTCATCGCCGTTGAAAAATCCGATTTTCTCCAGTCGCCGGGCCGCGATCCTGAACCCTGCCCCACCGTCCTTGTGGCCGTCCAGTATCTCCGGCACTGCGGCGGCGCCCACGTCGCCTAACAGTTTTCGGAGTGCTGCGAAATCGACCTCCCCATCGCCTATCTGCACGCCTTCCTCAGTGGAGCCGCGCGCATCCGATACATGGATATGGCGGATGTAGGGCTTTAGCGCCGTTACATAGGAGAGGTAGTCCTCGCCCATTGAATTGCAGTAGAGCTTCGCGTGACAAAGGTCCATGCATAGCCCCAGGCTTAGCTCATCAAGGATAGTCGATATCTCATCCTTGTGCTTAAAGAGGCATGAGGAATGCAGGACGCCCTTATACCAGTATATGTCAGGCATGTTCTCGAGGAGCAGCCGGGTTGTGCCTCGCACGTAGGCAATTAGCTCATGCATAGAATCGAGAAGCGGGCACTGGTCGACGAATTCGGGCTTCGCCCGAATGCCTCCCGGATGGCAGATGATGCTTTCCGCCCCCATCGCTGCCCCCAGGTCGATGGTCCGCTTTAGTATGGCGACTGCATCTCTGCGTTTTCCCTCTTCCGGAGAGGCCAGGTCGACCAGCGAGCCATCGGCGAATTTTTCGGGCATATGCAGGACGACGGGGCCGTCGAACTCAATGCCCTTAGCCCATGAGCCGTCCATGTCCCCGCAGAACAGGGCGAATTCCAGGGCTTCCGGCCGCATATCCATTAAAGAAGCGATGTCGCTATGGTGCACCTTGAGGCCGAATTTCATCTATATCCCAACCCACGTTCATCCACTTAAGTCTTAGGGCTATACGAGCGGGAACGCCGAGGCCATCAGCCAGGCAGCGAGGAGCGAGTTGAGTATGGCACCTATCAATACGTTGCCCGAGAGGCGGTATGTGTAGTAAGATAATACTTCGAGGAACACGAAAAGCGGCAATAATACAGGCAGTATGACCATGAAGAAGCCACCGGTCCCAGATAAGAGGATGGAGGCCATGAGCAGGGCGATGGCCACGATACGCAGGGAGGCGCCTTCGAGCAGAGACTTATAGCCCGGTATCCCGCGGAATGAAAGCTCGCTCAGTAGATTGTACGGGAAAAGCATGGCCCCCATGAGTATGATGAAAATTGCCCTTTTCATGCCCGGAAGAAGCCCGTATATCGATGCGGTGGCCGGGATGCCGATGAAGAGCAGGAAGTAGAGAAGAAAGACCAGTTCCAGGGCCAGGGGCCTGAGAACAGCCCGGGATGAAAACTTTTGGCCTTTGAAGCTATCACGGAATATGAGCCAGTACGATCCCAGCCCGATGATGCCCATGACGAATAGATATATCGATACGGTATTACCGAGCTGTATGCCGATAGAGGGAAATCCCGTGAAGTATGTGATAGCGGCGGCAGCGATAGCGGCGCCAGCGACGAGCAGAGCGGGCTTGAGGAGACCGGGATCAGGAGCCCGGAACTCATGTGTAGTGCCCATGAGCTCCCCGGAGAGGAAAGCTGTGAATGGGAAGAATGCTATAATGGCGAACAGGGCGCACAGGAGGAACCAGAGAGCCGTATTCCCGTAGGAAGAAGGCCCTCCGCTTCTCTCGATACTATAGGTGGCATCGAGCCAGCCGAGCATGGAATCGTACACGCGGCGATCATAAAGGACAGTGATGTGATTATCGCCATCGAGAATGACGAGCTTCCTGGCGGTGCCGTCGGAGAAGCCTCCGTAAGTATAGCCGGTCTCCGGGTTGTTTATGCCGGTGCCATTTTTCATCGCGTTTACCGCTGTGGTTTTTACGCTTTCAATATCAGCGCCGCCGGCGAGCAGTAACAAATTTTTAGGCAACGTGCCATTCACGGCGCCATCAATGGGAGAGATGCCTATACAGGCATCTGGCTTACCGCCCATCGCATACGATATAGCCAGGGAGCCCATCGAGTGGCCGGCCACCGAGAAATTATCAACGGCGTATGCATCCGCCACCCGGTCCATCGTAACATTGGTGGGCTCGTCCCCAAGGAGCATCGATGAAGCGCCATGCCCGGCGGAGTCGTAGAGGATGACGCGATAGCCGTTACGGGCTAGAGCCAGCCCCATGGGCAGCATCATCTCCTTATCGGCACAGTAGCCGTGGGCGATGATGATGGTGGCGTTATAGCCCGCGGGCACGAGCTCGAGGGCCGGAGAGCTGCCGCCATGGGAAATAAGGCCTATGCCCGAGTAAGCGCCATATAACTGCGCCAGTGAGAAAAGATAGGCTAACGCACAGGCGGCAAATATTACGACGAGCTGGCTAACTTTCATACGCATTAAATAAAAAATGGGGTTTTTTATTTTACATAGTCACTTCTTCGTTATACTCCGTGGACCCATCGACCTCCTCGAGGGGCACTTCATCATATCCCGGGTTTCCCGCCGCCGTGATGCGGATCTGATAATAGCCGTTCGGGATGTTACTGATCTTATATTCTCCGTTCGCATCGGTCACGGCCTTAGCGAAAGCCGGTAGTTTAGTGTCATAAGCGTCTGACTCTTTCCAGATGTAGATGATGGCATCCTTTAAGGGAGCCTTCGTGGCGGCGTTCGTGAGCTTACCATGGAGGTCGCCCGGCCCCGTCTCGGGGGCCGTCACGGTCGGCCAGGCCGTCGCATAGGCCAGGCCCGAGGTCGCAGGAGTCGTTGGCTTTACGGTCGTCCCGGTGGCGGGAGACGTCGCCGGAGACGTGGTCGTACACCCTGCTATAAAAATAGCCAGAGGTATGACTAATGCTAATATGATTATGCTTCCCCTTTTCATATAATCACTTGAGGAGTAAACGACTTAAAATAATTTATAATTAACCGTAAAAAGACCAATAAAAAAAAGAAAGAAAAAGGGTGTCCGGTATGCTTAACCGAACAGGGCGGAGAGACCTTCCATGCCGGAAGCCTCTTCCTCTTCCTTCTTCTTCTCCTCTTCCTGGGGGGCCGCTGCCGCCGGGGCGCCTGCCGCCGGAGCCGCTGCCGCTGCGGCCGGAGCCGCTGCGAATGCCGCCTTGGAGATGGCCTCGTCGATGTTGACGCCCTCGAGCGCCGCGACAAGGGCCTTGACACGGGCCTCGTTCACTTCGACGCCAGCCGCCTTAAGGACGGAGGTGACGCCGGTCTCATCCACAGGCTTGCCAGCCTTGTGTAACAGTAAAGCTGCGTATACGTATTCCATTTTAATACACCTCAAGTTATACTTTTGACTTTAATTCTTCATCCAGCGAGTCGGCGTTCTTCGCCTTCGCTTCCTTTGCGACGGAGAGCATCTCGGCCTCCGCCTTAGAGAGTATCATGTCTATGACGTCCTTCTCGAAGATGGGCGCATTGACGGCGAGCGCCTTGGATTCCCGGACCGACTTCTGTATGAGCGGTACGATGGTATCCTTGTTGGCGATGCCGGCCTCTAAGCTCAGGCTCATGGCCTGGCCATAGGCCTTTGCGAACATGTTCCTCAGCTCGGTCTCGTCCATCGAGAGGTCCGACGGCATGTAGAGGGTGTGGCCCTCGATGACTGCCTTCAGGTTAAGACCGATCTCCATGGGGAAAATCTCGAGCCTGCCGAGGATCTCCGCCTGCTTGGCGGTGAACTTGTCGCCCTTCTTCACGACGACCTTATCGCTCTTGATGACGACCTTGCCGCCCTCGATGCCCGCCGGGATGCCGGCCTGCTGCATTTCGCCCACGATGGGGCCGGGCTTGAAAGAGGTCGGGCCCTTGCTGACCGCGACGTCGGCGGGTGCCGTGTCGCCGGACTTAGCCGGTGCCTTAGTCTTCGTGCCCTCGAGCAGCTTGTAGAGCTTGAAGGGGTTAGAGTTCGTGTAGACGAGCACGATCTGGCCGTCGACGTATTTCGCCAGTTCCCGGGCCTTGTCGTCCTCGGGCAGCGAATCGAACGCGATGGTGGTCAGCGTGTTCCGGATCATCTTCATCGCCACGGTGCCCCTGAGCTTCTGCCTCATCTGCTGTAAGGCGTCGGCGGGGACTCCCCTGACGTCGACGATGCCGGTGACCTTGTGCGAGTGGACGTTATCGACGATCTCCTTGATCTCGTCCTTCTTCCACTGGGGAATGTGGACGCTGTGGTGAATCTCGGTAGCTTCCATCCTTACATCACCTTCACGGCGGGCCCCATCGTGGTCTTCACGTAGACGGAGCCGATGTTCATCTTGCCCTTTTCGAGCTTGCCCTCGATACGGTTCAAGATGGCGTCGATGTTGTCGGCGATCTGCTCCGGCTGCATCGTCTCGTTGCCGATGATCGTGTGGAACGTCATCCTGTCTTTCGAGCGTATCTTTATAGCCTTCTTGAGCCTGGTCACCATGACGGTGACGTCCGCCTGGGGCGGTAACGGCGTCGGCATCTTGCCGCGCGGGCCCAGCACCTGGCCGAGCCTCTTACCGATCGCAGGCATGTAGGCGGTCTCGGCTATAAAGAAGTTGACCTCTTTCGCGAGCTTCTTGGCCCGAACCTTGTCTCCACCGAGCTTATCGATCTCCTCGGGGGGGAAGACATAATCTGCGCCTGCCTTTTCGGCATTGATGGCCACGTCGCCCTTTGCGAAGACGCAAACTTTGACGGGCCTGCCCCGGCCTGCCGGGAGGATGATCTCCTCGTCGACACGGTTCTTGGGCTGGCTCAGGTCTATGTTCTTCAGGTTTATGGCAAGGTCAACACTTTCAGTGAAATTCCGCTTCGGCTTGTCGGCCAAGGCCTTCTTGACCGCTTCTACCGTTTCTTTTCTTGCCATTAATTTATTCCTCCGTAGTCTCCGACCAAAACGGTCTACTACGACAGAATAACAAAATCAGATTATAGTGATCCTGCTAATTTGTCGTCGTACTGTCCCGCATTGATGTCTGCGTATATGTCCTTGGCCTTCTTGCCTTCGATGGTAATGCCCAGCGACACGCAGGTACCGATGACTTCCTTCGCCGCGTTCTTCTTCGTGTAAGAAAGGAATGCGCCCTTCTTCTTCGCGACGACGGCCAGTACCTGGTCCATGGTGATGTTACCCACCTGGACGGTGTTGGGTGTACCAGAGCCCTTCTCGACTCCGGCCTCGGCAAGAAGTAACGCAGATGTCGGTGGTGTGCCAACTTCAACTGTAAAGTTCTTGCTGGCGTCGACGCTGATCTTGACCGGGACGGTCATGCCGTTGTAATCCGCGGTCTTTTTGTTGATCTCGTCGACCACTTTCTTTATGTTGATGCCCAGCGGCCCCAGCGAAGGTCCTAACGGGGGACCCGGGTTCGCTCTGCCTCCCGGCACCAAGACTTCTACTACATCTGCCATTTCAGTTTCTCCTCTATTTTGTAGAGAATGTTGGTTCAATAGGGTGTTTGGGGTATATAAATGTTACATATGGGAAGTCTGCCCGGATTATGGTCATGAAGCCATTTTAATATTATCGGCTAAGCCTGTAAGGGCTTATAAAATCATATCCCGACTTTCCCGAATAATAATAAAGCATGTCCTCTATGAACTTTATGTTCTGTTTTAATATGCAGATATCGTCTCTGCCCTGCTTTTTAACCTGCCATATGATCTGGCGTTTAATCAAAGATTCGATAGCCTCTTTTGCCAGGTCCTTTCTTTTACCGGGCGCTCCTGTGGCGGCATCGTCTTTGCTTATGTGCTTCGAGCTTGCGCTGCACCATCGGCCATGAACGTATAACTTGTATATGATGAATATCTCATACATGCTATAGCTTTTAAAGTCATTATCCATTTAGTAATAAATATGTAATTACTTATTTAAACTTATTTTGTGTAAAAATATTTATACATATTGAATATACATTTATACATCGTATTGGCGGTTTGTCGAGGACCGGGTTATGTCATTAAGCGATTTTCTAGGAGATACATCACAGATCAAGATCATTGATTTCTTTTTGGGCGACGCTGGTAACTCTTACAATATTTCAGAATTAAGCGAAATGACAGGTCTTACCAGGATGACTCTGTCTAAATTTATCCCGGAGCTGGTCCAGAGCAGGATACTTGAAGTGGATCAGTCTGCCGGGAACGTGAAGACGTATAGGTTAGCTAAGAATAGGCTCGTCGAGTTGATAGTGGCATCTGCTTGTGCCTATAGCTCGATACAGGGGTCGGACCCGCTTGATAAGGAAGAGTCGATCGGTAATATCAGGAAAGGTCTGGGGTTGTCTGGCGTAGTATCGGAGCGCATAACCGAGCCGAGGATCGAGTCAGCTAGTGAGAGCCCGTGCAGTGAAGGAGCATGGTCTTTCCCATCTGAAGGAATTGTAATTTTGACTAAAGAATCTGCCAAAAAGCTTCGGGATGAACTTGATGATAAGATCCGGAAGTATGAGAACCTGCATGGAGAGATCCTGATTAACGAATAAGCCATCCTTAGACGTTTATTTTATAAATTCTTCTACGATTTGCCTTTCTTCCACTGTTAACAAATATAGATCATAAACAAGCTCATCTATTCTTTTATCTGTCTGTAAAATCTCTTTTTCAATACGAATTTTTTCATCCGTCTGCTTTCCTTTAAGATTTATTAGACTCCTATTTATTTGTAACATTTTCTCCGATAACTGTGTAAGTTCGGGGGATTTTTCCGTAAGTATAGGTATTTTTCCAGGATATTTCCAATCGAATATAAAGCCTCCTCTGACTCGATTATTTACGATAGTTTTTGATGAGGTACCAGGCCATTTTTGAGTTTAGTATCGCTAATAGTTGCTCACCTTGGGTTTATCGTTACATATTTGGAAAATATTTTGAAATGAGAAGTATATTTTTAAGGTATAAGCGATTGATATAGATGCAATTAAAAGTTTTACCTGGTATAAAAATGGCCGAATTTCTTACTACAACTGGTACTTCACATGCGCTTGAGCAAGTCATAAAAAATTCTAAAGAAAAATTATTTCTCATAAGCCCTTACGTCCAATTAAGCCCCTTATTAAAAGGAATGCTCAACCAGATTGATACAAAATCGGTTGACCTGCGGCTTGTCTATCGTGATGAAATAAAAGACGAGGATATGGTTTTTCTAAAAGGCATAAGAGGTATCAAGCTCTATTCACTGGAAAATTTACATGCAAAGTGCTACATGAACCATGATACGGCCATCATCACATCTATGAACTTGTTCAGGTACTCCCAGCAAAATAACCATGAGATGGGCATAAAGATAAGCAAAGCGACTGATGCAGAACTTTATAATGAGCTGGCGAAAGAAGTCGACTTTCTTATCGGGCAAAGCAAACCATATAATAAATTTGCTGATTCGGTATCTACAGTAATAGGCTTTACGAAAAAGACAATAACGGCAATACAGGATGCAATGGCACCTGGTTATTGTATAAGATGCGGTGTCGAAATCGAAAATAATCCTGATAAGCCTTTATGCGATAAGTGCTACAAGTCATGGGCTAAATACCAGGATCCCAAATATGCCCAAATATGAAGAGAAGTATTGTCACTTATGCGGGAAGAAAGCAAAGACATCGTTTGGTAAACCAGTCTGCTATGGATGTTATAAAAAGAATTCCAAATAATTTCTAAGCAGTTGTAACACTATCTCCAAAAATTTCTTTCAATTTCGATGAAGCCTTAATCTTGCACTCTTCATCATTATATGCATGGCAAGATTTTATTACCCCTAGTATAACGGCAACATCATCCGTATATCCTAGTCCGGCAATAACATCTGGAAGGACATCAACTGGTAGTATAAAATAGCCTAATGCACCGAAAATAAATAATTTTACTTGCAATGGCGTAGTGGCTTTTGTTGCAGCGTAATATAGTAATAAAGCCTGATAAACGACTTTAGATCCGGCGATTCTACCGTATTTTCTTATCTTGTTCCAAAATGATGTTTCGGAATAGTTCTTTTCATAGCCTATTATCTTTCCATTTAAGTTATCGTTAATGTCGTCTACATTATTTGATTTTAATAAATCATCAATGTTATAATCATATAAATTTACTTTGAGTTGTTTATCACTACAAGCAGCCATATTAATTACAGTAAATCCTATAATTTATTATAATAAATAGCTATTCTTTTCTTGCTAATAATACGAGACTATCGATTGCCAGATAATACTCTTTAATTAACACTCAAACGATAAAGATTTTATGCAATAATTTGCAATTTAAATGTAAAATAAATTGTACTTTATGTCAAATATGTTTAAATAATAAAGATAACAAATACGTTGTCATATGGCTCTAGAAGACTTCCTGGGCGGCACTTCAGAGGTCAGGATCATAGACTTTTTAGCGGACAACATGGATCAGTCATATAATCAGACAGACATTAGTGAAAACACAGGACTATCCAGGACAACGGTCAACCAGAAAATTCCGGAACTGATTCGAAATAATATTGTGGTAATAGACAGCCAGGTCGGCAAATTCAAAACATTCAAGCTGGCCGATAATGACCTCGTGAAATTGTTAATATCCGCTTCTCTGGCACATAGCTTCAGCCAGGCCGATAATCCAATGAGCGACGAGCAGCTTTGGGAACAAATAAAAAAACAAATAGGCGAGTCATTTAGAATGGAAGAACAAATCCGGGAAGCTTCCGATAATGTGATACAGATGCCTATCGATGGCTCGATTATCCTGACTAAAGAGGCGGCGGAAAAGATATCGAAGATCCTGGATAAGAAGCTAAAAAGAAAGTATTCGCATGGCTGACCACCTGTAATCTCAAAATCACTTTACATGGACATGCATTTGCTCTGTGCCTCTTTAAACTCTCTGCCTTTAATCCCCAAATGCCGTCCTCTGTGAGCCTTTGTGCTCTTCGTGCCTCCGTGGTTCAACCCGCGGGAAACCCGGCATTACCTAAGTCTCCATAGCTGAATATTCTTAAATAATAGCCCTGTCAAACACTCAAGCGAACGCCTATGAAAACCTTCATCCTCGTCTACCCCTCCTTCGTCCAGTACGAAGTGATCCTTACCAGCCTCTTCATGAAAACAGCCGGCGACATCGTGACCGTCGGCATAGACGGCAGCGAAGTCACATCCCATGAGGGCTTCATCGTAAACCCCCAC
The DNA here is from genome assembly GCF_000011005.1 of Methanocella paludicola SANAE. Lineage (NCBI taxonomy): Archaea > Methanobacteriati > Methanobacteriota > Methanomicrobia > Methanocellales > Methanocellaceae > Methanocella > Methanocella paludicola. The sequence continues at coordinate 2,083,700 of NC_013665.1, forward strand.
ATGAAGTTAAGCAACATAAACCTCGACGACGTGGACTTATTCGTCATCCCCGGGGGAGAGCACGTAAACATCTACGGCAACCCCATTTTAACCAAAACGCTCCAGGGTCTCAGCAAGAAGGGCAAAGTCATCGCGGCGATATGCTCCGGGCCCGTGCACCTGGCGAAAGCCGGGCTGCTGGATGGAAAAAGGTACACGTCGTACAGGATGCCGGAGCGCAAAGACGACTTCAAGCATGCAAAAAGGGTTGAGGATAACATCGTAGTTGACGGCAACATCGTAACGGCAAAGGCCGTAGGATACGTGGATCTAGCGCTCGAGCTGGGCAGGATCTTTAACATATACAGAGATGAGGCAGATTACCTGGAGACCGTGGAAGTCTACAGGAACTTCAAGGACGTGGGCGACTGATCATCGTTATTTAAAATTCATTATTTTTCTTTTAAGTTGCAAAAAATTAATTACTAAATAAGTACTTGCATAGTAAGATGATTCTGCAAAGTATTAATATAAACTTCATATATACAAAGTATATACCAGGTGAATAAATTGAGAGATATCCATAGTCTCCCGATCCTATTCACCACGCATGCAGCCATGGCGTTGCTTGAAAGATTCAAGCTGGACCTGGATGAAGCGAAACATTGCATAAAGACTGCGCGGATCGAGAAGCCGATCGAAAAAGACGGAAGTATCGGTATTCTGCAAAGTAGCTCAGGTATCTACAAAATAAGATTCGTATGTACGATAAAAAGGAACACGCCGGTCATTATAACCGCGGAGGAATGCCAATGACTTTATGCCCGATCTGTGATACGCCGATGAAAAAAGAAAAAAGAGAGCTTCGTAAGGGCATATATGCCCTGGTAGAGGTCTGCCCGAAATGCGAGGAAGAATGGGTCGATGAAAAAGAATACCAGGACCTATATGAGCAAATGTTCACACGGAAGACGTTCAAGATAGGCGGAAGCCTCGCGATACGAATACCTAAAGAGATAGCGAATATCACAGGCTTAAAAGAAGGTACTGATGTGAAGATCGATGTTAAAGATAAAAAAATAATCATAGAGCCCCTATAGGTGAATTCTAAGGACGAAGAGATATTGCGATTTTTCTGACGATGAAAAATAATACATGGATGAGGACCGCGACGAGAAATGCCATGATCATGGTCCATTTACCGAAGGTCAAACCGATCAGTACCATCACAAAATAGACGGCAATCACCCATACGATGATATAAGCGGCAATCCCGATCGCCAGTATTTCGAATAGGATAATGACCATTTTAACATCTTGATCCCCCCAGAGAAAAATCATGATAAGGATGGCGAGGATGATCGCGGCAATTGCGATGACGAAGCTTACGTTCTCGCCGTCTATCATGTACTCGAAGGGCACGAGATAAGCATAATGGGTATAGTCAAGTCCAAAGAGATTGAACATGGCTCTTACGATGAGGAACCATTGTGATAGTTCGACGAGAATAATAAATAACACAAAGGCGATAAGCAGGGTCCAGGAAATGATCCGTTCGTACAATGGTTTTTCATTGATCCACCCATACAATGACTTCCCGTCGTTAACCATACGTTTATCGCCACGGCCGGCAATGCCGGCGCATTTTGTGTATAATAAAATTTGAAAAACAATATACGATTAATCTACCCTTTATAGTCTATAGTGATTATATAAAAATCTCCCAAGAACTCAGGATATTGACCGCTTCGTGGCCGGGATGAACAGAAACTATAGATTTATCTATCAATTTAGTAAATATTTAATGAGCTACATGCTTTAAGGGAGCTCTGACCGTGGAGTGCTTCGGGAACTTCAAGGACGCGGGCGATTAGATGCGGATCTTTTCCATATTTTCATCAGTGTATTAAGAAAGACATGAGCCGCTAATAAAATTATGAAAGGAATCCAGAGGATTTCGTGCAGCCTGAACGACATGGCCTTACCCAATAAACCCAGCGTTAGCGAGTCCACCGTGCTCGAATTCGTGATGCCGAAACCGGTCAGCAAATAGAATAAGGTGACCGCGAGGAGAGTCCATGCGATTATCCTTTTTATTAAAAGTATATTCATCAAGACACCCTCACGCTAAGAAGCTTTTATTCAGGTCACCGTTATTCGAGTATCCCCTGGTCTCCCAGTACCCTTTATATTCCTGGTCGGATAGCTCGATCCGGGTGATCCATTTGAGCCATTTGTAGCCCCATTTCTCGCCGGCGACGAGGCGGGTCGGATACCCATGTTCCGCCGTCAGCGGAACGTTATTGATCTTGTGCGCGACCAGGAAAAATTGGGCCCGGATGTCGTCGAGGCTAAACGACGTCGAATCGCCATCCTGTGCATAAAAGATCACTGTCTTAGCCCCGGGTTTTATACCGGCCTCATCGAGGAGTCCCTTCAGCGGGAACCCTTCCCAGAGCGCCGTCGCATCCCAGCCCTCGACGCAGTGCAGGGTAACTACCTTTTTCAGTGATGAACGATTCACGAGATCGGAATAAGAGTATTTCTTCGGCATATCGACAAGGCCGCCGACACCGATGGAATATTTATCGGCCTCGATATGCTGAGTCCCTTTTATGGAGTTCACGCGAATATTCTTCATCGGGTCGAGCCTTTGCCCTTCGTATTGGGTTAATTCGGCAAGCCCGGCGGGTGAAGACACGGCGGAGGGCGAGACTTGCCCGGTACATCCTGCGGCCGCTATCCCGGACAATCCAATGCCGATAGATATGCCTAACTTGATGATCGTGCGCCGGGATATTTTATCCTCATTTGCCACGCCCGAGATCTTTTCCATAGAAGGGTCATGCCTCCGCCGATCATGTGCTCATTTTTTCTCGCATGCTAGCCCGACGGCGTTCGCTATATTCCTTGCCGCGTCCTCGACGCTCATTCCTGCAGACTTTGCGGCCTTCTCGAGGTCATCCAGCGTTATATTATTGGGGTTGTTATGCTTATCGTGTAAAAATCCGCACCCACAGCTAATACACATGTCTCTTCACGCATTAACGATATCAGGCTTCGTCACGATAACACATCCTGATTTTATGTATGGAGTTAAAACGTAGGAAAGATTGTCTCGCCGGCCCTTATCAACGAATGATCAACGTGAATATAGATTAACTGCACAATACTTTCATAATTATACCCGGTACAAAAGAGTATGACCGGCATACGTAATAGCTCTCCCCGGACCTCGATGGCGAGCTTATCGGGGTAAAGATGAACGCATTTTACCTTCGGCCATTCTATAAGCTGAAATGTAGATTTACCTTTTTGCCCGGCATCGTGGATATCGGCGTATGACGATAAATAGTTGACTTCGCTGCCCCAATAATCGGGATCGTTAAAATATTCGAGGTCAGGATAATGAGGCCCGAGTAACCTGAAGCCCTTGAGGATGCATCCGACACCCGTATTATTAACAACATAAGTGGCGTCGACTCCATGCTTGACTCCGGAAACCCATAGCATGCTAATGATATGATAGGCGATGGGCATCCAGATGATCATTGCTATGATCATTAATGGCGCTATGAGCCCCAATAATATACTTGTAATCGGGTCAAGCGATGTTATAATAAATATCGAAGATAATATCACGAAAAGCGATATATACAGCGCTAATCCAAGAATGGCATAGTTGGCCAATAATTTTCTCCAGAGTATTTTATTCTTGATCAGGGGATATTTTCCAGTCCAAACTGCCTCTTGAAAGAATGCATTATTTACAATTGGATCAGCCATAGCTTAACCATTCGTTCATTGTGCTGGCCATTTCGAGCCTTGCTAAAATAAAATTTGAATAATTATTACTTCAGGTTTCCCTCTATAGAATATCATAACTATATATTTCCAAACGGCCAGGATTAATGGGATCGGCGTATGTTAAAATTAAAAAGTTTTTAAACTTCATATCGTTTTATAGATATGAGCCCCCGAGCCGGAGTAGACCAGCTCGAAACCATCGATATTTTCACCTTTAAGCGCTTTCCAGATGACCAGCTTATTAAAATCAGGGGAGTCTGTGCTTACATTCTGTTTACCGGCGATGGATAAGAAGACCGGGGATTTCTCCAGGTCCATATCGACTACGAACAGATAATCCGAGCCATACTTTTCCATCAACGCTATGGCATCCTGCGGGTTATCCGCCGTCAATATCGCTGCGATATCCTTCGTTTTATTATAGGGCGCCGTACAGAACTCGTCCCTGAACTCCTTTTTCTCCGCATCGGACATATACATGTAGGGGCTTACGGAGTTCGCTATCTCCACCGAAGGGATATCAACGACCGGCTCTCTGCCCGACCATCCGCGGATCGAGTGGCCGTAATCCCACCAGCAGGTAATGATGCTGTCCGGGCTGGTATTCGATTTGAGGAATTCATATGCGGGCACATAATCTTCGACGAAGTCGCCCCTCTCTGTCTTTCCATTTACCGTATATTCGAACTCGGCCCAGGTAGCATTGTGAAGGTCATGGCGCCATAACGTATAAACTGTGATGTTATGCTCACCGCCAACATACCGGGTATTTAGTACAGTGGCATCGGGGATCTTTTGCGCTGTACAGCCGGAAAAAAAGACGCTCGCGGCAATAAAAAATAACACTAAATACGTAATTACTTTCATATACTTACCACAAGCCATTGCTACTTAATACTATAAATAGTAATTTTTTATTAAAATTGTAAGATCGGTAGTATGGTATATCGTCAAGGCACTATTTTTTCCTCTGCTGATGGATCCGGCCGACTTCCTGGCAGAAATATTTGATATTTTCTATTGCGGATTGTAACCTACGTTTAACCTCATCATCCTGTAGCGCCTCATCGATGGCGTCACTCATTTCCCGTTTGTTCCTCTTTATTATGTCGAGATGATACTCCAGCTCGTCAAGTTCTACATAACCTCTTAAAGCACCAATATCGTCTGTGATGTTGTATCACCAAGATATGTTAATTCGATCATGAATTAATTATTTGGTAAAATCAAATGCAGGAAAATATCAGGCGATTGGGTCATGATAAATTCCATTAATTGTGCATAATATGATTTACCTGAAGTACATATGATATTTTGGTGCAAATTTATGGTCGATAGGCCTTTGATCACGAAGTGGGAATTCGAAAAAGAGGCGAATTGCTATAACTGCCACAGGGTCGCCGCACAGAAGGTCGAGATCGTGCCCAATCAGGCGGTGGTGACCTGCTCGAATTGCGGGGCCGAAAGGCGCTATGTGATACACGAGTTCCATGTGGCCTCCACGATGCCGGATCTCAATGTGGATAAGGAAAATAGAAAGTACGATATCTGGAAGTTCGTCAAGAACGCGAAGTGCGCCAACTGCCTGAAACAGACGGACCAGGAGATCACGCTGGACGAGTTCAAGGGCGTGGTCGTCTGCCCCTCGTGCCTGTTCACGCGCATTTACAAAATAAGCGTATACAAGCACACTGGATAATTGATATTGCGGCGAGATGATCATGTGCTGAATGTTTTCGTTTTCATCACTACAGGCTCGAAGTTGTCCCCGTAGAGTGCGCATTCGATCTGCGAGCTCTCGTTCTTCGGTATCCTGAGAGATGCCTCGGCCCATCCTGTCCCGCCCTCCGCCACATCGCCTAATGCAATAGTACGATCAGGGTCCCATACTCTATCCTCGCCCTGACTCGGCGCCAGAGCGGCAAAATAGGCGGACACGTTCCGGGCTGTACCCACCCCGATATTCGTGATATTACAGTGGACTCGGTAATAGACGTATACGGAGTCAAGGTCCTCGTATGTGGCGTTAAAGTCCATGTCCATCTGCGGCAACTGTATGAGCGGGTAAACGTTCACATTCTGGCCCTCATATTCGTCCGGCATCTGCCCGATCTTCCAGCTATCGCCCGTAGTCTCTAAGTAATAATATTTTGCCCCGTGATATTCGACACAGTAGCCGGGGTAATCGTCAGAGCATTTTACGCCTATGGCCATATGGTTTGGAAGCTCGAGCAGCACGACGCCGTACCCCATCTCGTTGAGCAATGCTGCGGCCAGAATGGCCGTGTCCTCGCAGTCGCCGCCGTTATCGACCAGCGTTTCGACCGGGTATCTCGGGTACTCGTCATAGCCCGTGGTCACTTCGTCGGACGTATATGGTAGCGCCTGAACGAAGCTCACGACGCTCATTACATCATCATATTCCGTGAACCCGCACCTATCTCCGGAATCGCAGAAAGTGTCCACCAGGTTCTTCATGGATGTCCGGTCGTAGTCGGATAACGCGTACTGGGCATAGTCGTCCTGGCGGTCATGGGGCTGGCCTTTGTAAAAGTCATATAAGGATTCCGGCACATCGATCGTGGTCGTCCAGTCTCCGCCGTACGACCAGTTATACGTCATGTTATAGTAGCCGGAATTAACCGTAGCCGGGACGGAAACGGCAGGCCCCGTAACGAAAGTGCCGCCAAGACAGCCGCTCGTAATGACAGGCATCAAAATGATGAAAAGCGGCAATAAATTTCTATTGAATGCCAAACCGATACCCCGGAATACAAAGCGCATGTTATATAATATATTTTTATTTAATTATTTAAGTAGCTATCGATTAATACAGGCCGGCGGAGGCCGAAGGCAGCTGGATCTGGCAAGCGTCAAAGGGATATGCCCACGATTGATTCAGATGCACTTATATACTCGAAGGCCCAGTATGAGTTGGAGTGATAAAATTGGTAACATGTACATATAAGGGAGACTGTCCCGTAGTACCGCCCGCAATGATGGGCACCAGCATCGCTGCAGGAAAGTGCGAGCGCTGCGAACACAACAGCACCGCTAAAAAGAACAAACGTGGCGGAAGACGCAGATAATCTACTAATTCACCATAGTGTTCTGATTTTCGATCGAGATCACGGCTCCTCGAAATATCGGGGGCCGCGACATTCCCGACATATTAAGAGCGGTCAAGCTTGTTTTCTAATTGACCGTTAAATAATAGTATATTTGAAAAAGTGCATTAGAGCACGTCTTCATCAACGATATCGATCTCTTCTGGCACGGGTGAAACTAAAGACGTCTCATCTTCGTCCGCGGCGATCACCGCAGGCGCCGGAATAGAGACCGGGCCCTGCCTCTGCTTTTTAGAATAGCAAAAATAGGCCGTGAACACGTCCATGCCGTCGACTACGATCATCTCACTATTATGGAATGCAAGAGAAATATACTTCATTTTAGTCCTTTTTACTTTTTTTAGTCGGAACTTATAATGATGGCGCGCCGTTCAGGAAGCCCTTGCGCTCGAGCCAGCTTACCTGGGGCCCCGTATATCGCCAGGTCACATCGCCCTTCTCGTCCTGGATCTCCCATGGCACGACGATGACCAGGTCGCCTTCACGGATCCACGTCCTCTTCTTCATCTTGCCCCGGATCCTGCACATGCGGGTGACGTTGTCCAGGCACAGGACAGTTAAGTGAGAGGCGCCGAGTAATTTCGTGACGGTACCTAATATTTCTCTATCCGCTTTTCTTGGGGTTCTCACCCTGGTGACTTCTGCGCCCGCGGCGCTGGCCGGCTTTCTGCCGCCTTTGTTATGTGGTTTATACAGTGTTACACCTTCAAGACAATAACGCTATCATACTATATATAGTAATATTTTTTTTAATATATAAAAATTAAAAAATTTAATTGATAAGGCTTGATCTTATCAATTTAGTACCGGGGCTTCCTGTGCTTGGGGAAGCAGTCCTGGCAGTATACGGGCCGGTCTTCGCTGGGCTTGAACGGCACTTCGCATTCCTTTTTACAGTCGGCACAAGTAGCCTTGTGCATCTCTCTTGGGCCTCCGAAGCTTCTTCGGCCCCTAAATCCACTGTCTCTCATGATAATTTCTCAGTCAGGGCATAGGCCCTGCACCTACAATAAGGCCGGTATAGTATAAATATCTGTTTAATTTTATTTTAAATATATATTATTGGTAAAATACCCTTTAAACGGGGAGACATCTCGATGGACGTCGACGATATCAGATTAACGCCTGGCCGCATTATTCACATGATAGCAGTCATGCTGGCAATACCTGCCATTATCCTGGCCTTATCCGGCGACTGGCTCTGGCCCGAGGGCTGGGCTTTTTGCGCGTGGTATATTCTGCTGAGCCTATCCGTCATCATTTACCTCTATCGACGCAACCCCGGGTTACTTGCCGAAAGGTTCAGACGCCCGGGGACCGGTGGCGAAAAAGAATGGGACAGATATTTTCTCATAGCAATAGCGCTGTCATATTTCGCCTGGGTCATCGTCATGCCGCTCGACGCAAAGAGGTTCGGCTGGACGCCAGCCCTTCCGGCATGGATAAAAGTCCTCGGTGCTTTAGGGCTACTGGCCTCTGCGTTCCTTCTGTACCGGGCTTTTGCCGATAACCCGTTCCTTTCGCCCCTGGTCCGCATACAGAGAGAGCGAGATCAGTACGTAGTATCGACCGGAGTTTATAGCTTTGTAAGACATCCGATGTACCTCGGGGCAGTGCTGATGTTCCTGGGGGCGCCCATGCTTCTCGGTTCAATGTATGGCTTTGCGATCGGCGTGTGTATGTCGCTTCTTCTCTGTGCGAGGGCGGTAGGCGAGGAGAAAATGCTGACCGAAGAACTGGAGGGCTATGTTGACTACCAGAAGAAGGTAAGATACAGGCTAATCCCGCGTGTTTGGTGACTCCCCGGAACGGATTTTCTTAGCCCGCAAGCGGCACCATGGGGCATGAACCTAGCAGCCCGGTCGACAGGGGTATGATCCCGAGCATTGCCACGATGATCCCCGGCCACATGTTCAGGTAAAGGAACATGAAAATGCCGATGGCGGTCACGATCAACCCGATGATGATCCTCAACACACGGTCACGAGCGCTCATATCGTCAGACATGATAGGCACCAGTTAAATAATATATAAATAATGGAATATATTATTTTCTCTGGCTGAAGCGCCCGAGCCCGAATGACCCTAAACCTGCTTCACGTTCTTCATGACCTCTTCCTTATCAAGCGCCTCATTATGGAACCTGCTTGCATGCTGCTGGACGATCCTCACGAGCTCGTCGGTATTCTCATCCCGTACCATGAACGGGCACCCGGCAGCGCCCGCGGTCTTACAGCTGAACTCCTGCACCATATCCATCACCGCACAGACTAGAATAGACGCGATAATATAATTATCTAATAAAAGTGGGACTGGCCGAGCCGGAATGAAAGCCGACTAAAAGAGCTCACAGGTAAGGCGAGCCATAATCGTGCGTGCCCATTTCGCGCTCGACGTCGCGCTTCATCTGGATGTACTTATCGATCATCAGGTTACTGGTATAAAGCTTAAGCTCATTCTGGGTCTTAAAGGCGGGAGTAGTGGTCACCCGTGTGTACCGGGACTCCGGGGTCACGTTGTCCGTGATGTCGACGGCCGCGAACTCGCCCCCGGGAAGCTCGTAGGCCAGGTAGTCGCCGACCCGTCCCACGACCTTATATTTCGTCTCGGACTCGAAGATCTTCTCGATGAGCTCCCGCATATATCTCAGGATCTTACTGACCGTATCGACCGCTTGTTCTACCGACATACAGGCTCAACGTTCCACAATAACATTAATTATTTTATGAATAATATATAAAACCCTTATTCGAAATACATTGCTTTTCAGGAGTCCTTTCAGAAAAACTACGGCAGTAAGAAAAAATCGATATCGGGATGATATCGCTATTTTTGCGGCTGCACAAGCAGATGGGACAGGTTCAGCCTCTGGAGCACGCCCTCGGCCTGGCCGGCAAAGTCCCTCTCAACGCCCCGGATAAAGGCAAGCTCGTCTAAACTGCTCACGGGCGTAACCTTCATGAGTACATCTGGCTCTGGCGCGGTAACCCGTGCATTATTCTGGAGTTTACGGAGCTTTTCGTTCCATGCGATCAGCTCGTCGATCGGAATTCCTTGCATCTATGTCCTCCGCTATTGCATTTTAAGCCTTTACTACGGGAGCGGTAATAATTTATGCGATAATAATTATTAATATTGTTAAATTAATATTTATATAATAATGATATATCGCCGGATGCCGTGCTAATATACGAAAAACCGGTTTAGCATGGCGAAAACAGGCATGGGTGACATAAGGCTTCAATCCATGTAAGGAATCTCGCCATACGTGCTGCCGTACTTCTGGTTATAGAGGTAAACGTTCCCGTTGTACGTGTATTTTACTTTCTTGATATCGTCCCTGCACGTGGCCTCGTTATCCGTGACGCGGGCGTACTCATCGCCCTCCGCGGACAGGTAGGCCTTATAGGCCTCTCCGCTGGCTATGGCCGTATTTTCACGCATTATGAACTCGTCGGTGAGGCCCCGGATCATCCCCAGCCAGGACTGGAATTCCGCCTGAGTCATCTCAGTGCTCGTCTTGGCCGCATAGTACATGTCGAGTCGCTGGGTCTGCTCCCTGACAAGCTCGAGGTCGTAATTGTACTCGTTCAGCGCTTTTACGAGTAAGTCCTGATCATGTCCGCCCTGGCCCTCGCCATTGGCCAGACCCCCGATTGACCCGTATACATAGAACAGGATAGAGATGAACGCCGCGGATACGACGATGACGACCGTGGCAAGGCCGATGAGCTTGAGAATATCGTCTACGCTGGTCATGGCTGTAGAGTTTTATTCTCATTTAATTATAAATATGCATACGTTTAGAAAAGAGCTTAAATCGCTTGAAAAGTTAACTTTTTGCCAGCTGATGAATTATGGGGGGCTACGCTCGTGATCCATGACGAACGCCTGGATCTGGCGGATACGCTGGTCGATGTCGCCGTTCACCTTATCCATCCCGGTGCTGGAGAAACGCTCAAGGGCGCTCATCATGGAGATCACCGGCAGCAGTGACAGGCGTATCATCAGGTACATCCGCGTCTCCTCTATATCCTCGGTCAGGTCATCCGGCTCCCCGGTAGACTTAAGCTTGGCATCGATATGGTGGTTGATCTCGTCGACGGTATTGTTGATGATGAACATGGCGTGAAGATCGTGCTCGTATATGGTCTCTGCGGCAAGCGTCGATAACACCGTAATAGAGTCCAGAGCCCGCTGCTTATCGGCGTTCTTGATAGCTTCGATGACCTCGAGCTTTGCCTTTAATACTCGGCTTTTGAACTCGGGGCTTTGACCGGGCTTCTTAGGCAGTATGCGGGCAGATGAGGGCGTTTCATCCTCCCGGGGAGGGATGACTGCACGTTTCCTGCCGGCCTTCTTGAACAGGTTAAACATCTTATCGTTCCCGCGGCATAAAATATGACTATATTAGAAGCGGCTGGATAATAAGCTTTATTGATGCCATAAAAAATAAATGCGCAGAATATTTTGGAAGATAAGGCTCACATTTTTCTTGCTCGATGGTTTAGTTAAATTTGTCTTTCGACCTTAATGTGTTCTCGAAAAGATCAATTTGTTTCTTGACCAGTGAGATCGTTTCTTTTTGGTATACCAGGATCTCGCCGTTCAGCTCGATCAGCCGGTCCAGCTTATCGCCATTCACGGCATGGGCCGGGCCCTTCGCGATATCTTTGGCTGGCACCTTCCGCTCAGGTCGTTTCCTCAGATGGGACAGGCCGAGGTCCGCGAGGAGCTCGTCACCATGCTCCTTTACATCCATCTCGACCTGATGGATGTACTCGCGATGTACGATGATATCGTCGATTACCGCTTCATTCCCATCGTCCTCGACGGTTGGAAGGCCGTCGCTTTCTATGATCGGCTCGCCCGCGAGCTCCGGCAGCCCGAAGTTATCCCCATCGCCGACGACCTCAATTTCATCGACGCGCTCGGGAGACACGTCGGGGACCCCCATGTGCCACTCGCCGCCATAATATCCGACCGCGACGTGGCTCTTATTAGAAAATTTTTTCCGGACGTAATCAAGGTGCCTTAAGTCCACGAACGTGGTAATGACCTCGTCCTCAGCCTTTATAAGGACTTTAGCCCTTTTACTTAAAGGATTCCATGGCTTAAGGATGCCCACTATCTCGCCTACGGCCACGCTTCCGGTGGTCTTGCCGTCCACTATTTGCCCCCTATTATGAGAACGCTGATCTCAAAAAACTAATAATGACAGCGATACTAAATTTCGGTCGCCGCCAGGGATAGAACAACAGCTATCCGCCTATACGCTTATGTGATCAGCGCTCGCTTATATATAACGTATTATATATTGACCATTACCAATGATAAATATTACTCTGTTCAGAGAGTCCCGTCTAACTATTAGTCATGTTTGACATTGCATATTAAGATTATTCAGCAACTCAAACTATTCATAGTCAGATGTTTAGCGTTTTTATGTGATCGGCCTGCTCCTTTTACTACAAAGATTTTAACTGTTCAGGCCTAACAGAGGTTACAGCAGTAAGTACGGGCCAAATCGTAGCTTAGAGAAGCCTTATTAGCGATGGCCCGGTACTATCGATCGGTGAAAATCATGGACAAAACGTTAATAGTTCTAGGAGTTCTCGTGCTCGCGGGCATCGGCTTGACCGCGGCCATGGTCGTTACTTCCCCGGCTCAGGGATCGCCCAACGCAGTGCCCCCGGCCCCCGGGAACCCGGTACACCCCAATGACCCCACTGTCATGCAGAACGATAAGCTCACGATGGCGAAGCAGTTCGTGATGGACGATGCCACGTTCCAGTTCGACGGCATGGCCGACACGGTCATTGCCGCGCTCGACGAGGGCACGGGCATCGCAACGATCGAGTTCACCTCCAGGACCGCGGGCTATGGTAACAGGTCCGGCATGATCGTCGCCGAGGTGCTCACAGCACACAAGGCGGCCATCAAGATCTCCGGCAACCAGGTCGTGTCCGCAGTTATGGACGAGAAGTGGGACATGTTAACCCAGAAAGAGATCGCCTGATTTAGTACACTTTTCTATCTTTTTATAAAAAAGGGGCAGGGTAGCCCGATCATTCGGGCTTACCACCATCCACTGCCGCCCCACCAGTTATTGCACCAGTTGTTCCACCAGCCGCACTGCTGCCACCAGGGCCACCATCCGCCGCCCCAGCCACCCCAGCCGCCCCAGCCACCCCACCAGGGCCTGAAGCCGAAGCCGGAACCGAAGAAGCGGTTACGGAAACCGAAACCACGTCCGAAGAAGCCATGCCCTCCGAAACCGTGGCCCACGCCGAAGCCATGGCCCACGCCGAAGCCATGCCCTCCGAAACCGCGGCCCACGCCGATGCCGCCCCCGAAGCCGCCTCCGCCATGGCCATTCCGGGCGTCGACGATCGGAGTTATCAGGCTATATGCCGGTATCAGCATGATGAGGACCAGCGCTGCTGCCACTAATTTTGCATTGAGATTCGTTTTTTCACCCCGTACAGTATACAATAATAAAAATTAAAAACAGAATGGCTACATATAGTGCGCCAATACGCTATTTTAGATATTTTCGATAAATTGCCCGGTTAACTGTAAATGGGAAAGCCGTATCATTTTTTATTGAGCCCGGTGAACGTACGCTGGTGCTCTTCCTCCTGCATCAGGATCTCTATGAAGATGTGCGCCGTGGTCAGGTCCCCTTCCTTTTCGGCCAGTGGTATGATCTCTTTGTACATCTTAATGGCCTCGTCCTCGGCCTTGATGTCGTTCTCGAGCATCTCCTTCAGGCTCGTGCCGACGCTGATGGGGTCGGGCTTCGTCGTCGGGATGCCGCCCAGGTAGAACAGCCGCTCGGCGATCTTCTCGGCGTGCTTCATCTCCACTATGCCGATCTTCTTGAGCTCGTCGTGGACGGCGTAGCCATGCACTCCCACCCACTGCGCATGCTGCCACACGTACTGGATGGAAACCTGCAGTTCCCGGGCTATGGCCCGGTTCATCATGTCCATTAGCTTTTTAGATGCCATCGTTCGTTCCCTCTTCCTTATCTATCGAAAGAACGAAAGCCGCATTTAAAAGGCTATGGAGCGTTTTTTATGTCTATTTTATGTGAATAAAAAGAAAACGTTTTTATTGAGTATTAGTATCCTGTACCGGCCTCTACGCCTTTTGCTTTGACTTCAGGTCGCCAAGATAGTCGTACAGGAACGCGGCGATGAGCGCTCCGAGGATGGGGCCGATGATGTATATCGGGAACTGCCACCACAGGTTCTGGCCGCTGAAGAGCATGCTGGCCACGTAAGGCCCGAATGTCCTGGCCGGGTTCAGGGAGCCGCCGGTCAGGTTCCCGATGGCCATGATGCCCAGTGACGCCACGAAGCCGATAGCCAATCCTGCGAAGCCCGACGGGGCTCGCTTATCCACGGCTGTCCCCATGATCGTAAGCACAAGGAAGAAGGTCGCGATCGTTTCGAGAGCAATGGCCTGCCAGTAGGATACTCCGGAAGCCATTGTCGTAGCCCCGAAGTTATTACCCGTCGCCAGAGAACCCCACAGGAGGGCGACGGATAATGATGCAAGCGTTGCCCCGATCAGCTGGGCTACGATGTAGTAGAGTGTATCCATTAGAGGCAGTCTTCCGGTAGCCCACATGGCTATGCTGACCGCGGGATTGATGTGCGTGCCCGAAATGTGGCCGAACACGTATGCCATGACCGCTATGGCCAGGCCGAACGCCAGGCCGATCGCCAGCCACTCCGATATGCCGAACCCTACATTGAACTCATTTCCGGGGATCGGTGTCCATCCTTTAACGAGCAGTGCCGCAGTGACGACCGCGCCCGTTCCCAGAAATACCAGGACGTAGGTCCCGATCAATTCAGCTAAAGAACGTTTTATAAGACTGATCTCTGCCATAAAATGATCTCCAATAAAGCCCCGGGCTCATGCCCTTAATGTAAATAGGCTTATGTGATATATGGTTGCTATTGAATAAAATAGATATCGATAAAAAAAGGATAAAAAAGATCAGCTGGAGCTCGCAGACGTAATATTGCGCACCATGATCTGGTAGTGCAGCGTCTTTCCGGCAAGCGGGTAGTTGAAGTCTATGAGCACCGTCGTATTGTTCGGTATCGCGTAGACCGTCACCGGCTGCATCCCGTAGTAGAGCGTGTCGTTGACGTGCGGAGTGATGTTATTCGCCAGCAGGTCGGTCATGTTCACTGGCTGGATGAGCGACGGGTCGTAGTCGCCGTACGCCAGGTCCGGCGATATCGTGACGTTCTTAGACTCATTCAGCTTCATGCCGATGACCGCATCGTCGAAGCCCTCGATGACGTCCCCTGCGCCTGCCGTGAACGTGATCGGCTCATAGGTCAGGTACTCGTCGTATATCCCGGATTCCCTTGCCACCGACTCAATGGAAGTATCGAAGATCGTGCCGTTATCGAACATCCCGATGTAATCGACGGTGACCGTATCGTTCTTCGCCACGGTCTTTTCGGTCGTCCCCGTGCATCCGGCTACCAGCGCTATTGACAGGACCAGTAGAATGGCCCAGATATATCGTTTGCTTTGCATAATGGTCACTGTATCTATGCTTCATCCAATGCCGTATTCGCTATATATCCTTTCTCGCCGGATTCTCCAACCAGACGTGCGCATGGATACTCTTTTTAAGGGCTCTGAAAAGCTGTGTTTCCGCCTTTTCATCCGGCAATACTTTTCGTCCCCCGTACCATAGGCTAAAACGGGAGATGGATTGATGAAAATAGTGAATGGATTTTTAGCGGCAGCATTAGTTCTGCTCGCCGTATCGATGGTCGCGGTGCCCGCGTTCGCATTCTTCCCTGGACCTCTAGGAGGCTTTTGGGGCAGAGGCATGGCATTTCCGGGCGCGTTCGGCTGTGGCGTTCCGCCCGTAGCCGGGTTTGGCGGTTTCCCGTTCGCAGGAGGCTGCGGGTTCCCAGTAGCCGGAGGCTGCGGGTTCCCAGTAGCCGGAGGCTGTGGGTTCCCTGCCGCCGGAGGATTCGGAGTGCCGGGGGCTGCAGGCTTCGGTGTGCCCGGGATCGGGGGCTACGGAGTACCCGGATATGGCTCGCCGTTCGGCACGCCATTCGGCGGATATCCTGGCATGGGCGGCTATGGCATGCCTAACGCCAACTTTGGCGCGAATGCCGGATACCAGATGCCCGCCGGCAATACGGCATACGGCAACATGCCCCTCAAATCCGTCGGGAACCTGGGCATGGGTGCTGGATTCGGCGGCATGCCGTCCGGTTACGTTTAAAAACTTTTTTTATTTTCTATATTTGCACCAAATCGTATACTATTATTTGAATTCATATAGTTCTATTTAGATGCTTGTTTTTTAAGCCACCAAGCATACAAAGGCACTATTCTCACCACAATGGCACGGAGCGCACGAAGGCTCACAGAGCCTTTTTTTAGATGGAGGTCACAAAGGTCACAGAGCATGCTTTTTGTGTAAAGAGGCACAAAGGGGACAATGACACGATGACAAAAAGTGCTCTTGTTCATTCCATAGTGCCATTGTATCCTTTGTGCCCTAAAGACAATGAACCGGTCTTTGTGACCTCTGTCCCTTACATTTTAAAAAAAGTCTTTGTGAGCCTTCGTGAACTCCGTGCCATTGTGGTGAGAATAGTGCCTCTGTATGCTTAGTGACTTAAAAACCAGGCTTTGGCCTGTAGCAATAATCATATGAGCGTATTCATTAAAAGCACGTAATTACTGGTTTCGTAAATATTCCTCAACACGGTCAAGCCATTCAGCCGCAAGACAGTTGAACAGCCCTTCCTGCTCGACTTCAAGTCCATGCCCGGCCCGGTCAAGGACGGCGAACGTGCTCCTCGTGTATATGCCGGCGAGCTTCATGGCATCCTTATAGCCCACGGACGCGTCCTGGCGCCCGGCGAGGATGAGCGATGGCTTATCGAAGGGCTGCGGAAGCCGGTCGACGTCGAACGAGCACTCGTAACCTTGCTTTTTCAGGCGCTCCAGGAAGGCCCTGTCCTCATTAAGGCGACCCGGGAGTATGTCCTGCTGGAACCGCTCCCAGCGGCGACGGTCTTGGAGGAGAAGCATGCGCTCGAAGAACTTACGGTCCTCCGGGTCGATGGAGGCCAGCAGCTTTTCGTCCCTGACGAACACGGTCCTGGGGGGGAGCTGTCGCTTCGAGCGGTCGCCCACCATGACGGGACAGATCAGCAGAACGCCGTCGATCCGGCCGGGTATCCTGTTCACCATGCCCCGGGCGATGTATCCCCCGTAGGACTCGCCCGCAACTAAAAAACTGCCCTTTATGACTTTCTCGCTGAACTTGATGACGATGTCGAGCACCTGGTCGGAGTTTCCCAGCCATTCAGGGGCCTTCGACTTCCCCATGCCCGGCATGTCGATGTAGATGCGCCGGTATCCGGGGCGGCATTTGAAGACAGGCTCCATGCAGCCGGCCATGACGTTGTGGTCGATCCCGTAGCCGTGGAGCATTAATACGGGAAAGCCCTCTCCGCATACCTCATAATAGACGCTGACGCCGTCGACCTCGCAAAACATGGATGCAATATTAGTGCCGTCGGGGTAAAATAAGTATTGACAGGCACTGTGTGCCAACAAATCCGTCTAAATGGGCTGTGATATGCGTTATATTCAATTGTTATATTAATCGTGGCGTATCGCAGAGTAATCAACGTGGTATGAGATGGCGGAACTTCTGGCAAAAGTGGATATGGTAGCACATTCTATCGAACTTTACGAGGACGAGTTGAGGGTACAGCTACAGCTGGCGCCGAAGTTCAAGATACCGCTCAAGGACATCGTCGACCTGGAGTTCCGCAGGGCCTGGTTTTTCCTGGCCGGAAAGCTGACCATCATCTTCAAGGAGAACGATACCCTGCAAAAAATGTACATGCCCTTCAACTTCCTGATGGGCGATGCCATCGAGGCCCTGGTGTCCACCATGATCGACCGGATGGCGCGCGTCTACCATAATAAGGACGCGATCGAGTTCCTGGAGATGGCGGAACATGATGATGGGATGGTACAGTGCCCCTACTGCTCGTCGGTCATCAAGCAGGGCGTGATCGTGTGCCCCGGCTGCGGCATGCCGAAGCTGGATTAGGTTAGAAAGCCTCTTTTTTGTTTAGCCCAATAGCTAAACATAGTTGCATTTGCCTGCCCGTTTAGCGGAAGGTATGTATATGGTCGTTCTTTATCCGTTATGCGAGGTGATTTGATGAGGTCCCTGAAAGAATGGGCCGAGTCGATAAAAACGGCCCGTATTGTAAAAGATACGAGGGAGAGAAAGGATGCGGCCGTGCAGTTCACGAAGGCGCTGGTGCAGGCCGACGGGCCCGTGCAGCCGGTGGTCCGGCGCATCCAGGAGGCCGGCTCGGCATGGTACTCCATCGGCATGAAGTCTTTCAAGAACCTTACGCTGTCGGCGGCCGACGACGACATCGTGGAGGTCCGTAAGAGCTGCGATGTCTGCGATCACCCATACGCCGTGAAGATCAAGGCGTGGAAGATAAGGAGCTGCGACGTCGCGGCCGCACCGTGCCCCAGGTGCTCGGCCTATCAGGTCCTGGACCTGGACGTCGTGAGGAAAGAGAATTTTGGGGCTTGTTAAAAGCCCCCTTTTTGCTTTAAACGGTCGTATCCACGACGACCGTATACTTACCGTTCACCCACGAATATGCCACGAAGTGTGCGGAACCTCTCAGGTTAGGGTCGCTGATGGTGGCGGACCAGCTTTCTCCGAGTGACTGGTCGATGGGGACGAGCTCGGGGGTCGTAAGGTAGGGGCTCTTCACGTAGAAGCCCCGCAGGGTCGTGACGCCGCCGAAGCTGGTCAGCCTTACCTGCACGGTCTCAGGGTCCAGGCGGGTGACCTCGAAGTGAGGCATGCGCGCGGGCGTCGTGCTCTGGCCCGGCACAACGGTCACGGTGACGACGGTATAGCCCGGGATGACGACTTCGATGGACGCAGAATCGTTAAAGCGCCGGTCTACCATGCCCTGTTTGCCCTGGATATCGCCGGTGATCTGGTAGTGAGCAGGCGGCAGGCCCGTAAAGTTGAACCGGCCGGCGGAGTCGGCGTATTGAATGCTCCCGGGCGTGTCCACGAGCTTATCGCCCTGCCATAGCGCCACGCGCGCATCGGGCACTGGAGCCCCGTCAGCATCGAGCACGACGCCGCTAATGGATATGGATGGAACAGGCGTCAGAGTGGGCGTCGCAGTGGGGACAGGAGTCGCCGAAGGCGATGTACCGGTAATACAGCCGCTCAGCGACAGCGCCATGATAGAGACAAGTAAAAATGCCGTGAAATTACGCACAAACACCACCAATCTCAGGATAATGGCCCCTCCGACTTTTTAGGCTTTTCCCTCTTACGAAGGTAAGCTTTATACCGGGAGGCGGGCAAATATAAAAGTCCGCAGGTGTGAAAATGTCCGAACTATTGTTTAAAGTCGAAAACATGGCTCAGTATATCGAGCTCTACGACGATGAGGTGCACGTCCAGATGCCGCTCGCGATCATGCAGGTCATTAAGATCAAAGACATAACCGATATCGAGTTCAGGCGGGCCAACTTTGTCATGTCTGGCAAGGTGGTCATCAAGTACCGCGATAACGGCGTGAACGAGACCGCCTACTATCCCTTTAATTTCATGTTCAACGAAGGCATGGTCGGCCTCATGGGGAAGCTGAACGAGCTGCTCGAGCAGCTCAAGGGGAAGAAAGAGGACGTCTTGATAAAGGAGGTCATCAAGATCCGGTGCCTTGGATGCGGAGCCCTTATGGACGAGCACTCGCAAGTATGCCCGGTCTGCGGCCGGCCCCAGGTCTAATGCAAATATAATTATTACTAAAATTATATCCGACAGGCCGCCATAGCTTATCATATGGATAATGGAGAGATCATACGCTTACTCAACGAGGCGTTCGTACACGAGATCGATAACTCGCTGACCTACGTCCGTAATTCGTTCATCATGAAGGAGTGCGACCCCAGCCGCGTCACCGAGGCGATAGCAGTGGACGAGATGCGCCACATGTGGTGGCTGGCCGACCTCATCACGAAGCGGGGAGGCGAGCCTACTATGGAGCACCGCACGCTCGACTTCGGCGGGAAGGACCTGAAGGGCCAGCTCGAGAGGCAGATCGTGCTCGAGACCGAGGCCATCGACATTTATAAGCATATCATCGAAGTGGTAGACGACCCGGAAGTCGTCGGCGTGGCGAAGCACATCCTGGACGAGGAGCGCCGTCACAGGAAAGAGTTCAAGGAAAGGCTGGCCCGTATATAGCCGTTTTTTCCCGCCACTATTTTTAATAAGCGGCGATTTGAACTCACCATTGGTCGGTACGTATATGAATTTTGGGTTAGCCTCTTTCAACGATTACTGGTGGGCCGTTCTGCTCCGGGGCATCGTGACCCTGCTGTTCGGGCTGGCGATCTTTGCCTGGCCGGGCGTTACGCTGGCGCTTTTTATCATGCTGTTCGCCGCCTTCGCCATCGTCGACGGCGTCATAATTGCTGTACACTCGCTTTTTGCCATCGGCAGGGATAGCCGCTGGTGGATCAAGCTGCTCCAGGGGGTCGCCGGCATCGGCGCGGGCGTTGCGACATTCATCTGGCCAGGCCTTACGGCGCTTGTCCTCTTGTATATCATCGCTTTCTATAACATCTTCGAGGGCATCCTGCAGGCCGTCTACGGCATCACCTTCAGAAAGGAGGCCCGGGGCAGCCTGATGCTCGTCGCTTCCGGGGTCATCTCCGTGATCTTCGGCATGCTGCTCCTGCTGTTCCCGATGACGGGAGCGCTGGCGCTGATCAAGGTCATAGGCATATTCGACATTGTCCTGGGCCTGCTTCTCCTGCTGCTGGCGGTCGACATGCTCGCCGCGAAGAGCGCTGCGCGTGCGGCCGCGTAGGAGGTATTGTAGGGGAGTAAAGGACGTGATGAATAAAGTGCTGTCGTAACTCTGGGAGATCGCGGTAGTTATGGCGCTGCTGGCGGCGGCTCCCTGCTGACGCAGTACTGATCATTCCACTACGGGGATGATGACCTCGGAGAAGATCGGCACAAGCCCGTCGTCGTCCACCTTGATCCGGCCCATGGAGCCGCAGAGCGGGCAATTGGTGTAGCCGCTACTGTGCTTGTCCGGGAACGGCATCATGTCGGTCACGTACTCAAACTCTTCGGGGTTCACCCGTAGCTGCCCCCGACCGCCATCCAGGTCACCCGTGAAGAACATCCTGACCATATACGACGCGTTACGGATCTTGCCATCCATGAGGTGCGAGCCCCTGGGCGAGTTGCCCAGCGCGTTCTGGCATATATGCTCGACGTAGAAGATGCGGCTGGACCCACCTTCACGAAATGCGGTCATTTTACGCTGCGCCTCCTGAACTCGGGGCTGACATCCTCCGTCATCTCTTTCCTGCCGTGGGCCAGCTTGCGGTGCCTCTCCACTTGCGCCAGCACGTCCTCCTTGTTCATCCCGTTCACGACGTATGTGCAGCCTGTGACGGGGCATGATAATTCTACCATGATACGACCTATTGAAATAAGGCGGGGCGGGAACGTGATTGTTATTCGAATGAATAGCGAAAAAATAAAAAAGAGGCCTTAGTTAGGAGGCTGAGCCATACCGTTTTATATCGACACCGTTTGAAGGCGTGTAGCTCGTGCCGCTATCGAATTTCGGCTCGAGCTCGGCCTTGTATAGCTCAAGGGACCCTCCCGCCCAATATGCCGTTATCGTCATGTCGGCCGTGAGCATCGCGCTGTAG
This sequence comes from Methanocella paludicola SANAE, assembly GCF_000011005.1. Taxonomy (NCBI): domain Archaea; kingdom Methanobacteriati; phylum Methanobacteriota; class Methanomicrobia; order Methanocellales; family Methanocellaceae; genus Methanocella; species Methanocella paludicola. Next base: position 2,105,425 of record NC_013665.1, read on the forward strand.
ACGGGCGAATCGACGGTGACTTCCCTGTATTCGCCCGGCTTCAGGGTATCAAGAGTAGTATTTACGCTCTGGTGATTGATCGTGGTGAAGTCCTGGCCGTTGTACGTGGTGGTCATCGGGGTGGCCACATCGTAGACGATGACGAGGTTCTTCAGCGTCTCGGTGCCCGTAGCCGTAATGACGAACGTGGCCCAGTCCTGCCTTGCGGCGTATTGTGCGTTGATCTGCTGTGACTCGTTGGGGTCCCCCGTCCACTGCCTCTGGTCGGCGTTGATCCTGACCTGCAGGACGAAATCGGACAGCGTTACAGGCAGCGGGACAGGCGTCGGGGTCGGCGTCCAGGTGGGGCCTATGGTGGGCTCGGGAGGCTCGGTGGGCGTGGGCGTCGGCGCTCCCACAGTGGCGACGACCCTCTGTGACGGGGTCGGATTATCCCCTGACGACGAGACGCATCCGGCGAACACTATACAGGCCATTATTAGTATGATCATTGACGTTTTCAAGCGTTGCATGAGCAGCCTCCTTAAAACAAGATAAAATAATGGCGGATTGGGTATAAATAGATTTTATCAGTACCGGTCAACCTTATGGCCATATATTTATATTTTTAACCGGTAATACTATTGCGGGTTTCAAAGTATGGACGTGGTGATCATCACGGGCAGGCGGGGCGAGGCATTCGTTAGCGGGAGGGTCGTGGCCCGTATCGGGCAATGGGACGTAAGGTCGTTCCCGGATGGCGGCTGGGACGGCTCCTGTGAGTGCGAGTGGTACGCTGGCAGCGACCCCGGCGCTTTCGGCCTCCTGAAGGGTCCGGGCATCGAGGTCTCGCTCAGGCTGATCGATCATAATGAGACGGCCCATGAAGGTGTTGCGATGGCGGCGCCGGACGGCGACGTAAAGATGCTGGGGGATGTCGCCCTGCTGGACCTTATCCTGAAGGGCTCCGGCCCCGTACGCCACGCTTAGCTTTCGAATAGCGCCTTAACTTCTTTCAGCTTTTCCGGAATCGGTATCCCCTGGGGGCAGCGCTCTTCGCACAATCCGCATTCCTCGCACTTCGACGCCTTGCCCTCGCCGATGAACTTGTAGGATGTTTTCGCGTGCTCTATGTCCTCGTACATGCATGCGATGTTCAGTCTCTCGAAGCACTCAGGTATATCTACCCCATTTGGGCAGGGCCTGCAATAGCCGCACCCGGTACAGGGGACCGCCATGCGGGAGCGGAACATGCTCCGGACCTTCGCGACGAGCGCCAGGTCCTTTTTCGTCATTGACCAGGGAAGGCCTTTTTCGGCGGCAGCGAGGTTCTCTTCGACCTGCTCCATGCTGCTCATGCCGCTCAACACGACCGACACTTCGGGGTGGTCCCAGACCCAGCGAAGCCCCCATTCTGCGGGGGTTCGCTTTTCCACGGCTTTTGCCCAGATGTCCATGGCCGCGGGCACCTGCTTTGCCAGTAAGCCCCCCCTGAGGGGCTCCATGACGACTACGCCCATGCCCTTTTTGGCGGCATAGCGGAGGCCAGAGCGGCCGGCCTGGTAATGCTCGTCCATATAGTTATACTGGATCTGGCAGAAGGTCCAGTCGTAGGCGTCGACGATCTTTTTGAAGGCCGGGTATTTGTCGTGGAAGGAGAAGCCCGCGTACTTAATGCGGCCGTCAGCGAGGGCATCGTCTAAAAAGTCCTTCACGCCGAGCGATTCCATGTTTTTCCAGCTTTCGCCCATTAGCGAGTGGACGAGATAAAAGTCAATGTGGTCTGTCTGAAGCTTTTTTAATTGCTCGTCGAGGAATTTGTCCATGTCCTCCCGCTTTTCGACGAGCCATGTCGGCAGCTTGGTGGCCAGGCTGACCTTTTCCCTATACCCGTCTTTGAGAGCCCTGCCCACGATGGGCTCGCTCTCGCCGTTGTGGTAGGGCCAGGCCGTGTCGACGTAGTTTACGCCGCGGTCGATAGCGTGGCGGATCATCCGGATGGCTTCGGGCTCGTTGACGTGGCCGTTCTCGAGTACGGGGAGCCGCATGCAGCCGAATCCTAATATGGAAAGGTCCTTGTTGGCCTTTTTCATTGTCCTGTAGAGCATTATTGGGCCTTCTTTCTGGTTTTATTAAACACCTGTTATCCGATTGCTGATTATATGCTTTTCGTGTGAACAGGAGTATATTCATGTATTTTTAATGTTATGCCGTCGTGGAGTGTCCTTAACCACAGGGGCGCAGAGCGCTCGGAGTTCACAGAGTTTTTATTTAATAATTTGAGACACAGAAGCCACAGAGCCCGGTTTATTGGCTTACCTGGGGCACAGAGTTTAAAGAGGCAGGGTTGATCAATAAACAATTGACTGGTTTATCCTCGCCAGTGCCTCTAATCCCTCAGTGCCTCAGGAATGTTATAAACCCGTCCTCCGTGCCCTCTGAGCCTCCATTATCAAAAAATCTCTGTGTAACTCTGCGCTCTCCGTGTCCCTGTGGTTGGACCACTCAACGACGGCATAACCTGAAGAGATAATTAATTATCAAGGTTTTTTATGCTCGTCCTATCCTTATCTATATATTTCCAGGCATCGCCTCGCTTATCCATCCTACCCATGATATTCCGGATATTGTACTCCTGCGAACCCGAAATATCATCAAGCTCATCCCATGTTATGGGAGTGGCGACGGGCGCTCCGCTCCTGGCCCGGACACCGTAGGGCGCCACGCCGGTCTGACCATACGAGTTCCGCAGATAGTCCAGGAACAGGCGGCCACGGCGCTTCTCTTTCGAGAGTTCGATAGTGAAGCGGTCGGGATACTTCTTAGTAAGCTTCTCGCCGAAGCCCCGGGCGAACGCCCGGACGGTATCGAAGTCGGCGCTCCGGTCGAGCGGCACGACGACGTGCAGGCCCCGGGAGCCAGTGGTCATGAGATAGACGGGATAGCCTTCGGCATCGAGCGCCTCGCGGATCGTCTTAGCGGCAGACCGCACGGTCTCGAAGTTATTATCGGGCGGGTCGAGGTCGAAGATGAGGCGGTCAGGGTAATGGACTTTATCGATTCGGCTGAGAAAGACGTGGGGAGTGATCATCGCCTGGCTGGCCAGGTATACGAGCGTCGCGGCGTCGTCACAGACGACCTGGTGCTGGATGCCGCCCTTTCCCAGCTCGAGCGTGGCGCGGTGCACCCAGTCGGGGAAATAGTCGGACGCCTCTTTCTGGAAAAAGCCTTCTTTGCCGATGCCGTCCGGGAAACGCTGCATGGTCATGGGCCGCCCCCGGACCAGGGGCACCATCACACCTGAGATACGCCGGTAATAGTCGACGAGCTCCCCTTTGGTGATGCCGTCCTCCGGGAATAATACCTTATCCGGATTAGTTACTTTGATGTCGTGGCCTTCGATGTGCAATACTTCGGTCATTTCGGCACCTCCCGGATCACGCTGTGCGGATCCTTATCGTAACGCAGGCCATCGTAGCGGGGCTGCCGCAGCTTACCGTAGTCCGTCCACTCCTCGAACCCGATCTCGGCCACGAGTTTCGGCTCCAGCCAGTGGACCTCCTTTTCCCGGACCTCTTCGGCGAAGGGTGAGGCCTTACGCTCTAACGGCCGGAACTTATCCATGAGGCTCCGCAGCGTTTTCTCGTCAAAGCCCGTGCCCACTTTGCCCGCGTACATCAGCTTACCATCCTGGTAATAGCCCACGAGAATGGCCCCGAACTCGATGCGCTTGCCGTGGGGCTCGGTATAGCCGCCGATGACGAACTCCTGGTTCTGGACACACTTGAACTTGAGCCACTCGTCGGAGCGGCCGTGGACATAGGGGCCGTAAGCCCGCTTGGCGATGAGGCCTTCCCAGCCTTTCTTACATGCCTCGTCGAACAGTCCCAATCCGCCTCCCAGCCGGTCTTCGAGGAAACGTACCGTATCCCCGTAGTCCAGAGTTTTTTCCAGGATATGCTTACGCTCGAGGAGCGGCAGCCGGGTCAGCTCGTAGCCGTCGTAAAAAAGGATATCGAAAACATAGTAATGAACGGGGATCCCGGTACGTCGGGCCTCCGCCGGGTCCTCTAAGCCCATTCGCGGCTGCAAGAGCTCGAATTTCGAGTTACCGTTCTCGTCCAGGGCGACGATCTCGCCGTCGATGATGAAGTCATTCGCCTTTTGCGCCATGAGCGCATCGGCTACTTCCGGGTACGAGGCGTTCATCTCGTGCCTTGTCCGGGACATGAGGCGGACGTGGCCGTCCTTCCGGTAAGCCAGGCACCGCGCCCCGTCGAGCTTATGCCCGAACGCCCAGCCATGGTCATCAAATCGCTTGCTGGTAAGGGTAGCGAGCATTGGCTCTTCCCATTCAGGCTGCTCCATCTTCACCAGCTTTTCCTTTGCCGCGGGCGGCAGGCGTTCCAGCAGAGGGTCCATCTCATCCCTCTTTAGCGATCTCGTCCATCGTGCGGCCCGTCAGTACCGAGTCGGGCGCAGCCTTCTCGATATCCTCGTAAGAGCCCTCGTGAGGCTCTTTCATCTTAAAGAACAGCCAGCCCCGCTTCTCGATTCCACCCGTGCGGATGAGCGCATAGCTTCCCTTAAGCTTCTTCCCTTCAAGAAATACCTCGATCTTGCCCTGGTCGTAAGACTGCTCTATGGTCATACGGCTGCCCTCGGGCTTCTCCTCACGGAGGTTACGATATGTGCCGATATCCCAGACCATGACCGTGCCGCCGCCGTACTGGCCCTCGGGGATGACGCCCTCGAAGGTGGCGTAGCCGATGGGATGATCCTCCGTGGGCATGGCCAGGCGCTTGACTTTCGGGTCCAGCGAGGGGCCCTTGGGCACGGCCCAGGACTTCAGGACGCCGCCCATCTCCAGGCGAAGATCATAATGTAAGTGGCTCGCGTCGTGCTTCTGGATGACGTAGATGGGATGCTTTATCTCCTTTTCCTCTCCCCCGGCGGGCTCGGGCGTTTTTTCGAAATCCCGCTTGCTCCTGTAGGATTCGAGCGGTTCTTTCGGGGACATAAAAACTCCGGATAATGAATATTAATCGACTCTGGAATAAAAATCATTGCTCAGGCATCTCATCTTTACCTGGACTTTTAATGATGGAGCTACTTTTATTTTTCTTCTTCAGCTTCTCGATGAGCCCGGACACCCGCTCCGTTGCCTCCCGGGTGGCCTCAACGTCCCGGCTAATAACAATATCAAGGATGTCTCCTTCACGGCACCCGCACGGCAGCATACACGCCGGAAGCTCGAACTCGACGCTCTCATCCTCTCTCAGCAAAAGTACGGCCCATCCGTCCTCGAACCTGTCAATCGTGGCCTTCATACGGCGCACCTCATGGCGCTATTCGACGGCGCACACGATAATACCTTAGCCGACGAGGTCTCGAACTGCGGCACAACTGTAAAGCCGGTGCCGTCCGACCTCACCACGACGTTTCCGTTCAGGTCGGTCCGGTAGATGACGGAGCCGGATTCCTCAAGCAGGGCCAGCATACGCCGCGTCGGGTGGCCGTACGGATTCGGCCCGACCTCAATGATGCTGACCTCCGGGGAGACGGCCGAGATGAACTCCTGGTCTGCCGAGTACCCGCTGCCATGATGGGGGACTTTGAAGACATCGCTCTTCAGGCTATGGCCCGACTCGAGAAGCTGCCGCTCTTCTGGAATGCCGGCATCCCCCGTGAGTAGAAAGGTCACGTTTTTATGTTCGACCTTGAGGACAATGGAGTTCTCGTTGATGCCGCCATCGTTCCTCACTTCAAAAGGCGCCAGCACTTCGACTTTTACATCGGAGCCCAGGTCAAAAGTCTGGCCGGCCTCAGCGACAGTATAAGGTATGTTCTTCTGGTCGATCAACGTCAGGTAGGACTCATATGTCCTTGTGGGCTGGGAGATGCCACTGTCGAGCACCTCCTTCACGGGGATCTCCCGAAGCACGTCTAGCAGGCCGCCGATATGGTCGGCATGGGGATGTGTCGCCACCATGATGTCGATTGACGTGACGCCCTGGCTCTTCAGGTAGGATACAAGCTTCGGCCCCTCGGACGGCCGCCCGCCGTCGACGAGCATGCACCGGTCGCCCGCCTTTACCAGTATGGAGTCGCCCTTGCCCACGTCGATGAAGTGGACCTCGACGGGCGCTCCCTTTGCCAGCCCGCCCTGCCCGTGGAAAATGGCAAAATAGCCGATCACGATTATAGCAATAGCCAACCAGACCCCGAGGGCGATGTCTATCGTCTTCATCCTGTGGCCGTACTCCGGCAAAATATCCCACCGATATACAGGTCAATTTTAATTGATTTAAATCATTTAAGGATTTTTTATAGGCCACATGGGCAATCAGGACAAATTTTTCACAGATATTGGCGTCAGGGCAAATATTATCAGATATTATTATTTATTATGGCCAATAGAGTAAAAGCATAATATGGAAATCCATAAGAATAAAATAATATGCCATCGATATGGATAAATAATATAAAGGCGTTAACCTAATTTTAAGTTTGTGCGATATCCCCGCAATTTAATATATTAATTGTTATATTTTTTGGACGTATGCGAATATGGCTAGAGAGAGAAGCAGTACAAAGAAGGTAGAGCTACCTAAGGCCCCTACGGGCATCAGCGGTTTCGACGACATAACATATGGCGGGCTGCCGAGAGGAAGGCCGACGCTCGTCGCCGGAGGAGCTGGCAGCGGCAAGACCATGTTCGCGATGGAGTTCATCGTTCACGGCGCTATGGAGTATAATGAGCCAGGCGTGTACGTCACTTTCGAGGAGAATGTCAAAGACCTGAAAAATAACTTCGCATCCCTGGGCTTTGACCTGGAAAAGCTCATCGAGGGCAAGAAGATCGCCGTCGATCACGTATTCGTAGAGCGTAGCCAGATCGAGGAGACCGGCGAATACAACCTGGAAGCGCTTTTTATACGGCTGGGCTACGCGATCGATTCCATCGGCGCAAAGCGCGTCGCACTGGATACTATCGAGGTGCTGTTCGCGGGCCTGAAGAACGATGCCATCGTCCGCTCTGAGCTGCTACGCCTGTTCCGCTGGCTGAAGGACAGGGGCATAAGCGCCGTAGTGACGGGCGAAAAAGGCGATAAGACGCTGACGCGCTACGGCCTCGAAGAGTACATCGCCGACTGTGTGATATTGTTGGACAACCGTGTGACCAACGAGCTGGCGACCCGGCGGCTCCGCATCATCAAGTACCGTGGGAGCCGGCACGGCCCCGACGAGTACCCGTTCCTGATCGGCAAAGACGGCATCAACATATTCCCCATCACGTCCATCAAGACGGATTACAAAATATCGAAAGACAGGGTATCCACAGGCATCAAAAACTTCGACAAAATGTTCGGGGGAAAAGGCTACTTCCGGGGCACATCGATATTGATTACGGGCACCGCGGGCACCGGCAAGTCCAGCTTTGCGGCGGTTTATGTCGACTCCGCGTGCAGGCGCGGAGAAAAATGCCTGTACTTCGCTTTCGAGGAAACTCAGGACCAGATCATCCGTAACATGAGCTCGATCGGGCTGGACCTCGGGCAATGGGTGAAGAAAGGGCTTTTGAAATTCCACGTCACTCGCCCCGCACTACAAGGGCTTGAGATGCATCTCGTGATGATGGAGGATGACATTAAAAAGTATGAGCCTAAGAATGTAGTTATCGACCCTATCACCGACTTAAGCGCGGTCGGCGGCGGACGGGAGGTCAAGTCCATGATAACACGCCTTAATGACCTTATGAAGGCTGGCGGCATAACCATACTCTTCACGGACCTAATCCGGGGAGATGTTAACCCGGAACATCCTGCCATGTATATCTCCTCGCTCATCGATACCTGGGTCCTGCTCCGCAACTTCGAGTTTAACGGCGAACGCAACCGGGGCCTGACGATATTGAAATCCAGGGGCATGTCCCATTCGAACCAGATCAAGGAATTTGTCATCACTGACCGGGGCATAGAATTGATACAGCCGTACATTGGCTCGGCGGGAGTGCTAATGGGCAGTGCTAAGGTCTCCCAGGAGGCCAGGGATAATGCTGAAGCCCTGGACACCCGCCGCGATGTAGAGCATTTGCGGATCAAGCTCGAGGAGAAGCGCAGGGAACTCGACGCTAAGGTCTCTGCGCTAAAAGCGGAATACAAGGCTGAGGAGAGCGAACTGGAAAAAAGCCTGGAGCAGAAGGAGCAGGACATCGAGATCATGATGAAAGAGCGCGAGGTAATGTCCATGGCTCGAAAGGCAGAATGACGGGGGAGCATGACGGCAAGGATCAGCAAGAGTAAAAAAGCCAAAGAAGTGGAAGAGTTCTGGGACCTGCGCATTTATGTAGCCGGAGAGACGCCGAAGATGCAGCAGGCGGTCAAGAACCTGGAAAAGATCTGCGACGAACACCTGAAAGGCAGATGCTCCATCGAGATCATAGACCTTATGAAGAACCCGCAGCTCGCGGCGGGAGAGCAGATACTCGCGATCCCCACGGTGATCCGCAAACTCCCCGAGCCCGTCAAGAGGCTGATCGGGGACCTGTCCATCCATGAGAAGGTCATCGTCGGGCTGGATATTAAAAAAAATAGCTAAAGGAATTATTTGTACTTTCGAATTCACATGGAGAGACCGATGATATCAGTCCTGCTGGTCGATGACAAGCTTGAGTTCCGCGATATGGCAAAAAAGATGCTGGAGAGAGGCGGCGGCTTAGGTGTAGTTGCCACCGGCTCGGCGGAACACGCCCTGGAGATGTTGAAAAACAGGACTTTTGACATGATCATAGCGAGCTCTGAGCTGAGGGGGATGAACGGCATCGAGCTGCTCGATGCCCTCAGAGCACTGGGGACCGACACTCCGACCATTATTTACGGCAGCCAGGGCGGGGAGAAGGTGGTCGTCAGGGCCTTACGGGGCGGCGCCGAGTTCTTCCTTCAAAAGAGCGGCGACCCGAGGTCCCAGTTCATGGAGCTGAGGCACGTCATCGAGGAGATCGCAAAGCGCAAGCATACCGAGTCCATGCTGATCAGGAGAGAGAAGGACTTCCGCACGATCGTCGAAAAGAACGCGGACGCCATGCTCGTGCTCGACAGGGAAGGGTCCATTAAGTATGCTAATCCGGCCTCATCCGTACTGTTTAACCTGCCCCAGTCCGATATCATGGGCAAGGTACTCGGCTTCCCGATCATTCTTGATGAGCCCGTCGAGATGTACATCGTGCGAGGCTTTCAGGAGTTCGTCGCTGCCGAGATGCGCATGGTCGAAGTCGAGTGGGAGGAGGAGTCATCGTATTTAATTTCCTTCAGGGATGTCACGGGACACGTGCGCTACGAGGAGGAGCTGGAGGACCGGGTAAGTGAGCGGACGGAGACGCTCCGGCTCACTAACGAGCAGCTGCTCGGCGAGATCGAGACGAGGAAGACGGCAGAGGAGGCGCTCCGGAAGGAGATAAACGACCGGACCGCTACGGAGGAAGAATTGCGCTGCGAGATCGAACAGAGGGAAGTGGCCGAGAGGACGCTGGAGGAGGCCAAGGCGCAGGCCGAGCTGTATCTCGACCTCATGGGCCACGACATTAATAATTTAAACCAGATCGGCATCGGGTATCTCGAACTGGCCCGCGAGTCATCGAGCCTCGAGGAGATGAAGTCCCTTATAGAAAAGCCCCTGGAGGCGATGAGGAGCGCTTCCGACATCATCGATAACGTGAGAAAGCTCAAGCAGGTCACGATCGACCAGCCGGATAAATACCAGACGACGAGGACGATCGACATGTGCGGGATGTTACCCGGCATAATAGATCAATATTCTCAGGTTAAAGGCCGGGATATCAGGATAAACATCGACGCCCCGAAGGTCTGTTACATCAAGGCGAACGACCTCATTAAGGACGTTTTTACGAACCTCGTGGACAACGCGATCAAGCATTCCGACCCGATCAGGCCGCTGACGATCGATATAAAGATCAAGCCCATCAAAGAGAAGAAACGGCAATACCTTTTCTGCACGGTCGAGGATAACGGGCCGGGCATACCGGACTGGATCAAAGATAAGATATTCCTGCGGTTCCAGAGAGGGTCGACAAAAGCCCATGGCAAGGGCCTTGGCCTGTATCTGGTAAAGAAGCTTGTGGAATCCTATAACGGGGCCGTATGGGTAGAAGACAGGATACCGGGAGTGTACAATAAAGGCGCGAAGTTCATCGTCACGCTGCCGGCGGCTGAATAGTGCGATCGGGAAGGACTTTAGCCATTATTTTTTCTCAGCATTTTCCTCAGGCTGGCATTTTCAGACTTTAGCCGGGCATTTTCCTCTAAAAGCTTTTCATAATCCACTTTATGCTCATGGTGATCTTTGGCCTGGCCCGCGGAATTCGTCCCCTCGTCAGCCTTCATGATATTAAGCGCTATCAGGACCCGCTCCTTCGAGGCCAGGTCGCCGATCAGCGTCCTTACTGGCAAAGGCAGCTCTTTCGTAAGGGTCGGCAATGCCGAGATATTATAGTTTACCGCCATCTCCGGGTGTTTTGTCAGGTCGATGACTTCGATCTGGCAGTGGCTTTTCAGGTCATTCTGGCAGATGTCCTTCAGGTTGGCGATCGTGATCCTCGACTTTAGCGTATCCCCGGCAATATATAGCTTAAGGACAATTGTTTTAGGTAACTCAGAGTTCAGAGTAGCCATACACCTATTCCTGATTTTCAATATACGGCCTTATCGTATATAATTTAAATTGATTAAAAAAAAGATAAGAGACCCTGATTACCTGGTCTCTTCCTTGCTCAGCACGCGAACGATGTCGCCGCGGACCGTGACCGGGATGGGCACCATCGCTTCGGAAAGCTCGACGGTGATCTCTTCCTTGGTCTCGTCCACGCGCTTCACGCGGGCGCGCTCGCCCTTGAACGGGCCGGAAATGAGCTCCACGATGTCGCCCTCGGAAATGCCCGTGACGACGGGCTTCGGCGCCAGGAAATGCTGGACCTCGGCTATCGAGGATGCGCCCTTGACGACTGCCTTGGCGTGGGGAATGTTCTGGATGGTGTGCTCCACGATCTCGTGCATCGGGGACTCGACGAGCACGTAGCCCTTCAGCTCTTCGGGCACGAGGATGGAGCGGATATCGTAGCCTTCCTTACGGGCCACCATAGCTATCAGGTTGGCCACCGAGCGTTCCTGGTTCGCGGTCGTCTTGACGGCGAACACCGACGCGGTAGGCGTTTCGGCCTGCATTTGTTGTTCCTGGGCCATTTTTACTTCCACCTTATATTAAAACCGATATTAATGGGACCATGATCAGATATATGACGAAACCCAGGATACCGATGAGAATGATGCCTGCGCCCGTGACTTTGGATATCATGAGGAATTCGTCCATGCTCGGCTTGCGCGTAAGCTGGAGTATCCTGACATACTGCTTGATGCTGCTGGTGATATTGCCCAGCGATATTGAGCCTGATTTATTCTCTGCCATAGTGAAGCCTCAAAAAAGGACGAAGTGAAATAATATAGTATCTAGACTTATAGTTTTCGTTTATCACCCTACGAAATCAAGCCCGAACTTTTGCGTTTTCAGTGCCTTTTGGTGGTTGAAGGCCGGCTGCTGCTCCGACTGGGGCTTGCCGAGGATCTGAGTCGATGCCACGCCCGTGATGATGACCATGGTCCGGATAACGTCGCCCAGGTCGGGGTCGACCGACGCTCCCCAGATCAGCCTCGCCTCGGGATCGATGGCGTTATAGACCTCTTCCACTACGGCCTCCGCCTCGCCGATGGTCATGTGCGAGCCGCCCGTGACGTTGACGATGGCCGCCTTCGCGCCCGAGATGTCGATATCAAGAAGCGGGCTTAACAGCGCATTGCGCACCGAAAGCTCGGCCGCCTTATCGCCTTTGCCCTCGCCCAGGCCGATCATGGCGACGCCGCCGTTTGACATAACGGTCTTTATGTCCGCGAAGTCCAGGTTGACCAGCCCCGCCTTCGTGACAAGCTCGGTAATGCCCTTTACGGCGTGGGTGAGCACCTCGTCGGCCACCTTGAACGCCTGCTGCAGGGGCAGGTTCGGGACGACCTCGAGGAGCTTGTCGTTCGGCACGACGATGACCGTGTCCGCGGCCTTCCTGAGCCTTTCGAGGCCCTTCTCCGCGTTCGCTTTACGCACGGCGCCTTCGACCTTGAAGGGCGTGGTGACGACCGCGATGGTGAGCGCGCCGCCTTCCTTCGCGACCTGCGCCACGACCGGGGCCGAGCCGGTGCCCGTGCCGCCGCCCAGTCCGCAGGTGACGAACACCATGTCGGAGCTGCTGATGGCCGCCTTGATCTCTATGAGGCTTTCTTTGGCCGCATTCTCCCCGACCTCGGGGAGGCTGCCCGCGCCGAAGCCCCGGGTGAGCTTCTTGCCGATCAGGAACTTCTTATCGGCCCTCGTGTGTAACAGATGCTGAGCATCAGTGTTCATGGCAAAGAGCCTGGCGCCGATAATGCCCTCATCGGCCATGCGCGCGATCGAATTCGATCCTCCTCCGCCGCAGCCGACGACGATGACGTTGGTCCTGAGGCCTTCCATGACGGCCATTATGTCTTCGTCTGTGTCGCCGACCTTATCCGGCATCGCCCCGGGCGCCTCACCGTCGATGATATCGGTAAGGTGCGCTTCGCTGTCGATGATCTCGCCTTTATTGTCAATTACTTTCGCAGCCCTGCTAGGGCTGAAAATGCTTGGTTCTCCAGGTTCCATTACCCCATCCCCTACTATTGTATTGGTCGAATAATTATTTAGTTTTATTCTTTTTACGCTCTCTGAGAAGACCATCTCGGGGGTTATAGTCTTGCCGCTGACTATGACGGCTTCTCCTTTCGCCAGGCGGCCGTAGGCGGGCCCCTCCGGGACGCCCAGAGCCTTTGCCTTTTCCGTATCGAAGCGCCGGTCGATCACGTAGAGCAGCTCCTCCCAGTGGTCGTACTTGACGGTGTACTTCTTCTTTAATGCCTCGACGCACGCCTGCGTAATGTCCGCGACAGCCTTATCGACGGCAGCCCTATCCATGCCCGCCAGCGTCTCCATGAGAGCCCCGTTATGATCGTAAAAGAGCACGACGTTCTGCTCTTCTGCCGCCTTTTGTACTTCGGCCCGCGCGGCTTTCCAGGCTATGGATAGCAGTTCCCCGTTTACCCGGCCGATGATGCCCATCGGGCAGGCGCCGCAGGCGCCCTGGTTGCAATCGCCCATGGCCGCAGCCAGGCTCTTCGTGAACTTGATCTTGAGGGACGGCGTCTTCGAGTTCGCGATCTCGAGCAGCCGGGGACATCGCAGCCACGGCTTACTCAGCTCCCTGATCTCGGTCTCCGTATGTACCGTGTACCCTAGCCTGGCGAGCATGCCGTCGAGGCGCTCCCGCTGTTCCCTCGGAATGGATTTCTTATCGACGTAAGCGGCCGTAGTCCCGGATTTTTCAAAGGCCTGCCTCAGGACATCATCCGTAAGAAGTGGCACGGCATGGTCGGCGATGATGTGGCCGAAGGCGATGCCGGTCTCCAGAGCCAGCGTCGTTTCTCTGGGCGCATAGTGGTTTCCCCCGATGCCCACGTACACGGGCATTTCGGGCTTTTCCCTTAAGCCCAATATCGCTTTCGCGATGATGAGGCCTGCCGCCTTATCGGACCACTCATCCATGGTGCTCCCGATCTCCACGTAGACGGACGGCACCTTGAGAGACGAGGGCCCGTGGTGCGTGGCCTCGTACGAGACGTTGTAGGGCGATACGGCCCCCTTGAGGCTTTTTAATAAGGATGAGGCGACGTGAGGAGCGGGCGTGGCCAGTTCGTGGGGATTGCCGCCGAACTTGCCCTCGGCGATGTTACCGGTAAAATGGACAGTGAGCGTCTTCCGGTTCTCCTTGCTCCGGTGCTTGGACGCGAAAATGATGGCTTCAGGCCCGAAGCCCATGCTGTCCAGCTTTTCGTCGAGGTTGTCCTGGAAGACGTGGTAGTCCGCGATCTCGACCAGCGTGAAAATGTCATGGCGATATACGCGGTAATCGCCGTCGAACGCCCGCTCCCAGCGGGCGAGCTCGAACAGGCGGTCGCGTATGTTGACGCTCGCGGCGTCGGCGGTCGAGACGAGGATCGTATATGCCATTGGACGAAACTTGCCCTCAGTAGCTAAAAGTTTTGTGCTCTCCGGCGGATTTAAGGTATCAGGCATCTTTTATATTTATTAAACATTAATGGAGTAATGTTATGGCAAAGAAGCTGACAGTTCTAGCTATCGGGGCCCATGCGGACCCGTTCGACATGCCGTACCAGTGCGGCGGCGCCCTGGCAAAGATGGCGAAAGCGGGCAGCAAGGTCATTTGCGTGTCTTCCTGCGAGGAGAACCAGGAGGAGGCGACAAGGGTCGCAAAAGTCCTCGGCTGCGAGGCGAGGTTCATGGACCTGGTGGAAGGGAAGATCGAGAACGATACGGCGACGGTCCACAAGATAGTGGAGCTCTTACGCGAGGTCAAGCCGGACATCGTCATCACTCATCAGCCGACGGACTACAACCCGGACCACCGGAAACTGTCCGCGGCCGTGCTCGGCGCATGCCTGCTCGCCCGGGTGGGCGAGGTCAAGACGAAGCACAAGCCCTACAAGGTGCCGTGCCTGTACTATTCGGAGACCTCGAGCGGCATCAACTCGAAGGGCACCGTGTACGTGGACATCGAGGACACGTTCGCCACGAAGATCAAGGCGCTGAAGGAGCACAAGAGCCTGTCCATGAAGAATGGCGTGGAGCACCTGGGCAGCATCGAGCACCTCATCGAGCGGGAAGAGACAACGGCGAAGTTCAGGGGCATGCAGGTCGAGATCGAGTACGCCGAGATCTTCGAGCAGGCCATCAACTACCGTGTCCTGAGGGCGTTCAGCACGCTGCCGTTCCCCGACGTGCCCGTGCACAACGAATGATCAATTTTTTACACGAATTAAATCAGCGATAACATGCAAGCGGAAACGTACGTGAGCAGGCTGATCACCTACCTGTCCGGCCAGAACGACTACGTCTCAGTAAAGGAGATCGTGCGCGACAGGCTATCGGGACTGCACTCGGAGGACGAGGTCGAGCCGGCCCTCGAGGCCGCCGCCCCGTTCCTGGACGTAAAGGAGGACGATAAGAAGGGGACGATGTATCGCCTTTCCAGGAGCTTCGACGGCTACCGGTCCGTGTTCGCGGCCGCCCGCAGCTCGGATATGGACATCTACAACTTCCTGTACTCGAACTACTCGAACTCCCTCGTGAACGGCGAGTTCATCAAGGAGGCGCTGGGGCGTATCCTGAAGCTCCCGTACTTCGCTGACATGGAGGCGAGGTACCCTCCGGGTAACCGCCCCGGCGACGCAGTCGTCCTCATGCTCTCCCAGTCGCCCGGGTTCGACGCGCTGGCCGTCATGTTCCGCATCTCGCCGAGCGTGGCCAGTTACCTGCTGTTCCCGGAGATGCTCTCGAAGTACGAGCTTACCCACCTGAAGGTGGCGCTGGACCTGGCGTTCGCCGCGGACATGCTCAAGCGCGTTCCCCCGGCGACGAGTGTGGTCATCAAGTACGAGGTGGCCGCGCAGGGCATGCTGAACCTGGAGACGAGGGGCGGCACGGGAATACCCTGATGGATAAAAAGATTAACCATTTTTTACTTCGGTTTTTAAGTCACTGAGCTTACAGAGGCACTATTTCTACCACAATGGCACGGAGTTCACTAAGGCTCACAAAGTCTTTTTTTAAATGTAAGGGACAGAGGTCACAAAGTCAGGTTCATTGGCGATAGGGCACAAAGGATACAATGGCACTATGGAATGAACAAGAGCACTTTTTGCCATCGTGTCATCGTCCCCTTCGTGCCTCTTAACCCAAAAAGCCTGCTCTGTGGCCTTTGTGACCTCCATCTAAAAGAAAGCTTTGTGAATCTCCGTGCGCTCCGTGCCATTGTGGTGAGAATAGTGCCCCTGTACGCTTAGTGCCTTTAAACAATAATGTCCAGACCAGGCGATATCCGCTCAAATCAGCCTAATCAAGAAAACCGGTTTAACAAAGTATTTGTTTAGGAGGGTAATTCTTCGAGTATATGATCAAGAACAAGAAGGGCTATGTTGCAGACCAGGCGGCCGGTAAGGCGGAGGAGAAGAGATCCGGTAAGATCCTGATTTCGAATAACGGGCCTTACATCGTCAGCGGCGGCCTGCCCCTCGCGAAGGAGTATATCGTTACCGATGACGATGGAATATCCACCGAATGGAAGAAGGGAGAGTCCTACCCGGAGCAGGATACCTATGCCCTTTGCCGGTGCGGCGGCTCGAAGAGCAAACCGTACTGCGACGGCACCCACGTGAACGAAAGCTTCGACGGCACCGAAACGGCCACGAAAAAGAAGTACATGGCCCGGGCGGAGCGCATCGAAGGCCCCGGCTTCACGCTCACCGATGTCCAGGACCTGTGCGCCGTGGCCCGGTTCTGCCACCAGGCAGGCGGCATATGGCGCCTCACCGCCGAATCCGACGACCCTAATGATAAAAAGGTCGCAGCCCGAATTGCCGGCCAGTGCTCATCCGGGAGGCTTGTCATCTGGGACAATGAGACTGGTAAGCCCATTGAGCCTGAGTTCGAGCCATCGGTCAGCCTGACCGAGGACCAGGAGAAAGAATGTAGCGGGCCCCTCTGGGTGAAGGGCGGCGTCCCCATCGAGTCGGAGAACGGCACGAAGTACGAGGTCAGGAACCGCGTGACCCTGTGCCGCTGCGGCCAGTCTGAAAATAAGCCGTACTGCGACGGCACGCACATCAGCTGCCACTTCAATGACGGCGACCCGGAGCTATAATATATTTTTGACTCTTCCGCGGTTTTGGGATGAATATTTTTTTATCCTTTTCTAGTTATGCCGTCGTTGAGTGGTCCAACCACAGGGGCACGGAGCGCACGGGAGTTACACAGAGTTATTTTTTAATAATTTGAGACTCAGAGAGCTCAGAGGCCGGTTTATTAGTTTGCCTGGGGCACAGAGTTTATTGAGGCCCGGTTGACCAATAAACAATAATGCGGTTTATCCTCGGCAGTGCCTCTTTCAACTCCGTGCCCCGGGAAAGTTATAAACCCGTCCCCTGTGCCCTCTGGGTCTCCCTTTATAAGAAAACTCCGTGAAACTCAGCGCTCTCCGTGCCCCTGTGGTTGGACCACTCAACGACGGCATAACATAAAAACGAGCGAAGGCATCAGCCAAAGCAATATATCATCCCAAAAACGCGCAAGAACCAAATTTATTTCTTAAAGGACGAGGCCAGGCGTTCCAGATCAGGCATCACGCTCTCGAGCCCCTTTGCATCGCCCTCTTTTCCGTCGACCCGCGCGTCGCAGGCCTCTTCCATGCGTATTGTCAGCGCCCTGAGCTGTCGGCATTCTTCAATCCGCGTTTTTGCCTGCTTCGCTGGCCCGGAGCCCGGGTCTTCGACGATAGCAACGACCTCCTTCAGGCGTTCTGACGCGCTGTCGATGCCCCTGACTGCGGAGTGGAATTCCTCGCCCGCGGCCTCCCATGCAGACCGCTGATAGTACTCAAGCCCGGCCCGGACCGAATCCACGGCTTCCTCGAGCGTCTCGAGCGCGTCTTCCATCATGGGCCCAGTATAGGATTCAATGAAATCCTCATCGCTTATCATCGCGGGCCTTTTTTCGGCAGGGGATGCCGGCACCTCATCTTGCTCGCCCTCTTCCCCGGAAGGCCTGCCCATAAGCCGCATTAAAATGTAAATGGCCACCAGGGCTAAGACGGCGAGCACGATCATTCCCGTCATGCCGAATACTTCAACCATGGATACACCATAAGCCCGTCATTTGAAATAACATTATTGGCTTTATGATAGCTTCAAGTGCGCTCGTAGTTATAATAAATTATATTATATAATAGTGTATAAATGATTATAGTTGAGCGTTAAGCCATCAGGAGGAGGGTTAAAGGTGAGGTTGAGATCAGTAGTAATAGCGCTGTTACTGATTCCGTTGCTCGCAGTATCGGCCGGGGCCATTTATATCGAAGGACAGGCACCGCCCGTCGACGACGGACAGTATCACATACTGGCTGCGGAGAGCGGAATGGGTTTGGACACCCCCACTTCAAGCGACTACGGCCAGGTAGCGGTACCATACGATAGCGGCCCGATAAAGCGATACCTGTCGAACGATCCGAACGATTATGTGCTCGTGCCGGGTAACGAGCCTGGCATGGTGTATGCGCTGGGTGACATGGGAATTGCGCCGGATGCCGTTACCACGACCATGCCGGCAGTGAGCATGCCTCAGACAGGATCGTTCGCAATACCGTATGATACCATAGGATCGGAGATCAGCGGTATTATGAATAGTCCGGCGGTCACGTTTTCGGTGCCGGATCTAAAGCTCGATAGCTGGTACGGGCTCAAGACGGATAATTTCAAGTTCAACATGCCCATGCTGTCGTTCCCGGTACTATGACCGGCATATAGAACGCTTTCTTTTTTTCGAGTGATTGCTATTTGTACACGGACGTAATATACAAATAGTGCCGGCACGCGCCGGAAAGTGATATTGATGACCGCATTAACGGAGACCGCCGAAAAGATCAAGAACATGGAGATCCGGGGGGCCGGGAAGATCGCCCGGTCGGCCGCGGAGGCCATGAAGGAAGAAGCCCTTTCGATAAAGACGAAGGACATCAAGGAATTCAACAGGCGAATGGAGGACGCGTATAATATATTGTACAGCACGAGGCCTACGGCCGTCTCGCTTCCTAACGCCCTGAGGGCCGTAATGCGCTATAAGGCCGACACTGTGGAGGATGCGAAGACGGCGATTGCGGCAAATGCCGACGCGTTCATCTCCGGCTCCGAGAACGCGGTGAAAAAGATCGGGGAGATCGGCGCTCACCGCATCAAGGACGGCGACACGATCATGACGCACTGCAACTCGTCCGCCGCTTTCGCGATTTTCGAGACGGCGTACCGGCAGGGCAAGGACATCAACGTCATCGCGACCGAGACCCGCCCCCGGCAGCAGGGCTACGTTACCGTGGATTTCCTGCAGAAGTCGGGCATACCCACGACGCTCATCCTGGACTCTGCCGTCCGCTATACCATGAAGAAGGTGGACCTGGTCATCGTGGGCGCCGACGCCGTCACGGTCAACGGCAGCCTGGTCAATAAGGTGGGCACGTCGCAGGTGGCCCTGGCAGCCAACGAGGCCCGCGTAGGGTTCGTATGTGCCGCCGAGACCTACAAGTTCAGCCCCCGGACGCTGTTCGGGGAGATGGTGGAGATCGAGGAGCGGGACCCGACGGAGGTCCTGTGCAACGAGCTTCGGGCGAAGTGGCCCAACCTGAAGATCTCCAACCCGGCATTCGACATCACGCCCCACAAGTACATCGATATGATCATCACTGAGATCGGCGCCATATCGCCCGAAATGGCCTACTGGGTCATCAAGGATAAGCTGGGCTGGGAGCTCGAAGAGGCGGCCGAGGCGAGCATGAGGGGGTGCGATGATGAGAATTGATATGTGTCACCTTATCGAGAGCGATATCAAGGGCTTAACGGACCTGGATGAGATCGCCGAGGTACGGTATCCGACGGGCTGCGTGGACCTGACGAAGCAGGAGCTGCTCTGTAAGCTCTCTGAGATCGAGTTCCGCGTCCACACTACCTGGACTGAGGAATTCCTCGAGGAGTTCGAGAATGAGTACCGGTACATGAAGCCCGCCGAGCTCGCTAAGATCCTGGTCGAGAAGCTTACTGAGATATATGACTGGGATGAGTCGGCCTACGAGAAATTGTTAGGTTAAATGCGGGTTTAACCACGGAGGGCACGGTTTCTTTTAAATTAATGTTATTAATAAAAGGGGGTCTCTGAGGGGGCATCAGCCCCCTTTTAGATTTAAAAATTCTCCGTGCGCCCAGTGGTTTTACCGGTCTTCGCCAGCGTCGAACAACGGCAGCATCGCAACGGCCAGCCGTCGGTCCAGCCGCTTCCCGGGGTCTCCGGACAGGTCGAGAGTGTAAAGGTCCCCGATGGCCAGCTTCCGGGTAAGGCTGCCTATGCGCCTGCCCTGCAGGGCGATCTCGAAGTCGAGCTTCCAGTTCATGACCATGCGCCGGAAGACGGCCATGGCGCCCGATTCCTGTGCGCTGCCCACGACATTCCCCGACGCATCTAAAATGTTCCACTTGTTCTGGAACATGCTGTGCAGGCCCTCCCGCTTCATGGAACCCACAAGAATGCCGGTCTTCGAGTCGATGACATCGTAAGTGGCGTTAAAATCCAGGAAGTTCCTGGGTGCAATAGTTAATATTTCCTCTTTCTGAGAGTCGTCGGAGTAGACGAATATTTTAGGCTTCAGCTTGAACTTCTCCATCCGGGCATAAAAAATGTCCCTGCCGCTGCCATCCTTAATATAGTATTTCTTACCGATGGACAGCATCTTCTGCGCCATCTGGTAGTGGTCGTGGCCGAACTTATCATTGTCCATAATAATACCCACCATTACATGTGTATGTATATTAAAAATTTTCCTTAACCAAGGTAAGACCTGGACATTCATGGAATTTTCAATATTTTATCGGAAATGATTTTGACCCGTTGATGGGCGGTGTAGAGGGCGACGGCAATGGCGAAGGAGATGGCGAAGGTGAAGGTGAAGGGGATGGACTCGGAGACGGCGATGGAGACGGCGATGGAGACGGCGATGGAGAAGGATTCGGGCCAGGACTGGGACTCGGAGATGGGGTCGGCGACGCGGAAGGCTAAGCCATGGGACTCGGAGTTGTGGTTGGAGTGGGAGTAATTATCGGCGTTGAGGTCGTCGTTACTGCGGGGCCGTGACCAGGCTGCCAGTACGAGTACTGGGAGGTATACGACGGCTGCTCTGCGGGGGTGGCGATAGACGTAGGGATCGGAGTCGCCGTTATAGTGGGTGTCGCAGTAATGGGCCCGGGAGTGGGTGTTGATGGGCTGGCCATGGCAGCAGCTATCGGTAATGCAGTAGGTGTGGGGACTGCCTTGAAAGGCGAGGAGCCATTGACCACGCCGTAGGCGACCATGCCCATGCAGATGAGCACAAGGATCGCTGGTATGGCAGTAAGCAATTTTTGAAAGTCGATGGGCTTTGCTTTAACGTTAATAGGCTGACTGTTCTCTCTTAGCGGCATGGGTCCCCCCGTTACGGACCATCGATCCTCGCAATAATGTTTCCACATCGAGCGGTATGACAACAGGGGATTTAGTTTCTTCCAACAGGAAAAACAAGAATAGGTAACGGATGGATTGGCATGAGCGGCCGCTGTGCCCGGAATCCTAAAAAAAGCACGGATAGAAAATGGCACGCCTCCCCATAACTACGGCCAGGACCGTAGTTAAAATAAATTATTTTATATAGAACAGAGATATAAGCGTATTGAGGCAAAACGATGTCTAAAAGCACCACGTTCATCGCGCTGGCGGCCTTATGCCTGGCCGCCCTGACAGCGGTACTCGCCGCGGCCATAATCACGAGCCAGCCGGCGGACGACCACCTGAGCAACATAGAAAAAACCCTCGTCGGCATGAACCTGACCTACTACAGCATCGCCGGGCAGCCGCTCAACTACACCATCGGCGCCGGCGACATCCAGTCAGTCGAGGAGGCCGGGTACAACGGCCAGCCCGCCTGGAAAGTCCGGGTGGGGCAGGGCCTGCAATGGGACCTCATCATGGACCAGAGCGGCAAACAGATACTCGATACGAAACAATTATTCGTCACCTGACCATATGCCCTCCGCCGGGCATGAAAGGCCTTTTGCCATAGGGATCTGCCTTCATGCCCTCGCCGCTCAGGTCCAATATATTTTTCCATAAATGCATATCGATGTGTTTATTGCGGCCCGGCCGGTCATAACTGCCCACTAAAAGGCGATAATGTATTTATTTCCAGTCTATATACTACCCATACGTAGGGGGATTATAATGAGCCATTTCAAGAGATTGGTAGTGTTAGCGTTATTTGGATTATTCTTAGCCGCCGTTTCGACTGCCGGCGCTGAGTTCGCTCCCCTCGCAGTGGGGGCGGGAAATCTAGGGAACGGGATCACGAGCACCTGGTATTCGACGGAGGGCTTCGGAGAGGCCGCTACCACGGATTCCTTCGTGAACAGCTTCGTAGGCCCGACGGCGGCCCAGGGGTTCGGCTTCCCGTTCGGCTTCGGAGGCTTCGGCTGTGGCCCGTGCGCCGGTGGGCTCCCGTTCGCGAGCTGGGGCCCGCTCCAGACGGGCGTGGGCGGTAACTTTGGCGCCCAGAACTCCGCTTCGGCGGGTGCTATGGGCACCTCGACCTTCGGCCTCCAGCCGATCGGCCTCGTGTTCGGCGTGCCCGTGGCGGGCCCCGGCGGCTACCTGTATACCTGAGATAGCGCACGACTACTAAATGTAGGGGGATCATTTCCCCTTTTACTATTTTTCCTCAAGGTTTTATTGTACCCTGTCAAGGCCCTCGAAGATGGTCTAAGCATGCTCGAAGACGTTTTCGAGCATGCTTATAGAGCTTAGAGCAGCTTAGAAATTTTTTAAAGGATGCCAAGCTATATAGCCGCCATCCGCCCTTTAAATGGTGATGATGAACGTCCTCGGCGTCCTCGTTCCCATCTTCGGCCTCATACTAATTGGATGGTTCCTTAAGCGCATACGCTTATTGAACGACTGGCTCGTGGGCGCCATCAACAATTACGTCTATTACATCGGCATCTCCGTCATCACCTTCATCAGCCTCCACGATACGAGCACGAGCGTTCTCCTGGACCCGGGCATTTACATCCTGAACCTGGTACCGATGCTCCTTACAGCGGGAATCGCCTATGTAGTAGCAAAAATGCTCAAGCTCCCGAAGGACATGTCCGCGGTATTCATCGTATGCGCCTTCTACGGCAACACGGGCTACATCGGCTTCCCGCTCAACGTCTTCGTCCAGGGAAAAAGCTCGCTGAACACCGCGGCGTTCATATCGACGCTCTACACCATCGTCGTATTCACGCTGGGCGTCTATATCCTGAGAAGGAACACGAGCGAGCCCGTGGAGGCCGGGAAGCTCCACAAGCTGCCCATCATCTGGGCTGCACTCCTGGGCATATTACTATCGTGGCTCACCATACCAGAGCTGGTGCGGATGCCGCTGGAACTCATCTCGGACTCGACCTCGCCGCTGGCGCTGCTGGCGACGGGGGCCATGGCAGAGGGCGCAGCGCTCAAGGCAGACCTGAAGAACATCGGCATATTGAGTGCCATCAAGCTTGCCCTGGCGCCGGCACTCGTGGCCTTTACGGGTCTGCTGCTGGGAAGCACGGGCGTCATATACAAAACTTCCCTGCTGGAGGCGGCGACGCCGGTCGCCGTGACCAACTCGGTACTGGCCTCACAGTTCAAGATGAGGGAGGAATTCGCCTCGCACGCGGTAATCATATCGACCGCTCTTTTTGCGATATCATTGGCCATCATATTAACTTTTATATGAAAATATTTGACTTTATTCGCTTTTTTTGCAAATGATTATATAGCAATCACGCATATATGGCGTGGGAGGTCATAATTATGGCAGAACCATCCGCAGCAGCGGTTAGATCAGATGACGAAAAGTTAAAGGGCGCAATCGCCTACGTGCTTGGATTCCTGACCGGCATCATCGTCCTGTTAATAGGCGGCGACAGCAAGTTCTTGAAGTTCCATGCATGGCAGTCAATTATAGGAAGTATTGTAATTGGTATTGTAGTCTTTATTATATCAATGATCATCAGTCTCGTCACCCTGGGTATTGGCGCGCTCTGCACGCCTTTCTTAGGCCTGGCTGTCTGGATATACTTCCTGTATGGTGCTTACATGGTCTATTCCGGTAAGGACTTCAGGATGCCCTATCTGGCCGATTTCGTTGAGAAATCCTTCGTCAAGTAAGCCAGTAAAATTTAACTTTTTTTATAATTTCTTTATCTTTCCTGAGTGAGCTGTTAGCATATATGGACATTAATGCTGAAGCATTTTTCATGCTAAAGGATTTATCCGGGCACGCGTAATAGTAAGCCTGAATTCTTATGCGCTGTGAAAAAGTCCTGGGTATCGAGGGCACTGCATGGAGCCTGTCGGCTGCCATCGTGGGCTGGGACAAAGTGTACGCGGAGGCATCTAACCCGTATATACCGGAGACTGGAGGCATTCACCCCATGGTGGCTGCCCAGCATCATGCCACCCATATCGGAGAGGTCATACGGAAGGTCATCGAATCGGGCGAGGAGTTCGACGGCGTTGCCTTTTCTCAGGGTCCGGGATTAGGCCCGTGCTTGCGCACTGTTGCGACTGCAGCCCGGGCGTTGTCCCTCGCGTATGATGTGCCTCTGATCGGCGTGAACCACTGCGTTGCCCATATCGAGGTCGGGCGATGGCAGACGGGCTGCAGGGACCCGGTGACACTGTACGTCAGCGGCGCCAACTCGCAGGTGCTCGCCTTCCGGGCCGGTAGGTACCGCATCTTCGGCGAGACCCTGGATATCGGCATCGGTAATGCTTTAGATAAGTTCGGGCGATTCATTGGCCTGCAGCACCCGGGAGGGCCGAAGATAGAGGCGCTGGCCAGGGAAGGCAAGAATTATATTCATATGCCCTACGTGGTCAAGGGCATGGACCTGTCGTTCTCCGGGATGATGTCGGCGGCCAAGGAAGCCGCCGCCGTCCACCCGAAGGAGGACGTGTGCTTTTCGTTACAGGAGAACGCCTTCGCCATGCTGGTGGAGGTCACGGAGCGCGCGATGGCCCATACCGGCAAGGACGAGTGTCTTATAGCCGGAGGAGTTGGCGCCAACTCACGCCTCCAGCAGATGCTTGACACCATGTGTAAAGCGCGCGGCGCCAAATTCTACGCTCCGCCGAAGAAGTATTTTGGCGACAATGGCTCGATGATAGCCTATACCGGGCTTTTGCAATTAAAGCACGGCATGACGCTTCCCGTCGAGGATTCGGCGGTGAACCCGTGCTTCAGGCCGGACGAGGTGGACATACCATGGCTGTAGAGAGAAGGGGCGCAGAGGCGGTCGTGCTCATCGAGGACGATAAGACCATTAAGACCCGGTTAAAAAAGGATTACCGTATTCGTGAACTTGACGAAAGGCTGCGCTCGGAGCGTACCCGGGCAGAGGCAAAGATCATGTCCGAAGCCCGCAAGCTGGGCATCCCCACGCCCATCATATACGATGTGGGCCGGTTCTCCCTGGTCATGGAGACCATTCATGGCACGCCCCTGAAGGACGTCATCGACGTTGATAAGGCCCGCACGGCGGGCATGCTCGTGGGTAAACTGCACTCGGGCGGCATCATCCACGGAGACCTGACGACGTCGAACATGCTGGTCAGGGGAGAGAGGATATATCTCATCGACTTCGGGCTGTCCTTCTGGGACGAGATGCTAGAGTCCCGGGGCGTCGATGTTCACGTCTTTTACCAGACGCTCGTCAGCTCCCACAAGGATCACGAAAAGCTGATGGCGGCATTTGCCGAAGGTTACTGCTCGACGTTCAAAGGCGCCACTGAGGTGCTGGAGCGTGTCCGGGAGATCGAGTACCGGGGACGATATAAGACCGAGACCCCTTAATGGTCGCCTCTATCATGTTCATCGAGATCACGCTTATCATCATCGGCATGGCCCTGCTGGTCAAGGGCGCAGATATCCTCGTGGATAACGCTTCTAATATAGCCGCTGGCATCGGGATCCCCCTGGTCGTCATTGGTCTGTCCGTCGTGGCCTTTGGCACGTCCCTGCCGGAGCTGATCGTAGGCGTGAGCGCCTCCATCGAGGATGTCGGACAGATCGCGCTGGGGGATGTCATCGGCGCAAACATCGCTAACATTTGCTTGATCCTTGGCGCCTGCGCCGTCCTCAAGCCCATCAAAATTGAAAGGACCGTAGCATACAGGGATATTATCATTACCATATTCGCCGTGCTGACCTTCTTGATCTTATCCCTCGACGGTTCTCTGGACCTATGGGACGGCGTCATCCTCCTTACGGCGGCTGCGGCATATTTCCTGTACGTTTTTCTGCGGGCGGTCGGCGAGCGATATGGAGGCTATACGCCCATACCCGCTAAAGCGAGCGTATCGCAGTTACTCATGCTGGCCATCGGATTGACTATGGCATTGGTAGGCGGAAAGCTCGTCGTCGACTCGGCGGCCGGCATCGCCGGCAGCCTGGGCATTTCACCATATATCATCGGCGTTACGCTGGTCGCGATAGGCACTACGCTTCCGGAGCTGACGACCGGCGTCATTGCGTCGATAAAAGGCCAGGGAGATTTTGCCATCGGTAATTGCCTCGGCAGCGTTTGCATAAATTACTTACTGATCATGGGCATATGCGCGGCTATCAGGCCGATCGGGGAAATACCGGTAAGCGACGTATTCATATCGCTCATCACGTGTATGCTCCTGATGCCGCTCGTACTCAGAGGGTTCGTGCTGGCCCGATGGGAAGGCATACTTCTTTTAATATTTTATTTTATTTACATCGGGATAAAGATCTTATGACCGCGCAGGCCGTACAGGCTATTCCAGCCACGCCCTTTTTACGACGATCTTGCCGGAGTCCCGCTTCCACTGTTTTTCATATTCCACGCGTACCCGGCGGCGCATATGAGGGCCATATGTCACGAAGGACTCGTACTCGCCGCCCTCGCCGGCCACGCTGATGCCGTATTTATCATGCAGGCGGTCCAGCCGGGCCAGGGCTTTATCGTCCAGGATCTTGCCAAACCACGACTCGTCAAGGCCCTCGGCGTAGCAGCCTGTGATCATGATCTCGAACCCTTCGTCGACCATTTCGTGGACGTAGTCCCTCTGGGACTTATGCCAGAGAGGAGCGAAGGACTTGATGCCGATGTCCTGGCATATCTGGTCGAGCCTGCGGCGCTGGTACTCGGAGGCCAGCGCACCGGATACGATGCCGTCCACCCCGAGGCCCCTGAGCGCCTCTTTGAGCGGGAGAAGCTCCGCCTCGGGCTCCGGTGGAGTTACGACTTCCACAAGCGGGAGGCCAATGGATTCCGCGGCCAGCCTCGTCAGCTCGATGGCGGGCACATGGTACATGTATGATTCCGGGGAGGTAGAAAAAACTGTAACGAGACATTCGACATCCCAGCCGTAGTGTTGAGCGCAAAAGAGGGCGTAGTTCGAGTCCTTGCCACCCGAAAAGAGCGCCGCTATCCTCATTTCAATAGCTCCGCCGATGCGTCCAGGAAATCTCTTTTGACCTGTTCCTCGTCGAAGGCCAGTATCTCCCCGCCCTTCATAATGATGCGATCGTCCACGATGAGGTCCGTGACATTGCCACCGCTATAGACGAGGTTGGATATCAGGTCATGGTGAGGAAGCATGCGGACATCATCAAGGCTTATGAAGGCAAGGTCATTGCTTCCGAGCGTCGCCATGCGCAGCATTGTCCGGGCGTTAGCCGCCGTAGCGTCCCAGCGGTGCGATTTTTGTAGCAGGGAGCCGATCTTCATCTCCTCCCGCATATCCAGTGAGTTATTACTTGAAGCACCGTCGGTGCCCAGGCCTACCGTGACTCCGGCGTCGAGCAGTTCGTGCAGCGGCATCACTCCGCCCGATGCGAGCTTCATGTTCGAGACGGGACAATGAATAACGGAAGCCTCCCGGTCGGCAATACGGCGTATCTCCATCTTGGTCAGCCAGGCCGCATGGATGAGCACCGTGTTCTCGGCGAGGAGGCCGATGCTATCTAAATATTCAACCGGCCACATGCCGGTCTTCTCGTGGCAGTCCACGCATTCCTTCCGGGTCTCGGAGATGTGGAGGGTAAGCCATACGTTGTATTTGTCGGCCAGCTCCTTTGCCCTGTACAGCGTCTCCTCGTCGTTGAGGTAGATGGAGTGGGGAGCGACACAGTAGCCCACTCTGCCCGGCTTCATGCTCTTAAGCTGGCGCTCGGCGATCCGCAGCGCATCCTGCGCATCCTTATAATAAGGCGTCCCGAAGCTCGTGATGGGCGTGCCCAGCGTGGCCCGCAGGCCGGACTTTTCCACGGCCTTCGCCGTTTCCTCGACGAAGTAGTACATGTCCAGGAAGTTCGAGGTGCCCGTCCGGATCATCTCGACGAGCCCCAGCATGGAGCCCCGGTAGACCAGCTCCGGCGTAAGACGCCGCTCCGTGGGGAAGATCGTGTTATCCAGCCACTCCTGAAGTTTTTCGCCATCTCCGGCGCCCCTCATTAGTGTCATGGCCAGGTGCGTATGGCCGTTGTTAAACGCAGGGAAAGCGAACTTGCCCATAGCGTCGAACTCCTCGTCCGAGTCGCCGTTCCTGAGGTCGCCTTTAACGATATTTCGGCCGTCGTAGTATGTCGCGTTGCGTATGAGCATGGTGAACCAGCCTGTATGAATTTCTGTATACGTAGCTCATGGCTAATCATTTTTCCGTGCGGCGGGCAAAAAAGTAGAACAATCGTTCTATGGTTAATTCGAGACCGCGGATGCGGCAGGGGCGGCGGGCCTCGAAATGACGGCGTAGAGCAGAGCGTATGCAACCAGCCCTGCGGCACAAACGACAAGCGCCAGGGCCAGGCCCAGATAGCCCGCGAGCACGCCGCCGACGACGGGGCCGACCATCATACCAAACGACATGGCGATGTTATAGTACGCGTAGACCGAGCCATAGGCATTGCTGCCCCGGCGGTCTACGGCATCCGTCATCTCCTGGGGAGCGGATGACAGCATGACGGACAGGACCGCACCGAGTACGGCCATAGCGACAGCCTCCAGGATAAATGACGAGGGCAGGGCCAGGGTAGGTAAGGCGATTGCCGTGAGGACCATTCCCGCGAGGATGACCCGCTTACGGCCGAAAGCGTCCGAGAGCTTATAGGCGACCGGGGCGAAGATCACGCTCGCGAGCGCCAGGATGCCGAAGAGAATCCCGATAGCACCGGGTGAAGTGCCCATCTGCATCTGCAGAAAGAGGGGAAGCGTCGGCTCGAGCATCGCGATGACGCCCGACGTGATCAGGATCAGCCCTCCGACGGTCAGTATTACCGGGTCCTTCAGCATGCTCCGGATGATGCCTTTTTCGGCCGCGACCCGGGCCGGCGGGTCCTTGAGCAGGAATATCCGGGCGATCCCGTCGATGGCGACCAGGCCGGCCGCCGCCAGGAAGGGCAGATGGTAGCCACCAAGCTCAAAGAGGTAGCCGCCGATGCCCGGCGCGACGAGGGTGCCCACGAAGCTTCCGGTGATGGCGATGCCCGTCGCCCACTGCCGCCGGTCCGGCGGGAAAAAGTCGGCCAGGAGTGCGAGGCCGGCCGTGTACGTGGCGGCCGCCGATATGCCCTGTAAGGCCCTGGCCACGATCAGTAGTGTAAAATCGTTAGCGTAAGCGAACATCAGTGTCGACAAGAACAGGCCCACCAGGCCAACCACCATCGGCGCCTTCCTGCCTACACGGTCAGAGATAACGCCGAAGACGGGCGATGCGACGAGCAGCATGAGCGCATAGCTCGCGAACATGATGCCGATCATCTGCTGGGATGCGCCCAGCCCGGTCGCGTACTGCGGCAGTATCGGCACGATCATCGAGTAGATCGCCATATCCGTGAATATGGCGATCGCGACTACCAGGAGGGCCATTTTTGCGTTGCCATCCATTTTGAGTTCTTTAGGTATATCCATCGTTTATCCCTCTATAAACATTCATGTATGTATGTAATTATTACAGACGATCTTCTTCCGTCATTCGAGACTTCGAGGGCCAGGCCCTCAAAAGTTTACATACATACATGTATGTTTATAGTATTTATACCTTGCTCTTCTTGCGGTCCGCAGGGACCAGGCCCTTAAGGTAGGCCTGAACGACAGGCCTGGCGTAGGCCTTTATTGAGAACAGGGAGTGGTCCATCATCCACATGACGATCACGCCGTTCATCAGGCCGATGGCCGTGATGGCGCCGATCTCGGGGTCGATGTCCGGCCGGATCTCGCCGGCCTGCTGGCCCAGCCGGATAAGGTCCGCAAAAGAGTCGATCGATGCGCGCTGCAGCCGGAACTTTTCCTTCATGCTGTCCTCGAGCTCGGGCACGACCTCGGTCCGGAGGATCGTTAGCTCCTGAACGGCACGGAAATCGTCGTCCTCTTCCAGGTACTCCATGAGCCGTATAAGAATACGCTCGAGCGTCTGCAGCGGAGTCCCGCCTTCAGCGACCACGGCCGTGGCGATCTCCTGGGCGCCCCGGGAACGCTCGTTGATCAGTACTTCGAAAAGCTCGGGCTTGCCGTTCTTGAAGTGCCAGTAGACGGCCCCGCGAGTCACGCCCGCTTCCCGGGCGATATCATCAAGAGTCGTCGAAACGTAGCCCTTTTTGCTAAATACCTTGAGCCCGGCGTTCAGAATTTTTTCGCGGGTAGCCTCCGCTTCTTCCTTCGTCTTCCGCATAGTCGTCTAAGAGTTATACATACAAATATGTATATAAAATTAGAGGCCTACGGCCTGGGCACCATAGTGATGGCCTTCATGGCACAGACGTCCACGCATACGCCGCAGCCATAGCACTTTTCCCGGTCGACCTTAAGCACTTCGCCGGAGGCGCCCCGGGCGCCGAAGTGGCAGACGCCGGCGCAGATGCCGCAGTCGATGCAGACCGCCGTATCCGTCAACTCGATCATCTTACCTTTATCGCAGGGCTCGTGGAGCCCCAAAAAGTAGCCGCAGCAGTCATCGCAGCAGAAGCAGATACCGTCGAGATGCCCTTTCTCGTTCCGGAATGGCCTTGGGACCAGGTGCTTTTCCTTTGCCTCTTGTAAAATAGCGTTAACTTCGTCCCGGGTCGCAATATGTTTACCGGAGCCGTCGGCGGCCGTATTCGCGGCGAACTGCAGGCAGACGTCGGCGCGGGAGCGCTTACAGGGGCCCCGGTGCTCGCGACAATTACAGTTGGACACCCAAAATTTCTTGTGCCGGCGGACGATCGCCGCCGCCTCATCCGGCGTACAAACGAAGTGGAAAGCACCGCTCATAAAAAGAAAATATTATATCATCATATATGAACCAGTCGCCAGTCAGGCCCATATCTTCGGGCTGATGGTATGGCCCGCGGACTCCAGTACGGCCCTGGCCCGGACGAGCTCCTTGTCCTTGACCATGAAATAGTCCGTATCGTAGGTGGAAAAAACGAAGACGGGGATCTTCGCCTCGGCGAGCGGGGCGGTGAGCGAGGCGATCACTCCGGTCACGTTGAACGGTATCGGGCCCTCGACCTGGAAGCACCGCCAGTCCTTATCGCACTTGATACACTCGGGTATCGATTCCTGGGAGCAGACGAAGGAAAGCTCGTCGTAAGTCCTGGAGATGGAGCAGAACGTGCTCTCTTTCAGCCAGTCCGGTATCGGGGAGCTTTTCTCGAGCCGGCAGACGGCGAATTTACCTTTTAACAGTGATAATATCATTTTTCTTTTCCTCGAGAAGCATGTTCATTGAGTTCGCGAGCCGCCTTATGCCCTCCTCGATCCGTGCCTCGTCGGAGCTGGAATAGTTGAGCCGGAGCGTGTTCTGGCCGCTGCCGTCGATGAAGAACGCCTGGCCCGGGACAAAGGCGACCTTGTCCTGTATCGCCATATCGAACAGCTTCATGGACGATAAGGCTTCCGGCAGGGTCACCCACAGGAACATGCCGCCTTCGGGCTTCGTATACTGTATGCCTTCGGGGAAGTAGCGCTCGATGGCAGAGACCATCGCGTCCCGCTGTACTTTGTACATGCCCTGGATCTTTTTTATGTGCTTTTCAACATCGTTGTCGGCGAGGTACTGGTATACGATGCGCTGCACGAAGTAGCTCGTGTGCAGGTCGGCCGCCTGCTTGGCGGTTATGAGCTTATCCATGATGTCCCGGGGAGCGTACAGCCACCCGAGCCTCATGCCTGGCGAGACCGTCTTGGAGAACGTGCCCATAGTGATGACGTCGCTGCCCATGTAGCGCCTCATCGGGGGCAGGTCTTTGCCCATGAACCGTATGTCGCCATACGGGTTGTCCTCGATGAATACGACGTCGCTGTCCTTGAAGGCGTCCGCGACCTGCTTTCGCTTTTCGTGCGTGTACGTGATGCCCGTCGGGTTCTGGAAGCTGGGCACCGTGTAGAAGAGCTTCGGGTCTGCCTTGAGCGTATGTTTC
This sequence comes from Methanocella paludicola SANAE, assembly GCF_000011005.1. NCBI lineage: Archaea > Methanobacteriati > Methanobacteriota > Methanomicrobia > Methanocellales > Methanocellaceae > Methanocella > Methanocella paludicola. The sequence continues at coordinate 2,137,637 of NC_013665.1, forward strand.
AGGGCTTCGATGTCGACGCCGTCCTCCTGAAGCTTTACGTCCGTGAACCGGGGCTCGTACATGCCGAAGGACTGGATGGCCGCCAGATACGTTGGCCGCTCGACGGCGACGAGGTCGCCTTTGTTCAGGAACACCTTGCCGATGAGGTCGAGACCCTGCTGGGAGCCCGTCGTGATCAGTATCTCGCTGGCGTCCGCCTTGATGCCGTATTTCGAGTAGCGCTTCGCGATGTATTCCCGAAGCGGCAGATATCCCTCTGTCGTGCTGTATTGCAGGGCGCTTTCCCCGCTCTCTTTTAGCACCTTGACGGCGGCCGCGGAGACCTCCTCGACCGGGAACGACTTCGGGTTCGGCAGTCCACCTGCGAAGGAAATAATGGAGGGATCGTCCACTACTTTGAGTATCTCACGAACGAACGAGCGCTGGACGGTGTACATCCTGTTGGCGAATTGCTGTGTCATATCTTTCCCTCCATATCGATAGCCTCGATTAGTGAAGTCATATTAAGCATATTAATCGTGATAAAACTATCGCAAAATGGTAGAATGAACCATATTTATTGTCAGTTAGCTTCAGTAATGGTTTTAAATTTAATCTTAACCAAAACGATACTAAAGTAAAAATCGCTGTGCTGTTATTTAATTTTCTCTATGGTGACCTTGATATAGTCGCCTCTCTTTATTTCTTCTTTCTCGATAGCATCTTTGTCTAACGTGATACGTCTTAGTTTATCATCTGTGAATTTCACAGCGAAGGTTGTGGCCATACATTATCCTATCTATCCTATATATCCAAAAAGTATAAATAATCTGTCTTACCTAAATATCCTAAATATCCTAAATTGGATAAATAGGATAATGAGGGTTAAATTATGTGTAAGAACTGTTTGAACTGCGAGAATTTTGCCGACTGCATAAGATCAGATAAGAACAATTTTGTTTTATCTTCTTATGCGTTCAATAATAAGGAAAATATAAAATTCATTGAAAATACTCTGGAGGGCTAACCAGTGTATAAAATAGTTGCTAAGTGCCCTTGCTGTGACAAGAATTTAGAGTTAAATTTGGGTACGCACATTGAAATTATAGAAGTCGAAAACCCTTCACATATCGATACACTACATGACCAGATCATTAATAGCATCGACGGCAGACTTTTTAAAAGACAAGAAAAGTTAGATATCATAAGTCTTAAACCAAACAATTAAATTACTCTTATTTTTCAAATGCTCACTAAGCGTCCAAAACTGCCACAGGACGCATTAGAATTTGTTTTTCGTATCTATCTGTGCAGGCAAAAGTCAAGCGTTTATAGGTCAAATTTCAAGAAATTATTTTTCAAGTAAGCAGTTGATGTCCTATGGTTATATAGGCATACAGTTCTATATACTTATATGAAGGAAATTACGACAATACAAGTTACTAAGTCCTTACATGATAAGATTTACTCCTGTAAGGAGCCTTCGCAGAGCTATTCTGACTTTCTGACTATGATACTAAGTTTTTGGGAGTCTTACAAATGATTTTAGAAAAAATCGACTTACAATTTCACGGCCATAGCGCATTGACTGAGATTCACTGTCTACGTGCAAATAATGAATTAGGGCCACTATACAATGGTATTTGCCTGCCCAATGGCCATATTGTAGTCCTCAACGAAGTCTTAGCAGATGAACCCATAAAAGCACTAATGCTTAGTGACGGCTTTATTAAGTGTCTTTCAACGATAGCAGAGCCTTTTACTGACAAAATCAGCTATTTGTATCACGGAGTCGATGAAAATAGCCCTTCGTTCAAGCCTGCAAAAATGCCTGAACGTGTAATGTCTGTTTTGGCCATACAAAAACATGGGCCAATAACAGAACGCTACAAGTGCGTTATAAACGGCTATAAAAACATCCTAGAATACGACTCTAGCCGTGTATGCAACAAACGCCATACAAGAAAGAAAATACCGTATGGGGCAGTTTTACTTTCGCCCGATAGAACCTTATTCTACGGCTTCGTGCTTGACGAAATAGAGCCTGGATGCTATGAGATAGCTCCTGTGGTGGTTTAAACTATGGCTACTTTTGAGAATATCAATAAGTTACTTCTCTGTGATGTCAAAAACCCACAGGGCAGAGGCATAGACTACGTTAACGCTGTGGTGGTCAACGGCAGAGCCTACACAGTGGGCCATATGAGCGCACAGCCCTTCAGGGTGCTGGACACGGCCACGAACAGGCAGACATTAACGAAATATGCCAATGTCGATAAGCGTATCGATTGCGGTATGCTTGATATGGGCTTCAGCGGTTCGAGCTATCAAATCGCTGATCCGGAGATTGACGATAAGGTACGCTTGAACAGCGTAGACTACGATCCTAAAAATGGCTCGTTAATGTCCCGCTCGCTGTTGGGTGAAATTATAGGCAAATACACTTTACCTAACGGCTATACAGAGTTTGCGCTTATCGTCCATAACCCTGATACGAACATCAGGCTTACCTGTGGAAGCGCAGTTGTCAATAATGACGGCAAATTACTAGGAATTTTAAATAAAGCATCGACAGACAGCGATATAGTGTTATTTGCGCCAATGATTGACGTTATTTCGTTCATGGAGTGTTTATAAATGGGATTTTATAAATGTATCAATAACTATATGGGAACTGAACAGAAAATGGGAATTTTAACTCCGGCAACATCGTTCTGTGACCTGGACTTAACTCACCCTGCAAGGCAGCTAGTTGTAATAAACACAAACCAAGACGTTGCTAGAATTTTGCTTTCAATATACATTGAAAAATTCAGATGTAACGCTGCTAGTGCTGCATCTGGCGGAGAGGCAACTTCTTCCAGCGGTGGTGGTAGCACGTCCTCCTCAAACGGGAGCCATACACACCAAATCCCTCTCGCTGGAACGCATACTCATACCATAAATCGTCAGTTAGTGGCAACTTCAGATTATGCAGGTACGCCAGTACATAATCACAACTACTACTATCCGTCAAGCACAAATGACGGAGATAGTGGGGGCGTTACGTCTGCTGAATCTGGTGGAGCGCACGATCACCAGGTACAGGCACACGACCACCTATGCCCAAACCATACTCATGATATCGTGTTTGGCATTTATGAGGCACCTTATTTTTGTGGGGTTAACGTCAGGCTCCAATCGCCAACTGCGCCTATTCTAGCTATGACGGGAAAAATTGGCGATGAGAATAACGCTGGCTCAGTTAGTATGCTCGATATATCGTCCTGCTATTCCAAAAATGGCGGGGAGAACAAACTAGGCCCAGGCGTTAACTGGATATACTACACGGCAGACGTTAACGGAAATGTCTACAATACTAACGGGCTTGTACGCATCTATCAAGATGTAAGAATCATCTATAAGTAAATTTTATTTGAGGTATGGCTAAATGCCATACATCAACACTTTTTAAAATTTTTTCTATTTTTATATAACTTTCGTATTAACGCTAAAGTGTCATACAGCGGTAGCATCTCAAAAATGAGAAGCATCTCAAAAGTTGATGTCTCGACTATATAAGGGTTTGACTAGATAATTAGTTATAGAATAGAAAGGGAAAGGTTAGGAAGCTCCCCGGCCAAACCTGAGAAGTAAAGCAAGGGAGCGATTCCATATAATACTCGCAATATTATATTTGAATCGCTTGTTACTTATACTTTACTCATTGGCCTGTGTGAGCCTTCTCGACTCCTCTTTTCAAACACAAAGAAGGTCAACGCACATGATAAAGAACACAAGTAGCAAGGTAAAAATCGATGAACTGAACAACAAAATAATGTCATACATTCAGAATGTTAGAACTGCCAGGGCAGTAGACGTTATAAAGCATCTTTACGGAGAAAATTTTAAGATAGGACAAAGAACCGTAACCCTGCACAGGCTCAGGCTATTAGCTGAATGCGACTATCTCGATCTTGAAAAGGCAAATAACAAAACTACTGTAACGTTAGGTTCTCGCCCGTATCCTGTGAGGGTTTAAACATGATGCAGGACAAGTTAAGCGAAAACTCTCCCCTACGATTCGGCTTAACAAATTCAAGGTTTAACAGACACTTGATCGAGACAATCAAAGAACTCCAGCCTGTGTCTGAAAGGGATATCATAGACTGTATGAGTCCATGTAGAGTAGTTGGGCTTAAAAAGACGCTATTTTACTTATTATGCAACGGATTCCTTAGTTGTAATGTTGATGGGAATTACAGTCTAGTCGAGAGGGAGGCATAATAGAGATGGCCTTACCTTCAAAAGCGACTATTCAGCTTATCAGGGCTGAACAAGATCAGACGATAGCCAACCTACGCAAAATGGCCATTAATGGTTATCCCTGTATGGTATTGAGCAAGGAAAAGAAGTCGCCCCTTATCCACAAGAAAATTATTGATGGAAATTTAAACCCACTATGGGCCACTTCTAACCCTGACCTTATAGAAGCCTTAGTTAAGAGGTTCTATCCATGCAACTATGGTTTATACACATTGGGTAAAAACATAGTTGTAATTGATACTGACAACAAAAAGATAGTTCTTAAAAATGGCAAAGAGCTATTTTATGGCTTAACTGGAGTACAGGCGTATTATCTGTTAGCTAATCAGTATCCCGAAATATTGAACACTATTAAAGTTAAGACTCCATCTGGTGGTATCCACTATTACTTTAGTGTCCCTGAAGGGTACGATATCAGTGGTTTTAATGCTGCTGATGCTATGAGTAAGCCAGTTAAAGTGCCAATTATAGGCTCTTGGTTTGGGATGGATGTTAGATCGCAGAAAAGCCAGGGAATTATAGTTACTCCTCCATCAAGCAAGAAAGGCGTCAAATATGAATACATAGGCGAGAGGACGCTATTAAACACACATATCGATGATCTGCCAGTTCTCCCTGACTTTCTGCTTAATATTTTAAAGAGTATGGGCTATGCTCGGAGGTCTAAGCATGACAACTGAAGCTCAAGCCCTCCAGGAAGCCATAGAACAACAGAAAAATATTTTCAAACAGATGTTTGAAGCGCCTGTAGATGCTGATACTAGAAGCTTCTATGATAATCCATCTGGGACGCATCATGACCGTTTATTTGATAGATGTGTTCAAGTTGTTAAAGCAGGAATTGAACTTGACCAACTGAATGAGCTAGTACATTACTACTGTGAGGTAACAGGACATGACGCTAAAGATGTACGTATCGCAGGGGATGTTTGGAGATACGAACATGGAAATAATAAAAGCTCCAGCAGAAAAAATACTATTGGCCCCTTCGTAGTAAAAAGCATCAATGACGTAATAAACAACCCCACAAAAATAGAGTATCTAATTGAGGGTTGGATTGTTACAGGCAGTAAGGTTCTCATAGCAGGGCCACCTAAGACGATTAAAACGCTGTTGGCTGATGCTATGGCTATCAGCGTAGCTAGTGGTAAGCCCTTTCTAGGGCATTACAGAGTAAATGAAGTCGGCCCCGTCCTGATATATCAGGCAGAGAACAGCGAAGCAATAGAAGGCAACAGATTCAAGCGACTTAAGAAGGCTTATGAAATACCTGATAACGAGAACTTACCTGTTTACTACATAGGCAATCAGGGTTTACGCTTGAATGATCCTCAGAGTGTAGAGAGGCTAATTGAAGCAATCGAGAAAATTAAGCCTATCCTGGTAATTATCGATCCGTTATATGCTTCATTTGATGGAGATATCAGCGAACAAAAAGAAGTTACTCCCGTCCTTAACAAATTAACTGAAATTAGGGATAAATACAACTGTGCTGTTTGCATCGTTACGCATACTAATAAGAGTGCTAATGGTACTAATGCCCCTAAAGTGCCTGAAGTAAACACTTTTGGTTCGCAGTATTTACTTGCCTGGTATGAATGTGGGGCATTCATTGGTAACATGAAAGGTGCTGATGATGGGACAGAGATGGGCGACACTCTCATAACTGAATCTGTAAGCGTTATGCAACCACCTAAAGCGATTACAGTTAAGAGGGCTGGTCGTATGATGGGTACAATGCAAATTGTTAACGTCAGCGTAGACTTTAACGATCTTGAGACTATGGGCATTACTGTAGAACCCTATAAGGACGTAGCAGAGAAAAGCAAGAACAGCGATAATAGTAAGGTTTTATCTGCTGCAATAAGGATTTTGGGCAACGATAGAATGCCTATAACGTCATTAGTAGACGAGACAGTAGCCGCTATTAAATCTGACAAGTCCATAAAAAGCAAGGGCAAGGATAAGGTCAGGGATACTATACGCTATGCCATTGACGAGGGCATATTGTACGAGCGTAACGAGGGCACTACTAAATATGTGGGCAAATGTGAGGAGACACTTACGCTGGATAATGTACGAAAACCCATCAAAAGAGCAAGAAATTAATTAGGCTTATATTTCTGAAAGTAGTTGTTATTTCTGAACAGTTTTCGAAATATCAGCACTTTCAGAAATAAGCCCATTTTTTGAGCAAAAACAAGGCTTACGTCTGCTTTTTCTGAATTTCTAAAACAATTTCTAGAAATATCAAAAATACCCCTAATTTCTGAATTTCTAAAACACCTAGTATAGGTGTTTAGAATATTCAGAAAGGGCAGCTAATAGAATCAGCAAAATAAAAGAAAATCTATGCTCAAATTTGTTGGTATCTGGACAGTTAGAAAATGATATTTTTTAATGTCAAAAATAATAAGTAAACTATTGTTAACTTTATATGGGGTAGTTCACGCTTGTTAAGTCTGGTTAGCATATCGCCTATTTACGCTATTAACGATTGTTAATTATACGTCAAAAACGCCTGTATAAATATCCTTCAATGTGCATAATTTTGAATCGTCACCTATGTATTACCCTGGCGCATCAGCCACAAAGATAACGCTTATATGTTTGAAAGTATATATCGCTCAGATCGGGCGCAGGGTATCATTTTTGCTTCAGCAATTATTACCCACTAATACCCTGCGTCCTACTCTTCTCTATAAAAAGTTGTTTTGTATAGAAAAAGCAACACCTAAAATTAATACATATAAATATAACTGTTTTTAAAAGCCTTAGACGTGTGCCGATAGCAAAACTGCCATATGGTCACTATTTTTATATGTGCTATCTCATAAAAATAAAGTCGGAATTAGGGCCAAATTTATTGACTTTTGTTCTGAGCTAAAACAAGATCATAAAGTCCAGGTATTTTATCGTCCTACAATCAATTCTCAGACACAATACGAAGGCAACAGATAATCTATCAAGTCTTAACTTTAAATGCGATATGGCTCAATATAGAACGTTCTATGCCTATCTGTGATAGTAGCGTTATACTGTCATAATTCAAGCTGTCAAATCGGCAGATATCGACCATTAAGAGCCTAATGTATAAGGGTTAAATAATAAAACTCTTATATATCTAACTGACATAGTTTAAGACCTGTAATTTAGCCCATAGGTTACAGGTTTAAACCCTCCAAATGTCTATCAGGTATAACCACCTACACCAATAAGGGCAGCAGTTCTGTGATTTCTTTCTGCTGTCCTTTAAAATCACTATAACCATAGCGAGGAATCCTCAAAAATTAGAAGCTTTAGAGAGAAAGGCGTTTTAATTAACGTCTTTTTCTCTCAAGCAAGATCACTCTTTTAATGACATCATAAATTATTACTAGTTATCAATAGAAAAACAACGTCAAATAGACCAAATAAAGTTAATTAAGTTGGGTATATAGTTTATTTGGTGTTGGGCATATAGACACGGATTTTTCTCTCGGATTAGGTTTTGGTATAACTGTCTACTAGGTTTAAGTATTATAAAAACATACTTAGTATATGATAGTTATGATAGAGCAAGATAAGGTAATCAAGGTCAGTTATGACAATTATGTAAAGCTTTTCAGACTCAAGGCAACACGGCCTGGCAGAACTTACAATGATGTCATTTCTGACTTACTGAACAATCAGTGTGATTGTTCGTCTACTGAACTTAAAAGATACCTGGTGGGTTAAACTATGAAGAAATTATCAGATCAACAGATTGCAGAGAAAATAAAAACTAACGTCCTCAGCGACTTAGAAAGCTGGAAGCGCAATATCTCCCCTGTGTTAAGGGAGTGTTGCATATGCGGAGAACTAAAAGCCTGCGTAGCTTCGCACTTAGGGCAGCATATTTGTTTTCACTGTTCCCAAAAAGCTGCCGAAATGGACGCATACGGACAGATTAAAGAGCTTGATGAAGCCAAAGACCGTCACTGTAGCCAGTGCAATTGTAGGGCATTTACAAAGTTAGGCGATTTGTATTACTGTCGGCCTTGCGCTTATAGAATCGTAGAAGCTAAAATTCATGCTGTAAAGTTTTAAAAGGCTCAGATAACATGACTTCAGACTACTATTTTTTTAATAATTCGTGTCAGATATATAATAACAGCTTGATAAATTCATTGAACAGGACAGTTGGCGATACGTTCTTTACAAAGTCTGCCTTCGAGCAATCGCTTTCTCTGTGGCAGGACGTACCCTTAGTTCTCGCTCAGAATCACCCCAACCCATATCTCTTTAAAACTGACCGTAAGGCAGCTTTAAACGCTGTGAACGGTAAGATCGTAGGTAAGGGTACAAACGCACGCATTGAAGGCGATACTTTAAAATTATCGCTTAAAATCTGTAATCCTGAAGCACTCGCATACCAAAAGGCTGGAACGCTAAGTTTAAGCTCTGCGTTCATTGGGACACGTTCAACGAAGGATAACAAACTTGTATCTATAAATTCCGTGAACCACATTTTGCTATTTCCAGCAGACGAACACAATAAACCTAGAGATCGTACAGTGAGGATACTTAACATGACTACTAATAATGATGTAAACGCAATTATGAACGAAGATGGAACGCCAACCCTACTTACTTATGTGAGGGCTGGTTTGATAAGTTACGCTGACGCTGGACTATGTGAAAACCCTATCAGCGAACAATTAAACAAGCGTGATGAAGCCACTGGCGGGCTTAATTGGGACTCAATTAAAAAGGTCTGGTATTAGCCAGTATAAATAAAAATCATTTTTATAATTTTTTATCTTTTTTCTTCGCTTCTCTATCGTCTAGTCCGTCATGTATGAAGATGCTCCCCCACATAGACATACTAGTACAAGTCTCTTCGCTCAACTTTTGAAGTCTTTTAAGGTCAGCAGGGCTAATTCTGACCTGTAGCCTATAACTCTCTATCTCTGGTTCATCTGTTACCTTAATAGGTTTGTTTTTTATCTTTTTTATTTCGTTTAAATCTCTATCAAACTCAGCCATAGGCGCACCACAATTAAACGTTTAATTCTTTTGTCATATCTAAATATCTTTTCTGTTCTTCATCTGAAGTATGCACATAGATCGCAGTCGTGGATATTGAACTATGCCCAAGGTACTTGCTCAAAACTCCTATGGCCCAGGGTTTGTTACCATTAATGCCATTGGCTAAATGTGTCGCCCTGCTGTGCCTGAGCTTATGAGGGTATGTTTTAAGCCCTGCGTCTTTAGCCCTGCGCACAATCACATTACGCAGGGATAAATCATTGAAGGGAACACCATTAGACGTTAAGAACAGCGTTTTAGACGTTATGTTCTCCTGTTCCCTGACCTTATACCAGGCTAAAATTTTAGCATGACATTCTTTAGGCACATAGAGCTTTCGTACCTGGTATGACTTTGGATGCCACTTTCCATGCTCATGGATAGTAACGAAGTGGTTTTCAAGATCATAGTCGCCTACTTCTAAATGGCATACTTCAGAATTGCGAAGGGCAGCGAAATACAATAAAGATATGATAGCAGAGTCCCTACAATTATATAGCGTATCAGTACCTATCGCTTCAAATAATCTCACTATTTCTTGAGGTTTATGATACTTATTTTCATCATTGGTACAATTTCGTGTAACCTTTGGTTTGGCGATCTCGTAATCTTCTAAGTAGTTTGCTCTAAAAAGTTCTTGTAACGCTGTCATGTATAAGAAAACAGTGTTTGAGGGTTTGCCTTCAATGGCCCTGCGTACCATGCTTACGTACTGGTCACTGTATTCGAGATAGCCCAGTTTGTTAAAGATAGCCTTCGTAGCTGCTTTGTAATTCTTTACAGTGGTTTTGCTTAAACTATTCCTTTTTCTGCCAAAGCAATAATCTTCTAACTGGTCTAGCTCAAGCTCAAGGTCGCCTTTATGCTCGATTCTTCGAGCGGGCATTTTTGCGTTTATCACAACTGTACTATCAATTTTTTTGCTAAATTTTAATTTTGTTGCCATGTGTTTAACCTCCAAATTATGTTTGTTAGCTATCAGTGTAACATCAGTTTTGTGTTTATCTGACGTATATTTCAAGCACTTTTCAGAATATAAATCTATCGGTTGTCAAAAATAGGCGTATGCAAAGGTCGTTAGAAAAAGGGCTACTCATATTAATCGTGATAAATGTAGCGGCCGCACAGGTTCGGCCTGCCATTATAAATTAATGCTGTGTTGAATTGCATTATTTATCCGAGCAGCCCCGTTTTAAGACCGCTAAGCTGGTTAAGTCCGCGAAGACTGTTTCGAGCCCTAAGACCGCGAAGCTTACGCGAAGAACGCGAAGATACAATAAAAGAACATTTAATATTCAAATGAATAAGGCAAAAAATCAATAATTAATTCCTTAAGATAGTCTTCGCGGTCTTCGCGTAAGCTTCGCGGTCTTAGGGCTCGAAACAGTCTTCGCGGACTTACACCTCTTTGCGGGCTTTGACAGCAAGGGTGAGAAAAAATTCTACACAACATAAATTAAAAATGGTATTAAAGAAGCCGTTCCACGATCTCGGCAGCGTCGCGCACGTATTTTGGGCACTTAGTAGCGGTAACGCGCTGCTCCTTAGCGTACTTCATGCCCTCGGGCGTGCCCATGTCGCATCCGAGAAGCTCCCGGCAAACGATGGAGCCATTACGGGCCTTGAACTCCCTCACGAATTCCTGCAGTTTCGCGTATGTCTTCTCCTTCGCCGGCTCGTCCTCCTCCTTCACCTTACCATATCGAAGGCCGAGCACCATGAAGGCGCCCGTCACGGCCCCGCAGGTCTCGCACAGCCGGCCCATGCCCGCGCCGAAGGCGCCCGAGACACGGAACGCCTGCTCCTTATCCATCCCGAACTGCCCGCTATATGCTGATAGCACCGACTGCGAGCAGCTATAGCCTTTACTGAAACACTCGACTGCATCGTCTGCTTTTGTCATGAAATCACTCCAGCGCGCACTTCGCCACAGGTATGACCCTTCCGCCCACGCGCACATCGATGGAGCCGCCCCTTTCTTCCGCCCTCAAAAAGAGAAGCGAAGGCCGCCCCATCTCATAGCCCTGTTCCGTGCGGATATCTATTTTGGCCGTGCCGAAATACTTATGCTTTACTATGTATGCGGCCAGGCAGCCGTTCCCGCTCCCGGTCGCCGGGTCCTCAGGGACAGAAATGAACTTCGTAAAGACGCGGACATTCAGTGCGTTCTCCTTATGGTATGTCTCCGGGCTGAAGACCAGTATGCCGGTCGAGTCCTTTTTGCCCATGTAAGCGGTGAACTTTCGGGGGTCCAGGTAGGCCCGCTTTACCGCGGCCATGCTTTTCAGGGGCACGATGATGAAGGGTATGCCCGTAGAGACTTCCTGTATGGGGAAGCGCTCATCGATGTCGCCGGCGCCGATGCCCAGTATGTCCGCGAGGGGCGCAGGCTCGAACGTCCTCAGGAACGTGGGCTCGACCTGCTTCATCCAGAGGGCTCCCGTCGCCTTATCATAAGTTACCGTAATTTGTCCTACGCCCAGGTTCAGCTTTACCTCGTCCCAGGGCTTTTTCATGACCTTATGCATGATGACGTATGCCGTGCCCAGCGTCGGGTGGCCGGCAAATGGCAGCTCCTCTTCGGGCGTGAAGATGCGCACGTCGTAGCCGCCGTTCTTTTCCTCGTCCGAGAGAATAAAGGTCGTCTCGGAGAAGTGCGTCTCATTGGCGAGGCGCTGCATGGTCTCCGCCGGTATGGATACGGCATCCAGAAAAACGGCAAGCTGGTTGCCCGCATATTTTTCCTCGGCGAATACGTCCAGGATGTAAAAGGTATGGCCTGCCATGTTATCCCGGCTTAAGAGATAGCACTTCGATATCTTATGGATTTGCATGGACTAGAGCCCGCCAGCTTAATCAGCCACATGATCCCCATTTTAATTGGTTACAATTACTGTCCTAATTGCCATCCATAAGTCCCTTTAAAGATGCCTTGAGTATACCTGTCGTCTTAAACTGGCAAGAAGGTCGACCAGCTCGACGTTAAGCTTCATAAATTTTATCGCCTCGACTTCGGCCGTGCTTACAGCATTGATACAATCCTTATAATTCTTCTCTTCGATCTTCTGACAGGGACTGATCGTGGCCTCGATAATGCTTATTTGCGACCGTACATCCCTCATGGTACAGCGCAACTTATCCAGCAGCTCCATTAGCTCCGTATCCCTTTCGAAATCCTGGATCATAATTCGAAATATAAACGCAAAAATATAAATATCATTGTCCGTTGGATGTACCCTGAGATCCATAAAATAAGCATGCGTAGAAGATGCCCGTAAATAAACCCACCAATGGTTTATCTGCCGATCAAACGGCCCGAGGCCAATGAGCTCCCGGCTCAGTCGATGTGCGGCTTATTAATTACTACGCTCTTGCATTTTTGCTTTTTCAAATAGCAAAAATGAGCGGTGAACGTATCCATGTTGTTGATGATGATCAGCTCATTGTTATGAGGTGCCAGAAATATATAAGTCAAAACTTTTCACTTCCTTTTTTATTGAACGCCCGATGCGGCGTCTTGAATGTCTTCTACCCACACCATTCGGAATGGGTAACTGGAAAAATCCTGTGAGTATGTAACGGGATGGATACTGGCTATGTCATATCGTATTCGAATCCAGGAATCCCTTTCTCTTGAGCCAGCCAGCCTGCGGCCCCGTGTATCTCCAGATCACGTCGGCCTTCTCGTCCTGGAACGACCAGGGCACCACTATGACGGTATCGCCTTCACGCACCCACGTCCTCTTTTTCATCTTGCCCTTGATACGGCACATCCTTGTCAGGTTATCCAGGCATAGTACGCTCAAGTGGTAAGCCCCGAGCATCTTCGTCACGGTGCCTAAGATCTCTCCATCGGCTTTCCTGGGCGTTCTTACCCTGATGACCTCGCCGCCGGTATTTACCGGTTTTTTGCCACCCTTATTATGCGGTTTATACAATTTTTCACCTTCATAGTAATATGGTCATCATACTATATATAGTAAGTATAAATTTTAAATTATATTTATAAATTATACGAAATTATTTAAAAGTTGATAGAATATTGTATACGAAGATGCCGCTCTTCGTATATTCGTCTACGCTGGATTACTAAACATTATATAAATAAGCGTGTATGCTGTACTAATGATGATGCCGGACAATGTAAAAATAGATAAACTGCCATTATAATCCAAAATTACCGTCTTTTCATGCCCTTGGTCGTCTATAATATGTGATTATACCACATACAATTTTTATTTTCGGGCGTTTACCCCTACTTTGAGGGTGTTAGAGTGAAAACCGGTTATTTTATTAAATCATCGATCGTCGTCGTCATGCTATGCGTTGCCGTAATAGTGGCAGGCGCGCAGTCGAATCCATTTGGCATGGGGATACCATCCTTCGACAGCCTGTCCAGCTATATGGAGTCTTTCTTAGGCGGCATCTCCGAGGATAGCATGAACCAGATGTCCGCATCGAGTTATGTCCATCCTGCGATGTCGATGGGCACTGGCATGTTCAATTTCACAATACCATCCATGACCATGCCGGGCGGCGGCTCGATAAGCGGCGTATCCCAGCAGGTCGACACGTCGGCGATGGGAACGCCTGCGTTTGACTTTTCCGCGTTCAACTCCACCACATTATTGCCGACGCTATTATCGAACTCCATAACCCAGACCAACTTCGGGTCGAAGCCCAGCGCCGTCAACAATTACACGCTTGCAAATAACGGCTCCACGATCAACATGAACGTGAACGATACTATCTACGTCCAGCTGCCCTTCCAGATCCAGAATGGCAGCGTCTGGAACCTGACCACGACCAGCGGCCTGAATGTCACGAACCAGCGCACCACTACGCCCTCCATCAACCCGCTATCCGGAGGAGGCCTGGTTGACCTGACCGCCACACAGGAGTTCGCGATCAAGGCGGTAAAGCCCGGCACTCAGTACATTAACGCTATCTGCTCTGGCACCAACCAGACCTACTCGCTCACGGTTAACGTGAGTTGAGTAGCCCCTTAAAAACGTCTTCTTTTCCCGGCTTAGATGTGACTTATGATAAATTTATATATCTGAACATGAAAAGTAGGAATGAGTTTACCGACTCTACCGTTTATAAGGTGCCTCCATGTTAAACAATGCGATCGCAACGCCGGCCCTCCAGCCATTCCAGGAACTCGAGCAGAGCGTCTGGAAGAAGGAGATGTGCGCCGGATGCCGGGGCTGTATCACCGTATGCCCGGCCAACACGTTAGCCTATGACCTGAAGCTGGCCAGGCCGTACCAGATCACTCCCTGTGTCGATTGTAAGGCCTGCCTGGACGCCTGTCCCAGGACTCCAGCTAACATGGATAAGCTGTCCCTGGACATTCTTGGGCCGCATCTTGACGTTTATAATGTGAAGGCTACTGCGGGCAATAAGCGCTACCAGAACGGCGGCGCCGTTACTGCGTTGCTGAAGACCGCGCTGGACGAAGGCCTTGTGGACCGTGTGATCGTCATGGGCGCGGACCGCTGGGCACAGAAGGCATACGCCCGGGTCGTCTCCGACTCATCGAGCCTGGACAGGGCTGCGGGCAGTATTTACATGAACAACGATGCCCTGGAGACAATGAAGGACATCATGAAGGACGACTCGATCAGGAACGTGGCGATCGTGGGAACGCCCTGCGCGATACAGTCGATAGGCCTGCTCCGGAAGTCCTCGAACGAGTACTCCGTAAAGCTGACCCAGAAGATCAGGTTCGCCATCGGCTTATTCTGCTTTGAGTCATTCGATGATCGGCTCATCCCCGAAGTTACCAAACGACTCGGCGTGCCGTCGTGGCGTATCGCGAAGATGAACGCCGGCGAGGGCAGGCTGACCGTCACGCTGAGGAGTGGCGAGGTAAAGACGCTGCCCCTGTCGAGCCTGGCCGAGTTCGTCAAGCCCGGATGCCGCAAGTGCAACGACTTCACTTCAAAGCTCGCCGATATTTCCGTTGGAAGCGTGGGCAGTGCTGCCGGGTCCAGCGTCGTTATTACCAGGACGCCCGAGGGTGCCGGGCTACTCGAGATCGCCCGCGAGGTGGGCGCTATTGATGTGGCCGGCGGAGTCGATGTCGCTGCGATCGAGAAGGTCGGCAAGCTGAAGCTTAAGAAAAATGGCTTTTAAAACCATTTACTTTTTCAACATCTTTTAAGATCGACTTGCGCAAATCAGTTTGGTCGGTATCACGAACCTCTCCAAAAGAATTAAACCACTAATTTTTCTTTAAGATTTTTCTCACGAAGCCTCTAAGCCTCGAACTCACCGTCAACGCACGAACTCTCGAATACTCTGGACAGTGCTCTAAGCCTCTAACGCGCTAACCCGAAAAGAAGGCTCGAAGGCTCTAAATCACGTTCGAAACGCTAAACAGTGGAGCACGAACACTCTAAGAGCCCTGTCGTTCCCCGTACTTTTGGGTGTTCGGGGCGTTGGAGTTTTAGCCGGACATTAGAGTGTTAGTGCTATGTCGTTTAGCGTTTCGAACATGCATTCGAGTTTTAGAGCATTCTTTTCGAGTTTGAGGCTTCGGGCGTTCGTGCAATGCCCCGAGTATTAGGGAGTTCGTGCGTTGACGGTGTTTTAGAGGCTCAGGGATTTAGTGAGTAAAAATTATAAAAGAAAATTAGAGGTTTATTTCCTTTGGTGATGTTCGTGATACCGACCAAACAATCCAACGCCTGCAGGAAGCATTTACACGAAGCCACTAACAAGCTTCAACACAAAGTCAGTGACCACCCATAGCGCCCCGCCAAGGATTACCGACATGAATGCAAGCAACAACGTAGCGGACGTCTCATCGATGCGCCTCTTCTTGAGCTCCTTATGCACGTTAAACACGAGGAAGAACACGATGATCATCAGCACGCCGAGCATGAAAAGCACGAGCGAGGGCATATGCAGGCCGCCGATAGGGTTCACCAGCCATGTCTTATCCACGTTAGCGGTGTTATACGTATACCAGTTCATGATGCCGGCGATGCCGTCCAGGACGAACGCGAACACGACGCTCACCAGGAAGGCGACCATCATCTCGAAAAAGGGCACGAAGCGGCCTTTTTTAGTCAGAAGCTCCGTGATCCAGAACGACAGGATGGCGGCAATAGGCCAGAGCAGGGCGAAGCCGTAGACGAAATCGTTCGGGTCGTTATAAAAGCCGTTACTCTTGGCAAGCCAGTAATAGATCATGTACGAGAAGAACGTGATGAACCATAGCCTGGTCATGTCCCTGCCCCTGCCTTTTACGATATAGTGAGTCAGGAAGATCATTATGGGGCCGATCACGGCCAGAGCATATAACAATATGAGACTGAGATCCATGTATCCACCTTATGCCTTGCTAATGTAGGGGTACAAGTATATTATATTTCGCGTCCCCGTGATACAATGGATCAGCGGCCGGCAAAAAGACGAGGACGGACCGGATCGTCAATTACGATATGATCAATAAGATAGATGTGGTAAAAAGCTAAGGGCATTGGCGCCCACCTTTATTTATGAGATTCCTCTGCTTTTCGGACGTGCACGGCAGCGTCGACGCCGTCAGGACGATGCTGGGCGACGTGAGGCGCAGGGGCGACTCATATGATGCGTTCATTTTCGCGGGCGACCTCACGAACCTTTCCAGCCTCAGGAAGACCAAAAAGGAAAGAGAGTTGCTTGAAAATGCGCTCGGCAACATGTCGAAGAGCTCGAAGAAGTATAAGGAGTACGTAGCCGAACGTAATGAGCGCTTTTTTGAAGAGAGTAAGCATACAGCCAGGGAAATACTGGGCCTCCTCGCGCGTGAAGAGATACCCTGCTACTACATTCTCGGCAACAGGGACAGGCTAGGAAAATACCGGCTGGCAGAAGTGAAGGGACTATTCGATAGCCGCTACTCCATCTGCCTCGACCAGGTAAAAACGGCCGGCATAGAAGACATAAAGCTCACGGCGGACGAAAAACCCGTAGACAGCAAAACCATACTGGTCCGACATTCGCCGGGCGGATGGAGAGAAAGCTACAGGGTCTACAGGGAGGCGCTCCTCAACATCACGGGCCACACCCACCAGGCCATCGTCTACAAAAATTTTCTCAACACAGGGTTCCTATACAGGGACGAAACGAGAGGAGCCGAGCCGATGATGGGCGGATATTTCGGCGTAGAGATAAAAGAGGGACGGTTAGGCTCGATCACGTACAACGACATGGGAGGCCTCGTAGAGCATGACTTCGTGCTGGACGGCGTACAGGGAAAAGTGTACTCCGTCCACAGGAGCTATTTCCCGTTCACATTACAGCTCGTTTAGCCACGGCCGCATCGAGCGCCTTTTTCAGGTTCGGCCTCTCGTGGTACCCGATGATGGCCGACGACCTCCTGCTTTCCGTTATCCGGCCGCTGACGTCCGCGTATAGATAGCTGCCGTTCTGGGTTTTATTCACGATGACGTTCATCTGGGGCACGCTGCTCACGTAGAAGGCGTCGGCAAGGGTACCGTTCTCGTCGATGTCCACTTCCATGAACGTGACGTTCGAGTATTCGGCCTTAAGCTCTTCGATGATCGGCGCTTCCACGGTACACCAGCTGCACCACTCCGCCCCAAACTCGACGAACACCGGCCCGTTAACGAGCGCGGAGTCGATGGGGGCCATGGCCGCACTATGATCGGCTTCCTGCCCGCCGCAGCAGATACACCCTGATACCAGCAAGGCCGCGGCAATTAAAATAACTGCAAGGCGATATCTCATCCATAGGAATCAAGTATTTAATATAATAAAACTTACTCATACCTCGCCAGGAGCACTAGCCCATGAAGGTGAACATCGACGAGTACGACGTCGTCCATTATTGTTTTGTATGCCGCCAGGAGGCCTCGCAGCCGCGGGCCGTCATCTCCATGTCAATGGACAAGAACGTGAATGGCGAGGTACACATGCACAAGAAAATGGGCCTCGAACATCATGGAGGCCCCATGATACAGGACCGCCGGGAGAACGTCAGGACGAGCACCTTCAACATCGACGACGAGTCACGCCATTATGAGACGTGTGCCCGGATCGTCATGGATTATATTGATAAAGGCTTTGAGATCACATACCTGAAGCTGGGATAGCATGCACCACGGATACAAGCGATGGGACGAGAGCGACAGGCGAAAGACCATGGACCCTGACGCCATACTCTCTAAGGCCGGCCTGAAGCCGGGGATGACCTTTGTGGACATCGGCTGCGGCCAGGGCTATTTTGCCCTCCCCGCTGCCCGGATAGTAGGGCCGAAGGGCCGCGTGTATGGCATCGACATCGATGAAGAAGCGCTTGGTGTACTGGGCCGAAAGGCCGCAGACCTGGGCCTGATGATCGAGACTATAGCGGGAGAGGGTGAGAACATGGTGGCCTGCGAAGGCTGCGCCGACGTCGTGTTCTTCGGCATCTGCCTCCACGACTTCGAGGACCCCGAAAAAGTGCTTGCCAACGCGCTGAGGATGCTCAAGCCCGGAGGAAAGCTCGCCGATATCGACTGGAAAAAGGAGCCCATGGAGGGCGGGCCGCCGCTGGAAAAAAGGTTCAGCGAGGAAAAGGCGCTGGAGCTCATCGAAGGCGCCGGGCTCGCCGTGGAGTCTCGCGAGGACGTCGGGGGGCGATATTACCTGATCACTGCCCGGCTCCAGCGGCCGGCAAATGATAATTGTTAGCGCCAGCGGCAATAGAAGGAATTTATATAATGACAAATCCAATTTTAATACAATGTGCGAGCTATTCGGGTTCAGCGGCATCCGGGAGGCAGGCGTCGAGGATGGATTACGCAGCTTTGCTGAACACTCCGACCGGAATCCCCACGGCTGGGGCCTGGCATATTACGGCAGCGGCGTTCCCGTCATAAAGAAGAAGGCCATAGAGGCCCGGAAGAGCCCCGAATATTACCACGCCATCAGGCTCGCCAGAAGCGACATCATCATTACGCACATCCGCCACGCCTCATGCGGGAAGATCAACGAGGCAAATTGCCACCCGTTCTATCAGCCTTACCTGGGAAAGCACTGGGCCTTTGCCCACAACGGCCACGTCGACGGCGTCGCCAGGCACCCGAGGACGCAGGGCGAGACGGACTCTGAAAGCGTCTTTAACGTCCTGCTGGACAACGTCGGCAGATACCGCCACCTTGATAACGGCACATCCTATAACGGCATCGCCCGGGGCGTCGCCAGCCTGTTCGACGACTACGAGTTCGGCCGCCAGGTCGGGCTCAACTTTGTCATGTCCGACGGCAACGCGATCTATACGTTCAATCACCATACGGACAAGCCCATGTTCTATGCTTATGAGGACCATGGCGTTACCGTGTCCACCCAGAAGCTCGACGGCTACGAGTGGGAGCCCATGCCCGCGGACAGGCTGCTATTGCTAAAAAAGGGCCATATATGCGAGATCTCAGATAAAATATGAGCCATCATCTTGTGACGGTCGGCGAAGGCATCGGAAATGTCGTCGCGAAGTACGGGTTCTTGCCGCCGGGTATGCCAGCGCCCCCGGTCGAAACATTTCTTTGCTCGCTCTGCTGAACGTCATGCATGCTCTGGTTTCCAGCGGGCAGCTTGAACGGGCCCGCCAGCGCCAGCGCGCCGAAAAACAACAGTATGACAGCTATAGCCCAAATTTTCCTCGGATCCATCCTCAACACCCAATATAATACCAGCATCATATTTTTTTATAGGTTCGTGACGAATGGCGCAGGGAATGAGCTGATCTCAGGCGCAGGCCGATGATTAACTATTTAATATATTATCGTCTTAAGTAGCAGCATAACGTGCTATTCTATTTGAATAAGCCATTCCATATAAAAGGTGAAAATAATGGCAGTTGGAATAAAAACCATCCCGAACGACATGCGCGGCGCGCCTAAGGCCTCGCAGGGTCATCATCACGCTCATCAGGCAGCCAGGCCCGCCCCGGCAGGCAAGCCCGGCCACGACTCGAGGCAGACCAACAAGATCCTCGAGCTTGAGTGGGAAGCGCTCGGAAAAAAACTGAACAAGCCGATAGGAAAAGAAAATGTCGACGTCGAAAAGCTTCGCAGGCAGCTCAAGGACAAGGAAGAGCAGCTGAAGTATGCCGAATCTCTTATAGACAGGCTCAAGAAGCAGGTTCAGGCGCTCGAGCAGAAGCAGAAGCCCAATAACCCGGGGCAACAGAGGGAACAGGCGCCAAAAAAGAGCCCGCAGAAGCCGCAAAAGCAGTTCCAGAGGCCCCCCCAGAAGAGCGCCCAGGGCAAGGGACGAAAATAAAATTTTCAATTTCTACACTTTTTACAATATGTTTGACAAATGTAGAAACTATTAGAATCAATTATAAGATAGATAAATTCGTGACTTTATCAGAGCCCGCCACGAGATTTTTTTGGGAAAATGGGATAATATAGGTCGATAGTTTTTTATATTGAACGAGCGTTCAATCAAATGAACGATTGCTATGATAAAGCTCTTCGAGAAGTACGTAGACATGAAAATCCTGGGCCTGTTCCTGTCCAACCCCAATACGCCATACCATGTGAAAGAGGTATCACGTAAGCTGGGGGTAAGCCCTGCGAGCGTTAGCGGCGCGATGAAATATTTCGAAAGTACCGGATATTTGATAAAAGAGGAAAAAGGGCTCGCTCATATATACCACTTAAATAAAGAGCACCCGGCCGTGGTCGCGCTCAGGAAGGCTTACGGCATAGCCCTGATACAGTCCGCCGGGCCGGTGGAGGCGTTCCTCCAGGCCGACCCGAACATCGTGTCCTTTGCCCTGTATGGCAGCTACGCCGACGGCACGTTCGACGAGCACAGCGACATTGAGTTCGTCGCGGTAGCGCCGTCAGCCCTCGATAAGTTCTCTAACCAGCGTAAGTTCTCCGAGGTACGAAAGACGATCGAAGAAAAGCTCGGAAGGCCGGTGGCCATCTTCGTGGCTACCATGTCCATCTGGAGCACAATGAAAAGCGCCAACGACCCCATGTACCATAAGATCATGGACAACCATATCCTGATCTACGGTAACGGCCTGGAAGACCCGTTCGCGAACCGATAAAAAAAGACGGGCATTACTTCATGCCCACAATGCCGTCCGTTACTATCAGCATGCCGTTGTCAGCCTTCATTACGTTGACGACCTTAATGCCGTTGACAGTGATCCCGCTGCTCGACTTCTTCGCGGTGATCGTCTGGCCGCCGATGGTGGTCACCGTGAACGATTCGCTTCCCTGCTCGGGCTCGGTCATCTGCGATACGATGCAGCTCTCGACGAGGCTTTTCGCGTCCGTGTCCGAAAGCGCGCTCGCATCGGTCAGGCCTGCTTTATTCAGGGCCTTGTCGCTCGGAGCGAAGATCATGAACGGGCCTTCCTCCTGGCTGAGTTTCTGGTCGTATCCTGCCGCTCTGACAGCTGCCGCGAAGATGCTTACGTCCCGCGTCTCCTGTATCGTCTGCATGAGGTCCTTGTTCGTCTCTTTCAGGCCGCCCTGCTGACCCTGGCCCATCTGACCCTGGCCCATCTGACCCTGGCCCATCTGACCCTGGCCCATCTGACCCTGCTGCGTGCCCTGATATGCGGGCTGCGCCATGCGTCCGCCGTACTGCTGGGCCATCGCCGGCCCGATAAAGGCAAGCACGACTACCATGAGGGCGAAGACCGCCGCTACCTTTCTCAATCCATCCATCCTGTTTCACCTTTTTTCAACACAATACGCGACGATTTATAGGTTAGCGAAATAGGGCGCATGAAAATAAATCGGGGGCCGCGCTTTCGGCCATACATACCTTTATAGCGGCCGGATACATAGAAAAGGGCCGGAGAAAGTATGAAGGCGCTCGTCGTCTACTATTCGAGGACCGGCAATACGAGGAAAGCCGGGAAAGAGATCGCCAGGGAACTGGGCTGTGATGTGGAGGAGATCGTCGATACGGTGAACAGGGCCGGGCCCATCGGATTTATCATGGCGGGTAAGCAGGCTTCAAGTAAGGGGCTTACGAAGCTCAAGCCCCTCACGAAAGACCCGTCCCAATACGACCTCGTGATCATCGGCACGCCCGTCTGGGCAGCAACCATGTCGTCTCCGGTGAGGACCTTTATCGTCGAGAATAAGGATAAGCTCAAGAACGTGGCGTTTTTCATTACCCTGGGAGGCACGGGCGAGGCATCGACATTACAGGGCATGGAAGAGGCCTGTGGTAAGAAACCTATGGCAACCCTGACCATTCTGACAAGTGACATAAAGCCTGGCGCCTATCTGGATACGCTAAAAAAATTCGTAAGCGGGCTGAAGCCGTAATTAATATTATGTGCCTACGGCCGCATCGGTCACGATCACGTAGCCGTTCGTGGCCTTAAAGACCTTTATCACGTCGGCGCCGTTGGCGGCCATGCCGGTCTTTTCCTTACGGACGTTGATCGGCCTGCCGCTGGCCGCGGTCAGGGAGAGTTCCTTGCTGTGCTCGTCGGGCTCGGAAGCATTCAGCACGACGCCGTTCTCCGCCAGGCCCAGGCTGAGCGCGGCATTCTCCAGCAGCGAAGCGGCGTCCCTGACGCCCAGGTCCCTCTGCAGCGACTTATCCGGCGGGGCGAATACCATATAGGTGCCGCGACCGTCAAGCTTTTCAGCATAGCCCGAATCCCTCAGGGCGGCCGTGAACATCGATAGCTGCGGGACGCTTTCCATCGTCGCCATGATGCTCTTTTCCGAAGTTTCCGTGGCAGGAGCCTTGTATTGCTCGACGCTCATGCCGAAGGGCATCATGCCCGGGAACATGCCGCCGAAAGGCGAACCGAATGGCGAGCCCATCATGCCCGGGCCCGTCTCCCACGGGCTATCCCCGAACGGGCTCTCCACCTGGGCGCCGGCAGGCGTTATCATGAAGAGCGCAATGATCGTAAATACCGCTAATATACTTTTTAATCCGTCCATCTCGTGCCCCCTTGTGTTTTCAACACGTATCGTTTTATAGGTTGCCACACCAGGGTGCTCATGATTCCCGGTTTTTACCGTATTTTCTAAAAAATGTTTATCGTGGCGTTAATTATCGGGGCTGACTAGTGATGTTTGGAGCGGGCTTTGGATACCTTACGATAAGACGGTACGGCTTTCGCTCCGGGCGTATAGTTCGCTGCTGACCGGTAGGATCTGTTATCGTCCTGTTCGATGTCGTCGTCATTCGTAGTAGGTGTTGGGGTCGGCGTCGGGGTCGGAGTCAGCGTGGGCGTGGAGGACTCCTGGCGGGGCTGCGAGCGTATCTCGGCGAACAGAAGGGCGCCCTCGTTAATAGCGAGGGTAATGGTCGGCGATGGACGGGCCGTAGCAGTGAGCGTTATATCGGGTATTATGGTATTCGGGAGCGAGGAATTGTCGCTATTATTACTGGCGGCCATGTCCTGGGCGATAAACGACCCTTTAGCGACCAGCAGGCATACGAAAACCACGTTCGCCATTATTAACGCGATGGATATCATGTCGCCTTTTTTTACCATGCTTAGTCACCGACCAATCAATTAATAATTGTATTTATATAAAAATGTTATTGAATTATTGGTCGGCCTGCATAGGCATATATGGATATCGATGGCTTTATACGCCATATCAATGGTATTAGAATATGATATGTCCTGGATGTGCCGGTGAACGATGATGAAGATGGATAAAGGTCTGCTGTTGGCCCTGATTGTATTGATGATCGTCGTGCTATCCGGATGTGTCTGCCCGGCCCCGTTCGGTGCTTCGCCCACTGTCGCCCCGACGGTCACTGTAACGCCGGGCCCTTCGACCACGACAGCGCCGCCCACGATACCGCCGGTCCGGAGCCTGACAACCGGAACCCAGATCGTCTGGGAACTGCAGGGCGGATACGGGCAGCTCGTGGTGAAGAACCAGATAACGGGGCAGGATGCGGTTGTCATTCTTGCGCCGGCCAGTGACCCGGGGACAGCCGTGCTGGCCGTATATGTGAAGAGCGGGCAGGACTGGACGGTCGACGGCATAACGGACGGGCAATATGTGCTCTATGACATGGTGGGCACGAACTGGGACGACGCGGGCAAACAGTTCGAGCATACGAGCGAGTACGCCCGGTTCGACAGCACGCTGAACTACTATACGACGGATACCGAGTCGAAGGTCTATACCATCACGCTGAGCGGGGCGGGAAGCGGGGACACGCTGAGCAGGCCTGTAAAACCGGACGACATGCCTTCTCTTGGATAATCATTATTATATTCGGCAGCATATGTAGCAGGTTGAGCCCTTATGAAGTATGCGTTACTCGTTCTGACGATCACGGCAGCCCTGCTGGCCAGTGGCTGCTGCTCCGGATGCAGCCTTTTCGACCCCGATACCAGCCGCGTCATATTCGCCGATGACCTGGAAAATCCGGTCGATAACTCGACGGCATACGGCGTCTGGTCTTCTACAAGTGCGGGCGTCGTCGACCCCGCCGTCTTCCCGTCTGCGGATGACGGGGAATGGTACATGCTTAACGAGAAGGGGTACTTCAAGTATGTCAGGATATCGACGGATAGCGGCGCAAAGGGCGGGATATACCGTGAGGGCAGGCTAAGCATTACCGGAGACAGGCTGCTTCTGTCGGGCATTAACGAGAGCTATTATCCCGGGGCGAATTCCCGCATATCGGCGTATAGTGGAAAGGCTATTGCCGATCAGAGCCTCGCTTACGAGCTTTTAGACAATTACACCCTAACGATCGGCACCGGGACATATCAACGCGTATTCTAATCGAGTGGGTCAAAAAAAAGGGAAGTTGGGCCGGCATTGGTATGCAAGGGGGGCATGGTGGAGTGAATGTAGTAGCAAGATACCGGCCGGCCCGGTTTTTACCTCCAACCATTTTAGATAATCGCTATACAGTAGACTTATAAAGAATTGTTTATGAAGGATGTGTATATATAACTAACGGTTAATGCTCAACAGATATTTTAATAATGCCCCTGGGAGATAAATATGATATAATTTTGACGTGGGCGGGCATAATGGAATTCAGCAGGAAGCAGATATCGATCATTTTAGAGGCGTTAAAGGCGAGACCGAGGGGCATGAACGTCTCGGAAGTGTCGCGAGCGACCGGGATGAACCGGTCGACGGTGTCGAAGTACCTCGAGATGCTGTACGTGTCAGGCCAGGCCGACAGGCGGACGTTCGGCACGTCAAAGCTGTATTATATTTCCCAGCGAATGCCCATATCCGCGTTCCTGAACGTTACATCCAACCTCATGATCATCCTGGATAAGGAATTCCGGGTGCTGAACGCGAACGACAGCTTCTTCGAGTTCACGGGCACCCGGCGCGAGGACATCGTGCACAAGTACTTCGATAACTTCGCCTTCCCGATGAAGTTCAACCCGTCCATCATGCCCTATATCGAAGCGGCCGCCGAGGGTCGAGAGGCCTCGATCGAGTCCTATTACCCAAAAAAGGAGGGCGGCCGCTACTTTAACATCAAGCTCATACCGCTGCTGTTCGACGATGGCGATAAGGGCGTGACTGTCATCTTCGAGGACATCACCGAGAAAAAGCTCGCCGAAAAGGCGCTGCTGAAAGCGAACTTCGAGCTGGAGACAAAGGTCAAAGAGCGGACGAAGGAGCTGGAGAAGGCGAACGAGGCGTTGCGAAAGAGCGAAGCCTATCTCCTGGAGGCCGAGCAGATCGCACACCTGGGCTACTGGTCTTATGATATTAAGACCAGAGAATCCCGCGCATCGGACGAGACACTCCGCCTGTTCGGTTTAGTTCGAGGTACCAGATGGAGCAGGGAACTATTCAGGTCAATGGTCCATCCGGAAGATATGCAGAAGATCGAAAATGCCGATAAAGAGGCGATGTCGCGGGGTACGCCGGTCGATTACGAATATCGTATAGTACTATCCGACGGCAGTGAGCGCTTCATACGCAGCGTTAGAGGGATAAGGAGGGGTAAGGACGGCGAACCCATTGAGCTATTCGGCACGATCCAGGACATCACCGAGAAAAAGGGCATGGAGATCGCGCTAAAGGAAAGCGAGGAGAGGCACCGAATGATCACGGAGAAATCCTACGACGTCGTGTTCTCGGTCAAGCCCGACGGTACGATCTCCTATGTCAGCCCCCAGATCGCATACTATGGATATGACTCTGGACAACTCTATGGCAAAAAATTATTCGAGTTCATACCGGCCTCATACAGGGATTTTATTGCTGCTAAATTCCGTGAAACGATGATCAGCGGCGAATGCCCGCCCATCGAGTTTAAGTTCCTGAGGAAGGACGGGACGGAGCAGTGGGCCGAGGTTACTGCCAAGGCCATATACGATGAAGCTGGAAAGCCCCTGTTCAACGTGGGCACGGTCAGGGACATCGAAGAGCGTAAGAAGGCGGAAGAAGCGCTCCGCAACTCCGAGCTTAAGTTCAAGACACTGTTCGAGGGGGCCAGCACCGCCATATTCATCATCGACCTCAAGACCCGGGCCATCGTCGATTGTAATACGTACGGCAGCAGGCTGGTGGGGCGTAGCAAAGACGAGCTCATCGGCAAGCACCACTCGACACTCCATCCGGCAGAAAGCGCGGGGCCATGTCGCCAGAATGTGAAGATACACGCAAAGGATGGCAATGCGGTCAACTACGAGACCGAGCTTGTACATAAGGACGGTCACAGGATACCGGTATTGATCAATTCGACGATCATGGAGGTCGAGGGTAAAAAGCTCATGATCGGGTCGTACCTCGAGATCACCGAGCGTAAGCGGGCCGAGGAGGCGCTGATGGAGAGCGAGGCCAGGTTCAACCAGGTGCTTGACAGCCTTACGGATTCATTCATGATACTGGACTCGAAGTGGCGATGCCTGTTTGTGAATGAGGCGACGATTAAAACTGCCGGGATGTCCAAGGAGCAGGTCCTCGGGCGTAGTATATGGGAATTATACCCCCGGTCGGTTGGCTCGGCCCAGTATGAACAGGCCATGAAGACAATGGAAGACAAGATCCCTCGTACATGGATCAATAGTTCCAGCGTTAACGGTGTATGGTATGAATATAGGGCTTACCCCTGGGATGATGGTATTGCCCTCTTTGCCCGCGACATCACCGAGCGTAAGCTTGCGGAAGAAGCCCTTAAGGACAGCGAGGAGAAATTCAGGGCGCTGGCGGATTCGTCAAATATCGGCATATTGCTGGTCCAGGGCGAGGAAACGGTCTACGCGAACCAGGCCCTCGCCGACATGTTCGGGTATACGGTCGAAGAGTGCTGTACGATAAAATTCTGGGAGCCGGTCGCGCCCGACATGAAGGAGTTCATCCGTCATCGGATCATGCTGCGGCAGCGCGGGGAGCCAGGGCCGTCGAGGATCGAGCTGAGGATGGTCAGGAAGAACGGCGAGCCGATACTGGTCGATTGTACGGATGCAGTGCTGCAATACAGGAGAAAGCCGGCGATGATGCTGACGGCGATTGATATCACCACTCAGAAGATGATGGAGCAGGAGCTGAAAAAGAGCGTGGAGAAGTTCCGGGACCTCGTCGAGAACTCCCCTCTCCTGGTCTGGGATGTCAACGAGAACTACCGTTGTACTTACGTAAGCCCGAAGTCCAGGGAATCCCTCGGCTATGAGCCCGAAGAGGTCCTCGGCAAGACGCCCTTCGATTTTATTTCTCCGGACGACCTCGAGCGCGTGCAGGCGCTGGTAAAGCCGTACCTGGACGAGCATAAGCCATTCGAGGTAGAGGAGTACTTCGTGGTGAGAAAAGACGGCGAGAAAATTATTTTCCGGACGGTCGCAACGCCGATGTTCGACGATAAAGGGCAGTTTTCGGGGTACCGGGGCATTAACCGGCAACTCCTGCCTGGCGAATAAGATCAGAAAAATAAGCCGGTAGGCGTTTTGAACGCCTACAGAACCTTACGCTTTGTCTCGTGTAGCATTACGGGTTTGAGTCGGTTTTATGGTAGTTTACCACCAGCCGAGGCCACCCCAGCCGAGGCCACATCCGCCCCAACCAAGGCCGCAGCCGCCCAGGCCACCCCAGCCGAGGCCGCCCCACATGGGCCAGCCCCAGCCGCCCCAGCCACCCCAGCCGAGGCCACGCAAGCCCCAGCCGCCCCAGCCGAGGCCGCCCCACCAGGCAGCCGCGGGTAGTGCAATGGCCAGTACCGCTAACACGAGAAGGGCAAATATGGCATACTTCTTCCAATCCATAGTCCATCCTCCTCGCATCATAATTATTAGACTAGAAACAAAACGTTATTTTGTGAGCTTAGCGGAAAATCCGACGACGTGCTCCAAGAGTCTCAGCGAACTTCTTGCTTCGGGAAATTACAATATTATTCGACAAGGGCGTCGCCGGAAAAGGTTCAAATCTACGCCCGAGCCCATAGAAAAACGATTAGTCTATGCAGGAATGCCAGGCATGTGAATGATATTACGAAGAAATATGCGGGACGAGCGTCCCGCGCTCTTCATATGCTTCGGGTATGCTTTATACAGCGTAAATGCGTAGCTGCAACAGCTTCATGCCGTTGTTGTCGTAGTTCCAGAAGTAGTTGTAGAGGTCGTTGTCAAAGATGTTATACCTCTGGGGATTGTCGATGCCCGTCTTCGGCTACTGTACGCCGATGATGTTCAGGTTGTATTATTCGCGCTGGGCCCACGACAGATATATAAGCGATTTAGGTATGCGATTTTATTTTATCTGATTTAACATTTATACGCCCGATCTACCTGTCTAAAATTGCGGGCAGCAGGACGATAAACCGGGCCCCTTTGCGATGATCCCCTTTAACCCGGTCTTCGACCGATATGCTCCCGCTCATGTCCTCTAAAAGTGTTTTGACAAGGTAAAGCCCCAGCCCCCGTCCGGTCGCCTTTGTCTTTCCCGGCTCAAACCTCGTGAAGAGCCGCTCTTTTAGCTCATCGGGAATTCCGGGGCCGTTATCCTCGATCGATACCCGGTAAAAATCCTTGCCGTCGAGCCTGGCTTTCCTTAGATCTATCAGGATATCCAGGCGGCGGTCGGCGGGAGAATGCTTAATGGCGTTACCGATCAAATTCGTGAAAACATCATGGACAAGCTCATTTGCATAGATGAAGCATTGAGGCGAGGACGTAAGGCCGATATGCACCTCACGGTCGGGCACTTGAGAGTAATGGTCCTTCAGGTCGGCGAGTATCCTGCAAAGGTCGATCGGCCGGTATTTGAGGCCGCCAGCCCGGGACCTCTGGATCTTGCGTACGTTCATGATCAGCTTCGAGCTGTTCAGCTGCGTTTCCAGCGCCTTCTCCAGGAGCGGACGGTCCTTCGGCTCGAGCCTGCCAGTTGAGTCGAGCAGATCCAGCGCCAGCTCGAGGTAGCCGATGCCTACCTGGCTCAGATTGTTGATGTCATGGCCCATCAGGTCGAGATACATCTCGGCCTCACTTTTGGCTTCCTGAAGCCCCCTTTCTGCATTTTTCAGCTTCGTGATGTCCATGATGGCCGCCACGGCCGACGTAATTCGCCCCTGCGCATCCTTGATGGGAGCGGTGCTAGCCAGCACGGTGTGCTCCTGGCCGTCCGGCTGCCGGGCCAGTATCTCCATATCCGATACCTGCTTGCCGAACATTAATGATATGTATAAGGGCATTTCCTCGTTCCGCATCGGCGACCCGTCCAGGTGTAAGATCTGGTTAGGGTACATGTCCACGCCGTAGGTCTTTCCGACCAGAGGGCCGCCAAAGGTTCTTTCGATGCCGCTCGAATGATAAGTGACCAGATGCGTTTTGGCGTCTACTACGAGAATGCCGATGGGAACTGTGTCCAGAATGGCCTGGAGCGTGGCGCGGGCGTGCTCGAGCTCTTTCGTACGCTCCTTGACCATGTGCTCAAGCTCGCCATAGGCCTTACGCTGCGCTTCCTCCGCCCGCTTTCGGTCCCTGATATCCCTACAAATTCCCCGATAGCCTGTCACCCGGCCGTTTTCGTCAAATATGAGGTTGACCGTCATCTCGAAATAGACGACCTCCCCGGATTTGGCGTTCATAGCCTTTTCGCAGACTGCGACCGGTTTGCCTTCCCTGTTCATGGCTTCCACAAAATTTTTTATCCGGTCCGCCCACTCCCGGGGCATAAGATCGTACATTGACCGTCCCATGATCTCGGCTGGAATGAATCCGAGATAATCTTTCACCCGGGGATTGCTATATGTAAAAACCATGTTTTTATCCGTCTCCCAGACCCAGTCCGAGATATTCTCGATGAGGTTACGGTATTTTTCCTCGCTTTCGTGAATGGATTCGAGTGGGCGACGCTGGCCCATTGCATGCTCTTTCATAAATATTCACGCCTCATTGTGGGACTGAACATCCCTGTGTCAGAGGGCAGCCGCCCGGAGAGCATAATACGGTCGCGCGTGCTTTCAATAATCATCTGTGATATGGGGCTAATACCCTTTTTAAAGAAAATATTGGAATATATGGGTCATTCTTCAAGAATGCCGATACATATTAGTTGAAAAGTAGCCTGCATCGTAGGTTTAACGTAAAACAGCGATCTTCTATCACTCTATCGCCGGCAGCATGACCACGAAGCAGCTTCCTTTAGCGCTATCGCCGGGAACGCGGTCCTCGACCCAGACCCTGCCGTGGTATATCTCCACAAGCTTTTTAACAAGGTAAAGGCCGAGGCCTTTACCGCTGGCCCTCGCAGACCCCTTCTGGAAGCGGTCGAAGATCCTCGCCTTGAGCTCGTCCGGTATGCCCGGGCCGTCGTCTTCGAAGCGGATGCGGCAATACGTGCTGCCGTTCTCCCGGACTTTATCCATATGTACGCCGATCGTTATGTGGCCTTTCGAATGCTTTACCGCATTGCCGATGAGGTTGGAGAAAACGTCGCTCAACAGGTTATTGGCCATGACCTTACAATCGTCCCGGATATTCTCCCTTATAGTAACGTCTCTGCCGGGTATGTTCGAGTACTGCTGGACCGCATCGTGCAGCACCCGGCCTATGTCCATCTCGTAGAGCTTATAACCGTTATCCCTTACCTGCTGTAGCTTCTGGACGTTCCGGATGAGGCTCGTGCTGCTCGCGAGCGCATCCATGGGGCGGGATATTAACTCCCTGGTCTCGCTGCTCAGGTCAGGCCTGTCTATTGCCAGTTCCAGGAACCCTAACGCGATCTGGTCCATGTTGTTGATGTCATGGCTCATAAGGTCGAGGTACAGCTCGGCCTCGTTCTTCGCCGCCCGCAGCTTTTCCTCATGGTTCTTGCTTTCCGTCACGTCCACCATCATGACGATATAGCTCGAGACCTTCCCCTCCGAGTCATACGTGGGGAAAACCTTTACCGAATAGTACATTTTTCCGCCATCAGCCGCCAGCATCTGGGTCACCCCTTCATAGCGCGGTATCTCGTCATTCCTGATCTCGGCGACCTTATCGCTCGAGCCCGGCACATACTGGTCGGTGTCCCGGAAGAGATTCATCTTTCCTATCACATCGCCCTGACTCTTACCCGTGAACCGGATAAAGGTCTGATTCGCCAGCACGGCGTAGCCGTCCACGTCGAAAATGCAGATGGCGTCGGGCGATTGCATGACCAGGTCGGACATCAGACGCTTTGCGTCGAACAGCTTTTTATTGACCTCCTCGATCGTGGTCACGTTTACGTTACCGAGCGCGAAGAAGAGCATGGCGAGCCCTGCGAAGAAGAGCATCCCATCATAAAAGACCTGAGCATAGCCGATGGTATCGTATAGGCCGAGGAAATCCATCAGCATGAGCACATCGCCCGCCAGGCTGAATAAAAAAGCGCAGATCGGTATCGAGAGGATATACCGGAGCTCGTTCTCCATGGAGGTGAAGGCGAGCATCGACCCCAGTGAAAGGATCGCGATGTCGAGGACAATGGATATGACGTATACCAGGACACTGAAGGCATCGCTTCTCCCCTCGGAGAAGTTCATGGCCGTGAATAATATGATCGTCATGGCCGATATGACATTGAGAAATATGATGAAGAAATAAATGTCCGGCCACTTTGCGTTCTGCCTTTCGTATATCAGGTATAGAAAGGCGAGCAGGACCGGCAAATATACGATTATCCCGAAAGCCTTACCGGCATTGACCAGCCAGGGGTCGTTTAAAAGCTGTGGCAGGATGAACCATATAAGGGTGGTGAGTACCAGCAGGAAGTGTGTCAGGAAGAGGCTCAAGAAGAGAAGCTTCTGGTCCCTATTCGTGCTTTTCCAGTAGAGGTACAGGGACATGGGCAGGCAGAGAAGGAGCATGAACGCGATGGCCATCGTCGATGGCAGCTGGACGTCGGGGCTGATGACCGGCGCGATGAGCAGGGAAACGATAATGATCAAGAAAGTGACCTGGACGAGTATCAGAATGCCCAATAACGTATTAAAGCTCCTTGCGTTAGTCACATCTCTCAATACCGGGCCTCCGCACCATAAAAACCATTGATTTCTCGGAATAAATAGCTATTGAGCGGTAAACAATTGCCAGTAATTTTACTAAAGCCTTTAACTTTCTACTGCCGGAACTTGATCGCCATACTATAGCTTTAAGCATCAAGCTTCACAGGGAAGATAGTGAGCTATTAAAATTATGCCAACGTTATGGCCTTGTTTTAAAAAATGAAGTTACGATAAATTTACACAGGACCCATGAGCGTCGGCAGGAACCACCCGACGATGGAAGTCAAGATCCAGATAATGACCGCGATCGCAAGGGACTTGAGCCAGCCTATCTTGTATAGTGCCCGCAACGCGATCAGCCAGGCGATGCCTCCGATGATCGCCGCGATCAATCCATGACCCATTAAAAAATATACGACCGCATATATTACCGTACCGATCACAGCGGCGAGCAATGCCGTTTTTATGTCTTCCGTTTCGCCGAACAGCTTTGTGACTACGTATATTACCAGCGTTGAAACTATCAGCGCGATAATAAATGCCAGTATTGTCAAAATTGTTATATCCATGTTATCTTCCTCTAAATATTAACATATATTGCTTGGTATTTATATTATTATAAAAAATGTAATTATATAAGAGATGGTTAGATATTAATGAACACATCAAGCCTCGTGCGTTTATTCACACGAGCATCCACCGGCTTATTTTAACAGGCAGGCCCTCCCCGACCATTTAGAAATAATTTATATTTAAGTGCACGACATATATACCAATACTAATAACTTGAGGAGGAACCAAACCTGCAAAAGCGCGAAATAGGCCCCGGCACATACCTCTATCCCATGCCGGCCGTCATCGTCGGCGTAAACATAGGCGGACGACCGAACTACCTCACCGTATCGTACTGCGGTATTGTCCAGCACACCCCGCCCATGATATCCGTGGCGATAAATCGTCTACACTACTCCATCGAGGGCATGAAGGAAAACGGCACGTTCAGCGTGAACATCCCGTCGAAGGACATGGCCGGGATCGCCGACTACTGCGGACTGGTCTCCGGCCGTAAGGTCGATAAGTCGAAATTATTCGATAACTTCTATGGCAAGCTCAAGACGGCCCCCATGATCACGCAATGCCCCGTGAACCTTGAATGCAAGGTGGTCAAATCCATTGACTTTGGAGGGACGAACGAGATATACCTGGGCGAGATCGTGCAGGCCTACACCGAGGATAAATACCTGTCCGGCAAGCTTCCGGATATAAAGAAGATCGACCCGCTCCTCTTCTCGATGCACGATAACAACTACTGGGCCCTGGGGGAACATGTCGGAAAAGCGTGGAGCATCGGTAAAAAGTACGAGCCCAAAAAATAGACGTTAGCCCTTTTGATAAGATCATATTATCAAAAAATCTTTATCTGATATTTTATTACAACTCAACGCCTTAGAAGCCCTGTTTTTGTGACTTTATGGCTCGTTCATCATACTTTTTAGATTTTCTACGGAAATTTCTGTCTGGTCAGAGACTTTTACGAGAATATCGTTCAATAAGGCCGGGGTTAATTCGCTCAACTGTCTTATCATTATCTTCTTGACATTCCCCGGCCTCTCGAATACCATATAGGTCCCACCCCGTGTTCTGTTAATATAGCCTAATTTCTCGAGAAGCGTAAAGAGCTTCTTCTTATCGATCGCTGCTGGTTTAACCATATTCAATAAGCCTCACTTAAGACATGTGTTATATGTTATTTATCATTTTACTTAAAATAATAGCGAACTCGGAGTTAAACCGCTTAGCTGTTCACCCCATAGTTAATTGTATGCTCACCAATTTTTTGTGGCGGGTGCCATACAGGTGCATCGGCATTCAATGAATATTGATGGGGAACTCCAGACCCATGATGAGTCATCATGAAAAGATGAAACGAACTGCCATCGCTTCCCTCTTTTTAATCCTCGCTGAACGTTTTTATATAAGGGACGATTAATTTATATATAACGTAAAAAATATAATTTAATTCTTCTACATTATGCACACCCCGAGCGACGCCATGGAAAAGCCAAAAAGGATCAAACCAATCACCAGAAACGACAGGGCAGCGGAGGCTCTGCGCGAGAGCGAGCACAAGTTCAGAGTACTGGCCGAGACCATGCCGGCGGCCATTTTCCTGTACCAGGGAGACAAATACATCTACGTCAACCCGGCAGCAGAAAAGATCACGGGATATTCCAAGGAAGAGCTCATCGGCATGAACTTCTGGGACTGGGTAAGCCCCGAGTACAAGGACATCATGAGAGACAGAGGGCGGGCCAGGCAGATGGGAGAGTCCGCCCCATCGCGATATGAAGTGAAGTTCAGGGCAAAGGATGGCCGGGAAGGCTGGGCCGACTTCGCGGCGGGTCTCATCGAGTACGGCGGAAGGCCCGCCGTAATAGCGGTCGCGTTCGACATCACCAACCGGAAGAAGGCGGAAAAGGCCCTGAAGAAGAGCCAGTACATCTTATCGAAAGCCCAGGAGATCGCCCACGTAGGCAACTGGGCCTGGAACCTGAGGACCGGCGGGATGAAATGGTCTGACGAAGGGTTCCGGATCTTCGGCTATTCGCCCCAGGAATTCGAGCCATCGCTGGACTGGCTCTTATCCCGCGTTCACCCCGACGATAAGGATACCGTCACAAAGTCCACAGACGCTACACGGTACAGGCAGAAGCTGGGTAGCATCGACTACCGCATCATCATGCCCGACGGCTCTATACGGTACATCAATACAGTAGCGGATAAGCTCGTGAAGGACGCAGAGGGTAAGCCGCTATGGGTATATGGCATCAACCAGGACGTCACGGCGCGAAAGCAGGCCGAAAAAGCGCTGGTAAAAAGCAGGGCCATACTCTCCAGAGCCCAGGACATCGCCCACATAGGCAACTGGGCATGGGACCTGAAAACGAATAACATGCAGTGGTCGGACGAGATCTTCAAGATATTCGGCTATCGCCCCCAAGAATTCCAGCCCACCTATGGCTGGGCCATCACGCGTGTATTTCCCGACGACAGGGGCCTCCTCGCCAGCTCAGCACGAGCGGCCATCAATGAAAATAAGCTCTTCAACATCGACTTCCGCATCATCACGCCCGACGGGTCCATCCATTACCTGAACATCGTCGCAGACCGGATAAAAAAGGACAGATCAGGCGCACCCGAGTGGATGTACGGCATCGTCGAGGACATAACTAAACGCAAGTTCATAGAGAACAAATTCAGGGACGCCCAGGCCCAGGCTGAATTGTACGTCGACCTCATGGGCCACGACATCAACAACATGAACATGGTCGCCCTCGGCTTCCTGGAGATGGCGGACGACAAGCTCAGGGCTGGCGGAACGCTGGATATGAGCGACGAGCAGCTGATCCTGAAGGCCGTCGAGAACATCAAGAGCAGCTCGATACTGATCGACAACGTGCGAAAGCTCCAGAGGGAAAGGGCGGGCGAGCTTAAGCTCATGGCGATCGACATCGTGGAGGTCCTGGCCTCCGTAAAGGACCAGTACCTGAACGTGCCGGGCCGGGACGTGAAGATCGACCTGGATATGAAATGCAGCTGCGCCGTCATTGCCAACGACCTTCTCCGGGACGTCTTCTCGAACCTTGTCGGGAACTCCATTAAGCATTCCAGCGGGCCCCTGACCGTTAATATCCGCATGACTTGCGACGGCGAGGCGGGGATGAAATTTTGCAAAGTGGCCGTCGAGGATAACGGCCCCGGCATACCCGATACCCAGAAGGCGCTCATCTTCGACCGCTCCCAGACTGTAAAAAAACTGCGGGGCAAAGGCCTGGGGCTATACATCGTGAATACCCTGGTCAGCGACTTTCACGGCAAAGTCTGGGTCGAGGACCGCGTGTACGGCGACCATACGAAGGGCGCCAGGTTCGTGGTCATGCTGCCGGCGATCGAAAAGTAGCCTGCATAACCTGTTTTAATCTAAAATTCGGATCGTGGTCCTTGGGAACTCAAGCCCACCTTAAAAAAGCGCCGGCAAATTATTTTATATCGCTATCGGGATAATGATAATATTAAGTAATAAGCCCTAACGCGGTTCATTATATTGAGAAAAAATATATAATCATCCTATATTAGTATATCGAGGCATATCAAAATAGGCAATTTTAACATGGGGGGAATGGAAAGTCGTTGAAAACACGGATGCCGGGGAAGTGAAAATGCCCAGGGGCGAGCTAAAGTTAAGTTACACGTTCGACCAATCGCCCATCAGCGCCGCTATAGTGTCTCTTGATAACGCGTTCATGCAGGTGAACGAGGAGATGTGCCGGTTCACGGGCTACACGAGCGACAGGCTTCTCGAGATGAAGTTCACCGACATCACCCATCCGGATGATATGGCCACGAGCCTGGAAAATGTGAAGAAGCTTCTGGAAGGTAGCATTGACCGGTTCAAGATCGAAAAACGGTATATACGAAAGGACGGCGCCGTAGCCGTCGGCCGGGCATCCATCCGCCTGGTCAAAGACCCGTCCGGTAAGCCTCTTCATTTCCTGGCGATGATCGAGGATATAACCGAGCAGAAACTCGCGGAGGAGAAGCAGCGGCAGAGCGAGACATTTCTCAGGAATATTTTCGAGTGCATCCAGGACGGCATCAGCATCCTCGATAAAGACCTTAATATCCTGAGGGTCAACCCGGTCATGGAAAAGTGGTATGGCCCCGGGATCATCGGGAAAAAGTGCTACCAGGCCTATCATGGGAGACGTGAGCCGTGCGAAGCGTGCCCGAGTATCAAGGCTTTGCAGGAAAAGACTATGAAAAAAGGGATCGTGCATGACCTTGGGGGATGGAGAGAATTGTACGTTTTCCCCCTGGTCAACGATAAGGGCGATGTTACGGGCGTGATCGAGCACGTCAGAGACATCGACGAGCGAAAGAAAGCGGAAAGTGCGCTGGAGGAGAGCGAGGAAAAATACCGTTTCCTGGTGGAGAACTCGAAGGACATCATCTGGAAACTGGACCTGCAGGGCCGCTGGACATTCGCCAGCAGTAATGCGGAAAAAATAACCGGTTATACGGTAGACGAGATCCCGGGAAAGACCGTATGGGATATTATAGCCCCGGAGTGCCACGAACTTCTCGCAGCGATGCTAAGCAAGCGTATACGCGGAGAAGAAAGCCCTCCTTATGAGTTGATGGCCGTTAGAAAAGACGGCAGTTATATACCCTTAGATATTCTTAGTACGCCGGTCCGGGACAAGAATGGAAAGGTCGTGGGCATACAGGGCATCTCAAGGGACATCACCTTGCGTAAACAAGCTGAAAAAGAGCTGAGATCGGCCAAAGCCCAGGCCGAGCTGTACGTAGACCTGATGGGCCACGACATCAACAACATGAACCAGGTGGGCATAGGGTTCCTCGAGCTCGCCCTGGACATGTTAGATCTGGACGAGAACGGGCGCACGATCATTTCCCGGTCCATGGGCGCCCTGGAAAGCAGCTCACAGCTCATCGATAAGGTGAGAAAGCTCCAGAAGGTCAAGTCGGGCGAGCTGAGCAGCCAGAAGATCGACCTCGGGCAGACCTTGATCAACGTATGCGATTATTATTCGAGTATCCAGAGTGGAAACGCTTCCATCGACTATACGCCGGTCGCAGGTCGTTATGTAAAGGCGAACGAGCTGTTATACGATGTATTCTCTAATATCGTGGATAATGCCCTCAAACATGCGAAAGATAAGCCGGCCATTACCATCAGGCTGGAAGAGGTTGTGGGGTGCGATGGGACGTTTTACAGGGTGGCCATAGATGATAATGGCAAAGGAGTGCCGGATGAGCTCAAGCCCCAGATCTTCGATCGATTTCACAGGGGCAATACAAAGGCAAAAGGCAAAGGCCTCGGGCTGTACCTGGTGAAAACGCTGGTAGAGAGCTATAACGGCCGCGTATGGGTCGAGGACCGTGTGGCAGGGGATCATAGGCAGGGCGCCAGGTTCGTGGTCATGCTGCCGGCGATCGAAAAGTAGCCCGGAAGACACCATACGGAAAGGTTTTATAAATAAATTTTATCACACTTATAATATAATTAAATACAGTAAATCTCATTGAAAAGGCATGGTGGTCATCCTGTCGCCCTATCGGTCGAAAAAGAAAGACGAAGATAAGACCAAAGCACAGCTCATCGAAGAGCTGGAACAGCTCAGGGAGAGGATAAAAGAATTAAAAGACAGTGATAATGGCTCGGAACAAATATCGTCCGGGAATATTGCCGGCTACAATGACCAATCCCTTTTTAAGACCGTCATCGAGAACACGCCCATGGTCGCCATTCAGGGATATGATCGAGGCGGCGTGATCTACCACTGGAACCGGGCATCCGAATACATCTATGGCTATAGCGCCGAAGAAGCCATTGGAAAAAGGATCCAGGACCTCATCGTCATCGACGAGGATGTCGAGGCGTTCGAGCGAACGGTTAGGGATATCTCAGAAACCGGAAAGCCGACGCAATGCTCTTTATGGAAACTCAAGGCGAGGAACGGCGACATGGTCTGGACCTACTCGAGCATGTTCCCGGTCATAGAGCACGACAGGGTCGCCGAGATCTTCTGCATGGACGTGGACGTGACCCGCTCTAAAAAGATGGAAGAGTCGTTACGTGAGCAGGAAGAGCAACTGCGCACCCTGATCAATGCCATGCCGGACATCGTCTGCTTCAAGGATGGCGAAGGCCGGTGGCTCGAGGCGAACGCGTTCGACCTCCGCCTCTTCGATATCGAGAACGTCCCGTACAAGGGTAAAACGGATTCGGAGCTCGCCGAACATAGCGGCTTTTACCGGGACGCGTTCCTGATGTGCGAAGAGACCGATGAAAAGGCCTGGCGCGCCGGCGCCACGGGCCACGAGGAAGAGACCATCCCCAAGCCCGATGGTTCAGTGATGACGTTCGATACCATCAAAGTGCCCCTTTTTTATCCGGACGGCCGGCGCAAAGGGCTCGTGGTGATCGGCCGGGACATCACCGACCGTAAGCGGGCGGAAGAGCAGCTAAAAAGCGCCTACGAGGACCTGGAAAAAAGGGTCGAGGAGCGGACGGGCGAGCTGGCCCGGGCGAGAAATACGCTGAAAGCGATGCTGGATACGCTCCCGATCGGCATTGTCATGTCGGAAGCCGGGACGGAGAGAATAACGTACTTTTCGCCAGGCGCCTTAAAGATATTGGGCGGGCACATCATGGCCGCGTCACAGGATATGGAGCCAGGGCCATATGATTTTTTCGAGGTCGACGGCTCGCCGCTCCCGGTCGGCGAGCGGCCGCTACAGCGTTCGCTGCGCACCGGCGCATACGTACAGAACGTCGAGGTCATCGTGCGCCGAAAGGACGGTAGCACCGTAACGGCCCTCATCAGCAGCGCTCCCGTTAAAGATGCGAATGGGAACATCATCGCGGCCGTTTCGAGCATAAGCGACGTGACGGAGCTCAGGCGCGCGGACAAGGCCTTAAAGGAGAACGAAAGATTCCTGGAGAACGTCTTCGAGGGCATCCAGGACGGCATCAGCATCCTGGATAAGGACATGAACATACTGCGCGTGAACCACGCCATGAAAAAATGGTATCCGGACATGGTCCCCCTCGAAGGCAAGAAATGCTATCAGGCCTATCATAAGAGAACGATACATTGCGAAAAATGCCCGACGATAAAGGCCATTAAGACCAGGGCTCTCCAATCCGACGTAGTGCCGATCGCCCGCGAGGACGGCAGCACGGGATGGCTCGAGCTATATGCATTCCCGCTGACCGACCGGGCGGGGAACGTCACGAGCATCATCGAGCACGTCCGCGACATTACGTCCAGGAAGCAGGCGGAAGAGCAGCTGGTCGAGGCCAAGGCGCAGGCGGAGCTTTACCTGGACCTGATGGGCCACGATATCAATAATATGAACCAGATAGCCTTAGGCTTCCTGGAGCTCGCGCTCGGGACACTGGACCTGAATAAAGAGGAAAAGCAGCTGATATCCAAGCCCCTCGAAGCCATCGAGAGCAGCACCCGGCTCATCGATAACGTGAGAAAGCTTCAGAAGGTAAAGGAAGGCGGGCTTAAACTGCACGATATAGACGTCGGGGAGATGGTCCGGAAGATCATACCGAGATATTCGGATATCGTCGGCCGGGATATAACTATTGATTTTACAGCGGGCTGCGAATGTAATGTTAAGGCTAACGACCTGCTCGACGACGTCTACGCCAACGTCATCGGCAACGCCATCAAGCATTCCACGGGCCGCCTGGCCATCGACATACACCTGGACAGGGTGAAGATCGGCGAGAGGGACTATTGCATGGTGACCGTCGAGGACGACGGCCCGGGCATACCCGACGAGCGCAAAGCCCGGCTATTCTCCCGGTCCCTGAAGAGGACGAGCGGTAAAGGCCTGGGCCTGTACCTGATCAAAATGCTCGCCGAGGACTTTCACGGCAAAGTGTGGGTCGAGGACCGCGTGCCGGGGGATCATACGAAAGGCGCAAGGTTCATGATCATGCTGCCGGCTATTGAAAAGTAGCTTGCGCCCGGGCCCACGGCGAGGACAACTTTATAGTGCCCTAACATTTCAGACAGCTACGCTATTTGTCGATGACGGATCATCTATCCATACCTTTTTTTATATGAACACCGCCCGATCACGGATTAATCTGAAAGTTTTGGTTCTTGTGCGTTTTTGGGATGATATATTGCTTTGGCTGATGCCTTCGCTCGTTTTTATGTTATGCCGTCGTTGAGTATTCCAACCACAGGGGCACGGAGAGCGCTGAGTTTCACGGAGTTTTCTTATAAATGGAGACCCAGAGGCCACGGAGTACGGGTTTATAACATTCCCGGGGCACGGAGTTGAAAGAGGCACTGCCGAGGATAAACCGCATTATTGTTTATTGGTCAACCGAGCCTCAATAAACTCTGTGCCCCAGGCAAACTAATAAACCGGCCTCTGAGCTCTCTGAGTCTCAAATTATTAAAAAATAACTCTGTGTAACTCCCGTGCGCTCCGTGCCCCTGTGGTTGGACCACTCAACGACGGCATAACTAGAAAAGGATTAAAAAAAATATTCATCCCAAAACCGCGGAAGAATCAAAGTTTTTTAAAATACTAACATTTACTCAATAAACAACCGTTTTATTGGCTATTATAAACCAACAATTAAATAAAAGTATAATTATATAAATATCGCTTAGAGGTATATCTCAATGAGAGCAATAACCAAGATCGTAATAGCCTTATTAGCAGTATCGCTACTCGCTGCGGCCATTCCCCAGGTATCCGCCAGGTCCGACTCGACCAAATCGACCAGTTCATTGCCCCCATCATCTTCGGACTTATTTAATTTGAAAGGGCATAACTACCTGAATTATCATAAGCTGATACAGGAGCTCAATAAAATTGAAAGAAGTGTGATCAAGTACTATGAAAAACAAGGCGCTGTGGCAGCGACCGTGGGCTCGGTAGATAAGACCATAACGCGTAACCCTGACGGGACCTTTCATGTCACCCTATACGTGACAGTTCCCGCCGGCTTATACGCGAACGTCTACGACTACCTGACGAACCTCGTGCCCATCCCGGGAACGTTCACCCCGATACAGCCCAACGTCGTACGTGACAACTACGTAGAGTGGGATGGCTTACCGGCGGGGTCCTATGTGCTGCAGTTCGATGCGCGCCAGGTTCTCGGCGGATTCTACGGGGACCAGGTATTCGTCCATGCTTATGGTTTTGGCGCCCCCGGAGGGTTCATTTTCGGTGACCGGAGAGTAGGATTCTGGTTCGATATATGATTCCGCCGGGTGTGCAAATCGTCCTGGAGCCGTAATCACGGGGCTTATGCCGAAACATTAATTGGGTGAAAAGGATTTCACCCCCTTATTTCATCAATCCATACGTAATAAAATCGATTTATATCTGTAGCTATTATCCATATAGGTAAGTGACGATTTTTAATACAAACAATTGTTTAGTTAGACTTTTTACGCTTAATATCCAGATTAACCTTGGCCACTCTAACCAGTTCACTAATATGCATTTCAACAGGTGGTGTTATTGCATCCAGCCAGTGCGGCACGCTGATCAGGTATTCCATCGTCTTCGACAGCGGGACATCCTCGATGCGGAAGGGGATTATGATTACATCTTTAGACACCGCCCGGGATAGTTCCCTGACCACATGGGGCGAGTTGTTAGATTTAGATGAATAGACGACGACCATGATGCTGCTGCTATCTATAGCATCGATGATAGCTTCCTGGAAGATAGCGCCGGGAAGCACGTCCCGGGGGGCGATCCAGCATTTAATGCCTTCGGCTTCCAGGCCGGCGCAGATGGCATCCGCCGTGGGCTTATCATCGTGGGAGTAGCTAATGAAAACGTCGTGGCCGACTACCCTTGGCCCGGGTTCGGACGTGGCTTTTTGGGCATCCGGTATCGCCATAGCCCCGTTCATTTGCGCTTTGATAGCCGGTGCCTGCGCCTCTTGCGTTGGTTTTGACTCTACCTTCGATACCTTAAGAGCCCGGCGTTTTTTCAAATAATAATTTAATCCAAATACGATTGAGATTATAACGATAACGACGAGAAGGAAGCCTAGATAAATAATGTATCTTTGGTCTGTAACAGTCGTGTCTGCCCCGCCAAGCAAGCGTATGTTATCGACTGCGACAAGTGTACCGTGGGGGATCTCAAAAGCGGCACCACCTGCCAGATAAGGATTGTGCTCGTCCACATATGTCATTACAAGCTTTCCATCGAGCTGTACCTGTATCTCCGTTCCTCTGCCGGTTATTTCGATCTTATGCCATCCATCGGCTCCCGGAACACGGGCCTGCGTATAAGTCGGCTGCGTTAATGCTCCGTTCTTATTGATATCGATAGTCAGGTAATTTCCTGCCCGATTTACTTGAACAGAATAGTGGCGATTGGGCGGATATGAAGGCTCGTTTACATCACGGTAGTTAAAGCTGATCATGCCGCTATCCAGCTTGAAGTCTGCGGCGAAGGTGTAATTATCGAATTTTATGAGGCGAAGACGGAGGGGGTCA
Organism: Methanocella paludicola SANAE; assembly: GCF_000011005.1. Taxonomy (NCBI): domain Archaea; kingdom Methanobacteriati; phylum Methanobacteriota; class Methanomicrobia; order Methanocellales; family Methanocellaceae; genus Methanocella; species Methanocella paludicola. The sequence continues at coordinate 2,181,472 of NC_013665.1, forward strand.
GGGTTCCAGATAACCCAATTCGTCTTTGCTTTATCCCCCGTATATTCGCCGACCAGATAGGTATTGTTTCCGTCGGTGGTAACGCGCCAGGCTTGCGTCAGTTCCCAGTTACTCGTGCCATGCTCGAACTCATCGGAAAATAGTACTTTATCGTAATACTGTGATAGATTCTCCTCGGCCATGCCCAGGGCAATTGAAGAAATGAAAATAATAGTTATGATAGCAGTTATTATAAGAATTCTTTTTAAGCCTATAGCTGTCACTAGCGCCCACCCAATATTATGAATTACTTTTTTATTGCTATTCAAGCATATAAAGGTTAAGCAATAAAAAAAATTGATGCGGGCTCCGGGCGTAATCCGGTAGTAAATAGTGTATGGTGACCGTCGAGCAAAAAGCCCGGCTATTCTCCCGGTCACTGAAGAGGACGAGAGGTAAAGGCCTGGGCCTGTACCTGATCATAATGCTCGCCAAGGACTTTCATGGAAAAATAAGTCATGATAATATCCTTTCGAAAGGGAAGCGCTAAACGATACTACGGCCGTACATATTAATCGGCCTTCGGTATCGTGATCACGACGCGAAGCCCTTTTTCGTATTCTCCGGGCACGCGGTCCTCGATCCATATTTTCCCGTGATATGAAGCTACCAGCGTCTTCACGAATCGTAGCCCGAACCCTATTCGAGTGAAATTATTCCCGGGCTTATTGATGTCCGACAACAGCGTCCTCTTTATCTCCCCGGATATCCCGGGGCCGTTATCCGCGAGTTCGACCCGGCAGTAGACCTGCCCGTTCTCTTGCGCTTCGGCCAGGTTAACGTTGATCGTCAATGGGCCACTAGAGTGCTTGATGGAATTTTCGATGACCCGGGAGTATGCGTCCTTTAACAGCTCGTTCGCCAGGACTGTGCACCCGGATCTCGGAGCAAAATTGATCCGTATATCTCTTTCCTTCTCTTTGGGAACTTCGGCGATCGTTTCGGCGAGTATGCTTGATATATCCATCTTTTTTACAGATATGTCCCCGGACACGACTCGCCTTAGCTTCCTGACGTCGTTTATCAGCCGTCCGCTATCCTTGATGATCTCGATGGGCTTGGCCAGCAGCTCCCTATTATACCCCCCGGGCGTCAGCTTTTCGAGCGCGAGCTCCAGGTATCCGAGCAAGGCGTGGTTCATATTGCCCATGTTATGGCTGATCAGGTCGATGAAAAACTCGGACTGCGCCCGCGATTCCCGGAGCGCGATCTCCGCCTTTTTCCTCTCGGTAATATCCTGAAGTACGCCTATGACCTTGACAGGACGGCCACTACCATCCTTTACTACTTCTGCCTCCAGGTGACAATAGATCTCCCTGCCGTCCGGGCGCATCATCCGGACATCGATCGTATACGAGCCCGTCTTCTCGATCCCTTCCTGGACGATACGCCTGACCCTTTCCCTTTCATAGGGCGGATAAATTAATTTGATAATATCATCCACCTTCGTCGGGACGGCCTCGATGCCGAGTATCTCGCCGATTTCGCCGCTGGATTCGATCATATCGGTCTTCAGGTCCCTGACCCAGCTGCCCATCCGCCCCACATGCTGTGCTTTCATGAGGTTATCCCGCGTTTCCTTCAGTGCCGTCTCCATCCTCTTACGCTCCGTGATGTCGACGAACGTCCCGGATACGCCGACCCGAAAGCCCTGAATGTCGAAAAACGGCGCCAGGCTCGCCAGGGTCCAGAGAACCCCGCCATCCGCCCGGTGAAACATGATGTCGATCTGATCCCTGCAGCCTTCCTTGCAGCGGGAGATCATATTTATAAAATTGTGCCAGTTATCCTCGTCCATAAACTTCAAGACGGTGCTGCCCAGGACCTTATCGATGGAGGTGCCGAGCATTTCGGCCATCCGGTAATTGATGTAGACCGTTTTGTAATTGCTGTCGATCACCCAGATGCCCTTATCCGTCGACTCGAGGATGCTCCGGTAATAGTCCCCCTTCTCGCGCAGCTCTTTGACCTCCCTCCGGAGCCGCTCCATGCCGGGGGCTTCATCGTACGCCTGGCTCATGTGATCTCCTGCACTATATTAAAAATAATATAAAATATTTCATATAATTATATTGTTGGCTGGAAGATTGTCGAAGTGCATATTTCTTTTCACGATGATTATTGTTAGTACCCCTCGAGCTTTGACTTGTGATACGCGAACATGGGTCGGTATCAGTATGAATAAAATGCTCGCCAAGGACTTTCACGTCATTAATGGCCCGACTGAACACAGGGATACGATTTTTAGATAGAGGCATCGGATCATGACAGATTTGATAAAATTCCCAGGAAAATGGGTATGTCCGTCCCTGCGTGGAACAATACAGGCCCTAACAGACTATCCGTTCTCCGCATAAGATATCCCAGCCCAAGGCCTAGTAAAAATGTAATAACGACAAAAGCGATGGTAAATGATGTGTATGCGATCGCTCCCCTGCCGGCTACCGTATGGCTCAACGAAAAGATCAACGCCTGCAATATATTAGAGACATTAGGCCCAAATACTGACCCATATTTCTTAAGGAAGAGCCCCCTATACAACAATTCTTCTCTTATCCCATTTGATATGACAATGATAAATATCCCGGGCATCCAGGGGAGCACTCTTTCGATGCTAAGGTTTTTCCCATTGAACATGTATGTGGCAATAGGGATAGACACGATCGCCAAAATTGAAAAGGCAATGATACCGATGATGATGCCCTGTTTGAGATCTCCTTTCTGCAGGAAGGTCGTGGACAGACGATCGCCGGAGACGAGGGTTAGTACAATGATAGGAATGACGACGAGCACCGTGCTCAAAAACATGCTCAGGACTAAACCGTTGATCGGCGTCGTCGGTATGTTGACATAAGCGCTCAGCGCCTGTACATTTATGGCAAAAGAGGCGACAAAAAAAGCGAAAAAAATTTTCCAATACTTTTTTAATCGCTCGACCTTTAACGAAACGATGGCCGACAGTATAAATATGGTCGAGAGCGCCAGGCGATAAATGAGGTCCCATTCCGGCGGAAATAATGAAAAGGGGAAGACGAGCAAACCAGACAGTGCAGGCAGGCTAATGCCACAGAATAAAAATAGCAGGAATAAAGCGAATAGGCGTATAGCCTCTGAAAGGCTTTTTTTACTCCAGCTCACGATAGTCTCCTTTAGATCATGCGTTTATTCTTTTGTATATATTGTACTCTAAGCATTTGCATGATAAGCATTTGCATGATCCATAGGTCCATATGATGATGCTTTAAATGTGCTCCGGACGCTCCGAGAGTTCTAGCTTGTGGTATGCAAAGAGCGCCTTGTCGATCTGCCTGAGCGAGTACTGGCCACATTGCTTTTGTATGTCCAGGATCGCCTTCCCAAATATGGAAAGCGCAAAGGCGATATTTAACGGTATAATAAAATGAACCAAGTGGTTTAAATAATTGAACCAATGATGGTTATATTGAGACATCATGAACGATCAAGTTCCGATAATAACTTTAATTGATGCGATCATAGCAAAAAATAGTTTCAAGATACTTAATATATTTCTTTTTAAGCCGGATGTGCAAATACACCAAAATGAAGTCATTCGTATGTCGGGGCTATCGAAAAATACGGTCATGAAACTGCTCGATCTCTTTACCAGGGAGGGCTTGCTAAAAGAATCCAGGAAGGGGAACTTGAAGTTATTCTCACTGGTGGAAGGGCACCCGGTCGTAAAACAATTAAAGATCCTGGTCAACGTATCGGAACTTAATGAAATACTTAAACGTTTTGCCGGTAAAGGCTTTGAGACCTATCTATTCGGTTCTGCGGCAAGGGGCGAAGATACCGAAAAGAGCGATATCGACCTTTTGATCATTGGTAAGATCTCAAACGATGATCTGGCGGACATTACGGCCGGGATCACGAATGCTATAAACAGGGAAGTAAATCCGATCATAAAGACCCCGTATGAATATTCAACCCTCTACAAGACCGATAAGGCATTTTTTGTGAACCTTGAAAGGGATAGAATAAGATTGACGTAGGCATGCGTATCATGGTAAATGATTTTATTGATTGTCTCAGGTCAGGTATGATAAAGAGTTATTCTGCCTCGAAGGAGGAGATTATCAAGGAACTCGGCCAGTCGGATAACGACCTGGTAAGGGCAAAAGAAACCATCAAGGCCGGGGATCATAAATGGTCCACTATCCAGGCGTATTATTCCATGTTCCACGCGGCGAGGGCGGTTTTGCTATCTACCGGCTACAGGGAGAAAAGCCATAAGTGCATGCTCTTTTTCCTTGAAAGTCTCGTCGACGAGGGGCGCCTGGAACCGCACTTTGCCAGGGAGTTCAGGTCGGCGATGTTCCTGCGGGAGGATGCGGATTATGAGGCCACGTACTCGGAGCAGAGTGCCCGCGACACTGTTGAGAACGCATCTTTGTTTATCGTAAGAATGAAAAATTTACTGTGATAAGTTTTTTTATAGAAAAAGGAGTTTAAACTCAGTCTTAGGGGGGCATATTGTAGTATAATTTTACGGCGTCCTGGATGTTTTTCATTAACTTATTCCAGGTTTTGGCCCAAGTGTGGATTGAAGTACCTACTCCCGACGCACACAGGTATCCATCGCTTTCGTAAATCTCGAACCTGACCTCGATCAAGCCGCTTGCCGCCTCTATCGTGTGGACCATTTGATGGTAACACCTCTGCTTTGAAATAATTATCCGCGCGTTGGTGTATATACTTATTTTCAATAAGTTGAGCTAAAGTAATTGTCTATAAAATATTTTAAAATTAAATATATTCAAATATGTTAATTGATTAATGTGTTAGCTGTGATATCGTGATCACTAACATTACCCCTTCCGGTGAACGGCTTTCCAACCCTGTCCTGGACAACATTTACAGTCGCCGCTCCGTGCGCAACTATTCCGATAAGGAAGTCCCCGATGAGGTCATCAAAGAGATCATCCGGGCGGGCACGTATGCCCCGACCGCCATGAACCAGCAGCCATGGCGGTTCGTGGTCGTGAAGAATAAGAAGCTCATCGAGGAGTACGACGAGAGGGCGAAGAAGCTGTTTGTCGAGGCGTTCAAGGATACGACGATACCGGCGATGGCCGCCTATGTGAGGAATCTGTCGAAGCCCCAGACCCGGCTGTTCTATGGGGCGCCCGTCCTCATCCTGGTATTCGCTACCCCTGATGTCGTCAATTATCATGACTGTGCCCTGGCGGCGGAGAATATGATGATAGCGGCCTATTCGTTAGGGATCGGCAGCTGCTGGATCGGGCTGGCGCTGCATCTCGGGTGGGATGCGGAGTTTCTGAGGGGAGTAGGTGTTCCGGAGGGGCATAAGCTTGTCGCGCCACTTATATTCGGGTACCCGGTGAAGGGGGAGATCAAGGCGCCTGCGCGCAACGCTGACGTCATATTGAAATGGATAAGCCAGGAAAGCTATGAAAAATACTAAGGTAATGGAACGATTACAATAATTATCTGTGGAATAGTTAATGTTCCTGATGATAAATATCGGTATTGCTGAAGTAGCGCTCATTATAATTTGCACTCTTATATTTTGGGGTATTGCATTCCTTATATCTTATTATAAGTCGCCGTATGCAATGTCGATACATTCGGCACCATTAATTTATTTACCAAGAACTGATGACATAAGCCGTATCTATGATAATATAAAGCCTGATGATCATAGATCCAGGGCTATTTTGTGTCTAATCACATCATCGGAGCTAACCTTTACTCTGTTACTTGCATTAATAGCATGTTTACTGTGGATTAATGTTAAAAGTGTAGGACAAGAAGTATTGAACATATATTGCTTTTTTTTATTAATTGTTGCCATATTAAATGGTGTTTTTACAATGGTTTTAATAGAAAAATTGGTTGAACGGGGCATTATTGTTTCGATAGAACCTTGATTATTTTATATTATGTAAGTATGGACATCGATTTGTATCCTGGCTGCGGAGAACATGATGCTCGCGGCCCATTCGACGGATGTTGGAAGTAGTAAATGCACGAGTTTTACTTTCGAGAATAGCCGAATATCCTATCGTAATCCGTATGAGACATGAAATCGACGATAACCACTATGATATTATCGCCATATCTCTCAATAAAATAGATCAATCGCCATGCACCGGGGAGATTAAAAATTAACAGGTTATCCATGTGGTATTTATCGATATATGCTTTTGGCATTCGCTTTTTTTGTATACGATTTCCACAAAACGGATCAAGCTTTAGCTTATCGAATGCTTTATCTAAATGTACGAAGAGCCTTTTATCTTCGGTTGTTCCGGTCCTGAGCCCGTTTATTTTTTCCAGGACCGATCGCTCGGCACCCTTAACCTTTATTTCCATAAACGCTTACGCTATTAAAAAGTAATTAGTATTAAAATTTTGCAATAAAGTCAAAACGAAGTTCGTTTTGGTTATCGGATGGTCAGGTCATCCCTTAAGAGATATTCTTTAACGATCTTTGGATTCCAGATCCAGATGACGTAGCCCTTACTATCCCTGGCGATCTTGCCGGATTCAAGGAGGTAGTCGAAGGCATTGCAAAAAGTCTGGTACATCATTTTTTTCGGCAGGTGCTCCCATAATGCCCTTTTCTTATAATTGCCACTATGCTCTTTGATAAAGTCCTCGATCATCCGGATCGTGTCGAGCTTGGGCTGAAAACCGACTGCCTTTGACTCAGTTCCTTCTTGTTTATCGGGAATATCTAACATGCCCTATACCTGATTTGTTATATTAGTTTATATAACAAATTGCTATTTAATGCTTTTGGCACTTTTTCTATGCCGTCTCGCATATCGGTTTCACCACGGAGCGCACAGAGCTTTTTCAAATGCCCTTCGGGATAGGTCGTCGTTGAGGTACGAGGATGCTGAGGCACAGAGGCGACCAATATGGCATTCTGGCGGTAAATGATATTTGGGTTTACGTGGGGTACGGCTGTTCTGTGTCGCGTCCGGCCTCATCCTGGTGTTCCCATGCAAGGCAGTCGTCGGGGAATACGAGTGGGACCTGGTGGCGGAGAACACGATGATCGCTGGTCATGAGTTGGGGATTGGGAGCTGCTGGATTGGGGTGGAGATGAGGGGCGGCGAGAATGAGGAGTCTCAGAAGGAGGCGAGGGTGCTGGAACATTATTTTTGAAAGGTTGTGCATGCGATAGTATCCGATATGCTCAAATCCCAACAGTTAAATAGGTCCTAAAATTTGAAGAAAATAGTTTATACTTCTTGTTCTTTCTTCTGGTTCAAATACAAGGCAATTGCTCCAGCTGCGATACCTAAAGCAATACCAAAAATAGCTGCCTCTAATAGCTCTTCTCCATCGCTTTTCTTTGCTTCTTTTTTAGAGGCCATACCTTTACACCTTCAGAGACAATAATGTATTACGGTAAATTGTTTATGGTCTTTATCAGTCAATTGCAAATCCGATTATAACCTTATTAACTTATCTATTAAATAAGTAATGTATAAATCCTAAACGCTTGCAAAAGAATAAACTATTTGGCTTTTTCCCGACTCTTATATAATTGTTTAGCGTATTGCCGTGTACGATGGCCGCTTCGGAACTTATCACTATCTGGAGCAACATACCCTAACATGCGGAAATCTTCAGGCCTTGCGCCATATTTAAGCCAATCAATCGCTTTTTCGACTGGTTCATGAGGATTAACCCAGATGATTACTTTTAATTCTTCAGACATTGTGGACGCCCTTTTAAAGTGCCCTCGGGCTCGCTCATCAAGGGAAATAATGATATTATCCGTTACAAGGGCGGCTTCAACCAGGTGCATGTCTTTCATTATGACTACTAAGATGGTCGGATCCTTTTTAGCAGCGATTGACGATCGTATCTTATTACGAATATCGTCGTTTGTCTCGATGGCTTTCCGGAGTAGTCGGCCCTTATCGGCCATGGCCTTCATCCATGATACGGCAAAACGGCCTTTATGTCTTTTCCATTCATCCCATAATTGTTCTGACATAACGACATGGTATTTATGGGTGTAGACAGTATTTAGTACGTCTCGGCAGACCTTCGAATCGGAAGCGTGCCCTACGCAGGCATCGATCACAAGCTTTGTTGGCGGCATTTTAATCCACCGGGTGTAGCTCGGAAGCATCCAGATATCGACTATCCGCCTCGAGCTCGATCTCTGCGAAGTCGATAGGGCATTCGCCAAATGAGCCCCGTTTATCAAAACTCGTACTTATAACATCCGTTACACCATCATCGTTTCTCGAGAACCAATGCAATTTTACATTATCAGTCGTGATTTTACCTTCGGCGATATATGTCTGGATACCAGTTAGAAGTAACATGCTATGGGTTTCTATGACAACTTTTACTCCACGGTTTGCGGTTTCAACCAACATCTCGGCCAGCTTATACTGAGCCCGGGGATGGAGATGTATCTCCGGCTGCTCGATATAAACGATTTGGTCTCTTTTAGCCACAAGTAAAGCGACTAATACGGGAAGTACTTGCGATACGCCGAAGCCGACGTCGGCAATATTTACCATATCCTCGGGATCGCTCGTCTTTTTCGGCAGGCGATGCAGCAATATCTCGACTTGCGTATCGTTGATCTGCTTTGCGTCGATCTTCCATGTGAGACCTAAGGTCTTTAGCCAATTCCCAAGCTTGTTCAATGCAGGGTTGTTCGTAACTTTCCAGTGATTGATGATACTGGCAACGTAATTATCCAGGGTCCCGGGAAACTGAGGGCCGACTGCGGTCGTTTTATAAACTCTTTGCGGATTTCCACGTAGAGTGGGCACATGGATAATGCCAAGGATATGATTTTCAACCCGACTTAAGTCCTCGAAACCCGGGATAGGTAATACGGATGGAGAGATAATCGCCTTACCATACGCACCCGTAACACTAAAAACAACGTTTAGCATACACCTTTTTCGTAATATTTTTAATCCTATGTTCAAGTTATCGGTATCTATACCATTATCAGATAGGCGTTTATTATCGAGGATAAAGCTGTTCAGGCTTTTTCTAAAAGACTCATATTGATCATTGAAAAACCAATATTTTTTTATAAGGTCCTTTTCGTCCATGCCAGGTTTTAGCCTTACATTGCTCTTTTTACTGGTAAAAGAAGCCTCGACGAGCTCGACCGGCTTATTCTTTCCACGCTTAAATGTCTCTCGAATGGACTTTTCCCCGTCCACCTCAATCGTAATGGAGAATTTATCGGCAACTTCGTTGCCGATTTTGGATAAAAATTCCTTAGCAGAATAATACCGGACATGGGGCCCGTCGATCAGGAGGTCGCCGGGATCATACGATTCTTCCATGGTTTGTTTCATCATCAGGAGCGGCTGGAAGATGCTCGATTTGCCCGAGCTATTGGACCCGGAGAGAATTGTCAGAGGATATATGGATATTGATTTTTCATCGTAGATAGATTTGAAGCCGGCTACGGATATTTTGCTTATGCCTTTGACTTCATAGGAAGATGATCTTTTATTTCTTGCTTCAGCTATAGAAACCACCCCATAATCGTATGTTGTATAATCGATTACTATAATGTAACTTTCGCTTATATTACCGATGATATTGGTATCAAGCAGATGTCCATTAAGTGCAACGACATGGAGCACCAGTGCTCATCCAGGTGTTCGCCGTGCCAGGGGATCGTTGAGGAATATGATTGTGCCCTGGCGGCGGAGAACATGATGCTCGCAGCCCATTCATTATAGGTCGATAGACGCTGGATAGAACTTGCGAAGCATTTGTAATCAAAATGCATATTGTTTATGATATTATAGCTAATATATTCCCGAGTAATAGATTGGATTAGTTATGTAAGTAATATCGTGGAATATCATGTCCGGCGGTGGAGATCGAATCCATGATCAAGTATCTGCTATACGGGAATTATCTCCTGATATTATTGCATTTCAAGAGGTAACAGCACTTACATTGTCCAAATACATAGAAGAATTATCGAAAATTGGTTTCACTCATTTTATCGATAGCTTCCAATTTGTAAAATATTCATCTAGATTAAAAGGTCCTAGAAGATATGGAGAACTTGTTGCAAGCAGATGGCCTATTATGGAATTTCCGGGATTTTTAAAGGTACCATGGCAGGAAAAAGTACTCTCATGCCTGATAGAAAGCCCGGAAGGTACCATTGAGCTACATACAGCTCATGTTCCCAACGGTAGTACTAACGATTGGATAAAGATCCGGACTCTGGAAGGTATCTACAAAGGCCTGGCCTGTCAGTCACATAACCACAGGATATTGTGTGGTGACTTTAATACACCTCAAAAAGAGCTTCCTGATGGTAAGATCATTACCTGGGGCCAATATGAAAAGGCAAATGGCGATTATGCGCTATGCAAATATTGGGGAAAGAGATGGGATAAAGGAGAACGCAATGTGCTCGAAGGATTAGCCCAATTTGACCTCGCTGACGTGTACAGGAAATTAAATGGTTATGTAACTCGTGATTTTAGCTGGTATACTAAAAGAAGGGGAAAGAGGATTGGGAGAAGATTCGATCATGTTTTTGCTTCATCTTCACTAAAGGTAAAGGAATGTCGTTATTTACATGAGTTGAGAAGAAAAGGGCTCAGCGACCATTCACCAATTGAAGTTACTTTTCAATAATATAACTAATTCTTCATGCCTTGTCGGCGAAGAACATGATGTTAGTTGCTCATGAGTTGGGGATTGGGAGTATCTTTACCATGGAATGAGATATGTAATTTAAATTAAAGTTTTAATTTTCCAATAAGTATTGTACAATTATGGCTATCATATTTAATTTAGAATCGCAAATACTGTTATCGATTATATATGAATCAAAACAGTGAAATTGAGGAATTAAAAGATATTGGATTTATAGAAATTGGTAGCTGGGAATTAAATAATGATGGTTATGGTATTCATATTGAGAAGGCAAACGATTACCACAGTCTAACAAAAAATAGGGGAATTTATTCTTTTGTTGTAGAGAAAAATGATACTTCTATTTCTTATAAAATTAAATATTTTGGAACATCTGAAGTTCACGATGGTAATATACATTATAGACTGTCAAAATATCATACCTCAAATAAAAGTCCAAAATGTAAGAAAGAAAAAATAATTGAAAGGTTAAAAGCAGGAGATAAGGTAAAAATATTTGTATTTGCCCCTAGCGATGAATTACAAAACAATTTTCAATATAAAACATTGAATGTTGATTTAGTCAGGGGTTTAGAATACAGCCTAATTGATAAGTTTAAAACTTCTAAGAAAATTAATGGGTGGAATAAACGATATTAGGTTATTCAAGCCCTTTTAATATAGTTTGTTTTAATGAATCTCTGTATTTCTTAATTCTTTTTTCTGCAACTGCAATATAATCTTTATCGATGTCATATCCTACGAAATGACGGTTTACTTGTAATGCTGCGATGGCTGTTGTTCCACTGCCCATAAATGGATCTAAAATTATATCATCTTCGAATGTATATAGCTTGATGCACCGTAGTGGTAATTCAATCGGATATGGAGCCGGATGGCCGATCTTTGTTGCTGATTCTGATTTGAATGACCATATGCTCTTAGTATATTCTAGGAATTCTTCTTTGGTAATTGATGATTTTTTATTACAATCGTTATTTCTTGAGAATGATTGTTTAGAGAATATCATAATGTATTCGTGTACATCTCGAAGCGTTGGATTTGAGGCCGATTGGAAGCTACCCCATGCTGTTGATCCACCTGCACTCGATGCTTTATTCCATATTATTTCCCCACGCATTAAAAACCCAATATCGAGCATATCCTTGATGATAAAAGAATGCAAAGGCAAGTAAGGTTTTCTTCCTAGATTCGCTACATTTAGACATACTCTCCCACCAGGAACTAAAACCCTATAAACATCTCTCCATACGTTTGCTAAAAAATCCAGGTATTCTTTAAGTGATAGGTTCTCATCATACTCTTTTCCCACATTGTATGGTGGTGATGTAACCATTAGATGAACGCTATTATCCGGTAATTCCTCCATGTGTTCACTAGATTTACAAAAAATTTTATCTAAATTATTACTTGGAATAGCATATTCAGTAAAATCAATGGTTTTATCTATTTTATAATCGCTATATAACCGGCTATTATAGAATATTGATGAATCATGATTTTCTCTTCCGGACGATCCAAAAGAACTTGTTTTTGTGCCACCGGTTTTTGATTTCATTGCCTATCCACCATTAATTAATTGTAGGAATCTTTCAGCCTTTAGTCTATAAGTAATTTCGCTATCAGCAAGTTCTATCATTCTACCTAGGTCTTCTTTTGACTTCCATCCTGCAAAGAAAGTGCTATTATTATTCAATAGAGCAGCAATATTATTTCTGAGTTCTGTGATTGAACTAATTGTCTTAAATCCAAATCCATCTGTATTGTGAATATAATTACCATTGTCAAGCGGATGTGGATTTAATGACCAAAATCCTTGGATAATACCATAACTTTTTAAGTTATCAACTTTGGTTTTATAACTTTCTTGTATTGGGGTATTTCCTAGGATAATTATAGGTATAATAGATGCTCTTCCACTTGCAGTTCTTATACCAACACTTTTGCCTATCGCTTTTAACATGGTATCTGATCTCAATAATCCAGGTGTCCCTATATGTGAATTATAATCACCTAAACACTGTAATTGGTACGTTGTGCCATTTTGCATGCATTGCCAATTCCATACAATTGACATCTTTACTTCAAATATGGCAATAATATTTTCTGGCCTTTGTCTAGTATTTGAATTTCTACATATGGCTACATCGGCTGGAGAATCATTTGATAACCCAACTTCATCACATATTACATTATTAACAGCATAAAATCCAAGTTCCCTGGCAATAGGTTCAATTAAGTCTTTTGACCATTTTTCAGTATATTCACCAATACGACCATTACGGCTCTGAAGTGTAGTTTTAGTTCCCCGATAATTTTTCGGCCAATAGGCAAGATATCTGCCATCATTTGTAAGATAGAATAATTTTCCTTTCGGTGCGACACTCAATGAGGTATTAAAAAAATTAACTTCATCTTCTTTTGCCCATACGCCATCGGTAATAGTCATTTTACCCATTATGTGATATTATTATGGATAAAGCTTTGTAAACGAATGGTTTATATAAAAATTTATAAAATTTCTAATCTGCAGATATCGCTGCAGAATTACGAGATAATTCTACTGCTTGTTCAGCAGTTTTTAATTCAGCTACTAATTTACTTTTTTCGATTTCTAGCCTATCATTTAAAAATTTAAACCTTAGATCGCACTCATTTAGTACATCGCTCCATTTTTTAACATAAATTTTTACATTATCTACTTTGTAAACAAGGCCCGGTTCTCCAAGTTTTTCGTTATTTGTTAGTTCATCTTCAATAAAATGTGAGGTATTATATTTATTACCCACTAATATATACTCCCATTTATAATTATCAGCATTAAATCTGTCAATCTCACGGATAATGCGCATATAATCCCTGACTTGATACAGCTGATTTCTCCCAAGTCTTATATTTGGATGCTTTAACTCCACAATAATATTTTTTACATGTCCATTATTTTTTTCTTGTCTGCATATAAAAATATCAACTTGTTTCAACTTATCTGGATGGTCTAATGGTACTCCCTCATAATCCTCTTGATCTTTTTCTGTAAGTATGTGAATGTGTTCTTTTAACGCTTTTTCAAAATTATCTTCTGCAGCGGCAACTAAATTATATTGTTCACCAAAAATCCAATAATGATTTTGTACTATTTCTTGGAGATGATTTACCTCATCAGCGTATAAATCATGGTTAAATACAACCTGACTTAAAAGCTCTAAAGCTTGTAACCGATCTTTTATTAGTTTAATAGTTTTTACAATATTTGATAGAGAAGCATGTTGTAGAATCTCTTTTAATTGTGTTCGCTCTTTCGAATCCAGCTTTACTACTTCATCTATGATATCAAGAATTTCATCACGCTCATCAGAAATTAATAACACATTTAATAAACCAATAAATGTCTTTTTTTGTTCATATTTTAAATTTTTAAAAATTTTCGGTTCAGTTACATAAACCTCTTTTACTATAGCTTCTAAGTGTTCAATTTGGAGCAATTCAAAATCAGATTTGTTAGATTTATCGATTATATCCTTATCTAACGATGTAACAAAACTTTCGGCTTGCTCGATAATTAAGGGTTTTCTTTGTCTTCTTAAATATTTTGATAATTCATTCTGTAATAGTTTAAACTCTTCGTCTGCTATTGAATGTACACCTAATGACTTTTGATGTATATCACCATTATCAAAATTAAAATTTAAGAAGTAATCACTTGATATAAACACACTGTGATAAAAATTATCTCCTTTATTATTAAACTTAGTATTTTCTTTATAAATCTCATTGCCGTTATTATCTAAATAATAAAACTTCGAATATTCTAAATTAAGTTGATAATTCCATCGTATGTATTGTATATTAAATACAGTAGAAGACAACTCATGTTTGATTTCAAATTGTTGCTTATCAACTAATATATCTGAATAATTTAAACCTTCGCCATTAATAACTAGCCGATATTTAGATTTATTTAATTCTAAGAACCAGCAGAATTCCTTTTTAAGATAATTAAGCATCAATTTTTCAGCTTCTCTTGCATTTTTAAAAATCGAAAATCTGTTAAAGTCGGAAAAGGTAATAGTTGTACCTGTATGATCGATAGTTACTATCGGTTTATTCTCAGCAGAATAAGTATCTAATTTATGTGATGTTATTTCTATATCATATTTATAATTTATATTATTATCATTATATGTAGTAGACCAATTTGCTTTATTAGCAAAAGTAAAAAATGTTAACCTACCAACACCACGAAACCCATGTATTTTCGAGTTGGTTCTTAATATCTCTTCTTCTCTTAATTTTTCCGAGTCATAAAAGGGCCTAAACTTATTTTCTAATTCATTATAATTAATACCAGTACCATTATCCGATATAATTAATTTTTTTAGACTTCCACCTGAACTAAATTCGTACTCTATTTTGATATGAGTCGCTTTTGCATCAAACCCATTCCAAACGTATTCGGAAATAGCTTTAAAAAAGCGTTTATCATTATATTTTAATTTAGTTAACGCAGATTTAATACCTTTTGTAGTTATTTTAACTTCACTTACCGTATTAATACCTCGCGCAAGCGCTTAATCATTAATTAATAAATTATTGTTTACTTATTAATCAAATACTAATCTATAAAGATTACTAACATGCATTCAGAAAGTATTAGCAAATAATTGAACAAGTAATTCTATATTACGTTGGTATTTTTTAAAATTTAAAAAATAATAAGCCATAACAAATGATAGGATATTGAATACCTATAAGTGTATATGAGGACTATTAGGTTGTAAATACCTAGTCAGCCCGTACAATTAATCTAATTTACTAATAAACTCATATTTTATTTCTAATAACCCACCCACGCCTTTCTCCCTGCGTAACATATTTATACTAACATTCCATTTATAGCACCCAACCAACGTAAGTGTACAGTATGAGTGTCAACGAAGGCAGGACGCTCCTGAGCTTACTCATCCCATCGTCGCTGACCGAAGAAAGCCCGGACCTACGCATAAAAACGTACAAAGTCGGGCAAGTCGCTCGGGCAGCATCGATCTTCAGGGTCGACGAAATAGTAATATATAAGACCCCGATCCGGGACGACAGCAAGTTCATCAGCACAGTCTTGCGTTACGCGGAAACCCCGCAATATCTCCGCAAGGAGATATTCCCTATGCAAGACGACCTACGCCACATAGGCGTAATCCCACCTTTGAGAACACCCGCTCATACCGTCACTGAGAATGAGGAATACCGCGAAGGTATTGTGACCAAAGTCGGGTCTGATGGAAACGCATGGGTCGATGTCGGAAGCGACAGCCCAGCTATGCTCCGGGACGCCAAAAACGTCCGCAAGGGGCAGCGCGTGACAGTCAGGATCTATTCGCGAAGACCATTAACGGTCCATCTCGTGAAGAGGAGCGATGTACCCCTTTACTGGGGCTACGACGTGCGTATCGTCAATACGCTCCATGATGCGCTCGAGACCGAAGGCTTAAGGATCGCAACATCACGGCTGGGGGAACCCCTCGCCTGTGAGAAGCTGTCCGAGATAAAAAGCAACACCAGGGATAAGGTCTGCGTCGCATTTGGAAGTCCCTCTATGGGACTGGAGCAGCTCCTGCACGATGAAGGCCACAAACTTGAGGATCATTCCGATTGCGTGGTGAACTCCATACCACACCAGGGCACTGCAACAGTGCGTTCGGAAGAAGCCGTGTACATAACACTCGGCCTTTTGAACTTGATCTGGTAGAATCTGGTTGGCGTTACAGCGCAAGTATCAGAACGATACCTGGCGATTGACAAAGCCAGAGCCTAATCCCAAATTTGTCAAAGCAATGGAGGAAAAAGAACATGAGTCACCCACACGCACCAAGGCGAGGATCCCTCGCGTACAGCCCGAGGGTGAGGGCCCGCAGCCAGAAGCCCAAGTACAGAAGCTGGGCCGAGCTCGGCGATCAGCCGAAGCTGCAAAGTCTGGTTGGATTCAAGGCAGGAATGTCGCATGTCGTCATGGTCGACGACAGGCCGCACAGCACCACCGAAGGCATGGAGATCTCCATACCGGTGACCATCATCGAGACCCCGGCGATGAACGTGGCGGGCATCCGCGCATACGACGACGGCCCGTACGGAAAGCACGTCCTCGCAGAGGCCTGGGTCAACGACGCCAAGGACCTGGCAAAGCTGTTCAGGCTCCCGAAGAGCGTCGACACCGACGCCCAGCTGGCAAAAGTTGCCGGCCTCGTCAAGGATGGTAAGGTCGCCGAGCTCAGGTTACTCACGTATGTGAAGACCGAGGAAGTCTCGGGCATACCCAAGAAGGTACCGGAACTATTGGAGAACCGTGTTGCCGGCGGCAGCATGGACAAGAGATTCGAGTTCGCAAAGTCGCTACTCGGCAAGCAGGTCAAGCCCAACGACATCTTCGTCCCCGGCGAGCTTGTTGACGTTTCGGCGATCACCAAGGGTAAGGGAACCCAGGGCCCCGTCAAGAGATGGGGTATCGCCATACAGAAGCGCAAGCACGCCCGCACCGGAAAGAAGAGGCACGTCGGCAACTTAGGCCCCTGGAACCCGCACCGCGTCAGGTGGCAGGTGCCCCAGCTCGGCCAGACCGGCTACCATCAGAGGACCGAGTACAACAAGCGCATCATCAAGCTCGGCGAGAAGGCCGAGGAAGTCACCCCCGAGGGAGGCTTTTTACACTACGGCGTTCTCCGGAACCCGTACATCGTCGTAAAGGGCTCAATTCCCGGACCCGTCAAGAGAATGGTCAGGGTCAGGCCGGCCGTGAGGCCCAAGAACATGCCCAAGCAGGCGCCTGAAGTCACCCACATCTCGAAGCAGTCCAAGCAGGGATCCTCAAGGAGGGCATAAAAATGGAAGCTAATATTTTAGATAAGAGCGGGAAGAAGGCCTCGACCATGGAAGTACCCGAGGTCTTCAACGAGCCGTTCAGGCCGGACGTCATCAAGAAGGCCGTCCTGGCGGCACAGGCCAACAGGCTCCAGCCCTACGGCCCGGACAGGACCGCGGGCACGCTGACCTCGGCACACTCCTGGGGCAGCGGCAGGGGCGCGGCACACGTGCCCAGGCTCACCAACGGCTCCAGGGCCGCGAGGGTCACGCAGGCCAAGGGTGGCCGCAGCGCCCACGCGCCCAACCCGAACAAGGATTACTCCGAGAAGATCAACGACAAGGAACGCATCTTAGCGATCCGCTCGGCAGCGGCCGCGACCATGAACAAGGAGCTCGTCAAGGCGAGGGGCTACAAGTTCGAGGGCGAGCTTCCGCTGATCGTCAGCGACGACATCGAGTCCTTCACGAAGACGAAGGAAGTCGTCGAGCTACTCACCGCCATCGGCTTAGAGGCAGACCTGGAACGCGCCAAGATCAAGCAGGTCCGCGGAGGCCGCGGCAAGATGAGGGGCCGCCAGTACAAGAAGAAGGTCGGCGTCCTCATCGTGGTCGGCGAGGACAAGGGCATCGTCATGGCCGCGAGGAACATCCCCGGCTGCGACGTCGTCACGCTGGACGAGGTCAACACCGAGCTGCTGGCACCCGGCACCCAGGCGGGAAGATTAACCGTCTGGAGCGAGAGCGCGCTCAAGATGATGGAGGGCGAGCAGTAATGGCAGCAGACGTCATAAAATACCCGTTCATCACTGAAAAGGCCACGTTATCGATGGAAAAGAACAACACCCTCCAGTTCATGGTGGGCAGGCAGGCACGCAAGGAGCAGATCAGCGCGGCCGTTGAGGACATGTACAACGTCAAGGTCGTCAAGGTCACCACGCTGATCACTTCGAGGGGCGAAAAGAAGGCCCTCGTGACGCTGGCACCCGAGAACTCGGCTGAGGAAATAGCGAGCCGGCTAGGCATCTTCTAAGGAGGACCGGAACATGGGAAAGCGTATAATGTCTCAGAACCGTGGTAAGGGCACCCCGACATACAGGGCAACGTCCTCTCGCTTTAAGGCGAACCTGGAGCACATCAGGACCATCGGCGACGAGACCATCAACGGAGTGATCACAGAAGTCATCCATGACACGGCGAGGAACGCGCCGATCACCCGGGTAAAGTTCGAGAACGGCGAGGAGCGCCTTATATTGGCTCCCGAGGGCGTCGGAGTCGGCGACAAGGTTGCCGTCGGCGCCGGAGCCGAGGTCACCGTAGGCAACGTGCTGCCCCTGGGCAAGATCCCGGATGGCTGCCCCGTATGCTGCATCGAGTCGCAGCCGGGCGACGGCGGAAGCTTCGCCAGGTCGACGGGCGTGAACGCTATCGTCGTATCGCACGAAGCCAACAGGGTCGTCATCCAGCTCCCCAGCGGCGAGATGAAGTGGCTCAACCCCAAGTGTAAGGCCACCATCGGCATCGTCGCCGGCGGAGGCAGGCCGGACAAGCCGTTCGTGAAGGCCGGCAAGAAGTGGTACAAGATGGCCAACAAGGCCACCAAGTGGCCCGTTGTTCGTGGAGTTGCGATGAACGCCGTCGACCACCCGTTCGGTGGCGGCGGCAGACAGCACCCCGGCAGGCCCAAGACCGTCGGAAGGCACACCCCGCCCGGCCGTAAGGTCGGCAGCATTGCCGCGAGAAGGACCGGCATTGGCCATAAGGGATAGGAAGTGATCATTAATGGTATCAAAGCAAGCTAAGGGTTCGTCAAGGCTGCCCAAGAGAAAGGAAGAGTTCACCTACAGGGGCAACTCCATCGCGGACCTCAAGAAAATGGACTTAAACCAGGTCGCGGCCCTTCTCCCCTCCCGCCAGAGGAGGAAGATCAAGAGGGGCTTCACCGAGGAAGAGCAGAAGATCATCGACGCCATCAAGGCGGGCGAGATGAAGATCAAGACCCACGTCAGGGAAATGATCATTCTCCCGGAGATGATCGGCGTGACCTTCGAGATCCACACCGGCAAGGAGTGGAAGCCCGTCGAGGTCATGCCCGAGATGGTCGGGCACTACATCGGCGAGTTCGCGCTCACTAGAAAGCCCGTGAACCACGGCTCGGCCGGTATCGGTGCCACGAGAGGCAGCAAGTACGTGCCGCTGAAGTAAGGTGATGTGAAATGTCGAAAGTTGAATATTCCGCTAAATTCGACCCCGCCACCACCGCTAAGGCAATGGCGTACGAGCTGAACGTCTCTCCCAAGCACTGCATCGAGATCCTTCGCGAGATCAAGGGCAAGAAGGTCACCACTGTCAAGACCTTCCTCGAGGACGTCATCGAGAAGAAGAAGTCCGTGCCGTTCAAGCGGTTCAACCGGAACGTGGGCCACAAGAGGCACCAGACCGGCTGGGACGCGGGCCGTTACCCGGTCAAGGCATGCGGCGAGATCCTCAAGGTGATCAAGAACGCCGAGGCTAACGCAGAGTACAAGGGCCTCGACACCGAGAACATGCGCATAATTCACGCGGCCTCCAAGAAGGGCCACGTGACGCGCGGCATGATGCCGAGGGCAATGGGCCGGGCCACCGACTGGAACATCGAGACGGTGACCGTGGAAGTAGTATTAGGAGAAGGAGAGGTGCGTTAGATTGGCAGTTGAAAAGAAATTCGTCCAGGACGGCTTCAAGAAGGCCATGATCGACGAGTTCTTCCTCGAGAAGCTCGAGAGGGCTGGCTACGGCGGCATGGACATCAACAGGACCCCCATGGGTACCCAGATCACCATCCGCGCCGAGAAGCCGGGCATGATCATCGGCAAGTCCGGCAAGATGATCCGGAAGTTCACGAAGGACCTGGACGTCAGGTTCAAGATGGACAACCCGCAGATCGACGTGCAGGAAGTCAAGAGGCCCGAGCTCAACGCCCAGATGATGGCCACGAGGCTCGCTAACGCTCTCGAGAGAGGCTGGTACTTCCGTAAGGCAGGCCAGTCCACGCTCCAGAGGATCATGGACTCCGGCGCAATGGGCGTCGAGATCGTGATCGCGGGCAAGCTTACCGGCCCCAGGAAGAGGACCGAGAAGTTCATCGCCGGCTACATCAAGCACTGCGGCAAGCCCGTCGAGGAGTTCGTCGACGTCGGCTACGCCCGTGCAAAGAAGAAGCTCGGCATCATCGGCGTAAAAGTCAGGATCATGCCCCCGGGATCGGTACTTCCGGACCACATCGAAGTGCTCCCCATTAAGAAGGAAGAGGCTAAGCCCGCCACCCCGGCCGTAACGGCCCCGGCAGCAGAGGTCAAGCCCTCCGAGGGAGCGGCGGCGGAGGTCGAGAAGATCATCGCCGAGTCCGAGAAGGCCGAGAAGGCCGAGGCAAAGCCCGCAGAGGAGAAGGCCCGCAGGCCGCCCAGGCGCCAGCAGAAGAAGCCCGCTGCGAGGCCGGCCGCTGAGACGGCCCCGGCCGCGGCAAAGCCCGCTGAGGCGGCGCCCGCCGAGCAGCCCAAAGAAGAACCCAAGAGGGAAGAATAATGGCGATCGTCAGAGCAAAAGAGATACGCGAGATGTCCGACGACCAGGTCGAGAAACAGCTCAAGGACCTGCGCAACGAGCTCCTCAAGGAGCGCGCTATCACGTCGACTGGCGGCGCGCCGGAGAGCCCTGGCAGGATCAGGGAACTAAGGCGCACCATCGCGAGGATCCTCACCATACGCAAGGAGGAGAAGAAGTAAAGTGGCGGTCTGTGACAAGTGCGGGCTCCCCGAAGACCTGTGTGTCTGCGAGGAGATCGTCAAAGAGTCCATGCGCGTGAAGATCACGCTCGACAAGAGGCGATTCGGCAAGTACGCGACGGTCATCCAGGGCCTCGATGGCAGGGACATCGATCTAAAAGAGCTGTCCAGCCTCCTGAAGGCGAAATGCGCCTGCGGGGGCACCATCAAGGATAACGTCATCGAGCTCCAGGGCGACCACAAGGAGAAGGTCAAGGAAATTCTCCAGACGATCGGGTACTCTTCCGGGCTGATCGACGTGAAATGAACACTCATGGAAGCATGCGTCAATGGACCTCGCGCCCGAGAATCTGATATATCATGAGCTCATCGGCCTGCCCGTGGAAGTAGAATCCGCGGGCTACAGGCTGAAGGGCGTCGTGGTGGATGAAACGCGCAACATGCTCGTCATCGGCGTCAACGGGGCCGATAAAAAGGTCCCGAAGAACGCATGCGCCTTCATCTTCACCCTCCCCGACGGGAGGCGTGTAAAGGTCCTCGGCACACTATTACAATCACAACCCGAAAACCGCATTCCAAAAAGAAAAAAGAGAGGGAAGTGACCGGTCTACCGGTTAACCCCAAAGAGGAATTCACATGGAAGGAAAAGTAAAAGACATCGGACTAAATGTCCCGGCACCAGAGTCGGCCTGTACCGACCCGAACTGCCCGTTCCACGGCCACCTGAGCGTCAGGGGCCAGTTACTGGACGGCGTGGTCGTCTCGTCCAAAATGGACAAGACCGTCGTGGTGCAGCGCGAATACTTAAAGCGCAACATTAAATTTGACAGGTACGAGAAGAGGAGGTCAAAGCTCCACGCTCACAACCCGCCCTGCATCAATGCGAAAGAGGGCGACAAGGTCATGATCGCGGAGTGCAGGCCCCTCTCGAAGACTAAGACGTTCGTCGTGGTGGAGGTCTCGAAATGAGGGCGATGAAGGCGAAGGTGCCAAGGTCGATCCACACCGCCACCCGGCTGGACGTGGCCGACAACACGGGCGCCAGGCTCGTCGAGGTCATCTCCGTGCTCAAGTACCGTGGCCGCAAGAACCGTATGCCCAAGGCGGGCATCGGCGAGATCTTCATCGGCTCGGTCAAGAAGGGCACCCCGGAAATGAGGAAGCAGATCGTCCGCTGCGTGGTCATAAGGCAGAAGAAGGAGTTCCGCAGGCCGAACGGTCTCAGGGTCTCTTTTGATGATAACGCCTGCGTGCTCGTGGATGAGAACAACGACCCCAAGGGTACCGAGATCAAGGGTCCGGTCGCCAGGGAAGTCGCCGAGCGCTACGCGAAGATCGGCTCGACGGCCACCACCATCGTATGAGGTGTAATATCATGGTCACATCATCACAGCCGAGAAAGCAGAGAAAGTACAGGTACACCGCTCCCCTGCACATCAAGAGCAAGTTCTTGAACTCGCACGTTAGCGAGGACGTAGCCAAGGAGAACGGGGTCAAGACCATCCGTGTCATCGAGGGCGACACCGTGAAGGTCATGAGAGGCGACCACGCCGGTACCGAGGGCAAAGTCCGCGAGGTCGACGTCAAGCACGAGAGCGTCACCGTCGACGGAGTATCCGAAGTGAAGGCCGACGGCAAGGAAGTGCCCCGCAGGATCCACGCTTCGAACCTGCTCATCACGAAGCTCAACCTTGACGACGAGCGCCGTCTCGGAAAGAAGGGAGGCAAGAAGTAATGTCACAACATTTAAAGAGAGTCGCGGCACCGCGCAGCTGGCCCATCACCCGGAAGACCTCCAAGTGGGTCGCCAAGCCGTCCCCGGGCCCGCACTCCGAAGAGTACGGCATGCCGCTCATCGTAGTATTAAGGGACTTACTCCATGTGGCCGACAAGGCCAAGGAAATAAAGCAGATCCTGCATGAGGGTAAGGTCCTCGTCGACGGGAAGGTCCGCAAAGACCACCACTTCCCCGTGGGCCTGTTCGACGTCATATCGATCCCCGACATCAGCGCGAACTACCGCGTCATGATCGGCCAGGATGGCAAGTTCAAGCTTGTGCCCGTCAGCGACGCTAACTCAAAGCTCCTCAAGATCGTCAACAAGACGACCGTGACGGGCGGCAGGACGCAGCTGAACTTCCACGATGGCACGACGATGCTCGCCAGCAACGACTATCACACCAAGGACTCGATCATCCTCAAGGTGCCCGAGAAGTCGATCGACCAGCACTTCAAGTACGAGGTCGGCAGCACGGCGTTCGTCACCGGCGGCAAGCACGCCGGCGTCGTCGGCAAGATCAAGGAGATAAGGATCATCAAGTCCACCACTCCGAACCGCATCACGATCAGCACCCCGGCGGGCGACTTCGACACCGTAGAAAGGTACGTTGTCGTCGTCGGCAAGGATACGCCGGCCATTGACCTGGGGGTTAAGGCATGAGCGACAACGCCATGAGAACTCCGAGGATAGAGAAGGTCACGGTGCACATGAGCGTGGGCGAGTCCGGCAAGAAGCTCTCCAACGCCGAGATGATCATGCAGACCATCACCGGCCAGAAGCCCGTGAGGAACTTCGCCCAAAAAACGTTGCCGGCGTTCGGCATCAAGAAGGGCGAGGCGATCGGCTGCAAGGTCACCCTGAGGGGCGCGAAGGCCGAGAAGTTCCTGAACACCGCGTTCGCGATCAAAGAAAAATCGCTCAACGTCAAGTCCTTCGATAAGAACGGCAACTTTGCTTTCGGTATCGAGGAGCACACCGATTTCCCCGGCCTGGAATATGACCCGGAGATCGGGATCTACGGCATGGACGTCATCGTCTCCATCGAGAGGCCCGGGTACAGGATCAAGCGCAGGAAGGCACAGCAGCAAGAGATCCCCGCCGGCCACAAGCTGACGAAGGACGACTCGATCGCATTCTTAGGCAACAAGTACGGCGTGGAGGTAAAATAATGGAGAGGTCAGGCAAGAAGTTCGGCCGGGGCGCAAACGTGTGCCGCCGGTGCGGCCGCCATCAGGCCCTCATCCGAAAGTACGGCGTGTACGTATGCCGCCAGTGCTTCCGGGAGATCGCGCTGGACATGGGCTTTGAAAAGTACGAGTGAGGTGGATAAAATGGTTATGTTAGACCCCCTGGCCAACGCTCTGTCCGTGATCAAGAACGCCGAATCGACCGGAAAACACGAGGTCACCATCAACCCTGCCTCCAAGATCATCGGGAACGTCCTGAAGGTCATGCAGGATCAGGGCTATGTAGGCGAATACGAGTTCATCGACAACGGCAAGGCCGGAATGTTAAATGTAAAGCTTATAGGCAAGATCAACAAGTGCGGCATCATCAAGCCGCGGTTCGCCGTGGGCAAGGCGGAGTTCGAGAAGTGGGAGAAGAGATACCTCCCCGCGAGGAACTTCGGCATGCTCATACTGACCACTTCGCAGGGCGTCATGTCACACTACGACGCAGCGACGAAGGGCATCGGCGGCGAGCTCTTAGCTTATGTATATTAAGGTGGAACAATGGCAGCAGAATCGCTCATTGAGGTAAACGTCCCCCAGGGTGTAACCGTGACGTTAAGCGGTGCAACGTTGACCGTGAAGGGTCAAAAGGGGCAGGTATCCCGGGAACTCAGGTTCCCCGGCATCCGCATGGCCTCGGCCGACGGTAAGATCACCGTCGAGGCCTCCAAGGTCGACAAGCAGACCAAGGCCACGGTCGGTACCTTCGCTTCGCACATCCGCAACATGATCAAGGGTGTCACCGAAGGGTACGAGTACAACATGAAGATCGTCTACTCTCACTTCCCTATCCAGGTGAAGGTCGAGGGCAAGGACAAGGTATCGATCGGGAACTTCCTCGGAGAGAGAAAGCCGAGGTACGCGTCCATTATGGGAGAAACGAAGGTCAACGTGGCCGGCGACAAAGTATCCGTCACCGGTAACAACAAGGAGCACGTCGGCCAGACGGCGGCCAACATCGAGCAGGCCTGCAAGATCAGGAACCGCGATCCCAGGGTATTCCAGGACGGCGTATACATCATCAACAAGGCGTGATCATCATGGCACCGAAGAAGAAAGTGGAAGAAGTAGAAGAGGCTAAGGTCGAGAAGACGACCAAGAAGGCCCCAAAGAAGGCTCCGGCAAAGGCCTCTAAGAAGAAGGCCGAGGAAAAGCCCGTCGAGGCTGAGACCAAGCCCGTCGAGGCCGAAAAGCCCGTAGAAGAGCCCAAGGCCGAAGAAGAAAAGCCCGAGAAGCCGTTCACCACGAAGAAGCCCCGGCCCCTGCCCCGCCCCGTCGAGAAGACAGAGCTGGACCTGGACGAGGAGACCCGGAGACTGCTGGGCGCGAGGAAGACTAACAAGGCTTCCCTGCCCGAGTTCAACAGGATCGACTCTCACAAGAACAAGAGCCTCAAGGTAAGCTGGAGAAAGCCGAAGGGCCACCACAGCCAGATGCGCAGGCAGCGCAAGGCGAAGGGCTCCCTGGTAAAGATAGGGTTCGGCTCGCCCGCGGCCGTCAGGGGACTACACTCCTCAGGATATGAGGAAATACTGGTTCACCGCCCGCAGGACGTCCAGGGCATCACCAGGACCCAGGCGATCCGCGTCGCCGGCGGCGTCGGCAAGAAGAAGCAGGCCGAGATCGAGAAGGCGGCGAAGGAGCTCAACATCAAGGTGCTCAACCCGCTCAACACGTTCGAGGAGGTATAAGACATGGCCGACTTAGCGAACCAGAAGAGGCTTGCTGCCGCCCTGTTAAAGGTCGGCGTCACCCGTGTCTGGATGGACCCCGAGAAGCTCGAGGACATCGCGACCGCCATCACCCGTGAGGACATAAGGGGCCTCATCGAGGCAGGCACCGTCAAGCGGAGGCCCAAGGTGGGCATCAGCCGCGGCCGTGCACGCGCACGGGACATCAAGCGCGCAAAGGGCCACAGGAAGGGCCATGGCAGCCGCAGAGGCGCCGCAGGGGCCCGCGCTCCCAAGAAGGAGCAGTGGATGCGCAAGATCAGGGCACAGAGGAAAGTCCTGAGAGAGATGAGAGAAGAAAAGACGATTGACGCCCACAACTACCGGATATTATACCGGAAGGCGAAGGGCGGAGAGTTCAGGAACGTAGCACACCTGAAGTCGTACATCGCATACCAGAAGAAGTGATCACTATGGCAACAGGACCAAGATATAGAGTAGCCTTCAGGAGGCGCCGGGAAGGTAAGACCGACTACCACCAGAGGCTCAGGCTCATCGTTTCCCGCAAGCCGAGGCTTGTCGTCCGCGGCTCGCTCAGCGACTACGTCGCGCAGATCATCGTGACGAAGCCGGAGGGCGACCAGGTGCTGGCAGCGGCATCGGCGAAGGAGCTGGCAAAGACGTACGGGTACAAGGGAGCCCCGAAGAACACCAGCGCAGCATACCTCACGGGCATGCTGGCCGGCCTCAAGGCAAAGGAGGCCGGAGTGGACGAGGCTATCCTCGACATCGGCCTGGCGACGAACAGAAAGGGCTCGAAGGTCTACGCGGCGCTCAAGGGCGCCATCGACGCGGGCCTCGCCATCCCGTGCAGCGAGGAAGTTTTCCCGTCCGACGACCGCATCCGCGGAGAGCACGTCGTGGGGAACGCAAAGAGCACCTTCTCCCAGTACGAGAAGCGCGGCCTCAAGGCCGCCGACCTGCCGGCGCACTTCGATGAAGTGAAAGAGAAGATCATGAAATCATACGAGGGTAAGTAAAATGGCCTACGAACGTGAACAGGTATGGGTCCCGAAGACGAGGCTCGGCAAGATGGTCTCGTCGGGGCAGATCAAGACCATCGAAGAGGCCTTCGATACCGGGCTGCCCATCAAGGAGCCCGAGATCATCGACGCCCTCATCCCGGACCTCGTGGACGAGGTGCTGGACATCAGCATGGTGCAGAGGATGACCGACTCCGGCCGCCGTGTCAAGTTCAGGACCACCGTGGTCGTCGGTAACGGCAATGGCTACGTGGGCATCGCCGAGGGCAAGGACGTACAGGTCGGCCCCGCGATCCGCAAGGCCATCGAGATGGCGAAGATGAACATCGTCAAGATCAAGCGTGGCTGCGGCTCGTGGGAATGCGGCTGCGGCCTGGAGCACACCGTGCCCTGTAAGGTTGAGGGTAAGGCCGGCTCCGTTACGATCGTCCTGATGCCCGGCCCCAGAGGCATGGGCATTGCGGCGGGCGGACCGGCAAAGAAGGTCATGGAAATGGCGGGCATTAAGGACGTCTGGACCAGGACCGAGGGAACGACCAGGTCGACCCTGAACTTTGCGCTGGCGACGTACAACGCTCTCCTGCAGAGCACCACCATGCGGTACAAGGGAGGCGCCCAGTAATGTACGCGATCATAAGACTTCGAGGCTCCGTGAACACGAAGCCCGAGATCAAGGATACGCTGAAGATGCTGAGGCTCAACCAGATCAACCACTGCGTGGTCGTCCCGGACACGCCCAACTACAAGGGCATGATCCAGAAGGTGAAGGACTACGTGGCATATGGCCCCGTGAACGCCGAGACCCTGGCACTGATCCTGGAGAACCGCGGAAAGACCGTCGGCGGCGACAGGCTCACCGACGAGTACGTGGCGAAGAACTCCGGCTATAAGAGCATCAGGGAGTTCGCCGAGGCGCTGGCAAGCGGCAAGGCAGCTATGAGCGACGTTACCGGCCTCAACCCTGTGTTCAGGATGCACCCGCCCCGCAAGGGCCATGCAGGCCTGAAGAGGACGTTCCAGCAGGGCGGAGCGCTCGGGAACTACGGGGAGGATATCTCCCTGCTCGTAGAGAAAATGAGGTGATAACGATGACGAAGCAAAAGAGTCATTCCTACAGAGGTTCAAGGACCTGCGGCGGCGGCACCCACAAGAACCGCCGCGGCGGAGGAAGCCGTGGAGGCCGCGGACACGCCGGCGCCTGCAAGCACAACACCTTCCGTGCGATGCAGCAGGGCTGGATGTTCGGCAAGCACGGGTTCCACCAGCCCCCGGCCTGCCGGACCTACGTCAACTCGCTCAACGTGGGCGAGCTCGACGAGATGGCACCCTATTTAGTGGAGGCGGGAGTCGCCTCCGAGAAGGACGGGTCCATCAGCATCAACCTGACCGAGCTGGGCTTTGATAAGCTCCTCGGCAACGGTCGCGTAAGCAAAAAATACGTCATAAGCATAAGCACCGCGTCCGCATCCGCCAAGGCAAAAGTTGAAGAGCAAGGCGGACAAATCATATCAGAGACAGAGACGGCATAGACAACAAACAAGCATACGACAAAGGTGTCAAAATGGCGGAAATGGGTTTAAAGGATCGCATAGAACCTTTCCTTCGGCGTCTCCCGGCCGTTAAGCGGCCGGAGAAGCACGTCCACTTCAGGCGAAAGCTGATGTGGACGGTGGCAATACTGATACTGTACTTCGTCCTATCCAATATCGCAGTATTCGGAATGGACAGCAGCTCGCAAGACGTGCTGGCGGCCTACAGGGCTATCCTGGCCGGCTCGACGGGGTCGATCATCCTGCTGGGCATAGGCCCGATAGTCACGGCCTCGATCGTGCTGCAGCTGCTCGTCGGCGCCGAGATTTTGCCGCTGGATACGACGAACCCGAAGGATCAGGCGATCTTCCAGGGCTTACAAAAGCTGCTGGTCTTTGTGATGATCGTCCTGGAAACCCTTCCGCAGATGTTCGGAGGATACCTGATACCCGATTCAACCCTGGCGGCGACGCTGGGGGTCAGTACGGGCATCCTCTCCCTCATCATATTCATACAGGTCGCGCTGGGCGGCGTCCTCATATTATACATGGATGAGGTCGTCTCCAAATGGGGCATAGGGAGCGGCGTATCGCTGTTCATCGTGGCGGGCGTCGCGCAGGCGCTCATGGGCGGTATCTTCAACTGGAACCCGCCGGTCCTCAACCAGGCCCTCGGAGCGACCATCTCGGGAGTCGGCTATAACGACCCCATAGGCATCATATTCAAGTGGAATTACCTGCTGAGCATCTTCAGCTCGAGCCAGCTATTGACGACGGACGGCATCCTGATGATGCTGACCAGGGGCGACGTCCTCGCGCTGATAGCGACCATCGTGATATTCCTCCTGGTCGTCTACGTCGAGTCCACCAGGATCGAGATCCCGCTGTCCCACGCGGCCGTCAGGGGCGCGAGGGGCAAGTTCCCGGTGAAGCTCATCTACGCGTCGGTCCTTCCGATGATCCTGGTGAGAGCGTTACAGTCGAACGTACAATTGATCGGTAGTTTACTCTACGGCCGTTACGGCATCACGCTGCTGGGCACGTACAGCCAGACCGGCCAGCCGCAGCCGCCGGGCCTCATGTACTTCCTGAACCCCATCAGCAGCTATAACGACTGGCTCCCGCCATACGTGTACTCGTACTACGCGGGCATCCAGGACTGGATGATCATTCTCCACTTCCTGGTGGACGCGTTCATCCTGATCGCGGGCGGCATCGTGTTCGCCATCTTCTGGGTGGAGACCACGGGCATGGGCTCGACGAAGGTGGCCAAGCAGATCCAGAAGAGCGGCATGCAGATACCCGGATTCCGGAGGAATGAGCAGGTCATCGAGAAAGTGGTGTCCCGCTACATCCCCAAGGTAACGGTCATCGGCGGCGCTTTCATCGGTGTGCTGACCCTGATCGCGAGCATGTTCGGGCTCATCGGAGGGGTGGGCGGAACGGGCATGCTGCTGGCCGTGAGCATCATCTACCAGCTCTACGAGAAGGTGGCGAGCGAGCAGCTCATGGAGATGCACCCGCTCATACGCAGGTTCCTCGGAGAAGAATAGGTTCCTCGGAGACGAGTAATATGCAGATAGTCCTGTTCGGGCCCCCGGGTGCTGGTAAAGGCACCCAGGCCAAATTTATTTCGGAAAAGTTCAACATACCGCACATTTCCACGGGCGACATCCTCAGGGAGAACGTCCGGGAAGGCACTGCGCTGGGAAAAAAGGCAAAGGCTTTTATGGACAAGGGCGCTCTCGTCCCCGACGAGATACTGATCGACATTATCAAGGACCGCCTGCAGAAGCCCGACACGAAAAGGGGCTTCCTGCTGGACGGCTTCCCCCGCACGATCGCACAGGCGGAAGCTCTGGACCCGATACTGGACGAGATCAACAAGAAGCTTGACGCCGTAGTGAACGTCGACGTCAGCGCCAACGAATTAATAAGGCGCCTCTCGGGCCGCAGGACTTGCCGCTCGTGCGGAGCGACCTATCACGTCAAATCCAACCCGTCGAGGGTCGCGGGCGTTTGCGACCAGTGCGGCGGCGAGCTCTACCAGAGGGCCGACGATACCGAGGCCGCCATCAAGCACCGCATCGACGTATATAAAAACCAGACGCAGCCCCTCATCGACTACTACAGGAAGAAGGGCCTGCTCATGGACGTCGACGGCGAGCGGGAGATCGACGAGGTGCGCTCAGACATCATGAGGGCCCTCGAAAGATTCCAGTAACGTTATATTTCCAAATATTCATTTTTTATGGGGAGTCGTGATGAGCGACAATCAGACTGAAAAGAAGGCTAAGAAGAAAGGCGGCATCGTCAATACTATCCAGAACATCATCCTGGTGCTCGGCTTCGGCATATTCATCGCATCGATCTTTTTGCCCCCCTGGTTCAGGGATACGATGTCCTACTACGTGAACATCATCGTGTCGCCCATCAACGCGACCAT
This sequence comes from Methanocella paludicola SANAE, assembly GCF_000011005.1. Lineage (NCBI taxonomy): Archaea > Methanobacteriati > Methanobacteriota > Methanomicrobia > Methanocellales > Methanocellaceae > Methanocella > Methanocella paludicola. Next base: position 2,212,494 of record NC_013665.1, read on the forward strand.
GCCGTTCTACATCGCCGTGCTTATCATAGCCGCGATCGTGACGGTGGCCTCGACGATCATACAAAAGTACACGATGGACTGGGACCTGTACAGGCGGGTCATGCAGAAGAACCAGGCATACCAGAAGGAGTACAGGGAAGCCCAGCTATCCGGGAACAAGAAAAGGCTTAAGCAGCTCGAGCAGGAGCAGCTAAGCATGATGCAGGACCAGTCATCGATGTCCAAGCAGCAGCTCAAGCCCATGGGCTTCATCGTGTTCGTCTCGATCCCTCTGTTCTGGTGGGCGTACTGGTACTTGCAGCAGCCGGGCGTATATACACAGATGATATTCCCGCTCATCGGTACGATCACGATGACGGACAGCTTCCTGATATTCCCGTACTGGGTCTGGTGGTCGCTTATCTGCTCGATGGCCATCAGCTCGGTGGTCAGAAAAGCGCTCAATACAGGTGCCGTGTCCCCATCATGATAGTGACGCTGAGCGGCCTTCCGGGCTCCGGCAAGACGTCCGTCGCCCGGGAGCTCATCGCCAGGTACGGGTTTACCATGATCTCCGCCGGGGAGCAGTTCCGTAAGTTCGCCCAGGAGCGGGGCATGTCGCTCGAGGAGTTCGGCGCCCTGGCGCAGAAGGACTCTTCTATCGATATCGCCATCGACCAGAGGCAGAAAGAGCTGGCCGTTAAATTTGATATGTCCCTTGTGGAGGGCCGGCTCGCGGGCCGGACCATCGATGCGGACCTCAAGGTCTGGCTGAAGACGGCCCTTGGCGTGAGGGCTGAACGAGTCGCTAAGCGCGAGGGCATTTCGGTGCAGAGGGCCCGGGAGGAGACGGTGGCCCGGGAACTGAGCGAGGCCACGCGCTATAAGGATTTTTATAACATCGACCAGAACGACTGGTCCTGCTATGACCTGATCATCGATACGCGGCTCTGGGATGCGAAGGGCGTGGCGGACATCATCAGTACGGCGATCGACGGGTTGAAGAAGAATGGCGCCTGATATGTTGCCGGGAGAAAGGCCCCGGGAGCTCCTTGTAAAAGAGGAATGTAAGCCAAAGGGTTATGGCAAGGACCCGTATACTCGTAGCGTCGCTGAATTACTGGATAAGGGCGTCATCAATCTCGATAAGCCGTATGGCCCGACGAGCCACGAGGTGACCGCCTGGGTCAAGAATATTTTGCATATCAAGCGTGCCGGCCATAGCGGCACTCTGGACCCCCATGTGACGGGAGTCCTGCCCACGATGCTGGGAGATGCCACCCGGCTGGTACGTACATTATTGTTATCGGGCAAGGAATACGTGTGCGTCATGCGGTTGCACGCTGACGTGCCCGAGGCCCGGGTTAAAGCTGTGTTGAGCGAGTTCACCGGCGTCATCTACCAGCGGCCGCCCCTGGTGAGCGCCGTAAAGCGGCAGCTGCGCAAGAGGACGATCTATTATATCGAGTTCATGGAGATGGACGGCCGGGACGTGCTGTTCAGGGTCGGATGCGAGGCCGGCACCTACATCCGGAAGCTGTGCCACGATATAGGCGAGGCGCTGGGCGTCGGGGCCCATATGTACGAGCTTCGCAGGACTAAATCCGGCCCGTTCAAGGAGGACGAGACGCTCATCACGCTGCAGGACCTGACGGATGCCTACTTTTATTTTACGCAGGGCGATGAGGCCCCTCTAAGGAAGATCATCCTGCCGATGGAGAACGCGCTAAGGAATATGCCCCGCATCGTCGTGAAGGACTCTGCCGTGGATGCGCTGGCCGAGGGCGCCCCCCTTTATGTCCAGGGCATCTGTAAGGTCGACACGGGCATACAGAAGGGCGACATGGTGGCCGTGTTCACGCTAATCGGCGAGGTCGTCTCAATGGGCACGGCGAAGATGACCACCGAGGAGCTCATGGCCTCGAAAGAGGGCCAGGCCATGGATACGGTGCGCGTCGTCATGGAGCCGGGCATCTATCCCAAAGAGTGGAAGAAAAAACTTAAATGATAGAAGTACGTTATAGGGTTGCAATTCTCGAAATGCCGAGGTAGTCTAGTGGTAAGGCGCAAGCCTGGAATTTTTCTCTAATAGCGAGAAAGACCAGTGAGCTTGTGGGGGGAAACTCCCGCAAGGGTTCGAGTCCCTTCCTCGGCGCCTACATTTTTTCATTACTTTCGAAGACGTTCCTCTCGTCGGCCATATCGTCCTTGTAGAGGTATATGCAATACTCGGTGGACATGTAGTCTGCTCGCAGTACGGCCCTTTTCGAGAGGCTGCGGCAGAACTTCAGAACATCTTCGGGCGGGCATTGCCAGTAGGCATCGTTACCAAGCGCGGAGGGGCTCAGGAAATCGGCAGCCAGCCCCCTATTGCAGACTTTGAACATCTTATTTAACGTGTTCTTAATGAACCGGCGGTTATCGGATATCTTTATAGTGAATATCCCGGCAGCAAAAGCCCAGTCGAAATCGCCGCCGATGTCATCCTCCTCGAAGTCGGCGACCATGAACCGGGCATCAGGGTAGGCCTCCCGGGCGATCCGGATAAAGTCAGGGTTGATATCAATGCCCGTGTAATCGACATTTATGCCCCGGCGGCAAAGGTATCCGTACAGGTCGCCGAAGCCGCAGCCCACGTCCAGGACGGAGCAGCCCTGCAGGTCGCCGATGGCCGTCAGCGCGCCGAACCTCACGTCCCTGGCTCCGGGTATCCAGCCCAGGCTCCGGGTATCGTGGCCGTAGGTCTTCAGCTTATCGCCATAATAATTTTTAAGAATATCCCTATCCGCCGGCTTCAATTAAACCGAACAATAATTGTGCCTGATATTAAAAATATTATTCCAGAAAACGACTAAGTAGAATAAGGGAGATAATTACTCAGTTATGTCACTCAGGTGAGACGATGTCCTGGCAAAAGATGGCTTTACTTGCTCTGTTAGCCTTAGGGGTTTTCATTAGCGGCTGCTGCTGTATTACCGATCGTACCGTAGAGGTCGCCTCTGTCCAGCCTTCCGTCTCTATAGTGACCGGGGACGACGACATCATCGGCACGTGGTCAAGCGAGGGCCCGTATGGTACGCTTTACGACCCGGCAACGGGCGGCGTGACGGGATCAACTTATAATGGCGAGTGGTACTTATTCCGTAACGACGGGACATACCGATACGTGATCATGAGCTCGGGCACGGTGGTCAGCGGCGGCGTGGTAAGGGAAGGAAGCTACAGCGTCGACGGCGACGAGATATTATTCGACGATAATGAGGAGAGCTGGTACCCGGACGCGTCCAGGAGCGGCCAGACGCCCGCCTATAAGGATAAGCCGGCAGATGACGAGCGCCTGAGCTATGAAGTACTGGGCACGGACACCATATCCATCGATGGGCACACGTTCTACAGGGTAAGCCGGCAGTAGCCGGAAAAATAAATATAATTATTATTCATTTAATTAAACAGCAACTATTTATCACTTAAGCGTAAATATATGATCAGAGGAGGTTAACCAGGTGAAGCATCCAGATCTATCCTATTTCCCCACCGGGACCGCATCGATACTGGTCCTGATAACGGGCATTACCGTGATGACCGATATGTCGACGGAGCTTATGAAGGCGATCAATTTTGATCCGCTCATATACTCGATCATAACAATGATCTTCGGGTTGATCTTCGTCGTCTGGTTCATCCACGAGATCCGGCTGAGCTACACTCCCAGGTCTATCTAAGACCACAATTTTTATCAGTATAGACTTGTATTTCGATGCTTAAATATTAAAACTCGATACGTTGATGTGCATATGATCGACCCGCTGAAATCCCTGCTCGGCCTGATCGGGAAGTCCCCGTTCAAGCCGCTAAGCGAGCACGCCGAAAAGGTCAGGCTCACCGTCTGGAAGATGAGCGACGCCCTGAACGCTTACGTAGAGGGCGATGCGGCGAAGGTAGAAGCCCTCTATCACGAGATCAGCGAGCTGGAGCACCAGGCGGATAACGTGAAGCACGAGATACGGCAGAACCTGCCGTCCTCCAACATCATGCCCGTGGACAGGGCCGACACGCTATCCTATCTGAAGCAGCAGGACGACGTGGCCAACAGCGCCGAGAACGTGGCCCAGATCCTGACCATAAAGATGGTCAGCATGCCCCGGCCCGTGAAGGACGCTATACTCAAGCTGAACAGCGAAGTGCTCAAGACTGTCGAGGAGCACGTGTCGGCGTCCAATAACATCATCACCGTCCTGGACACGGCGTTCTCTCCCGAGAAGGTCAAGATCGCCCAGGACCTCATCAACAAGGTCGACGCCCAGAAGCACAAGGTCGACGTGACGAAGCTCGAGGCCATGAAGTCCATTTATGCCCACGAGAACGAGCTGGGCCCGACGGGCGTTTATCAGCTGCTCACTCTTGTAAAGGAGCTTGGCTGGGTGGCTGAGCATGCAGAGAGTTCCACTAACCGGCTCAGGCTCATGATCGCCAGGAAATAAAAATCTTTTTTTACCGGCCCTTACGTTCCGTGACGTCCGTGACGAAGGCGTAGAAATATAGGGGATGGCCGGCCTTGTCGAAGATGACGTGGTCATATAGCTCTACCGGGACGCGGGAGCCGTCCTTTCGTACGTACTCTTTTCGATAGATGGCGGGCATTTTAGACCGCACCTGCCCGGCGATGATGCCCGACTCCTGCTTGCGCCACTCCTGCGGTGTCAGCTCGGCGATACGCTTAGAGCGAAGCTCGTCGGCCGGATAGCCCACGAGCCGGCAGAAAGCGCCGTTACACCCGGCGATGAGCCCCGATGCGTCAGCGATGACGAAGGGCTGCGACGAGCCCTCGACGACTTCGAGCAACAGCCCGACGCACTGGGTTAATTGGCGTTTCGATGCGTCACTGTCCGCTTGCATGGATACAGGCATAAATAGTAAGTAACCGGCCGCCGCTATAAAAGTTGCCGTTAGCGGGCCGCCGGCAGCATGACGACGAAGCGGGTGCCCTGCGTATAGTCGCCCCGGACACGGTCCTCGGCCCACACCTTTCCGCCATAATCGTCCACCAGCGTCTTCACCAGGCCGAGCCCCAGGCCGCTGATGATGCTCCGCCTGGACTTTTTCTCAAGCCTGCCGAAGATCTCGGCTTTTTTCATATCGCTGATCCCGGGGCCGTTATCTTCAAAGAATATCGTATAGTGATCGACGCCTTCCGCACGCACCTTGAGCACACTGACCCAGATCTCCAGCGTTCTGTCCGCTGGCGAATGCTTTACGGAGTTGCCGACGATGTTGGAGAACACGTCCCTGAGAAGGTCGTTCGCCATCACGTAGCAGCCTTCCGACGGCGTGTAATGGATAGTAATGTCCCTGCCGGGGATGTCGGAGTATTCTCCGACGACGCTGGCGAGCATGGCACAGGCGTCGACCATGCGCCGCTTCAGCCCGCCTTCCCGGGCGCTCTGGAGCTTCTTCACGTTCTTGATGAGCCTGGCGCTGTTATTCAGCGTATCGATGGGCTTTTCCAGCAGATACCGGTCGGCGGTCTCGAGCTTCCCGTCCTTATCCAGCTTTTCAATGGCGAGCTCCAGAAAGCCGAGGGCTACCTGGTTCATGTTGTTGATGTCGTGGCCCATCAGGTCGACGTATAGCTCCGCCTGAGACTTCGACTCCATCAGGGCATCCTTGGCCCGCTTGTTCAGGATGATGCGCCACACGCCGCTCATCAGGAGGGTTAATTGCCGCACGTCGGAGCGGTCATAATCAGTGTTCTTGTTGCCCACCTCGGCTACCGCCACGACCCGGGGCCCGTCGAAGACGGGTATCGCCAAAAAGCGCTTGAGCGGTATGTGCCCCTCGGGGAAACCCTTTTTACGATAGTGAGGTGCAGGATAATCGTTCAGTATGATAGGTTTTTTCGTGAATATTGGCTCCGCCCAGACGCCCCCGTCCTTCACGATGAAGGAGTGCGGCTTGCCCGTCACCTCGCATTCTTTCCGGGCCTCGCTCGAAAAATTGTAGAGCAGCACGACCGTATCGTCCTCGTTCAGCGCGCCCATCCATCCCACCTCGCTGCGGGTGAGCCTGACCGCCTCCTCAAGGGCAAAATCGGCGATCTCCGGCTCGGACGCGTCCGCCATGAGCGTAAGCTTCAGAAGCGCCTCCAGCCTGGCCTCGTCGAGCCTCAGGGCTTCCTCCGAGCTGGCCACCCGGTCGGACCTATCCTTCATCTCGGATAGCTGGCGCTCCAGGCGGTCTATAATATTTAAAAGCTCGTGGCGGGACTTTCCTTCGAGTTCCATGCGTTCATGCACAAGCCGTAAGTGCAACCCATTTTATAAATATATGTGAATTACTATAAAACCGTTAGCCCCTTCACCAGTACTTCCTTTGAGCAAAGCATCGATAACATCCCGCGTTACTTATGGCGGTAAAGCGGGATGCAGCGGTGTAGATTTTTGGAGATTGGTTCCCGGAGGCCAGTTACGCATAAGGTAGGCTATATACCCCCAGTCCCCGGATAATATAATTTTTCTAGCCATATATTAACTTTCTCTAACGATCATTCAACTGACGTATGCGAGCGCCGTTTTCTATACTGCGCCCGTAACATGCAATTGCCGTCCGGGCCGGAGAAAAAATTTATATACCATCAAGCAATGGAATACACTCGTTTATTACGTTCATCTGTGTTTTCTGAGACAGTGTGTGCTGTTCCAGCTGTCGGCTGGAACTACCTTCACATGGTATCTGCAAGAGGCACAACGGATGAAAATGGAGACAACATAATGGCAGAGAAAACCGATAAGCCTGAAAAGACCAAGAAAGAGCATAAGGCGGAAGCCCCGGCGACTGAGGCCGCTCCTGCAGCTGCTCCCAAGAAGGGCGGCAAGAAGGATAAGGCCGCAAAGCCCGCAGAAGGCGCCGCCCCCGAGCACGGCAAGAAGCAGCCGAAGGGCAAGAAAGCCGAGGAAAAGCCCAAGGACGAGATCAAGTACCTCGTGCGCATCCAGAACACCGACCTGGACGGCACATCCAAAGTGCTGTACGCCCTCACGGGCATCAAGGGCATCGGCATCCGCGTATCCAAGATGCTCGCCCGCAAGGCGGAAGTCGACCCCAACGCCATCATGGGATACTTACCCCCGGAGCAGGTCGACAGGCTCAGGAACGCCCTCGAGAACATCGACACCAACATGCCCGTCTGGATGCTCAACAGGCGCAATGACACTTACACAGGCGAGAACAGGCACCTTACTGGTACCGACCTCATTCTCAGCAACAAGGAAGACATCAACCTGATGAAGAAGATCAGGTCCTACAAGGGCATCAGGCACGAGCGCGGCCAGAAGGTCCGCGGCCAGAGGACCAGGTCGACCGGCAGGACCGGAGCCACCGTAGGCGTCGTCAGGAAGAAGGAAGCGCCCGGAGCCGGAGCGGCTGAGGGCGGAAAGGAGAAGAAGTGAGGTGACTTAAATGGGATACCCAGGTAAGGCAAAAAAGATCTACAACACCCCTCACCACCCGTGGCAGAAGGCCAGGATCGACGAGGAGACCGCGCTGGTCAAGAAGTACGGCCTGAGGAACAAGAAGAACGTCTGGAAGTTCGCCTCGATGCTCAGGAAGTACAGGGGCCAGGCCAGGACGCTCTTAGGCGTGCTCGGCACCGGGCTCGCGACCGAGGACTCGCACTACGCCCGTGAAGCCGGGCAGATCCAGGCCAAGCTGCAGAAGCTCGGCGTGCTCAAGGAGGACTCGAAGCTCGAAGACATCCTCGCCCTCAAGGTGGAGGACTTACTGGAGAGGCAGCTACAGACTATCGTCTTCAGGAAGGGCTACGCGAACTCCATGAAGCAGGCCCGCCAGTTCATCGTCCACGGCCACGTCTCCCTCAACGGGCGCAAGATCACCGTGCCAAGCTACATGGTGCTCAAGGCCGAGGAAGACACGATATCGTACTACATCGGCTCGCCCATCACCAAGGACGCGCTCACTGCGAAGCCCGTCGTAAAGGCTCCTGCGCCGAAGGTGCCGGCCCCGGCGGCAACAACAGCGGCCGTCGAGACTGCACAGCCGGCAGCACAGCCCCCCAAGGAGGCTTAAGGAATGGCAGACCAGATGAAGTGGGCAGTAGCTCACATATTCTCATCGTTCAACAACACCATCATCACCGTCACCGACCTGACGGGCGCCGAGACGCTCGCCAAGACCTCGGGCGGCATGGTGGTCAAGCAGGCCAGAAACGAGAGCTCCCCGTACGCCGCAATGCAGATGGCGGCCAACGTCGCTGAGCAGATCAAGGCCAAGGGCATCATGGGAGTCCACATCAAGGTGCGGGCGCCCGGCGGAAACCGCCAGAGAAGCCCCGGCCCCGGCGCCCAGGCCGCGATACGCTCGCTCGCCAGGGCAGGCCTGAGGATCGGAAGGATCGAGGATGTTACCCCTATTCCGCACGACGGCACCAGAGCCCCGGGCGGAAAGAGAGGTAGGCGCGTATAAGTATGAAGCTGGAGATCCTGGAACTCGGCGACCGTAAGGCGAAGTTCGTCCTGTCGGAGGTCACCCCCGCGTTCGCGAACGCCGTCAGGCGCGCGATGCTCGCCGACATCCCCAAGATGGCCATCGACTACGTTGATATTTACGACAACACGTCCGTCATGTTCGACGAGATGCTGGCACACCGCATGGGCCTCATCCCGATCAAGACTAACCTCGACATGTACAAGCTCCGCGAGGAGTGCGACTGCAAAGGCGAGGGCTGTGCCCTCTGCCAGGTGAGCTTCACGCTGTCCGCGGAAGGCCCCTGCATGGTGCACTCCCGGGACATGAAGTCCTCGGACCCGGATACCGTTCCGGCCGACGATAACGTCCCCATCATCGAGCTGAAGGAAAGGCAGAAGGTAGTCCTCACGGCCGTGGCCCGGCTCGGCAGGGGCAAGGAGCACTCGAAGTTCCAGCCCGTTTGCCCGCCAGGCTACAAGTACGTGCCGATCATCGAGATCAGCGACAAGTGCGACTCGTGCAAGCAGTGCGTCGAGCAGTGCCCCCGGGGCGTCTTCGCCGTCGACAAGAACAAGGTCGTCGTCGATAACCCGTACAACTGCTCAATGTGCGAGGAGTGCCTGGAGGCATGTGACCTTAAGGCCATTAAGTTGTCCATCGACAACACTGCCTTCATATTCATGGTCGAGACGGATGGCTCGTACAGCGCCCAGGAGATCATTACCCGGGCCGTCGAATCTATCCGGGCCCGGTCGGCCGCGCTCAACGAAGTCCTTGAAAATTTCTAAGCTTAGAATAGCCTCGTGCCATAAGCATGAGGCACTCTTTTCTATTTTTAAACCGATAAATAACTTTATAAAGCTTGAACATCATTATAAAATCCGCCTTGCGTGTTACTATCAGCGTATGCGGGGGTAGTCAAGCCAGGCCAAAGGCGTAGGACTTAAGATCCTATCTCGAAGGAGTTCAAGGGTTCGAATCCCTTCCCCCGCACTACATGTTTAGATCGCCTTTTTTAAGAACTCTATCTCTATGATTACACCGTATCCTGGATAGGTTTTACGAACGACTGCTTCGAGAGGACCTGCCAGAGCACGAGGCATAGCAGGCCAGTAGCGACGTTCAGGATGCCGATGGCGGGGATGAGGCTGCCATGGCTAAAGGAGACCAGCAGCATGCCGATGCTGCCCATGATGGTCATGGTGCAGCCTATGAGCGAAGAGGCTGAGCCTGTGTCCTCTTTTTGCTGCTCCAGCATCAGGTTCGTGCCGGGAGGGCGGGAGCAGACGCCGCCGATGGTGGCGGGCAGTATGGAGAGGGCGAAGACGATGGGGCTGATCTGGCCCATGAAAAAGACCAGGATGCCGCTTAACGCTATCGTGGCGAAGCAGGCGTTGATGATGCGTTTACGCTCGAACCGGGCGGACAATTTCACGTATAGCATTGGTCCTGCGAGAAGGCCGATGGCATTCAGGGCGAAATAATAGCTGTACATCTGCGGGCTCAGGCCGAATCCGTCCTCGTATATGTATGAGGACGAAGCGACAAAGGCCATCGTCGATACGCTCGTCAGCGTGAACACGATGGCCAGAGAACTGAAGCCCGGGTTGCGGGCGACAGTGCCCAGCCTGCAGAGGGACTGCAGAATGTTGCCCGTGTATCGCCTGCTGATCGTTTCCTTGTATGCCAGGGTGCCTGCGAGGGATATCAGGCCGATGGCGGCCAGGGCCCAGAAGATGCCCCGCCAGGTGGTGAAGGATAGCATAAAAGCGCCGAGCACCGGGGCCAGCGCCGGAGATATCATCACCATCGACTGCACGATGGCCAGCACGGACTCCCGGTCCCTGCTATGGTAAACGTCCTTGACGATGGCCGTCGCCACCGCGCTGGCGGCGCTGCCGCCGACGGCCTGCAAAATACGGAAAAGGATCAGCTGGTATACGTCCGTAACGCACGCGCACAGCACGCTCGATATCACGTACAGGGTGAGGCCGGCCACCAGTATGGGCTTCCGGCCGTACTTATCGCTCAGCGGGCCCCAGAGCAGCGTCCCGGCGGCGAAGAAAATGAAGAAGAGGATCAGAGTGAGGTTGACCAGGTCCGCGGTCACGCCAAAGAAGTTGGCCATGGCAGGGAGCGCCGGGAGGTAGAGGTCTGTGGACAGCGGCACGAAGGCGCTGAGCAGCGCTATTAAGGCGATCAGGCCCTTCTTTCCGAGATACTTCTGCCCCTCACCTACGTACTCCACATCGGCCATCAGGCATTATCATAGGCTAATGTGGTATATACCTGTAGGGCCATTTATTTTTATATTTAGATGGTTATTTTAAGCGCCCGGGCTAATGTTACTTTCACGCCGCTTTATCTCCAGCCATTTATACCTGCCAGGCAGAGTATTGACCATGAGCGCCACGGCAAGCATCTCCATATGGCTGGATACAGAGGGGTTCAGGCTTTACGTAAAGCTGAACGGCCGCATGGATAACCGGGATTTTCACGAGAATTTCCTGGCCCCCCTCAAGGTGCTCGGGTTCCGGTTCGATGCCTCTAAAGTGGCCCACTGCCTGGAGCTCGGAGAGCCCGGGGAGTGCGGGCTGCTGTTGCGCCAGCTTGAGCTGAACTTTCGGGTGAGCCCGCTTGAAAGGGAGGAGATCATGTACTGGCTGGGGCTCCACGAGCGGCCGAAAAGAACTAACGTGGATATGGTATCTATTCTTCGATAAATCAGTGATTGATCCACTTCAATCTTTGAGACACTAAGCGGACAGAGGCACTATTCTCACCACAATGGCACGAAGCGCACGGAGTTTCACAAAGATTTTTTATAATGTGAGGGACAGAGGTCACAAAGCCCGGTTCATTAACGATAGGACACAAAGGATACAATGGCACAATGGAATGAACATGTGAACACTTTTTGCCATCGTGTCATTGTCCCCTTTGTGCCTCTTGACCCAAAAAGCCTGCTCTGTGGCCTTGGTGACTCACATTTAAAAGAAAGCTTTGTGAAACTCGGTGCGCTTCGTGCCATTGTGGTGAAAATAGTGGCTCTGTACGCTTAGTGCCTCAAAAAATCGGGGAAATGTCGGATAGCAGCGGCCCTAAGACACCCAGTTCAGGATGACGTCGCCATTGCGGGGCGGGGCGGTCTGCATCTCCCGGACGGGATAGCCGAAGATGAGCGGAGCGACAAGCCTGTAGTCGGCAGGCACCTTCATCTCGTCCAGGAACATCGGGTCAGAGCCCAGGGGCATCCCCAGCCCGACCCAGCAACTACCGATCCCAAGAGACCGCGCGGCGAGCATCATGTTCTCGGCGGCCAGAGCGCACTCGCACTCGGGGCGCATGGCATCAGGCGTGGCAAAGATCAGCACGAGCACCGGAGCATTATAAAAGATGTTGAAGCCGGGCGACCTCATCGTATCGGCGATGCGGGACATTGCCGGATCGTTGTTCCTTCCCACCGTATCCAGCCAAAGCTTTTTAGACCGTTCGGATAAACGCGATATCGTATCGCGGCCTTTAACGACCACGAACCGCCAGGGCTGCTTGTTCATGGCGCTGGGGGCATAGGTGCCGGCCTTGATGAGCTCACGGATGATGTCGTCGGGCACGTCGGCCGGAAGATAATCCCTCACGGCTCGGCGCAGGTAAATGTTACGGATGATTTCGTTCACGGGATACTCCCATCTATAAGTTATCTCAAAATCCGTTAAAGTTATCGCAAAACGATTTTACCGTACGCATAAATGTCCTTATCATGACTTTTCCTCCCCGGAAAAAAAGGCGTTATATCGAAAAAACGCCCGGCGGCGAAGTTGTCGAGATCAGGCATACGCCCGATGACTTAAGGTACCACTACGAGGAGCTCGAGGAGCCGTTCCGCATGCGGGGGATCGATTGAGCATGCTGCAGTGAGATTTATATTTTAACCACTAAGGATTTAAACGTTTATTGCATATTTTCGAATTAAGCAAGCAGCTCGCTGACCGGTGAGCTATTGCGATAGAGAGGAGATAATCATGCCATACAAAGAGTTCGAGGTATTTACCAAGAAGATGGGCTACGTACCCCAGTTGCTGGAGCTCATCAAGGACACGGACCCGGAGATGTTCGAGACGATCTCGAGGCTCGACGAGGTCATCCTCAAGGATGGCGCCATGTCGGAGAAGAACAAGCGCCTGATCGCCATGTGCATGGCCGCACAGGCCCAGTGTGAGAAGTGCGTCGACGTCCACGCGAAGGCCGCGATGTACCACGGCGCGACCAAGTACGAGGTCATGGAGGCCCTGTTCGTCGCCATGCTCGTGGGCGGCGCCCCGTGCCTGTCGGCCGCCAGGAGGACGATCGGGTTCCTGAAGGGCGAGATGGACCCGATGGAGTTCGCGGGCGAATAAAAAAACTCTTTTTCTTTCTAACAATTATTTTTATTACCAGGTCTTCTTACAATTATGGTAACCCCGCGGGACGTGCTTAACCGCCTGAAGTGGAAGGAGGGCGAGAGCATCGGCGAAGCGACCGTTTTTTATGTGCACCGGGGAGCCCCGGGGGACTCGAAGGCCATATCCGGGGCGGATATCGTAGACCTGGGGGGCTTCTGCTTCGAGCTTAACACCGGAACATGCATACCCTACCACAGAGTCTACAAGATAACCTACCGGGGAAGGACCGTCTTCGAGAGATACAAAAAGAGGGCGGACGAAAGGGGCATATAACTACCAGTAATTGCCTGACAGTTTAGAAAACAAGCCTACTGCGCTATTGTTTATGGTTAACCACCCTTTTCGCTCGAACATTGACTAATATATTTATCATTAATTGATTTAGTAACTCATGTGATTGAGGGGGTGTTGTATTATAAAGCTTAGTAAGGTATATTTCCTGATCTTTGTGGCATTGACCCTGCCCGTTCTTGCATATTCTACGACCGCCGCGTTCTCGTTCAGCGTACCGTCGCTGACCGTGACGGCCGGCCCGGGCCTGGGGTCCGGGCCGACCGTGTTCAACACGTACGTGCACGACCTGACCACGATCGGCTCGGGCGCCGCAGCCTCGGCGGCCGCTAACGCATACGCGGCGCCGTCATACGGCGCGTCCTATGGCACCGGGTGGGTGCCGCCGCTGGGTCCGGCCTGTCCTGCACTGCCGGGCGGTTTCGACATTGGCGCCTTCATGCCGTCAGCCTTCGGCGCGTATCCTGCGTCCGCCGATCAGGCCGCATACCAGGAATGCGGCAGCCAGGCGCTGGAGGACAACACGTTCGCCACCAGCTTCTATACGGCCGGCACAGGCCCGTTTGGCGGCCTGTGTAACGCGTACATAGCCGGTAACGCGCCCCAGGAGTTCTCGCTGCAGTTCTACTAAAACAGCCCGGGGGCGTTTGCTCCCGCCTTTTTAATTGCAAATATTTCTCTTTTTATCCGGCTTTTTTTCAGTGAAGGTATGGCGATGGATCGAAAGTTACTGGAAGCGGCCGCGGCGTTCCTTGTCCTTGTGATGCTCGTGCGGCCCGGGACAGCGCAGGCGGCGAAGCTGGACGTCCGGAGCCCTGTTTTTGCTAATGGCGACAGGATACCGGCGAAATATACCTGTGACGGGGAGGACGTATCGCCTCCCATGGACTGGAGCAAAGGCCCGACCGCCACGGAGTCGTATGCGGTGATCATGGACGACCCTGATGCTCCCGGCGGCACGTTCACCCACTGGGTGGCATATAACATTCCGTACAATGTGGCCAGGTTCGAAGAATATGTCACGGCCCTGGAGAGGCTCGACGACGGCACGCTGCAGGGTAAGAACCACTTCGGAAGGATCGGCTATGGCGGCCCGTGCCCGCCGCCCGGGAAACCGCATCATTACCGGTTTAACGTCTACGCCCTCGATACCATGCTCGGCCTTGGGCCCGGCGCCACGAAGGAGGACCTGTTAAAAGCCATGAGCGGCCACGTCCTGGCGCAGGGGGAGCTTATAGGCATTTACGGGAGATGACCGCTTGACGTCAAACGAACACACGAAGCTAAGCCTGGGCATCGTTGGCCTAGGGAAGATGGGCAGCCACCTCGCCATGCAGGCGGCCGAAAAGGGCATGCACGTCGTCGCCCACTCGAAGCACCGCCATCCGGACATGGAGTCGAAGGGCGTCCTCACGGAGGCAGATTACGTGGCTTTAGCCGCCGCCCTGAAGAAGCCAAGGGTCATTTACCTGTCGGTCCCCGCGGGCCAAACGGTGGATGAAGTGCTCGACAGCCTTGTCCCGTGTCTGGCAAAAGGCGATGTGGTGATGGACGGAGGTAACTCCTTCTACCTGGATTCCGTCGAGAGGGAAAAGGCGGTGGCGAAGGACGGCATCTATTTTCTGGACTGCGGGACCAGCGGGGGCGTTGAAGGCGCCCGTAACGGCGCCTGCTTCATGGTGGGCGGTAAAAAGGAGGGATTCCTCATCGCCGAGCCCGTGCTCAAGGCGCTGGCCGTGGAAGGGGGCCTGTTATACACGGGCCCTCCGGGCTCGGGCCACTACGTAAAGCTCGTCCACAACGGTATCGAGTTCGTCATGAACCATGGCATCGGCGACGGCGTCGAGCTGCTGCTGCATGGCGACTATGATCTGGACGTGGAGGCGATCTTTGAGAACTGGTCGCATGGCTCGGTGATAAGGGGATGGCTGGTGGAGCTGATGGCTAGAGGCCTGAGAGAGAAGCGCTTCAGCGATATCCCGACGTATACTGAGGACACGGGCGAGGTGAACTGGCTCGTGGAGCTGGCCGCTGATAAGGAGATCTCCATACCGTTCATCGCACTCGCGGTCATGGAGCTGTTCGAGTCCCGGGGGTCGGGGCTGGACCGGGCCAGGGCTGTCGCCCTGCTCAGGCACGAGTACGGCGGACATCCCTTCGGCAAGGACGAGCACATTGCTGAAGAGAGAAAGACTAGCCGGCTCACAAAGTTGTAAAATTCGAAAAAATTAAGTACATGCCCAATTTATGTTCGTACCATGACCGACATTCCCGAGGATCATCCCCGTTACAAGTCGCTATTGACGAGGGAGCTACTGGTTAAGGGCGTGAAGGACGGCATCACGAGCATGCAGGGCCTGATCGCGCAGGGCCGTGGCGAGGCTTTCGATTATTTGCTTGGCGAGCGTACTACGGGCTCTGCCGCAGAGGCGGAGAGGGTAGCAGTGGCTATGATGCTGCTGGCCAACAGGCCTGTTATTTCGGTCAACGGCAATGCTGCCGCACTCGTGTCCGAGGAGCTCTGCGAGCTCTCAAAAGCGCTCGACGCTCCGCTCGAGGTGAACCTGTTCCACCGCACCGAGGAAAGGGTCGGGAAGATCATCAATTTATTAAGATCGAAGGGAGCCTCCACGGTATACGGCGATAATCCCGACAAGCTCATACCGGGACTATCCCACGACAGGGCAAAAGCGGCCTCGAAAGGCATTTACGCAGCGGACGTCGTTCTCGTCCCGCTGGAGGACGGCGACAGGTGCGAGGCGCTTGTCAAGATGGGAAAGAGAGTCATTGTCATAGACTTAAATCCGCTGTCCAGGTCAGCCCGGACGGCCACAGTGGCCATCGTCGACAACATCGTGCGGGCCGTGCCCAACATGACGGCCATGGCCAGGGAGATGAAAAACCAGTCTCCCGCAGCCCTCGAAGATATCGTAAAAGGGTTCGGCAACGAAAAGGCGCTGGCACAGGCGCTTGACGAAATGATGGATAACGTTAAAAACGCTAAATGAGCAAGTCTATCGTTCAAAATAAATTTTTTAGCCAGCATTTGCCGCATATGCGATTACGAAACATTATTATATTGTAAAATGAATTGTTTTTGGTGATTTATTTTGGAACAGCAAGTGGAACGTGCCGTTGACACGACATTCGGGAGCGCTGAAAAGGTAAAGGTCCAGACCGCCGACGCGCTGGAGGAAGCGGCGCGGAAGCTCAGAGAGATGAGCATGACTGCGAAGGGCGAAGACATCAAGGCCGTCCTTAACGAGACCGGCGTGAAGATCGATAAGCTAAAGGCCGAGATGGGCCAGAAAGTCGAGCCGGTGCATGACTTCGTCGTAGAGCACCCCTTCATGTCCATCGCAATAGCGGCCGGCGCAGGCCTGCTCATCGGCGCGCTGCTGGTCAGGCGCGACTAGAGGTGTGACGTTGCCGGACGACGCCGCGGCGGGACAGGAAAGGCCCTCGATGGAGGCCGAGTTCTCGAGCCTGATGCAGAACATCGACCTCTACCTGAGGCAGAAGACCGACCTGTATATTCAACACTATCTACTCGACCCCCTTGACTTTGTCCTGAGGCAGGTCATCTATATCTCCGTGGTCGCTTCGCTTCTCGTCGCGGGCACGCTCGCTATTACCATCGGCGTCATCCTCTTTGTCTCGACCCTCATACCCCTCTGGACGGCGCTGCTGATCTGCGGCGTAGCGTCTTTACTGCTGGCCATGGGGCTCGCGTATTTCATGTTCGCCCGCAAGCTGGTGCTTAAGACGCCTAAGACGGAGGCAGCCTGATGCTGCCAATACCTAAAAAAGCCGTTACCGAAGAGGACGTGAAGGCCACCGAGGCCCGGCTGGCCGCGTCCTTTAACGGCTTGAAAACGTCGATCACGAATATCCCGTCCGATATGGCCCGGCCTATCACGGATACCGTACGGGAGCACCCGTACCTGACTGTCGCGGCTGCCGCTGCCGGCGGGTTCGTCCTGTATAGCCTGCTTAACGTGCTTATCCCGAGGACGAAGGTCGTCGAGCGTGAGGTCACGGTGCAGCCCCATGTAGAGGTCAAGGAGCAGCGTGCGCCTTCACTCGCCTCGAAGCTGCTCTCTGAGGCCATTCCGTTCCTGACCCCGTATATTACGGGATATGTGCAGAACGAGCTGTCCCGTATAATCTCCAAGAAGAGCGAGCCTTCGGAAGACGTTGTGAATGTAAAAGCCTAGGCGTGGCCTTTATGGGCCTTCTGTATTTTTTCCCCGAGGACGGCCCGTAGCAGGTTGGGCGCCTCGAGGTCTTTTGTGCCGGCGCCATAGCCGGTTTTTTCCGATTTCATGTGGGGCATAGGGCCGTATCCCGCACATAGCTCGGCGAGGATGGCGGCGCCTGTCGGCGTGACGAGCTCAGCCTGGATGCCCGTGGAATAGATGGATGCCCCTTTTAGTAATTCGAGTGTGGCAGGGGCGGGGACCGGCAGGAGGCCGTGAGAGGTTTTTACGAATCCGCTCCCTACGTTTACCGGGGATGAATACAGGGTTTCTGCTCCCGACGCTTTGTAACAAATAGCCGCGCCCACGACGTCCGCTATCGTGTCGAGGGCTCCAACTTCGTGGAAGTGGACCTTTTCGATATCGATGCCGTGTACGGTTGCCTCCGCTTCCCCGAGACGCCTGAATATCCTGCCCGCGGTCTGCTTGATGTCGCTCTCGAGGGCGCTGCCGTCGATGATATCCAGGATCTCGGAGAGGTGCCTTTCGTGGGCCGTATCGGGGATGACCACGTCCACTTTAGTGCCCGCTATACCGTGCTTGCGTACTTTGTTGATATTGAGCTGTATGTCGAGGCCCAGCCCGTAGAGTCCCGAGGCGAGCGTATCTATAGGGATTCCCATGTCGACCATGGCCCCGAGGAACATGTCGCCGCTGATGCCCGAAAAGCAGTCTAAGTAGATGATCTTCATTTTAGCGCCCTTTCAGTATTTCGTTCATGCTGCCGCTTCGGAAACCTTGCAGGTCGAGGGCTACATAAGTGAACCCGGCGTTTTTTACTTTCTCGACGATCTCTGCCCTATATTTTATAGCGTCTGAAAGCTCCTTTTCCGGTACTTCGATACGTGCGAGATCTCCATGGTACCTTACCCTGAGCTGTGTAAAGCCGAAGCAGTGCAGCGCCTGCTCCGCATCCCTGACCATATGTATCTTATCCTTCGTAATGGCTTCGCCATACGGTATGCGCGTGGCGATGCAGGCCTGGGAGGGGCGGCCCCATGTGGGCAGGCCCATCTCCCTCGATAGTTCCCTTATTTCTGATTTGTATAATTGTGCTTCCCGAAGCGGGCTGCGGATGCCTAGCTCCTTCATCGCCCTCTCGCCGGGTCGGTAATCGGCCTCGTCGTCCCGGTTGGAGCCGTCTGCGATGTATGCCAGACTCAGCTTTTCTTTTTCTTCTATGAGTTTCGAGAAGCGGCCCTTTTTGCAGACGTAGCAGCGCTCGGGCGTGTTGGCGATGAACTCGGCGTTCTCCATCTCGGAGGACGTTACGATGACGTGCCTTACGCCGAGGTCTTTCGCGATGGATTCTGCCAGGTCGAAGTCCTCGGGGGATAGTATCTCGGAGACGGCCGTGGCTGCCGCCACTTTTTGGGTGCCGAGCGTATCCACTGCACACTTGAGGAGGAAGGATGAGTCTACGCCGCCCGAGAAGGCGACGAGCACGCTGCCCATCTCTGTCAGTATGCGCCTGAGGTCCCACAATTTGCGTTCCAGAGCCGGCTCCATCATAACACCCTTCATGTATGCTTTATTATATCTAAGAATTTCCGGCGCCTTCTATTGATGCTCATGTTTATTGACTCATGCTTCTTAGTTTGACAGAAATGCCATTCTCATAATTTAAAACTTGATGCTTTTCCCGTTATGCCGTCTGTGAGTGTCCTTAACCACAGGGGCACCGAGCGCACGGGAGTTCACAGAGTTTTTATTTAATAATTTGAGGCACAGAGGCCACAGAGCCCGGTTTATTGACTATCCTGGGGCACAGAGATGATAGAGGCTCGGTTGACCAATAAACAATTAACCGGTTTATCCTCACCAGTACATTTTTAGACTCTGTGCCCCAGGATAGTTATAAACCCGTCTCCGTGGCGCTCTGAGTCTCCATTATTAAGAAAACTCTGTGAAACTCTTTGCCCTCCGTGCCCCTGTGGTTGGACCACTCCGGGACGACATAGGATTAAGCGAGAAATTGCATCGACACGAATTTTTGGAGGCCAATTAAACAAATATGTTCTATTCGTCGTCGCCTTTAAGGTATGATAGCGTTATACGGCACGACTCCTCAGTCGTTATGAACTTCCGCAGGTTGCTGATCAAAGCAGGGTCGAGAGTATCATTTTTCAGGGCCCGGGCAAGCGCGAACGTATCCAGCGTGCTCAGATTATCCCAGGCGCCGGCGCTTTTCAGCAGCAGCTCCAGCGCCTCCCGTTCATCATCACCCTTCCCGGGGAACTTCGCCTTCGTCTCTATTTTAACCTTCAGCTTGCGGTCGCTTCCCCGGATAACCTCGACTCCCTCGCGCTTCGCATAGTCAATGATGGCTTCCCGCAAAAGCTCCAGCCGGGCGTCCATGCGCTCGTTGTACTCCTTTTTCTCCTCGTAGAGCTTCGCGTAGTAGTTGACCAGCTTCACGCCGTCGTCGTCAAGGAACTCGTTCGCCGGCAGGTTCCCGACGGCGGCCTCGTGCTTGCACGTCGGGCAGAGCGACCGGTACTCGCACCAGTTACACAAACCGCTCTCGCTGGCCGGGAAATCGTACTCCTTCTCGGCCGCCTCTATTTGCTGGATCACGCCAACGACGCTGGCCTTCAGCCTTTCCAGGCACTCCGGGGACCGGCATGACCGCATTTCCCTATCATAAACAAGATAATGCCAGACAAGGTCCACCTTCTCCGCATCCTTCCACATGTTGCGGACACCGATCTGGTATAGAGCAAGCTGACGGTCGCCATCGAAATATTGCTGTTCCGGGAGGCTCCTCGACGTCTTATAGTCGTGGATCTCGTAGCGCCCGTCGCCCGTAAGGTCAAGCCGGTCGATGTAGCCCATTAGCCTGTAACCATCGATGTTGATGTAGACCGGGGCTTCCAGCTTGAGCGTCCTGCCCTGATCGAAGGGTGCATAGCGCCGGTAATAATCGGCGACGCATCGCCGGCCGGTCTCGTGATAATTCTCAACCGTCAGGTCCTTGCGCACGATCTGCACATCGTCGCTCCAGTTCTTGCCCCAGACGCCATCGTAAAAGTCCAGCAGCTCGTCCATCGTATCCTCCTTCGAAAGCATGCGGTCGGAGTAAAGCTTCTCCAGCGTCTCGTGCACCCGCTTTCCCATGAACGCCTCGATGGACTCGGGCATCCGCTCCAGCTTCACGCGGTCGACGTAGGCGAACCTGTACTTTAATGGACAGTTCTCGTAGGCCGACAGGCGGGAGTGCGAATACGTGGGCATAGTGAGTAATGGATTACTCTATAATGACAAATGCCTATCGATTGCGCGCTGTGAAATTATGTATTACATTCAGTACGCACAGAGAAAGCTTTTAAACGTTCATCCGAATTAGTCAGCCGATTAGAAACGGGTATTTTTGAATGACAGCGAAAAGGAAAAATAAGACCTCTTACGCTCCTCCATCCTCCATCAGCTACGCCACTCTGAGGCACACGGATGAGGAGATACTCAATCTTTTTAGGCCATCCGTCCGTAAGTGGTGGAAGGACAAGTTCGGCGGCCTCAAGGACGTCAATGGCGGCTACTTCACGCCTCCGCAGCGCCTGGCCATACCGCTCATCCACGAGGGCAGGAACGTCCTCATCTGCAGCCCGACGGGCTCCGGGAAGACATTATCGGCCTTTACGGCCATCATCAACGAGCTGTTCTTATTAGCTAACACTGAGGAGGGGCTGGAGAATAGCGTTTATTGCATTTACATCTCCCCGCTGAAGTCGCTGGCGAACGACATCCATAAAAACTTAGAGGAGCCGCTCACCGCCATCAGCAAGGAGTATGGCGAGGAGATCCTCATACGCCATGCCATCCGGCATGGCGACACGGCCACCGATGAGCGGGCTTCGATGCTCCGGAAGACGCCGCACATCCTTAATACGACGCCAGAGACGTTAGCGATCCTTTTAAATTCGCCGAAGTTCGCCGAAAAGCTACGGACTGTGCGCTGGGTCATCGTGGACGAGATCCACTCCATGGCCGACACCAAGCGGGGCGTCTTCCTGTCCCTGGGCCTGGAAAGGCTCGAGGAGATCGTGAAGGCCCCGTTCATCCGCATCGGCTGTAGCGCCACCGTGGAGCCGCTCGACATGATCGCCCGGTTCCTGGGCGGCAACGTGGACGGCGTCGACCGCGAGGTCAGCATCGTCGATACGCGCTTCGTCCGCGATTACGAATTAAAACTCCTATGCCCGGTCCCGGACCTCATCAATGCCTCTTCTCAAGTGGTCAACCGAGAGCTCTACGAGATGATCCACGGCCTGGTGCAGGAACATCAAAATACGCTGGTCTTCACCAACACGAGAAGCGGGGCCGAGCGCATATTATACCACTTACGCAAGGCCTATCCCGAGTTCTATAACGAAGAAAATACTGGCTGTCACCACGGCTCCCTGGGCAAGGATGGCCGCCTCGACATCGAAGAAAAGCTAAAAACGGGCAAGGTAAAGGTCGTCACATCCTCGACTTCGTTAGAATTAGGCATCGACATGCCTTACCTGGACATGGTCATCCAGGTGGGCTCGCCGAAGTCGGTGTCGGCACTGTTGCAGCGCATAGGCCGCGCGGGCCACAGGCTGGGCCAGACCGTCAAAGGCAGGGTCATAGCGCTGGACAGGGACGAGCTCATCGAGTGCGCCGTGATGCTGAAGAAGGCGCAGGACGGTTTCATCGACGGCGTCCACGTCCCCGAGAACTGCCTGGACGTTCTGACGCAGCACATCTTCGGCATGGCCATCAACGAGCCCATGGACATCGAAAGGGTCAAAAAGATCATCCGGCGCTGCTACTGTTATCGTAATTTGACCGACCCGGACTTCATGAGCGTTATAGATTATCTTGCCGGCGCCCTCCCGGGCATGGAGGAGAAGAACATCTACGGCAAGATATGGTATGACCCGGAAACGAACAAGATCGGCCGCCGGGGCAAGCTTGCGCGGATGATCTATTACACGAACATCGGTGTTATTCCCGATGAGTTTAAGTGTGACGTGATCACGAGGTCCGACCACGGATGGGTTGGAAGCCTCGACGAGCAGTACCTGGAAAAGCTCCAGAAGGGCGACGTGTTCGTCCTCGGGGGCAAGTTTTACGAATTCCTGTATCGCCGGGGCAGCAAGGTCTACGTCGACCCGTCGAGCAGCCGGCCCACAGTGCCTTCCTGGTTTTCTGAGAGGCTGCCACTGTCCTTCGACCTGGCGCTCCACCTCCTGGACTTCAAGGAGAACATGGCGAAGCGCACGGGGGACCGCAGCACTTACAAGTGGCTGCTAGAAAATTATCCCATCGACGAGAACTCTGCGGCGAGCATCTACCAGATCTTCGACGAGCAGGTGCGCTACTCGAGAGCCGAGTCGATATCCACAAGGCACAGGTTCGTCATCGAGGAACACCTGGACAAGGAGCACTACCGGCGCTATTACTATTTCCACTCGCTCTACGGCAGGCCCTTCAACGACGGCCTGAGCCGCATCATGGCGTACATAGTATCCAGGGAGAGGACGAGCAACGTGACGCTCTCGGTGAGCGACCACGGGTTCTTCCTCTCGGTGCCGCTCTCGAAGAAGCTGGACATCGTGGAATACCTGACGTCGCTGGACGAGAGCCTGGCAAAGGAGCTGCTCCGGTATTCGCTGGAGGAAAGCCAGCTTCTCAAGCGCATGTTCCGCATCAACGCCACCCGCTCCCTCATGATACTGAGGAACTACAAGGGACACCAGAAGAGCGCGAGACGCCAGCAGGTATCGGCCGACATGATGCTATCCTATGCTCACAAGCTCGAGAACTTTTCAGTGCTCGAAGAGTCGTACCGGGAAATAATCGAGGACAAGCTCGAGATCGACCACATCCAGGATATCGTCCGTGGAATAAAGAGCGGCGAGATCGAGGTCGACCTCATCGGCGTAGAGTCGCCGAGCCCGCTCGCCTTCGGCATCGCCTCGCTGTCGGCGTCGGACGTGGTACTGGCCGAGGATAAGAACTCGCTCCTCAAAGAGTTCCACAAGCGAGTCCTGGCGAAGATAGGGAAAGCAAAATGAAAGTCGACTATTACCGGAACGCTGCCTATTTCCCCGATATCGGCACCTGCGCCTGTGCCGACATCCACATCGGCATCGAGGACGCCATCCAGGCGGAGGGCTTCGCGATGCCGCTGGAGGAAGAGCGTGAGCTTCTGGAGCGCTTCAGAGGCGTCATCAAAAAGTTCGAGCCAAAGACGCTCGTGCTGGACGGCGACGTGCTCCACGAGTTCGGCCGACTCCGGCGCAACACGAAGAAGTCCTTCGACCGCATCACCCTGGAACTTTTCTCATCGGTGGACGAAGTCGTCGTCCTCACGGGCTCCCACGACAAGATGGTGGATACGGCCCTCGAAGGCACGGACATCGCCCCGGCCGACTTCTATTTCAAGGACGGCATTCTCTTCACGCATGGCGATTGCGTGCCGAAAAAGGCTAAAGAAAACGACGTAAAGCTCATCGTCATCGGCCACGACCACCCGACCCTGGACATCGAGCTAAAAAAAGAGCCCTGCTTCCTGTACGGCGAAAAAGTCTGGAACGGCAAAGACATCCTCGTCCTGCCGGCGTTTAATCCGTTATGCGCAGGGACCACCATCAACGGCATGGACTCCTGGGACTTCATGTCACCTTTTATACGAGAAAGCGATATAGGCCGGTTCAAGCCCGTCATCACGGCGGACGACGAAGTGCTGGAGTTCCCGGAGCTCAGGGAATTCCGGGATATTCTCAATACATGGTAGAAGCAATTACACGGCTACTTCAGACGCCTAAACGACATACAAAGCCTAAAAAAGCACTAAAATTCAAAATAAGCACCAAATATAGGCAAACTAACAAAAAGTAGACGTTAAATCGACCAACAACCTCAGTTTCTGGCACAAAGACATTTTAAACCGACAGTAAAAATGCGCGTGATGACAGCGAACAGGATATACATAACGGCCATCGCGGCCCTCATAGCATGTGCGGCGGTGCTGGGCGGCACTCATTGCTTTGCGCAGCAAATGCAGCAGCCCGTGACCCAGGCTAAAGTGTCCATGAGCGACATCGACGCGGCGCTGGCGAAAGGGCCCGTATTCGTCGAGTTCGAGACGGAAGCGTGCCACTACTGCAAGGAGCAGAGGCCGATCTCACAGGCCCTGGCGAGCGATTATTCAGGTAAGATCACCTTCTTCTTCGTGGACGCCATGGAGAACCGCGACCTGGCGAAGTCGTTCCAGGTGACGGGCGTTCCCCAGATGAGCGTGATCGCCTCGAAGTCGGACGGCAAGTACACCTACATTGGCAGGAACGGCGCGGCATCGGACAGCGTCTCTGCGTCGAGGTTCGTCGGGCTAACCCAGAAGGAAGACCTGAAGCCGGCGCTGGATGCGGCCCTGCAGAAACGCACGTGAATATCCAGTTTCCCGATACCGGCGAGAGCGGCCTTAGCGTGCTATCCGCCGTTCAGCCGCTTCTAGCAAGGTATGCTTACTCGCCGGATAGCCTGCTTTATTTTTGTCCTTTGACTTATTTTACGGCCATTAACAAAGGCAATTATTAATACCTGCAACGAGAGAGCTAAGTTTTGCAATATCTCATAACTGCCGGCGCTGAAAATACGGTAATAAATTGAGAAAATATTAGGGTAAAAAATCTAAACTTTTTACCTATAACGTGAAATTATATATACAAGTTTACAGAAAGGATATAAACCAAAAACGGCAGAGTGATTGGTGACCTGATAAACAGAGTATAGCGAGGATGGAATTTGGAGATCGTAACCTTTGCCGGGGCATTGCTTGCCGGAGTCGTAAGCATTGCGTCGCCCTGCGTGCTGCCTTTATTGCCGGGCGTCATGGCCTATTCGACCGAGAAGAGCAAGCTCACGCCACTGGCCATCGTCTTAGGGCTCGCCGCGTCATTTACCCTGATGGGCGTCATCTCCTCCGTTTTCGGGGCTTTCCTGATCGACTATATGGACTACATCAAGATCGCTTCGGGCATCCTTATCATTTTCATGGGATTGTATATCCTTTCCCCGACTGTCGAGGAAATTTTGTTACGTATCTGGCAGCGCCTTCCGCTCTCGCGGGTCGCGAGGCCTAATATGGATAGCGAAGGCCTTTTAGGGGGCTTACTGCTCGGGGCGAGCCTGGGCATCGTGTGGATACCCTGTGTCGGCCCCATGCTGGCGTCCATCCTGACCATCGTCGCCCAGCACGGTACCGTGATGTATGGCGCTTCCCTGTTGCTGACGTACTCGCTGGGCCTGGCCATACCCATGCTCATCGTCGCGTACTCGTCCAACCTGGTGTCCGATAAGCTCCGGGATATCTCGAAGTATTCGATGCCACTACGTAAGGTCGCCGGCGTCGTGCTGCTGCTGGTCGGGTTCTATTACCTGTCGTTCATGGGTTATCTGCCCTCGCTGCCGCTGCCCAGCATCTTTTAGACATTAAATATCGCTTTCTAGCCTGCAATTGTATTATTTTCTCTTTATTTACTAGTACAGCCGTTTGATTTTTTACCA
Source organism: Methanocella paludicola SANAE (assembly GCF_000011005.1). Classification (NCBI taxonomy): domain Archaea; kingdom Methanobacteriati; phylum Methanobacteriota; class Methanomicrobia; order Methanocellales; family Methanocellaceae; genus Methanocella; species Methanocella paludicola. The sequence goes on from NC_013665.1 coordinate 2,238,484, forward strand.
CAATGGCCAGTAGTTACGTGTTAGTATCATTAGCGCTTGCTATTGTTTGAGGCACTAAGCGTACAGAGGCACTATTCTCACCACAATGGCACTGAGTTCACAAAGGCTCACTAAGACTTTTTTTTAGATGGAGGGACAGAGGTCACAAAGACCGGTTCATTGTCTTTAGGGCACAAAGGAAACAATGGCACAACGGAATGAACAAGAGAATTTTTTGCCATCGTGTCATTGTCCCCTTTGTGCCCTATTAACCCAAAAAGCCATCTCTGTGGACTTTGTGACTCACATTTAAAAAAGACTTTGTGAAACTCCGTGCGCTTAGTGCCATTGTGGTGAAAATAGTGCCTCTGTATGCTCAGTGCCTTAAAAAAATAGGCTTTACACAATGAGGCAATAATTATGCAAACATGTACAGAGTAAGCTCGGAACTACTGTACTTTGTAGTGAGAGCTATACGGAACCAAGCATCTGTTAGATAAAGTAAATATGTTAACGACTATAAAAATTGAGAAGAAAAAATTAAAGTACTAATTTTCCTTGCGCCGGGAGACCATCCACGCCGCAACACACCCGGCGGCCAGCAGCGACAACACCTGCGGGATCACATAAGGCGTCGGCTGAGGGGTCGCGGTCGGAGGCAGCATAGTTCCCGTAGCGAGCGGCGTGGGCACAGGAGTACCAGCCGGCGTAACTACAGGCGAAGCCACAGGCGTCGACACGGGAGTCGCCACCGCGGTAGGCGTGGAAGTGACCGTTATTGGCGGCACACCACCGCCCGACGGGGAGCCGCCGGAAGCGTCGACGCCGAATGCCGCGGAGTAGCCATCGCCGTAAACGGGATGATATGCGTAGATCTTATACGGCGTGGGCCCGTTGGGGCCGACGTCTGAAGCGTTAGTGGCATTATAGGTCGCGTTCACGCCCAGGAACTGGTAGTAGCCATAGGCGTCGGACGTGGTGTTGAAGTACTCCTCGCTGACGTTCGAGGCGTTAACGATGGCGACATAAGCGTTGCCCATGCCGGTGGCGTTTATCGCGGTCGTCACACGGCCCGTGACGGCGCCCGTCTTACCGTCCACTGCGGGCGGGCACTTCAGGCCAGTATAGGCTGGCTTAGCCGCCATAGCAGAGAAACCTGCCGCTAATATCAGGAGCACCATACACGAAACGATCATCGCTTTAATAATTCTATTCATATGCATACGACCTGCCCCTTCGGGGCTAGTGTCCCCAAGGGACACCATAATCATGCTTTTATTCTTACTCTTTAATAAACGCTTTCCCGGATAGTACGCCCAGTATGAGGTCGCCGTATTTTTCAGCCTTGGCCTCGCCGATGCCGTAAACGCCCCGCAGCTCCCCCTTTGTCTTAGGCTTCTTCGCGATCAGGTCGTAGATGGTCTTGTCCTGGAAGATCGTGTACGGGGGCACCTTCATTTCCACGGCCTTCGCCCTCCGGGCGTCCCTCAGCGCCTTCTCCAGCGCACGGTCCTCTTCGGAAAAAACAGGTTCGCTGACCTGAGGAGCGGCCCTGGCGGGCGCTGTCGCCATATCCGTAGTGCCAGCGTCGAACGGTGCCTGGAACATCCCGACGCTCGTGAACGATACGGAAAGCCTTTCGCCGTTGTTCTCGGCGCTGATCCTCATGCCGCTGCCCTCGTTGACCTGGATGATGTGCGCCCTGCCCATATAATTCCTCGGGTAGACGCCTTTATCGGCGTGCACTACGACCGAGGAGTCGGGCTTGATCAATACGACGACGCTGCCGTGGTAGGAGTCGCTGGTCCTTCCCGCGTACTCCACTCCGGCCTCGCCCGCGATGACATAATATTTTCCCGGTGTCAATTCGAATACCTCCTTTCGGACGTTTTTTGCCGTTTTTTCCGGTTCGGCCTTTACAGCAGGCCGTTCCAGCTTTATGGTCGTTTTCCATTCATCCGCAGGCAGCATCGTATCCACGTAATCTACCGTGATCTGGACTGGCATGTCATCGGTTATTTGGACTTCGAAGGGCAGGCTCCTCGAGCTGTCCCGGCCTAAGTATAAGCGCTCGCTCCTTACGCTCTGCCCGCCGGCCCTTATCGATATGGCCAGCTTACCATCCGCCCCTATATTGCGGACCGTGATGGAAGCGTTGACGGAGCCCGATGGGGCGCTGCCCGGGATACCGGACAGGTCCGCCTCGGCTTTGGGCACCTTACGGGCGGCCTCCACGATACTAATGGCAACGGGGGCGCGGATACCAAGCCGGATCAGGTCTTCGGGCTTCTTATCGGCGGCATCACGGAGAGAGCGTATGCCGCCATTAACGAGCAGCTCAAGGCTCCTCTCGCCCACGCCCTCGATGGACGCGAGCTCGACGGCCTCTTCTGGAATGCCCTTGTCGATCTGGAGCGAGACCATCTTCACTTTTCTGGAGAGCGTCTCGCCCGAGAACTCCTCGCAGAAGCGGGAGAACGCGCTCAAAAGGCGGGAGGCGTTCTGCTTGATGGCCCAGGCGTCCGACTTTAGCTCGTCGGGCAGAGTACGGCCGATGAGGCCGGCCAGGATGGCCCTGACCTTTGCCATTCCGCCGGGGCCCGCCTCGATGCCCAGCGCCTTTAGTGAGGACGCCTCGCCGGGCCTCGTGGCCACGTCGCTGAACTCGGTGGCCCTCGCGACGATATCAAGCACATCTTCCGTGCTTAGCGTGCCCTTCATGGCCTGCTCCCTGAATAATAAGGCCGTCTCCAGCTTCAGGTAGAAGTCCGAGGTGATCGTTCCCAGGGGAGTGGGCGTGAGCACGCCCGAGCCCTCCCGGACGAAGCCGTTACGCAGAAGGTATTTGACCTTCGTGCCGGCGAGGGCTTCCACGTTCAGGCGGCCCTCCGACCGGACGTAATAGAAGGTTGTCTTTATCCAGTCGGCCGCGTCGGCGGCGCTCTTCACCATGCCCACGGCGATCTCGGCGTTCAGGTGCTCGGCCAGGCTGTGCTCCATCATGGACTCGATAGCTTTGCCGTTCTTCAGGAGCGCACGGTATTCCGCGGCCCGGTCGTTTGGAACGATAACGTAGCCTTTGCCGAGCGTATCGTAGCCCGGCCGCCCGGCCCTGCCAAGCATCTGGAGCAGGTCGATGGGGCTGATGTCCTTATTTCCCTGGATGGGGTCGTACATCTCGATGTCCCTTATGACCACTACCCTCGCCGGAAGGTTCACTCCCCAGGCCAGCGTGGAGGTCGAGACCAGGATACGTATTAGGCCTTCCCTAAATGCCGCCTCTACGAGGGCCTTGTCTTCCGCAGAAAGGCCCGCGTGGTGGAAGGCGATCGCGCAGGGCAGGCACGACTTAAGCTTCGAGCTAGAGGCCTTATTCCTTAGCTCCTGAAGCTTTATTGCCTCGAAGGGCTGAAGCATGTACGGATAGTTCTTACGTACGATCTCGCACAGCTTCTCGGCCGCCTGCTGCGTGTCCTGGCGCGTCGAGACGAAGATCAGCGCCTGGTGGCCGTCGCCCAGCTCGCCCCTGATGAGGTCGAAGGCCTTGTAGAGCCGGACGTACTTGTTCAGGAAGTCGTTCGATTTCGGGTAGTAGGGGAGGACGTCCGTCTCGAGGTCGACGGGCCGGTAGGAGACGTCGAACTCGAGGACGTTCTCGGGAGGCGCTCCGATCCACCGTGCCACGTCCTTGATGTTGGGCATGGTGGCGCTCAATGCGACGGTCCTCAGCATTTTGTTATATTGGGCGCTGATACGCCGCATGCGGCTGATCACGGCCTCCAGGGTGCCTCCCCTGCTGTCCGAATCCAGTAAGTGCACTTCGTCCACGATCACGAGCGCCACGTCCCGTACGAAGGAGTAGCGTTCCTGAAGGTATTTTCTCGTGGCGGAGTCCCACTTCTCGGGGGTCGTGATGATCACGTCGGCCGACCTGGCCTCGGACGGGTAGAGCTCCCGCTCGCCCGTGACCACGTAGACCTTGAACCCGAGCGTGGACAGCACTCGCTTCCACTCCGATTCCTTCTCGTTCGTCAAAGCCCTGAGCGGGGCGATGAAGAGGATCTTGCCCCTCTCCGCCTTGCCCAGCTCCCGGACCATGGCCGCC